>NZ_FOTM01000003.1:94673-239427 GCF_900114565.1 Leifsonia sp. CL147
GGCCGCGCCATCTGCCGAGGTGCTCGTTGTTGCACCGCGCCACGGCGTGTCGCGTGCAACAACGAGCACTTCGCGGGCTTGGTCGCTCTGCGCGGGGCTGGGCGCTCTCCGCGGGGGCTGCGCCATCTGCCGAGGTGCTCGTTGTTGCACCATGCCACGGCGTGTCGCGTGCACCTACGAGCACTTCGCCGGGCGGGCGCGCTCCGCGAGGCCGCGCCAGCTGCCGAGGTGCTCGTTGTCGCACCGCGCCACGGCGTGTCGCGTGCATGTACGAGCACTTCGCGGGCTTGGTCGCTCTGCGCGGGGGCTGCGCGCTTTCCCCGCGGGGCGGCGCGCTCTACGCAGGGGCTGGGAGCTCTGCGCGGGGGTGCGCCAGCTGCCGAGGTGCTCGTTGTTGCACCGCGCCACGGCGTGTCGCGTGCACCTACGAGCACTTCGCGGGCCTGGTCGCTCTGCGCGGGGCTGCGGGGGCCGGCCAGGCCGCGCGGAGGTCACGGGAGGGTGTAGCCGCCGTCCGCGGGCACGGCCAGGCCGTCGGCGAGGAGGCCCGCGAGGGCTCGGTCGCGCTGGGCCGCATCCGGCCAGACGCCCTCGAGCTCGGCGGCGGTCACCGGGAGGTGCGACGCCCGCAGTTCGGCGAGGATCCGGCCGCGCACCTGGCGATCGCTGCCTTCGTAGCGCTTCTGGATGGCCTTGCGCGGCCCGTCGTACGGCGGGAACCCCGCCCGCCGCCACGCACAGCGGCCGGCGAGCGGGCACTCATCGCAGCGGGGGGAGCGGGCGACGCAGACGATCGCACCGAGCTCCATCATCCCGGCGTTGAACGCTGCGGCGACCGGCCGGTCGTCGGGAAGCAGCGCCTCCATGGCCGCGAGGTCGCGCTTGCCCGGCGGTCCGGGCTCGGCCTGGCCGTCGACGGCCCGGGCGATCACGCGGCGGATGTTCGTGTCCACGACCGGATGCCGGTTGCCGTAGGCGAACACCGCGACCGCCCGGGCCGTGTAATCGCCGATGCCGGGGAGCGCGAGCAGCGCATCCACGTCCTCCGGCACGATTCCGCCGTGTCGTTCGGTGATCGCCACCGCGGCCGCATGCAGCCAGAGCGCACGCCGCGGGTATCCGAGCGACTGCCAGGCGCGGACCGCCTCGCCGGGAGGGACGGCGGCCAGGTCCGCGGGTGTCGGCCAGCGGCTGAGCCACTCCTCCAGGCGCGGGATGACGCGGCTCACGGGAGTCTGCTGCAGCATGAACTCGCTGACCAGCGTGCCCCAGGCGGTGAATCCGTCGCGGCGCCACGGCAGGTCCCGCCGGTTCGCGTGGTACCAGGCCACCACCGTCCCGGCGAAGTCGTGCATGCATCGAGGCTAACGGCTGCTGCGGCCTATGCTTCTCGCATGATGCTTCCGCCGACGCCTCGCGTGCAGTTCCTGCGCGGACTGATCGGCGACCTCCGGCTGGTGTTCCCGGTGGGGAGGGTGGTCGTCGCCGTCGACGGAGGGCTGACGGGCTCGCCGTTCGCGGATGACCTCGCGGCCGTGTTCCGGGAGGCCGGCGCCGACACGTTCCGCGCCTCCCTCGGGGATTTCCACCACTCGCGCGCGTACCGGACGCGCCAAGGCCCCGAGACAGCGGAGAGCTACTACCGCGAGGGCTACGACTACGTGACCCTGCGGCGCGTGCTGCTCGACCCCTACCGGATGGGCGGCAGTACGGGCTTCCAGACGGCCGCTTTCGATGAGGAACGGGATCGGCCGGTGCAGGCGCGCTGGCTCACGGCCGGTCGGGACGCGGTGCTCGTCATCGACGGCGAGTTCGCCCTCCGGCCGGAACTGCGGGAGATCTGGAACGCCTCCATCCTGCTCGTGAACGCCCCGCAGGACTCCGTGTATCTGGAGGATGCGCGGCCGCTGGAGAACGCGGACATCCTCGTGGACGACTCCGAGCCGGCGCTGCCGTTCCGCGTCTGAGGCCCCGTCTCGCCTCCTCCGGGCAGATCCGCGCCGCGCGGGGCCCCGCCGCGCCGCACTGTGGCTGTCGAAAGCCGACATTCGTGACGAATCGCCGCTTACACCGCCTGGAAGTGCACATTCGTGACGAATCGCCGCTTACACCGCCTGGAAGTGCACATTCGTGACGAATCGCCGCTTACACGGCCTGGAAGTGCACATTCGTGACGAATCGCCGCTTATACGGCCTGGAAGTGCACATTCGTGACGAATCGCCGCTTACACGGCCTGGAAGTGCACATTCGTGACGAATGTTTGGGACAGGTGGGACAGGCAGGGCAGGTGGGGCAGGTGGGGCAGGGCGGGGGGCAGGTGGGGCAGGTGGGGCACGGCGGGCGGATGGACAGGCCCGTGGGGGATCAGGCGGCGAGGAGGGGGCGCATCCGTGCGGCGACATCGTCCGGCGAGAGGAAGGTACGCGTGCGCTCCACCTCGTGGACCAGCGCGGTGATCGCCGCGTTGATCGGCGCGTCGATGCCGGCCGCTCGCGCCTCATCCACGACGGCGCCGTTGAGGTAGTCGATCTCTGTGAGCTGACCGCGGCGGATGCTCTGCAGCGTCGATCCGGGGTTGGGCGTCGTGCCCATCCGCCGCTTCATCAGGAGGGGGACCGCCTGTGCGGCCCAGCGGGGCGCGTGCGCGACGATGCGGAGGAGTCGGTCGTCCAGTCCTTGGATGCTGCCGTAGCGGATGCCGCGCGCGTAACCGACCCGGGTGGCCTCCTGCAGGCTCGCGGTCATGATCGGCCGCAGCCGGCGGTCGCCGAGCACCTCTTGCGCGCTCCGTCCGGTGATCGCGGGGAGCGCGTTGATCTGGTTGACGATGAGCTTGGTCCACTGCGCACCGGTGAAGTTGTCGATGGCGAAGGCGGGCATGGCGGCGTCGAGGATGCGCGCCGCCTCCACGGCTGCCGGCGGCGGCGGTCCGTCGCCGGCGCCGAGGTAGGTGTTGGCGGTGGTGGTCACAGAGACGTGCCCGGGGGAGAGGAAGCTCGCGGCGTAGAGCGCCAGGCCGCCCACACACGCGGAGCCGGGCAGGAGCTCATCGGCCTCGCGCACGCCGGCGAGGCCGTTCTGCACGATGACGACCGGGATACCGTCGAGCAGCGCCGCATTGGCACCGATCGCGGCAGGCGCATCCTGGGCCTTCGTGCACACGAACGCGAGTTCGGGGACGGCCTGCAGGGTCTCCGAGGCGGAGATCCGCGCGGTGTGGATGCCCCATCCACCGTCGAGCCGAAGCCCGGATCCGCGGATGGCCGCCAGCTGCTCGCCCCGGGCCGCCACCTCGACCAGGTGGCCGACGCGGTCGAGCAGCGCGGCGATCGTTCCGCCGATGGCTCCCGCTCCGATGACGCCGATACGCACGCGGTCCAGCCTAACCGCGGCACGGTGTGGGGCGGCCCTGGTCGGGCTCACGGAAGGAGTTGAGGCGACACACCGCCGCGTGCGTGACGGCGTATCGCGTCAGCGGGATGGTGGGGTCAGTCCGCGAGGACGGGCATGGACTCGGCGGCCGCGGCGGCGGTGGCCGCGGTGGCGGTGGCCGCGGTGGCGGTGGCGGTGGTCGCGGTGGTGGCGGTGGCCGTCGCGGTGGTGGCCGTAGCGGCGGCGGTGGCCGGGGTGGACCCGGTCGCGACCTCCGCCGCGCGCCCCGCCCCCGCCCCGGCCCCAGCAGCAGCGGCCCGCGCCGCCGCCCGCCGGCCGGGCAGCGCCAGCGCGATCACGGCCGCGACGCCCAGCACGGCCGCTCCCACCCCGACCGCCGGGATGGCCGCGTGCACGTACCCGGTCGGCGTCAGCGTCCCGCCCGCGCCCGTGAAGACGGCGGTCAGCACGGCGATGCCGAGCGCGACGCCGACCTCACGCAGTGTGGAGTTCGTCCCGGACGCCTTCGCGTGGTCGGCCGGCCGCATGTTGGCGAGCACAGCGGTCGAGCTCGGCGCGAAGACGAGGCCCATGCCGATCCCGGCGAGGAGGAAGGGCGGCCACATCCGGGCGAAGGGCAGCGTCGCCGAGAGGGTCAGCGCGACCCAGGCCATCGCGACGGCCAGCAGCACGAGGCCGACGACGACCGGGAGGCGGGTTCCGGTCCGCGACGACGCCAGGCCGGTCAGCGGCGCGACGACCATCGGCGCGAGGGTCCACGGCATCGTCATGACGCCCGCCTCCACGGGGGTGTGCCCCTGAACGACCTGCAGGAATTGGATGAGGATGAAGATCGCTCCGAAGATCCCGAAGCTGAAGGTCACGCCGACCAGGTTCGCAACGGTGAAGCTGCGGTCGCGGAACAGCCTCAAGGGGAGCAGTGGAGCGGCGGTCCGGGACTCCCAGAAGACGAACCCGATGAGCAGCGCCGAGCCGGCGATCAGCGGGATCAGCACCTCAGCGCTGCCCCATCCCGCGGGGTTGCCTCGCACGATGCCGTAGACCAGTCCGAGGACGCCGGGCGCCGCCAGCAGCAGGCCGACGACATCGGCCCGCACCCGGTCGCCGAAGCTGTTCGGCACCGCGAACAGCACCAGCGGGATGGCCACGACGCCGAGCGGGACGTTGAGCCAGAAGATCGCCTGCCAGTTCCATCCCTCGACCACTGCACCGCCGATCAGCGGGCCGAGGGCGACGCCGAGCCCGGAGATGCCGCCCCAGATCCCGATCGCCGCAGGCCGCAGGCGCTCGCTCACGCTTCCGGCGAGGAGGGTCAGGGAGAGCGGGAGGAGGGCCGCCGCTCCGGCGCCCTGGATCGCGCGGGCCGCGATGAGCTCCCACGGCTCGGTGGCGAGTGCGCTCGCCGCACTCGCCAGGGTGAAGACGGCGATGCCTGCGAGGAACACGGAGCGCCGCCCGAGCCGGTCACCCAGCCCGACCGCCATGAGCATGAGGGTCGCGAAGCTCAGCGTGTACGCGTTGATGACCCATTGCAGCTCTTCGATGGAGGCGCCGAGGTCCTTCGCGATGACGGGCAGCGCACTGGTGACGACGAGGTTGTCGAGCGTCGCCATGAACATGGGCAGGGATGCGGCGACGATCGCCAGCCAGACCGGGATGCGCCGGCGGGACGCGAGAGGAGCGGACATGGACGCCTCCGAAGGAATGTGGTTATCGAATGATTACAAGAGCAGACACTAGTAATCGACTGATAACCTGTCAAGTGTGAGCGACAAGATCAGCGAGAGGATCCCCTCCACCGAACGCCGGGAGCAGATTCTCGACGCCGCCAGCCGGGTCTTCGGCGAGCGCGGCTACTTCGGGGCGACGACCGACCAGATCGCGAAGGCGGCCGGTATCAGCCAGCCCTACGTGGTGCGCATGTTCGGCGGCAAAGAGAACCTGTTCCTCGGCGTGCTGTCGCGGTGCCTCGACCGGCTGCTGGTCGCGTTCACCGAGACGCTGGAGCAGTGGAAGGCCGACGGGTCTCCCGCCGAGCCGCTCGCCGGCTACGCCACCGCCGCCGGGTCTCCCGCCGAGCCGCTCGCCGGCCACGCCACGGCCGCCGGGGCTCCCGCCGCTCCTCCCGGCGACCTCGCCGCGCCCACCTCGGCCGGAGGCCACGGCGAGATCGGTCGCCGCCTCGGCCTCGCGTACGTCAGCCTGGTCGAGGACCGGGGGCTTCTGCTGGTGCTGATGCAGGCGTTCAGCATGGGTCACGATCCGACCATCGGCGCCCAGGCGCGGGCCGGCTTCCTGACGATCTACCGGCTCCTGCGCGCAGAGGCGGGCTTCACTCCCGAGCAGACGCGGGCCTTCCTCGCCGAGGGGATGCTGCTGAACACCCTGCTCGGTCTGCGGCTGCCGGACAGCTACGACGAGGACGAAGCCGCCAGGGAACTGCTGGAATGCACGTTCCGCACGAAGCTGGACCTCGTGCTGCACCTGGCCGCCGAGGCGGATCACGGCCGGGCGGCGGGGGCACAGCGCGCATGACCGGCAGCGGACTCATCCTCATCGACAAGCCCGCCGGCATCACCAGCCACGACGTCGTCGCGCGCGTGCGTAAAGCGGCGGGGACGCGCAAGGTCGGCCATGCCGGGACTCTCGATCCGATGGCGACAGGGCTTCTCATCCTCGGCATCAACTCCTCGACCCGGCTGCTGACGTACATCGTCGGCGCCGACAAGGAGTATCTGGCGACCATCCGGCTCGGCGCTGCCTCGACGACGGACGACGCCGAAGGCGAGCTTCTGGCTCCCGCATCGCAGGAGGCTCTGGATGCGGTGACCGCCGAGGCGATCGTGGCCGGCATCGCAGAACTGACCGGCGAGATCGAGCAGGTTCCGAGCTCGGTCAGCGCGATCAAGGTGGACGGCAAGCGAGCGTATGCCCGGGTGCGCGCCGGCGAGCAGGTCGAATTGAAGGCGCGCGCCGTCACCATCTCCGAGTTCGAGCTGCTCGGGACCCGCCGTGAGCCGGGGGCGATCGATCTGGAGGTGCGGGTCGTCTGCTCGTCCGGGACGTACATCCGCTCCCTCGCCCGCGACCTGGGAGCGGGGCTGGGCGTGGGCGCCGGCGTCGGCGGCCACCTCACCGCGCTCCGACGCACGCGCGTGGGCGCCTACGACGTGCGGGACGCGCACGACCTCGCTACGCTCGATGCGGAAGCGGCGCTGATCCCCGCGGTGGACGCCGCCGGCCGGCTGTTCGAGACGCTCGAGCTCACCGAGCAGCAGGCGATCGACCTGACGCACGGGCGCCGCATCCACCTCGCCGACCGGGAGGGACCGGGCGGGGAACCGGTGGCCGCTATCGCGCCGACCGGAGCGCTTGTGGGACTGATCGAGTTCCGCGGAAAGGAAGCCAGGACACTCGTGAACTTCCCGACGGATGAGGCGGTCGGCCAGGCCGGCGGACGAGGATGATCGACTGGTTCACCACGACGCAGGTCCTCGTGGCGTGCGCCGCGGGCATCCTGTGCCTCGTGCTCGGGCTCGTGGGGCGGCTCCCGGGGGATGTCTCGATGGGCGCGGTCGCCGTCGTCGAGCTGCTGCTGATCGCCCAGCTGGTCGTCGCGATCATCGCTCCACTCGTGGGCAACCCTCCGACGGGCAGCCTCGCGGAGTTCTACATCTACCTGATCTCCGCGCTCATCCTTCCGCTCGCCGGCGGGTTCTGGGCGCTGATCGAGCGCAACCGCTGGAGTACCGTCATCCTCGGCGGAGTCTGCCTCGCCATCGCCGTGATGGTGTACCGGATGGGCCAGATCTGGTTCGTGCAGGGCGCCTGACCCCTCCGCACCGGAACGCGGCGCGCGGGAAATAGAATCGTAGGCGATGTCCCACCACACCCGGTCACCCCGCACGAAGCCCTCGCAGTCGTCTCCCGGACGGCGGACGCCGGGCCGCCGCCTGACAGGTGTCGGCCGGGTGCTCGTCTTCGTCTACGGCGTGCTCGCGCTGGCGGCGACCGGTCGCAGCGTGTTCCAGATCATCGACCGCTTCCACGAGGCGCCGGTCGCGTTCACGCTCTCGGCGCTGTCCGCCGCCGTGTACATCCTGGCGACCGTCGCGCTCATCGCGCCCGGGCGCGTCTGGTACCGCGTGGCGTGGGCGACGATCAGCTTCGAACTGGCCGGCGTGCTCATCGTCGGGACCCTCAGCGTGGCCGCCCCGGCCGTGCTGGGGCTCCACGACATCGATCCGTTCGGCCGCGACGCCACGGTGTGGTCGGTGTACGGGATGGGCTACCTCCTCATCCCGCTCGTGCTCCCGGTGCTCGGGATGCTGTGGTTGCGCGGCCACCCGCCGCTCGACGATTCCTCCTCCGTCGCCCCGGCCTCCGGGGTCGCATCGTGAGGGTCTTCCACGCCGTCTCCCAGATCCCGGACGGGTGGGGACCGAGCGCGGTCACGATCGGCAAGTTCGACGGCGTCCACACCGGTCACCGCGCGGTGATCGCCCGGTTGCGCTCGGTGGCCGCCGAGCGCGGGCTGGTGTCGACCGTCATCACGTTCGACCGCAATCCGCTCGAGATCCTCGCGCCCGACAAATGCCCGCCATCGCTGGTCAGCAACGCGCAGAAGCTCGGCCTTCTGGCCTCCACGGGCATCGATGCGACGCTCCTGGTGGCCTTCGACCGTGGCCTCGCGAGCCTCTCGCCCGAGGAGTTCGTGCACCGCATCCTGGTGGAGCGGCTCCACGCGGCCGCTGTTCTGGTGGGCAGCGACTTCCGCTTCGGGGCCGGCGGTGCGGGCGACGTCGCACTGCTGCGCCGGCTCGGCGAGACCTCCGGGTTCGAGGTGGTCCTGATCGACGACGTGCGGCCGGAACGGGGGCGGCGCGTCTCCTCCACCTGGATCCGCGAGCTCCTCGCCGGCGGCGACGTCCGGCACGCCGGCGAGCTTCTCGGTTCGGCTCCGACGGTCCGCGGCATCGTCGTGCACGGCGCCGCGCGCGGTCGCGAGCTGGGCTTCCCGACCGCCAACCTCTCACCGGAGTCGGAGGGCCTCATCCCCTCGGACGGCGTGTACGCGGGGTGGCTGACCGACGCGGGGGAGCGGTACCCCGCGGCGATCTCCGTCGGCAACAACCCGACGTTCGAGGGCGTCCCGCAGAAGCAGGTGGAGGCGTACGTGCTCGACCGCGAGCTCGACCTCTACGATCACACGGTCGAGGTGTCGTTCGTCGAGCGCATCCGGGGGATGGTCGCGTACACCGGGGTCGAGCCGCTGATCGCGCAGATCGCGGAGGACGTACGGGAGGCTCGGCGCATCCTCGGCGCCGTCCCGTCCGTCCCGTCGGTCCCGTCCGTCCCGTCGGTCCCGTCGGTCCCGTCCGTCCCGTCGGACTCCCGGGAGCTCGGCTGATGGCGGGTGCGACCTCCGCCCCCGCCGCGGCCGCCGGTGTGCGGCCGCTCTGGCACGGGCGCGCGATCGCGCTGCTCGGCATCCTGCTCGTCGCGGCGAACCTCCGCACAGCGGTCGCCGCGCTCTCGCCGATCTTCGCCGAGATCCGGGGCGAGTTCCCCGTCTCCAGCATCGACGTGGGTCTGCTCGGGATGCTGCCCCCGGTCTGCTTCGCGCTGTTCGGTCTGATCGCGCCGTCCTTCACCCGCCGGCTCAGCCTCGAGAGCGTCGTGCTCATCGCGCTGGGGGTCATGCTGGGCGGGCACCTGATCCGCGCGTCCGCCTCGTCGTTCGTCGTCCTCGCGATCGGATCGGCGGTGACCTTCGCCGGGATGGGCGTCGGCAACGTGCTGCTGCCGCCGCTGGTGAAGCGGTACTTCCCCGACCGGATCGGGCTTGTGACCTCGCTGTATGCGACGGTCATGTCGGTCTCCACGCTCCTGCCGCCGCTGATCGCCGTGCCGGTCGCGGACGCCGCGGGCTGGCATGTCTCCGTCGGGATGTGGGGCGTGGTCGTCCTGCTGGCGATCCTGCCGTGGCTGCGCATCCTGATCACGCGGCGGCCCACGCACCCCGACCGGGATGCGGAGGTCGAGGCCGCCGAGCCGGCGATGGCCAAGCGTGTCTGGCGGTCGTCGCTGGCGTGGGCGATGATGGTGCTCTTCGCCGTCTCCAGCCTCAACGCCTACGCGATGTTCGCCTGGCTGCCGCAGATCCTGCACGATGTCGCCGGGGTGCCGCCGCTCGATGCCGGGGCGCTGCTGTCGGTATATGCCGGGATGGGCATACCGGCCGGGCTGCTCATCCCTCTGCTCGCCTCCCGGATGAAGAACGTCGCCCTGCTGATCTACGCCGGCATCGCGTTCTTCATCCTCGGCTACCTCGGCCTCATCCTCGTCCCGGGCGTGGCGACGTGGCTGTGGGTGGCGTTCGCCGGTCTCGGCCCGCTCCTGTTCCCGCTGTGCCTCGTGCTCATCAACATGCGGACGAGGACCCACGCGGGCGCGGTCGCCCTCAGCGGCTTCACGCAGGGTCTCGGCTACACCCTCGGCGCGCTCGGACCGCTCGCCGTCGGCGTCCTCCACCAGCTCACAAGCTCGTGGACGCTCGCCCTCGTCGTCCTCACCGGCACCGTCCTCGCCGCGGCCCTGGCGGGCGCTCTCGCCGCCCGCCCCCGCTACCTCGAGGACTAACCCCCGCCCCGCGCCCCACGCGCCCCGCGCCCCACCGTCGAGTCCGCAGAGACTGCACGTTTTCGAGCCGATTCTGTGCAATCTCTGCGGACTCGACGGTGGGGCGCAGGCGCAGGCGGAGGCGCAGGCGCAGGCGGAGGCGGGGCTAGGGGAGGAGGTGGGCGCGATGGATGAGGGCGGCCGCGCCGATGAGGGGGCCCTCGGAGGAGAGGGCGGACGGCACGATGCGGACTTTGCGCACGAACGGGAAGTAGTGCTGCTCCACGACCGAGCGCATGTGGTCGAAGAGGTCCGGAGTCGAGTGCGAGAACCCGCCGCCGATCGCCACCAGCTCCAGATCGAGGAGCGCGGTGGCCGAGGCGATCGCCCGGCCGACCGCCTCGCCCGTGCGCGCGATGGCCGCACGGGCGACGGGGTCGCCCGCCGCGTAGGCGGCAGCCAGCTCCTCTCCCGTCCCGCCGGCGAAGCCGTGCTGACGCGCCCACGCGACGGTGTGCGGGCCCGACGCCATGGCCTCCAGCGCGTACGGATTGCCGAAGGTGTCCTCGCCGCGGAGCTCGCCGACCTCCACGTGGCCGATGTGGCCCGCGTTGCCGGTCGGTCCCGTGATCACGCGACCGCCGACGATGAGCCCGCCGCCGATCCCGGTGGAGATGACCATGCCCATCACGTTGTCGACGCCCTGCGCCGCGCCCACCCAGTGCTCCGCCATGGTGATGGCCACGCCATCCATTTCGAGCGTCACCGGCACGTCGAGCCCCAGCTCCGCGGCGACGCGGGACACGAAGTCGCGCATCGGGTAGTCGCGCCAGTGCGGGACGTTCAGCGGGGACACGAGGCCCAGCCGGCGGTCGACGGGGCCGGCGCTGCCGATGCCGACGCCGACGATGCGGCCATCCGCCGGGAGGGATGCCGCGCTCGCGCGCACGACGCCGCCCACCGACTCCTCCAGCTCCGGCACGGTGGCCGTCCGTCCGGTGGGCCGGCGCTGGCGCGATCCGGCGACGAGGCGCCCGTCGGCATCCACCAGTGCCGCCTCCACCTTGGTGCCGCCGAAGTCGACGGCGAGGGCGTAGGGAGTAGCGCCGGTCGTGGCGGCAGGCGTGGGGTCTGAAGGCACGACCCAACGATAAACGAATCGGTGGGTGCTCATTTGAGCAGTGACCACGCACATGTTGCTCCGGCGCGCATCCCGTTCCTAAGCTGGGGAAGTGGCACTGAACGATACGGATGAGATCCTCGCCGTCAAAGCCGCGGAGCTCTACTACGAAGCCGGCAAGACGCAGGATGAGATCGGCGTCGCCCTCAACGTCTCGCGCTGGAAGGTCGGCCGCCTGCTCGTCGCCGCCCGCGAGAACGGTTTCGTCCGCATCGAGATCGTGCACCCGAGCGCACGGCGGTTCTCGCTGGAGCGCGAGCTCTGCGCCTTCTACGGCCTCATGGATGCGGTGGTCGTGCCGGCCGCCGAGTCCGACTCCGAGGTGCAGGGGAGGGTCGCGCAAGCCGCCGCCGACTACCTGACCACCCTGCGCCCTGTCCCGCGGACCCTCGGTGTGAGCTGGGGCCGCACGCTGCACGCCGTCGCGGCGCGGCTGCGGCCCGGTTGGGCTGTCGGCGTGAACCCGGTCCAGATCAACGGGAGCGTCTCCTCCACCCGGCAGGCCACCGCCGCGGCCGACACGGCGGTGGTCATCGCGCGCAAGGCCCAGGGCACCGCGACCCTGCTGCCGAGCCCGGCGATCTTCGAGCATGCCGCCACCCGCAGGGCGATCGAGGCCGACCGCTCGGTGCAGAGCGTCCTCGAGCTCGCCCGCGCCGCCAACGCGTACCTGTTCAGCGCGGGCGTCGTCGACACCAGCTCGGTCCACGTCGACTCCGGGTACCTCTCCGTCGAGGATGTCGCGGCGCTGGCCGAGAAGGGAGCGGTGGGCGACGTGGTCGGCCGCTTCATCACCGAGGACGGCCAGGTGGCCGATCCGGAGCTGAACTCCCGCACCCTCGGTCTCAGCCTGGACGAGCTGCGCGCGGCGCGCACGTCCATCGCGGTCATCGCCGGGGAGCCCAAGCACAGTGTCGCGCACGCCGTCGTCGCGAGCGGGCTCTGCAGCATCCTGATCACCGATGAATCGACCGCCAACGACCTGCTCGGGCGCACGGTCCCGAGCACCCCGGCCTGATGGCCGGATTCAGCAGCACCTGGAGGACCACGTGACCATCGAGACAACGCCGCCCGTGCGCACGCTCGCGCCGGCGGCCCGCGCCGTCGACGTGCTCGGCGGCGACCTGACCGAGGGGTCGTTGCGCCGCTACCTGGGCGGCATCCCGGGGGTGGATGCGGTGGGGCTCGAGCAGCGCGCCGCCGGCCTCGGCACCCGCTCGATCAAGACGAGCAGCAAGAAGCGCGCGCTCGACACGATCATCGAGCTCATCGACCTGACGACCCTCGAGGGCGCGGACACCCCGGGCAAGGTGCGCTCCCTCGTGGCGAAGGCGCTCACCCCCGACCCGTCGGACCTGACGACGCCGCGGCCCGCGGCCGTGTGCGTGTACGGCGACATGGTGCCGTACGCGGTGGAGGCGATGGGCGCAGCCCACGCGGGTGCGATCCGGCGCACAGGAGGCGACGGGAGCGGACCCGGCGGCGGCATCAACGTCGCCGCCGTCGCGACGGCGTTCCCGAGCGGACGCGCCTCCCTCAAGGTCAAGCTGGCCGACACTGCGGACGCGGTCGCCGCCGGCGCCGACGAGATCGACATGGTCATCGACCGCGGCGCCTTCCTCTCCGGCCGCTACGGGCTGGTCTTCGACGAGATCGTGGCGGTGAAGGAGGCGTGCCGCCGCGACGACGGCACGTACGCGCACCTCAAGGTGATCCTGGAGACCGGCGAGCTGAACACCTACGACAACGTCCGTCGCGCGTCCTGGCTCAGCATCCTGGCCGGCGGCGACTTCATCAAGACCTCGACCGGCAAAGTGTCGCCTGCGGCCACCCTCCCGGTCACCCTGCTGATGCTGGAGGTGGTGCGCGACTGGCACCGGCTCACCGGCGAGGAGATCGGCGTCAAGCCGGCGGGCGGCATCCGCTCGTCGAAGGACGCCATCCGGTACCTCGTGACCGTCGCCGAGACGGTCGGGGAGCGCTGGCTGCAGCCGAACCTGTTCCGGTTCGGCGCCTCCAGCCTCCTCAACGACGTGCTGCTGCAGCGGCAGAAGCTGGCGACCGGGCACTACTCCGGCGCCGACTACGTGACGATCGACTGAAAGCGGACCTGACATGAGTTTCCTCGAATACGCCCCGGCTCCCGAGTCGCGGTCGATCCTGAACCTGCGGGACGAGTACGGGCTGTTCATCGACGGCGAGTTCGTCCCCGGCCGCGGCACGCCGTTCCAGACGATCTCGCCGGCCACGGAGGAGCGGATCGCGACCATCGCGACCGCCGACGCCTCCGATGTGGATGCAGCGGTCGCCGCCGCGCGCCGCGCCTACGACCGCGTGTGGTCGCGGATGAGCGGCAGCGACCGCGGGAAGTACCTGTTCCGCATCGCCCGTCTCCTCCAGGAGCGCTCCCGCGAACTGGCCGTCGCCGAGAGCCTCGACAACGGCAAGCCGATCAAGGAGAGCCGGGATGTGGACGTCCCGCTCGTCGCAGCCTGGTTCTTCTACTACGCGGGATGGGCGGACAAACTCGAGCACGCCGGCCTCGGTCCCGCCCCCCGCGCCCTCGGAGTCGCCGCGCAGGTCATCCCGTGGAACTTCCCGCTGCTGATGCTGGCCTGGAAGATCGCCCCGGCACTCGCGGCCGGGAACACGGTCGTGCTGAAGCCCGCCGAGACGACCCCGCTCACCGCGCTGCTCTTCGCGGAGATCGTGCAGCAGGCCGGCCTGCCGGCCGGTGTGGTCAACATCGTGACGGGTGCGGGCGAGACCGGCCGCGAGCTCGTCGCGCACCCCGACGTGAACAAGGTCGCCTTCACCGGCTCGACCGCTGTCGGACGGGAGATCGCACGCTCGGTCGCCGGGAGCTCCAAGAAGCTGACCCTGGAACTCGGCGGCAAGGCCGCGAACATCGTGTTCGACGACGCGCCCATCGACCAGGCGGTCGAGGGGATCGTGAACGGCATCTTCTTCAACCAGGGTCATGTCTGCTGCGCCGGCAGCCGGCTCCTCGTCCAGGAGTCGATCCACGACGAGGTCGTCGACCGGCTGAAGCGGCGTCTCTCCACGCTGCGCCTCGGCGATCCGCTCGACAAGAACACCGATATCGGTGCGATCAACTCGGCCGAACAGCTCCAGCGCATCCGGGAGCTCTCGGACATCGGCGAGGCGGAGGGCGCGGAGCGCTGGACGGCGGAGTGCGCCATCCCGGAGAACGGCTTCTGGTTCGCGCCGACGATCTTCGACAACGTCTCCACCAGCCACCGGATCGCCCGCGAGGAGATCTTCGGTCCGGTGCTGTCGGTCCTGACGTTCCGGACGCCGGCGGAGGCGATCGCCAAGGCCAACAACACGCCGTACGGACTCTCGGCCGGCATCTGGTCGGAGAAGGGCAGCCGCATCCTGGCCGTCGCCGACAAGCTGCGCGCCGGTGTCGTCTGGGCGAACACCTTCAACCGCTTCGACCCGGCCAGCCCGTTCGGCGGCTACAAGGAGTCCGGCTACGGGCGCGAAGGCGGCCGGCACGGCCTGGGCGCCTACCTGGTGCCCGGGCGGTCGTTGCCGGCCGCCGCATCCATCCCCGCCCGTCTCGCTCGCAAGGGAGCCGCACGATGACCCGCCTGGCCGTACCGAAGACCTACAAGCTCTACATCGGCGGCGCGTTCCCGCGCAGCGAGTCCGGCCGCACGTACGAGGTGGTGACCGCGAAGGGCGCGTTCCTGGCCAACGCGGCCAAAGCCTCCCGCAAGGACGCCCGGGATGCGGTGGTCGCCGCCCGCGGCGCCGTCTCCGGCTGGTCGGGCGCGACGGCCTACAACCGGGGCCAGGTGCTCTACCGCATCGCCGAGCTGATGGAAGGCCGCCGGGCGCAGTTCGTCGACGAGATCCAGAAGGCCGAGGGCGCCTCGGCGTCCGCCGCCGCTGCGCAGGTCGACGAGGCGATCGACCGGTGGGTCTGGTACGCGGGATGGGCGGACAAGTTCGCCCAGGTCGCGGGCAACGCCAACCCGGTCGCCGGCCCGTACTTCAACATCTCGGTGCCGGAGCCGACCGGTGTCGTCGCGATCATCGCGCCGCAGGACTCCGGCCTGCTCGGGTTCGTCAGTGCGATCGCACCGGCGCTCGTGGCCGGGAACACCGTCGTGGTCATCGCCAGCGAGCGCTTCCCGCTCTCGGCCATCAGCCTGAGCGAGGTGCTCGCGACGAGCGATGTGCCGGGCGGCGTCGTCAACATCCTCACCGGCTCGCCGGCCGAGATCGCGCCCTGGCTGGCCTCGCACGCCGACGTCAACGCGCTGGACCTGGTCGGCGCGGGCGACCTCGACTGGGTGGACCTGCAGATCGCGGCAGCCGACACGCTGAAGCGCGTGCTCCCGCCCGAGAACGGTGCCGATGCAGCCGCTCCGTCGCTCGACCGGATCGCGTTCTTCACCGAGACGAAGACCGTCTGGCACACCAAGTCGTTGCTGTAGGACGGCTGTGGGGGCGTCCCGTTTCCGCGCCCGTTCCTTCCTCTGTCCGCAGTAGTGGGGGAGGATGGGGTACGACGAGGGGAGCGCGGGATGCCGGAGGACTGGAGACCGGAGCAGGGGTGGAGTCCGCAGCGCGGCGAGCTGGCCCTCGTCGGGGACAGCCTGACCCAGGGCGGCGACTGGGGTGCGCTCCTCCCCGGAGAGGTCGTCCGCAACTTCGGGGCGGCGGGGGACACCACCGACGACGTGCTCGCCCGCCTCGACGATGTGATCGACGCCCGCCCGGCGACCATCGCCCTGCTGATCGGCACCAACGACCTCGCCTGGCGCCGATCGGTGGAGCACGTCGTCCGCAACATCGAGACCATGCTCGTGACCCTGCGGAAGGACCTGCCGGAGACGCGCATCCTCGTGCAGTCCGTGATGCCGCGCGGGCACGAGTTCGCCGACCAGATCCGCGACATCAACCGCCACTTGTGGCAATTCGCGCCGACCGTGCACGCCGGCTGGCTCGACCTCTGGCCCGCGATGGCGCTGGAGGACGGCGAGCTCAACCCCGCCTACACGGAGGACCGCCTCCACCTGAACCCCGAGGGCTACCGCGTCTGGGCGGCCGAGCTCGCCCCCGCACTCGAGCGCCTCCGTGATCTCCCCCCGAACAGCCGCGCCATCACCCTCCCCGACCTCGGCGGCGCCGCCTGACCCGCAGACCGACGACGACTGCTGGCTTTCAGGAGTTTCGGTCGGTGGCGTAGCGAGTCGCGTAAACATTGCATCAATTGTCAGAATTCGCGTCATGATGTGGGGCGCTCGTTCGTCCACAGGGTATGGCTACTGCTGAAGGACGAGCTCCGCTTGCTCCCGAGATGACCGTCCTCGATCATGTGTTCGCGCGACTGGTCGAACTCGGCGTTGACCACATCTTCGGAGTCCCCGGCGACTTCTCGCTTGCAATCATGGACAGGCTCGAGTCCACCTCGACCGTTGACTGGGTCGGTACGAGCGGAGAACTGGGTGCTGCGTACGCCGCAGACGGATATGCGCGAAATCGGGGCTATGGCGCGCTTCTGACGGCCTTCGGAGTCGGTGAGCTGTCCGCCGCGACGGGCGTCGCCGGTGCAACAGCTGAGGATGTAGCGGTGCTGCACATCGTCGTCGGTCCCGCGACGCGCGCGGTAAACGCTCGCAGCCCGTTGCATCACACCTTTCACGACGGCGACTTCGACCGATTCCGGCGTGCTGCGGCCAATCTCACCGAGACAAACTTCTCGGTGGGCTTGGATGCGCCAACGGCGACAATCGACAGGGCTTTTGTTGCCCTGCGTTCGACGAAGCGACCCGTTTATCTGTTGCTTCCTCAGGACGTTGCAGAGATTGCCGCCGCTACACCGGCGCCACTATCACTCCCTCGCGTCGCACCAACGGCTATCAAGAATGCCAGCGACCTCCTCTCGCGCTTCTTCACAGAGGTCCCAGATGCTGTTGCCGTTCTCGGGCATCTCATCTGGCGGCGCGAGTGCGGTGATGTCGGCACCGCGCTGGCGCGCCGGGGGGCGCGCATAGCAGAACTGCCGAACGCGCTCGGATCAGCTCCTCGGTCGGAACCTACCTACGTGGGCGTCTATAACGGGAAGCTCTCGAGCCCACCAGTGCGAGATGAGGTCGAGGGCTCCCACGGGCGAGTCTTGATCGGCTGCGTCCTCTCGGACACGACGACGGGCGGACTGAGTCATCGGTTCGAAGAAGAGTCGACCTTGGCGGTCGGCCGGGATGCGATCGTCTGGCGCGACCAACGCGTCGATCTTCCTTTCGAATCCGCGTGTCGGCTTCTGTTGGAGTACTGGCCGCCGAGGAACGAGCGATTCGAGAGCGCGGCTCCTGGGCCGTCTCGGCGAGCTCCTGTCGAGGGCGACGAGAGCGTGATATCTCTCAGAGCGGTGTGGGCCGCGCTCTTGCCGCGCCTTTCTCCCGGCACGCGGCTCTTCGTTGACACGGGGAGCAGCTTCTACGGGCTGCTTGATTCCCGAATACCAGAGGGCATACGGGTAGAGAGCGCGACGCTGTGGGCGGCTATCGGATGGTCGCTCCCAGCAGGTATCGGTTCCGCGATTGCCGCCCGCTCCGAGCATGTCGTGGTGGTCATCGGCGACGGAGCCTTTCAGCAGGTGGCATCGGAACTGGCTCTGGTGTGCACGATGGGGCTTACGCCTGTGATCGTCATCATCGACAACGGCGGGTACACGGTGGAGCGCGCTATTCGCGGCGAGCACGCGCGTTATAACGATGTCCCGGCCTGGGATTATGTCGCGTTCAGTCGTGCGCTCGGGCTCGGGAACTCGGTGGCGTCGCTGGCGCACGTCACAACACCGGAGGATCTCGAGCGGGCTGTACGAACGCTGTCTGACGACACGCGCGCACACGTTGTCGTTGTGCAAACGCATCCGCTGGACGTCAGCGGGACGCTCGCCCAGATGTCCACTGTCTTGCGTGCGAAAGCAGGGCTCGCCTCTCTCAGCGACACTCTGGTGAGCACGACCAATGCGTAGCCGCGGTTTCGATCTGAACATTGACCGTCGCCTGATCCGAGCTCCAGACATATTGGACGCTGCCGACGCACTGGTGAATCGACTGGGAGCGGACTCGGTGGTTGTGCTGGAGTCGGCGTCAGGTCCTCTGCGCGATGCTCGCCACTCGATGGTGGCCATAACAGGCCTTCTCGACGTGGCCGTCTACAGCCACCGGGTTGAGATCAGTGGTCTCCCGCGCGTCACTCGTGAGGCCGAATCGGTCCTCCTTCGGTCCGGCGTGCTGGTTCGGGATGACGCGGGCCTGGCGCTACGGCAGCCCGGCGCGCTATGGGAGCTCACCGACGTCCTTGAGACCCTTTTCGCCGTCGATGACGAGTCGATCGGCAGCGACTTCGGTGGCGGGTTCTTCGCCTGCTTCGGCTACGACACAGCTCAGTACGTTGAGGAGCTACCCCGCCTGATCCCTGCGGCCGACTCGGCACCACCGGATGCCTTCTTTTCCCTTGTCCATGCCCTCATTCGAACCGAACCCGCATCGACTGAGGCTGAGTTGATGATCGCCCGGTGCGAACTCTGGCCGGACATCGACGAAACCGCTCTGCACAGGGATCTGAGCATGAGGAACCCTCGCCGAGGTACGCACGTACCTCGCCCACGTTCCGTCCGCTTTGAAGTCACGCCTGAGGAGTATGCCGGTCGGGTTGAGGTAGCGCTCGACCACATCGCCGACGGCGATATCTACCAGATACAGCTCGGTCATCAGATTGAGATAGAGACGTCAGTGCTTCCGTTCGATGTGTACCGCCGGCTCCGGGAACGCAACCCTTCGCCGTACATGAGCTTCGCGAAGATCGCAGGTACGTCCTTGGTGGGTGCGAGCCCTGAACTGTTCGTACGTCTCGAGAGGGGCGTCGTCACGATGCGCCCCATCGCCGGCACTGCTCCGCGAAGCGGCGATGAAGCGAGAGACCTCGACGCGCGTGACGCCTTGCTCGCTGACGAGAAAGAGAGGGCAGAACACCTCATGCTGGTGGATCTGTGCCGCAACGACTTCGGCCGAGTCTGCAGGCCCGCATCGATCAGTGTCCACGAGCTCATGGTCGTCGAAGAGTATTCACACGTCATGCACTTGGTATCGGATGTGGCGGGCGCAGCACGTGAAAGCGTCGGAGCCATGGAATTGGTTCGCGCAACGTTTCCCGCCGGAACGATGACGGGTGCGCCCAAGATTCGAGCCATGGAGTTGATCGAGACTTTGGAAAGCTCCCGCCGAGGACTCTATGCGGGGGCGCACGGTCTCATCGGATTCGGAGGATGGTGCGTGCTCGGACTCGGCATTCGGATGACGACACACCACGAGGGGAAGTACACCGTCCGCGCGTCCGCAGGGGTCGTCGCGGACTCGTCCGCCGACGGCGAGTGGAACGAGACGCTGTCGAAAATGGCGGCTGCTTTCTGGGCCGTCTCGAACGAGGAGTTGGTATGAAGGTCGCGGTCATCGACGCATTCGACAGTTTCGTGTGGATCATCAAGCAGTACCTCGACGAAGCAGGCGCCGAGACGACCATGCTCCGAAGCCACGCGGAGAATCCCGCCCGACTCGCTGAACTCGAGCCTGACTGCATCGTCCTGGGGCCGGGGCCCGGCACGCCCGCTGCGTCCGGTCACATCGAGATCCTGGAGGCCCATTCCCAGCACATCCCGGTGCTCGGGATCTGCCTGGGCCACCAGGCGATTGCCGAATTCTTCGGCGCAACAGTCCGGCCGGCAGAACATCTGATGCATGGCAAGACGAGTCTCGTGGACCACGACGGCCACGGCGTCTTCCGGGGCTTACCGCGACCAGCGACTGTCACCCGATATCACTCGCTGGTCGTAGACGAGGCGACCATTCCAGAGTGCTTGGTTGTCACCGCACGCTCCTCAGACGACAACTACGTGATGGGACTGCGCCACAAGGATCGGCGGATCGAGGCCGTGCAGTTTCACCCGGAAAGTATCGGTACTCAGGTCGGACATCGATACTTTGAAAACTATCTGAAGAGTCTCGTAGTAGTCGATGGGTGAGCCGGCGCGGATCGAGGACCTTCGGTTTGCGATAGTGCAGGGATCGTCCCGGCCCAACGGCCGAATTCGCGACCAGGGACAGACATGGTGTGGATGATGTTCGAACGAGCCGGAGAAGCCGAGCCGTCGGGCAACCCGCATGGTGATTGGCGTACGTGATCTCCCGCCCCACCATCGAGTCCGCAAAGACTGCACGCGAAACGCCGCGCGGCCGTGCAATCTCTGCGGACTCGACGGTGGGGGGTGGGGGTGGGGGTGGGGTGGGGGCGTCAGGCGGCGGCCGCGGTGCGGAAGGCGTCGAAGGCCGCGTCCGAGAACAGGACGAAGCGCACGTGCTCGACCGATCCGACCCCGGAGGAGAGCACGGCACGCACGGTGCTGATCGCGATCCGCGCGGCGTCGTCCATCGGCCAGCCGTAGATCCCGGCGGAGATCGCCGGGAAGGCGACCGTCCGGGCGCCCAGCTCCCGGGCGACCCGCAGCGAGGACCGATACGCGTTCTGCAGCAGCGGAGTGCGGTCCTCGTGCGCCGACCACACCGGTCCGACCGTGTGGATGACCCAACTCGCTGCGAGGTCGCCCGCCGTGGTGGCCACCGCTTGGCCCGTGGGCAACCCGTCCGGCAGCGTGGTGGCACGCAGCTGCCTGGTCGCGGCGAGGATGGCCGGCCCGCCTCGCCGGTGGATGGCGCCGTCCACCCCTCCACCGCCCAGCAGCGAGCTGTTGGCGGCGTTGACGATCGCATCCACGGTCTCGTCGGTGATGTCTCCGCGGACGATGCGGATGAGCTCCTCAGCCATGGTCGCCGGGTCAGCCGCGGTTGTTGGAGAGCTCGTAGACCTTGAGCAGTTCGAGGATGGCGTCGTCGCGTGCGCTTCCGCCTTCCTCGAACATCTCCGACACGTGCGTGCGGAGGTGGTTCTCGACCAGCAGCTTGTTGAGCGAGCCGAGCGACTTCTGGATGGCGAGGGACTGCGTGATGATGTCCACGCAGTAGTCCTCGTTCTCGATCATCTTCTCCAGGCCCCGGAGCTGGCCCTCGAGGATGCGCGTGCGGTGCAGTGCACGCTTCTTGATGTCTGCGATCACCCCCTCAGGATAATGCCGGAGCCGCCCATACCCGGAGGGGGTAAATGGCGTCGCCCCGGGGGTCCAAGCCGACGAGGAGTTCACCCGGGCTATCCCCTCAATGGGGGGTGTGGGTGGACATACCGATGGGTCTATCCTCCAGGGAGGGGTTGAGAAATATTCGTTTAACAGGAAAGGCCCGACTTTGCTGAAGAACCTCAGCCCGCTGCTGTCCGGTGCGCTCTTGAGCGCGCTCGACGCGATGCACGATGGCCAAACGCTTACCCTCGTCGGCAGCGGCTACCCGGAAGATCAGATCACCGCCCCCGTCGTCCACTTGGGCGACGACGTCACGACAGAGGCCGCCGCCGAAGCGATCCTCTCCGTGTTCCCGCTCGACCAGCAGGATGCCTCGCCGATCGTGTTCCTCGATCTCGCCGAAGAGCCCTACGACGTCCCCGACGTCGCGTTCGCGGTGAACGGGATCGCGTCCGACGCCGAACTGCGCCGAGTACCCATGACCCGCCTCGAGCTCGACCCGTTCCTCGAGCTCGCCCGAACCGCCGCCGTCACGGTACGTGTCGGCTCCGACGCACCGCCCTGCGCGTTCCTGTTCCGTCGTGGCACGCTGTAACCCGCCGCGTCCCGCATCCCGCAATCACACAGCCCGCCCGCCCGGCCGGAGACCGAGAGTCCTCCGCACCGGGCGGGCGTATTTCTGCCACCGCGCCGCCGCGTAGAGTTGACTCCCGATGCCTGGACCACACACGCCGCAGCAGCCCGCCTTCAGCCGCGCCGCCCTCGCACCGGGGCTCCTCGGGGCCATCGTGCTGCTGGCCGGCCTGGCGCTGGTGTCGAGCGACTGGTACCTCTACGTCCGGTACGCCGTCAGCATCCTTGCGCTCATCCTCTGCGTGTTCGCCGGCCAGGCGCGGCTGTGGTGGTGGCTCGCCGGTCTCATCCCGGTCGCCGTGGTCTGGAATCCGGTGTGGCCGCTGCCGCTCGGCGACCTGGTGCTGCAGGGCCTGGCGATCGCGGGAGCCATCGTGTTCGTCGCCGCGGCGGTCACGATCAAGATCCCTGCAGACACGCGTCGCTGAACCGCGTTCCGTGCCGTAAAATGGATGCTGCGCGGCCATCCTGTGCCGCGCACTCCCGGCGTCACCCGCGTCGAGCCCGGTCCACTCGGTACCGTGCTCCTCGCCCCGCCGGCCTCACGCCCAAACGGCGTCGCACCCTTCGACAGCGCGACGCCTCCACTGGAGGACCATGTCTCGTTCCGGTCAGCGCACCAGCCCGACCAGGCCGCAGCAGCGGAAGAACCGGCACGCCAACAACGACGGGCTGATCCCCATCCTCGCCCGCAAGGTGCGCGAGGTGGAGGCGAAGGCCGCCGACGGCAAGAAGCTCGGGCCGACGAACCGCACCAAGTTCCAGGTGATCGCCTTCCTGATGCGCGAGGAGCGCGCCCGCGCGAAGACGGATCCGGAGCTCAGCGACGCCGCCCGTGCCGAGCAGCTCAAGCGGCTCGACGGCATCGCCACCATCCTGGCGAAGACGGCGGCTCGCGACACATCGCTGATCTCGCTGCTGGAAAGCGAGTCGGCGTCCACGGCGACCGCGCAGAAGATGCGCCGCGATTGGCTGCTGGAGTCGGGGACCGCCCTCTCGCCGGACGACCTGATCATCACCATCGAGCGCCCGGTCGCCAAGCAGGAGAGCGTCATTCCGCCGGAGCTGGCGGAGAAGCAAGTCGTGCCGCAGTCGGTGAAAGCCCGGCAGCTGTCGAATCCGTTCCTCGCTCCCGACTTCTCGCGGGCGGCGCCCGCTGCGCCGACTCCGCGCCGGCGGCTCGACTCGTGGGAGCTGCTGGGGCCGCTGTTCAAGTCGTTCGAGTACGGCGCAGGCGGCCAGGCGGCGAGCATGGACCTTCCGCCCGCCCCGCTGATCGACCGGTACTCGCCGCAGGGCCTGGAGCTCATGCACCACCAGTCGCGCTTCATCGAGAGCGTGCGCCTCGGCCACCGCAGCTTCCTGCTCGCGGACGAGCCGGGCCTCGGCAAGACCGCGCAGTCGCTGCTCGCGGCCTCCGTCGCCGGCGCGTATCCCCTCCTGGCGGTCGTTCCCAACGTGGTCAAGATGAACTGGGCGCGCGAGGTCGAGCGCTGGACGCCGCACCGCCGCGCGACCGTGATCCACGGTGACGGAGAGGGGCTCGACGCCTTCGCCGACGTGGTCATCGTCAACTACGAGGTGCTCGACCGGCACCTGTCCTGGCTGAGCACGCTGGGTTTCCAGGGCATGGTCGTGGATGAGGCCCACTTCATCAAGAACCTGCACTCCCAGCGGTCCCGGCTGGTCCTCGGGCTGGCCGACGCCATCCGGCAGTCGACCCCCGACCCGCTGATGGTCGCGCTGACCGGTACGCCGCTGATCAACGACATCGACGACTTCAAGGCGATCTGGCAGTTCCTCGGCTGGATCGACGGCAGCAAGCCGACCGCGCAGCTGATGGAGCACCTGGAGGAGACCGGCCTCACGCCTGCCGACTTCGGGTTCTATGCAGCGGCCCGCGAGGCCGTCATCGACATGGGCATCGTGCGCCGCCGCAAGATCGACGTCGCCGCCGACCTGCCCAGCCGGCGCGTCGTCGACCTGCCGGTCGAGCTGGACGACGAGCTCGGGCGCTCCATCCGCCAGGCTGAGAAGGACCTGGCCGCGCGCCTCGTCGCCCGCTTCCACCGCGCCGCTGCTGCGGGACGGCCCGACTCGTTCGAGGGCGACGACGACGCCCACCGCCGGCACCTCATCCGCCTGGTCGCCCAGTCGGAGCTGGAGGAGGCCAAGTCGGCGAAGTCCGGGGACAACGTCTTCACCATGGTCCGGAAGATCGGCCAGGCGAAGGCCGGGCTGGCCTCGGACTACACGGCCCAGCTGGCCCGTTCGGTCGGCAAGGTGGTCTTCTTCGCCAAGCACATCGACGTGATGGATGCGGCGGAGGAGGCGTTCGCCGCCCGCGACCTGAAGACGATCTCGATCCGCGGCGACCAGTCCGCGCTGGCGCGCCAGAAGGAGATCGACGCGTTCAACAACGATCCGGAGGTCGCGGTCGCGGTGTGCTCGCTGACCGCGGCGGGCGTCGGCCTCAACCTGCAGGCCGCATCCAACGTGGTGCTCGCCGAGCTCTCGTGGACGGCGGCCGAGCAGACGCAGGCCATCGACCGCGTCCACCGCATCGGGCAGGAGGAGCCGGTCACGGCGTGGCGGATCATCGCGGCGCAGACCATCGACTCCAAGATCGCCGAGCTGATCGACGCCAAGCAGGGCCTCGCGGCCCGCGCCTTGGACGGCAGCGACGTCGAGGCCGGCTCGACCGACTCCGTCCAGCTCGACGCGCTCATCCACCTGCTCTCCGACGCCCTCGCGTAACGTCCCGGGCCGAGCGGGCGCAGGTCAGGTCGGCGCAGGTCGGGTCGGCGCAGCTCGGGTCGGCGCGCGTCAGGCGATCTCGGCGTCGTCCGGGTCCAGCGGGACGGGACGGTCGTCGTCGGGGAGCAGTTCGTCGTCCTCGTCGTCGACCGCGGGGAGGTCGTCGGGGTCGCGCACGACGGGCTCCGGCTCGTAGTCGGCCTCCTGCGCCTCGCGGAAGTCGTCCAGGTCGTCGTCTTCTCTCGGGTCGCTCATGCCCTGAGAGTACCGCCGGGCGACGCGGTCGTGAAGGCCGGGTTCAGACCAGTTCGAAGACGAAGAACGGGCCGCGGTCGTCGTGCACGATCCGTGCGCGTCCCTGGAATCCCGCGAAGTCGCCGGTGCCGGTCCCCGGGACGATGTAGCCGAAGGCGGAGTCGTCGTCGGGATGCTGCAGCGCGCCGTGATGCACCGTCACCGATCCGGCGCGGCCGTCGTCCAGCTGCCCGGTGATGCGCTCGGCGGCGAGGTAGCCGCGGCCGTCCTCCTCGGTGCCGGACGAGACGAAATGCGCGACGGACTCGCCCACGAGACCGTCGGTGTACGTCTTCCGCATGACGATCGCGCCGACCCAGTCGCCCTCGATCCCGGTGAGCGGAGCCGGCTCCCAGCCGGTCACGTCGAAGCGGGCGGTGATCGTCTCTGTCGTCATACGCTCACCGTAAGGGGTGCCGGCCGCACGACTCTTGAAATTTCGCGACACGGGCAATCTGGGCTAGACAGGGGATGTGCACCATCACTCCCAGACCGAGATCGAACGAAAGTACGATGTGGATGCCGAGGCCCGGCATCCACTGCTCGTCGGCGTCGGCGCGGTCGCGGTGCAGGGCGAACCGGAGCGCCACGAACTCGTGGCCACGTACTTCGACACCGCCGGCCTCACGCTGGCCCGCCACGCGACCGCCCTGCGGATGCGAACCGGAGGGCACGATGCCGGCTGGCACGTCAAGCTCCCGGCGGAGGAGGGCCGCACCGAGCTGCACTGGGAGCCGAGCGACGGCGAGGAGCCGCCTGCCGCCCTCCGCGAGCACCTCCGCGACCTCATCGGCGACGAGCCGCTCGTCCCCATCGCCCGCATCACCAACCACCGCGACAGCGTGCTCCTGCAGGACGCGGCGGGCTTCGAGGTGGCAGAGCTCACCGACGACCACGTGCGCAGTGAGGATCTCCGCACCGGCGGCACGCAGGAGTGGCGGGAGTGGGAGGTCGAACTGCTCGCCGGAGCACCGGACACCCGGGAGCGCCGCACCGCTCTGCTGGACGGGATCGAGGAGCGCCTGCTCGGCGCGGGAGCGCGTCCCTCCGCCAGTTCGTCGAAGCTGCAGCGCGCCCTCGGCCTCTGATCCGCCTACCACCGGTCGGTGCCCTTCGTCCAGTGCGATTTTGTGCAGCCGTCCGCGTCCGGGCATGATTCAGGGGACGTCTTGAGAAACGGAGCAGCATGAAGATCGGCATCCTCACCAGCGGCGGCGACTGCCCGGGCCTGAACGCGGTCATCCGCGGCGCGGTCCTGAAGGGCGACCGCGTGTACCGCTCCGAGTTCGCCGGCTTCCGCTACGGCTGGCGCGGCGTGGTCGACGGCGACATCATGCCGCTCGACCGGCACAGCGTCCGCGGCCTCTCCCGCCAGGGCGGCACCATCCTCGGCTCCAGCCGCACCAACCCCTTCGAGGGCGATGCCGGAGGCCCCGAGAACATCCAGCGGACGATGGATGCGCACGGCATCGACTCCATCATCGCCATCGGCGGCGAGGGCACGCTGACCGCCGCCCGGCGCCTGACCGACGCCGGCGTCCGCATCGTCGGCGTTCCGAAGACGATCGACAACGACCTGGCCGCGACCGACTACTCCTTCGGCTTCGACACCGCGGTCGAGATCGCGACCGAGGCGATCGACCGGCTCCGCACCACCGCCGAGTCGCACCAGCGCTGCATGGTCGTCGAGGTGATGGGCCGTCACGTCGGCTGGATCGCGCTCCACTCGGGTATGGCGGGCGGCGCTCACGCCATCCTCATCCCCGAGCAGCCGCAGTCCATCGAGCAGATCTGCGAGTGGGTGGAGTCGGTGCGGGACCGCGGCCGCGCCCCCGTCATCGTCGTGTCGGAGGGTTTCCACCTGGACACGATGGAGGAGGCGCACTCGCACAAGGGACTGGATGCGTTCAACCGTCCGCGCCTCGGCGGCATCGGCGAGATGCTCGCGCCGATGATCGAGGAGCGCACCGGAATCGAGTCGCGTGCGACCGTCCTCGGCCACATGCAGCGCGGGGGAGTCCCCAGCGCCTACGACCGTGTGCTCGCCACGCGCCTGGGCATGGCTGCGGTCGACGCCGTCTACGAGGGACGCTGGGGCTCGATGGTGTCGCTCCGCGGCACGGACGTGGTCAATGTCTCCATCGCGGATGCCACCGGGGGTCTCAAGACGGTCCCGCCCGCACGGTACGAAGAGGCCGCACTGCTGTTCGGCTGAGGATGACGCTGGGCACGCGGAGCCGCCGCGCGCTGCTCTCAGCTGTTCCGGGCCATTTGCGGGGCTTCCGGGGCTAGGCTCCCTCGTACGAGAGGGAAGGAGCCGTCCGTGCCGCGTTTCGTCCAGTTCGATGAGTTCGGTTCGCGTGACTACCTGCATGTCGTGGAGCGGGAGCGGCCGTGGCCGGGGCCGGGCCAGCTGCTGGTGCGGGTGATGGCCGCCGGTCTCAATCCGATGGACTACAAGGCGTACCGCGACGAAGCCGCGGCGGCGCGTATGGGCGTCACGCTCCCCAGCGGCATCGGACAGGACTTCTCGGGATTCGTCGAGGAGCTCGGCGAGGGCGTGACCCGGTTCGAGCTCGGTCAGGCGGTGCTGGGCACCGTGCCGTTCGCCGCGATCGCGGACTTCGTCGTCGTGCCCGAGGACGGCCAGGTCGTCGCCAAGCCCGACGCCCTCACCTTCGAGGCGGCCGGTTCGCTGGGCGTGGTGGGGCGTACGGCCATGGCCTCGTTCCGCTCGCTCGGGATCGGCGAGCACGACACGGTCCTGGTGAGCGCGGCGGCCGGCGGCGTCGGGGTGCTCGCAGCCCAACTGGCGGTGCGCTCCGGCGCGACGGTCATCGGGACGGCGAGCGAGGAGAACCACGAGTTCCTCGAGTCGCTCGGCGTCATCCCCGTCGAGTACGGCCACGGGCTGGCGGAGCGGATCCGGGATGCGCTGGACGACGACCGGGTGACCGCGGTCCTGGACAACCACGGGGCGGACACCATCGAGGCGGCGCTCGAGCTCGGCGTCCCGATGGACCGGGTGAACTCGATCACGACTTTCGGGCCGGCGGCGCACGGTGCGCGCAACGTCGGCGGGCGAGCGGCGGGCAACGCCGAGCTCTCCGAGCTGGCCGAACTGCTCGCCGAGAACGAGCTGGTGCTGCCCATCGACTCCATCTACCCGATCGAGCGCACCGTGGAGGCGTTCGCGCGGCTCGAGCCGGGACACGTGCGCGGCAAGGTCGTGGTCGTCACGGACTGAGCGGCGACCGGCCCGTGGGCACGACGACGGGCCATCGACTTCCGACGAGAGGAGCATCCATGATCACCGAGGACATCGCGCGGCAGCTGCGCGCGGCGGGCCTGCGCTGGCAGCCGGCGTCGGGGGACACGTTCGCCATCGACCGGCCGGACATGGGAGGGGAGCGGTTCACGGTCAGCGACATGACCATCGAGCCGCATCACTTCGACACCGGCACGATCCTGGGCTTCAACGGCACCACCGAGTGGGCCCTCGACTCGCTCGCCGTCGAGGACGCCCTGTGGATCCCGCGCGAGGACCAGTTGCGCGAACTGCTGGGCGGAACGTTCCGCGACCTGGCGCGCACCGCCGACGGCTACCGGGTGACGGTGCTGATCGGGAGCGAGGAGCGCTTCTTCGAGGACGAGGACGCGGCCACCGCGTATGCGGAGGCGCTGCTCTCCCTGATCGGGGCCTCCGTCTCGTAAGCGCTGCGCTCGCACTCTCCGGCCGTCAGCTGCGGGGACGCTTCCGGCTGCCGCCGGCCTTGCGTGCGCCAGTGGCCTTGCGTGCGCCGGTGGCCTTGCGCGCGCCGGTGGCCTTGCGTGCGCCGGCGGCCTCCCGCGCGGCGACGCCGGGGTCGCGGGAGCTGTGCGCGGTCCGGCCGCGCACGATCCCGATGAAATCGTCGACCAGGGGATGCTGCCCCTCGCGCGGCCAGGTCAGCCCGATGCTGCTCTGCGGGCCGTCCTCGAGGTGCAGGGCCACCACGTCCTTCCTCCGCAGCGCTTTGGCCACGGAGGCGGGGAGCAGCGCGATGCCGTCGTCCGCGGCCACACGGCGCATCAGCGCCTCCGACGGCGCGCCGGCCACCCGCGGCTCGTCGGCGAGGTCGGCGAGGTGCAGCTCCTCCTCGAGCGTCAGCAGATGCTCGTGATGCACGACCGCTACGACGTCCTCGGTGTACAGCGGGATGAGATGGCGGTCGTCGTCGGCGTGCGCATCCCGCACGAACACCATGTCCGCGTCGCCGGCCGCCAGGACGGCCAGCGGGTCCTCGCTCGGCCGGACCACCAGCTCCACGCGGGGGAAGCGCTGTTCGAACGCGCGCGTCCACTTGCCCGGGGTCACACCGAGAGGGAAGGCGATGGCGAAGCGGGAGGACACCTGTCGAGGGTAGCGAACGGTAGCCTGGAGCACATGAAGGCGCAGACCATGAAACCGGCCACAGCGGCCAAGAAGCTCGGCATCTACCTGCCGGCGGCGCCGGACGACTTCCGCGACCGCGAGATCAGCCGCACCGAGCTGGATGCGCTGACCGCCGATCCGCCCCAGTGGCTGCAGACCCTGCGCACCGAGGGTCCGCATCCCCGCGACGTCGTGGCGCGCAAGCTGGGCGTCTCCAACTCCGGGCTCGCCCGGGGCGGCATCACGGAGGCACTGACGACCGCTGAGATCAAGGCGCTGCTGGCCGATCCGCCGCGCTGGCTGGTGGACGAGCGGGCGACGCAGGCGGCGGTCCGTGCCGAGAACGCGCGCGTCAAGCAGCGGGATGCGGAGCGCGCCGCGAAGCACGCGGGCGAGTGACCGGCGAGCTTGCGGAGCCGGTTAGTGCGCTTCGCCCTCCGGCGCCCGGGCGGCTGACCGCGCAGCCCGGGTGAGCACCTCGGGACCGGTGACCAGCGCCCGTCTCCACGGAGCCACGCCGTCGATCTCGATCTGGAGCGAGAAGCTGAGGATGGTGCGGATCAGGACGATGATGCCGAGCACGAAGGCATCGGTGAGCGACGGAGCCGAGGTAACGGTCCTCACCAGGTCCGCGGCGACGAGGATCTCGAGCCCGAGCAGGATGACCCCGCCGAAGCTCTCGCGCAGCGTCCGGAATGCCGCGCGCCCGCTCCGCTGACGTCGCCAGGCGTACAGGGCCAGCCCGATCGCGACCAGGAAGCCGATCGCCATCGCGGCCACCCCGGCGAACTCGAAGGCGATCGCGGTCGTCTCGAACAGAGCATGCGCATCCATGGGCTCATGGTGCCACGTAGAATTCTCCGGTGCCTCCCCAATCTCCGGCCACTCCGGGCCTCGACCCCGACGATCTCGCCGCCACCCTCCGGGTCCTCGCGCAGCTCCACGAGCTCGACAAGGAGCACCCCGACTACGTCGCCGTGCGACGAGCGACCGCGCACATGTTCAAAGCGTCGAAGGTGGCGAGACGACGGGAGCTGCGCGAGCAGGTGCAGGAGGCCGACCGCGCGGTGATCGCCGCGACCGCGACCGGCGCACCCGACCGCATCGACGACGAGACCCGCGGGCGCGAGCTCACCTCCGGCACGACGGGATCGCACACCGCCGGCACCCTCCTCACCTCGCGCCCCTGCTACATCTGCAAGCAGCACTACACCGAGGTGGACTGGTTCTACCACCAGCTCTGCCCGTCCTGCGCCGCGTTCAGTCACGCCAAGCGGACCGCGAGCACGGACCTGACCGGCAAGCGCGCCCTGCTCACCGGAGGACGCGCGAAGATCGGCATGCACATCGCCCTCCGCCTCCTCCGCGACGGCGCGCACCTGACCATCACGACGCGATTCCCGCGTGACGCCGTCCGCCGCTTCTCGCAGCTGCCCGACGCCGGCCGCTGGATCGACCGCCTGCGCGTCGTCGGCATCGACCTCCGCGACCCGGCCCAGGTGATCGCCCTCGCCGACTCGGTCGCGGAGCGGGGCGCGCTCGACATCCTGATCAACAACGCCGCGCAGACGGTCCGCCGCTCGCCCGGCTCCTACTCGCTCCTCGCGGAGGCGGAGACGCAGCCGCTCCCCGACGGTCCGCTGCCGGAGCTGGAGACGTTCGGCCACACGGCGGACCCGCATCCTCTCGCCCTGGAGCGGTCGGTCGCCGCCCATCCACTGCTCTCGGCCGCCGATGTGCGGGGAACGATCGCCGAGCTCACGGGACCTTCGGCGCTCACGGCGGACGACCTGGCCACGGCGGCGATGACCGCAGGGTCCTCCTCCCTCGCACGGCACGCCGACGGGACGGCGATCGACGCCGGCGGGCTCGTGCCGGATGTCGCCCACGTCAACAGCTGGACCCAGGCCATCGGCAGCATCGACGCGCTCGAGCTGCTCGAAGTCCAGCTCTGCAACCAGACCGCGCCCTTCATCCTGATCGACCGGCTGCGGCCGTCGCTCGCCGCCGCCGGGCGCTCGTACATCGTCAACGTGTCCGCTATGGAGGGGGTGTTCGGCCGCCGCTACAAGGGCGCAGGGCATCCGCACACCAACATGTCCAAGGCGGCGCTGAACATGCTGACGCGCACCAGCGCCGGCGAGCTGTTCGAGAGCGACGGCATCCTGATGACCAGCGTCGACACCGGCTGGATCACCGACGAGCGACCGCACCACACGAAGGTGCGGCTCGCGGAGGAGGGCTTCCACGCGCCTCTCGACCTGGTCGACGGCGCAGCGCGCGTGTACGACCCGATCGTCCGCGGCGAGGCCGGCGAGGACCTGCACGGCGTCTTCCTGAAGGACTACCGTGCCTCGGCCTGGTGACCGCTACGCTCAGGACCGAGACGCTGAGGATCGAGCGGCCGGGGATCAAGCGGCCGGGGATCCGGCGGCCGAGGACCCGGACGCCGGCGAAGGGACGCGAATGTCGAGCACTCCAGGCCAGGAGGGGCACCGGGTGATGCCGGGCAGCACCATCCCGGAGCCCGGCCAGACCCATCCCGCGCCCCGGGCCGCGAAGGGCGGCCGAGTGCGCCGCTGGCTCCTGACCGGCCTCGTGGACGAGCGGGGCACTCAGCAGGGACCGCACGGACAGAACCCCCAGCACACGCACAACTGGTGGCAGGTCATGTGCCTCACCGGTGTCGACTACTTCTCGACCCTCGGCTACCAGCCCGCCATCGCGGCGCTCGCCGCCGGCCTCGTGTCGCCGTTCGCCACCATCGTGCTGGTCGCGCTGACCCTGCTCGGCGCACTGCCCGTCTACCGCCGGGTCGCGCGCGAGAGCTTCCAGGGCTCGGGGTCGATCGCGATGCTCGAGCGTCTGCTGCCCTGGTGGGCAGGCAAGCTGCTCGTTCTCGTCCTGCTCGGCTTCGCCGCGACCGACTTCATGATCACCATCACGCTGTCGGCGGCGGACGCCTCGGCACACGCCATCGAGAACCCCTTCGCCCCGGCCTGGTTCCACGGCAACAACGTGCTCATCACCCTGTTCCTGCTCGCCCTGCTGGGCGCCGTGTTCCTCAAGGGGTTCAAGGAGGCGATCGGCATCGCGGTGGTGCTGGTCGCCGTGTACCTGGCGCTCAACGTGGTCGTCGTGGGCTCGTCCATCGTGGAGGTGTTCCAGCGTCCGACCCTCGTCGGCGACTGGTGGGACGCGCTGTTCCGGGGGAACGGCAATCCACTGCTCGTCATCGGAGTCGCCCTGATCGTCTTCCCGCGTCTCGCGCTCGGGCTCTCCGGATTCGAGACCGGCGTCGCGGTGATGCCGCAGATCAAGGGACGGCCGGACGACGATCCCGCGCGTCCCGCCGGACGGATCCGCGGGGCGGGCCGGCTGCTCACCACCGCCGCGATCATCATGAGCGTGTTCCTCATCACGTCGAGCTTCACCACGACGCTGCTCATCCCGCACGCGGCCTTCGAGCCGGGGGGACCGGCGAATGGACGCGCGCTCGCCTACCTGGCGCACGAATACCTCGGCAATGGCTTCGGCACGGTCTACGACGTCAGCACCATCCTCATCCTCTGGTTCGCCGGCGCGTCCGCCATGGCCGGCCTGCTCAACCTGGTGCCGCGGTACCTGCCGCGCTACGGCATGGCACCGCAGTGGGCACGCGCGGTGCGGCCGCTGGTGCTGGTGTTCACGGCGATCGCGTTCCTCATCACCCTGATCTTCGAAGCGAGCGTGGATGCGCAGGGCGGCGCCTACGCGACCGGCGTGCTGGTCCTCATCACCTCGGCGTCCCTCGCCGTGACCCTGTCCGCGCGGCGCAAACGGCAGCCGCGGCGGATGGCGGCCTTCGGGATCATCACCGCGATCTTCGTCTACACCACGGTCGACAACATCATCGAGCGGCCCGACGGCCTGCGGATCGCGACCCTGTTCATCCTCGCCATCCTGATCGTGTCGATCGTGTCGCGGATCGGCCGGTCCTTCCAGTTGCGCGCGACCTCCGTGACGTTCGACGTGACGGCGCTCGACTACATCCTGGAGGATGCGGAGGAGGGCGAGATCCGCATCATCTCGCACGAGCCGGACGTCGACACCATCACCGAGTACGAGCAGAAGAACAGGGACGAGCGGAAGTTCAGCCACATCCCGCAGCGCTCGCGCACGATCTTCCTCGAGGTGCTGCCGTCCGACTCCTCCGACTTCGAAGAGGACCTCGTGGTGCACGGCGTCGTCAAGCACGGCTTCCGGGTGCTGCAGGTGAAGAGCGGCAACGTCCCCAACACGATCGCCGCGGTGCTGATCGAGACGCGCGACATCACCGGGGTGGTGCCGACCATCTATTTCCAGTGGACCGAGGGCAACCCGATCTCGAACATGTTCCGGTTCCTGATCACCGGGGTGGGAGAGGTGGCCCCCGTCACCCGTGAGGTGCTGCGCGAGTCCGAGAAGGATGTCAAGCGCCGCCCCGCGGTGCACGTCTCGTGACGGCCTGGCCTGACGGCCGGACGCCCTGACGGCCGGACGGCCTGACGGCCTGACGGCTACTCGACGGCGAACTCCAGCCAGGCGAGCCCGCGCAGGTCGAGGCAGAGCCGGCCGGCGTGCTCGGCGGCCACCGCGAGTACGTCGCCGCAGACCGAGCAGCGCATGACCAGGCCGTGCTGGTCGACGTAGACCCGGCCGCGGGCGACCACCGACTGGTCGCCGCAGTTGGCGCAGCAGCCGATCGCCGTGGTGACGTCGGCCGCGAAGACCTCCGACAGCATCCCGGCGGCCGCGTTGCCGTCGAGGTAGTCCTGATCCGTCATGGCGTTCCTCCGATGCCTCCGTAGCGCTCGGTGCGGATGCGAGCCGCGTCGTGGCCGGCGTCGACCAGCCAGCCGGCGACGGCCTCGACGAAGGGCGTCGACCCGCAGACGAAGAAGGTGGGGGCGTCCGATGCCGGGAGCACCCGTCGCATCAGTCCCTCCGCGGTGAGCCGGCCGGCCGGTGTGCTCGTGCCCGGGGGAGCCTGGCGGGTGTAGACGTAGTCGAGCTGCAGGGGCGCCTCGGCCTCGGCGGCGAGGGTGTGGAGCTCGTCCGTGTAGTAGCCGGAGAAGGGGCTGCGCAGCGAGTACAGCATCCGGAACGGCGCGCTGCTGCCCGAGGCCGCATGAGCGCGTGCCATCGACATGAGCGGAACGATGCCGGAGCCGCCCGCGATGAGCTGGACCGGTCCCGCATCGCCGTCATGCCAGACGAACCAGCCGCCCACGGGACCGCGCAGCTCCAGCTGGTCGCCGATCTGCAGGCCGCGCACGAGGTAGGGGGACACCTCGCCGTCGGCGAGCTCCTCCACCGTCAGCTCCAGCTCGTCCTCCGCGAGCCCGTGCGGCTCCAGCGCCCCGCGGCCGCCGCCGGAGGCGATCGAGTACGACCGGACCGCCTGATACCCGTCCGGGGCCGTCAGCCGGATGTCGACGTGCTGGCCCGCGAGGTGACCGTGCAGCCCTGGGATGCGCAATCGCAGCGTGCGTGCCGTCGGCGTCTCCATCCGCGTGCCGACCACGTCGGCCACCCGCCATACGCTGCTCACCAGTAGCGCTGTTCCTTCCACGGGTCTCCGTACATGTTGTAGCCGTTCTGCTCCCAGAAGCCGGGCTGGTCCTGGGGGAGCATCTGCAGCCCGTCGACCCATTTCGCGCTCTTCCAGAAGTAGAGGTGGGGAACCAGCAGGCGGGCGGGGCCGCCGTGCTCAGGCTCCAGGTCCTTTCCGTCGAAGCTGTGGGCGATCCAGGCCTTGCCGCCGAGCAGGTCGGCGAGCGGGACGTTCGTCGTGTAGCCGCCGTAGGAGTGCGCCATCGTGTACTCGAACGAGGTGTCGACATCCCGGAACAGGGTATCGAGCGAGACCCCTCGCCAGGACGTTCCGAGCTTGGACCAGCTGGTGACGCAGTGGATGTCGGTGCTCACGTCCTCCTGCGGGAGGGCGAGGAACTCGTCCCAGTTCCACCGGTGCACGTCGCCCTTCTCCGTGGTGATGGTGAAGGTCCAGTCGTCCCGGGAGATGCGGGGCGTCGGCCCCGCGGAGAGTACCGGGAAGCCCTCGGTGAGGTACTGCCCCGGTGGGAGGCGCGGGTCGTCCGCCCTGCGACGGCCGAGGAAGCCGGAGGAGATGATTGGCATGACGGCAGCATATTGCGGTGCGCGTCGCCGGGTCTACGGCGGACTCGGTCTCCCGCCCCGGCCGGGTTAGGGTGGAGCATGACCGCTGTCAACCTGGGACTCCCGCTGCGCGCGCCCGCGCCCGCGGTGGTGCCGGGTGCGGCGCCGGAGCTGGCTGGGCGGCCGGCGCATCCCGGCCTGATCGACCGCTTCGGGAGGGTCGCTCGCGACCTCCGGGTCTCGGTGACCGAGAAGTGCTCCCTGCGCTGCACGTACTGCATGCCGGCCGAGGGTCTGCCGGCGATCCCGCGCGACGACCTGCTGAACGCGGCGGAGATCGCCCGCCTGGTCGGGATCGGCGTGCGCTCGCTGGGGGTTCGGGAGGTGCGGTTCACCGGCGGCGAGCCGCTGATGCGAGCCGACCTGGCCGAGATCGTGGGCCGCTCGGCCGCGGTGGCTCCCGGCGTGGACCTCTCGATCACGACCAACGGGATCGGACTGGACCACCGCATCCAGGCTCTCGTCGAGGCGGGACTGACCCGCGTCAACGTCTCGCTCGACACGGTCGACCGCGAGCACTTCGCCCGGTTGACCCGCCGCGACCGGCTGCCGGCCGTTCTCGCCGGCATCCGCGCCGCCCACGACGCCGGCCTGACCCCGCTGAAGCTCAACGCCGTGATGATGCGCGAGACACTGCACGACGCGCCGTCGCTGCTGGCCTGGGCGCTGGAGAACGGGTGCCGGCTGCGGTTCATCGAGCAGATGCCGCTCGACGCCGACCGCTCGTGGCTGCGCGAGAACATGGTGCCGGCCGAGGAGCTCCTGTCCGTTCTCAGTGAGCGGTTCACCCTGATCGAGGCCGGCCGCGATGATCCGCACGCGCCGGCCGAGGAGTGGCTGGTCGACGGGTGGATGCTGGACGGCGCGCCCGCGACGGTCGGGATCATCGCCTCCGTCACCCGCTCGTTCTGCTCCGCCTGCGACCGCACCCGGATCACCGCGGAGGGCACTGTGCGCTCCTGCCTGTTCGGCGACGACGAGACCGACCTACGGGGCCTCCTCCGCGGCGGAGCCGACGACGACGAGATCGCCCAGTGGTGGCGTGCGGCGATGTGGGGCAAGCAGGCCGGGCACGGGATGGACGCGGCCGGGTTCGCCCCGCCGCTGCGCAGCATGGGGGCGATCGGTGGCTGAGGTGCTGGTGCGATACTTCGCCGCGGCAGAGGATGCGGCCGGGCGCCCGGAGGAGCGCGTCGAGCTGGCGGACGCCACGGTCGGCGGGCTGCAGGCGGAACTCGTCGCCCGTTACGGCGAGCCGATGGAGCGGGTGGTCCGATCGGGGTCGTTCCTCATCGGCGGGGTCGTCTCGCGCGACCCGTCGCGTGAGCTGTCCGGCACCGTCGACGTCCTGCCGCCCTTCGCCGGCGGCTGAGCGCAGCCGACATTCGTGACGAATGTGCATTCTGACGCTGCGTATGTGCACATTCGTCACGAATGTGGGTTCTGACGCTGCGTAGGTGCACATTTGTGACGAATGTGGGTTCTGACGCTGCGTAGGTGCACATTCGTGACGAATGTGGGTTCTGACGCTGCGTAGGTGCACATTCGTGACGAATGTGGGTTTGCTCAGGCGGGGTAGATGGCGACGGCGTCCGCGGGCACGTGGAGGGTGACCGGGTCGCCGACTCGCAGGCGGAGAGCGGCGAGGACGCCGGGAGGGACGAGGGCGTTCAGGCGGTCTGTCCGCACCCGCACGAGGTCGGCCTGCGGCTCGAGCGACGTGATCCTCGCTCGGATGCGGGCGCCATCCTCCGGCGGGTAGGCGGGATGAGCGTCCGAACTGAGGGCACTGCCACCCACCGACTCGTCAGCCGGCACGAGGCGCACGGCCGACGGACGGATCGCCGCGAGGGCGGGCGTGCCGACGACGAGTCCCTCGTCCGCCTCGCCCGGCAGGTGCATCCCGTCGCTGGTATGGAGGCCGTCGCGCGTCCGCACACCGTGCAGGAGCGTCAGCCCCGAGAGTTCCGCGGTGAACGGATGCCGTGGCCGCTCCAGCACCTGACGGGTCGGGCCCTGCTCCACGATTCTGCCGTCGTGCATGACCGCGACGCGGTCGGCGAGGAGGTACGCGTCGAGCGCGTCGTGGGTGACGAGGACGGTCGTGCGGCCGCGCAGGACCTCCGCCAGCGTGCCGCGGACCTCCGCGGCGATGGCCACGTCCAGCGCCGACAGCGGCTCGTCCAGGAGCAGGAGGCTCGGCTCGGCCGCGAGGGCGCGGGCGATGGCGACGCGCTGCGCCTGCCCGCCGGACAGTTCCCCGGGCCGACGATCGGCGAACGCGGTCGTGCCGGTGCGTCGCATCCACTCGTCGGCCCGCTCAGCCGCCTCGGCTCGCGAGGCGCCCGTCGCCCGCGGACCGAAGGCGATGTTGCTGCGAACGCTGAGGTGGGGGAAGAGCAGGGCGTCCTGGGCGAGCAGGGCGACGCCGCGGCGGTGCGGCGGCCGCCACTCGGCGGGCAGGTCGAACAGGATGTCGTCGCCGAGGGTGGCGCGGCCCCTGTCTGGGCGGAGGAGGCCGGCGAGCATCCCCAGCACCGTGGACTTGCCTGCGCCGTTCGGGCCGAGCACGGCGAGGGTCTCACCGCGGGCGACCGTCAGCTCGACGTCGACGTCACGGGAGGCGAGGGCGGCGGCGATCCGCAGGGTCACGCGGCACTCCGAGCGGCCACCCGGACGCGCGACCCGGGACGTGCGCGGAGCCCCTCGCCGGCCCCATGGGCGACGGCGACGACGACGATCGCGACTGCGACGAGCACGAGCGAGAGGGCGGTCGCCGCCTGCGGGTCGTTCTCGCGTTGCAGATAGATCTCCAGCGGGAGGGTCCGCGTCACTCCCTGCAGGCTGCCGGCGAAGGTGAGCGTCGCGCCGAACTCGCCCAGCGCCCGGGCGAACGACAGGATGGCGCCTGAGACCACGGCGGGGAGCACCAGCGGCAGAGTCACGCGGAACAGCACGGTCGAGGGACGCGCGCCGAGCGTCGCGGCGACCGCCTCGTATCGCTCGCCCGCCGACCGCAGCGCGCCCTCCAGGCTCAGGACGAGGAAGGGCAGCGCGACGAACGTCTGCGCGATCACCACCGCCGGCGTCGAGAACGCGACGTCGAGCGTCCCGCCGAGGAGCCCGCGCCGGCCGTACAGGGCGAGCAGGGCCAGACCGGCGACGACCGGAGGCAGCACGAGCGGGAGGAGCACGATCGCGCGCACCACCCGACGCCCGGCGAAGGGGACGCGCGCCAGCACGATGGCCATCGGCACGCCCAGCACCAGGCAGCCGACTGTGGCGAGCAGCGACGTGCGCAGACTGAGCAGCAGCGCATCCACCGAGGATGCCGAGGTGATCAGCGGGATGAAGTGCAGCCAGTCGACGTGGGCGGCGATCGCCACGAGCGGCAGCAGCACGAAGAGGCCGCCGACGGCTGCGACGGCGACGATCCAGCGCGGGACTCCGAGACCCAGTGCGCCCAGCCCCCGCCGGCCCAGCCCGCGCCCGCCGAGCCCGCGCTCACCCAGCCCGCGGCCGCCCAGCCCGCGGCCGCCGGGCTCCGTGCTCACGGGGCGCCGAACCCGGCGGCGGCGAGCGCCTTCCGCCCGGCTGGACCGGCGACGTAGGCGATGAACGCCGCAGCTCCGCCCGCGTTGGATGCGTGGGCGACGGCGGCGATCGGGTAGACGTTCACCGTCTTCGCGGCCTCGGGGAACGGGATGGACTCCACCCGCGAGCCGGCGCCCTCCGCATCCGTCCGGTAGACGATGCCCGCGTCCGCTTCGCCCGAGCTGACCTTGCCGAGCACATCCGTGACCGAGGACTCCTCGCTGACCGCATGCACGGACACTCCCGTCGACTTTTCGACGGTCGCAGTCGCAGCGCCGCACGGCACCTGCGGTGCGCAGATCACCGTCTTGATGGAGGGGGAGGCGAGGTCGGCGAAGCGTGTCACGTGCGCGGGGTTCCCGGGTGGCACGACGATCGCGAGGACGTTCGTGGCGAAATCCACGGGCGAGCCTTCGACGACCCCGCCCGCGATGGCCTTGCGCATGTTGGCCTGATCCGCCGAGGCGAAGACGTCGGCGGGCGCGCCCGCGGTCAGCTGGGATACCAGGTCGGAGGACCCCGCGAACGAGAAGGTGACCTCGGCGCCCGGATGCGCGGCCTCGAACGCTGTGCCGAGCGCCGTGAACGTCTTCGTGAGGGAGGCGGCGGCGAAGACGGTGACGGTCCCGGTGACTTTGGTGCTGGACGTCGCCGGCAGGGGCGCTCCGGCGGAGGCGGCGCTGCAGCCGGCGAGCGCGACCGCGGCGGCGGCGAGGAGCGCGGCCGTGGAGGCGAAGCGTGTGCGCATCATCGCGTGGCCGCCGTGCCGGGAGCCTCCACGATCACATTGGTCGCCTTCACGACGGCCACCGCGACCGATCCCAATTCGAGGCCCAGCTCGCGGACCGCCTCGCTGCTGATGAGGGACACCACACGGTGCGGACCGCACTGGAGCTCGACCTGCGCCATCACCCGGTCCATGACGATGTCGGTCACCAGGCCGACGAAGCGGTTCCTCGCCGAACCGCCGGCGGCGGACGGATCGTCGGGCAGCACGGCGTTCTGCTTCGCGAGGCGGGCGAGCTCCAGGCCGTCGACCACGGTGCGGCCTGTGGCGTCGCGCTCGCTCGCGAGCACGCCTCCCTCGATCCAGCGGCGGACGGTGTCGTCGCTCACGCCGAGATAGAGAGCGGCATCCCGGATCCGTATCTGCGGCATGAGAACAATCGTAGGGCCGCGGATGCGGATCGAGAAACGAAGGTGCGAGCCAGGGTCAGAGTCCGACCCACTCCGACTCGCCATCGGTGAAGTGCTGTCGCTTCCAGATCGGGACGCGCGCCTTGATGATCTCCACCAGCTCGGCGCAGGCAGCGAACGCCTCGGCTCGATGGGGAGCCGCGACTGCGGCGATCAGAGCGAGGTCGCCGATCGTCAACGAGCCGACGCGGTGCTGGGCGGCGACCCGCAGCCCTGTCGTCCGCGCCACCTCCTCGCAGCACTCGCGGAGGAACTCCTCGGCCTCGGGATGCGCGCGGTAGTCGAGCGACACCACCCCCTTGCCGCCGTCGTGGTCGCGCACGACACCGCGGAACGAGACGACCGCTCCGGCCTCCGCCTCCCAGACGAACTCATCGACCGTGGAGGGGTCGAGCGGGTCTCCGGTGACGGTCGCCAGTACGATGCTCACGAGTGATCGCCTCCCCGCAGCTGGTCCAGCAGGTGCGGGAGGAGCTCGTCCAGTACGGCGAGGCCGTCCACGACGCCGCCGCGCGAACCCGGCAGATTCACGACGAGCGTCGAGCCGGCCACCCCGACCAGGCCGCGGCTCAGGGCCGCCAGCGGCGTGGCTGCTGCACCCCGGGCGCGCAACGCCTCGGCGACGCCGGGGAGCTGCCGGTCGAGGACCGCGGCGGTCGCCTCCGGCGTGCGATCGGTGGGGGAGACGCCGGTGCCGCCCGTGCTGATGAGTACCCGGGGACGTTCGGCGACCGCTTGGCGGAGGGCCGCATCCACGTCGGCGTCCGCGACGACGCGCACCTCGGCCGGGAGGCGCCGCTCGGCGAGCCAGTCGGCGATGACCGGACCGGTCACGTCCTCGTAGACGCCGGAGGCGGCGCGCGTGGAGGCGACGAGGACGATGGCGGGGACGGTGGCGCTCGTCGACGGGTCGGCGCTACGCCCGCGCTCCGCGGTCCCACCGCTGTCCGCGGACGCGCTCTCGGCATCTCTCCGCCAGTCGCCGCGCTTGCCGCCGCTCTTGGCGACGAGCCGCACATCCGTCAGGCTCGCGGCCGGGTCGACCGCCTTCACCATGTCGTGGAGGGTGAGCCCGGCGACCGCGACGGCCGTGAGCGCCTCCATCTCGACACCCGTGCGCCCGTGGGTGCGTGCCACCACCTCGATCTCGATGACGCCCGCCTCCGCATCCAGCTCGAAGTCGACACGGACGCCGTTCAGCGGCAGGGGATGGCAGAGCGGGATGAGCTCGCTCGTCCGCTTGGCGCCGCCGATCCCCGCGATGCGCGCGGTGGCCAGCACGTCGGCCTTGGGGAGGTCGTCGGCCGCCACGAGACGGATGACCTCGGGCGTCGTCACGAACCGCCCGCGCGCTACGGCCTCGCGGTCGGTCTCCGGCTTGCCTCCGACATCGACCATGCGGGCGCGGCCGTCGGCGTCCAGGTGGGTGAGCTGCGTCATAGCGTCCAGACTGTCACGACCGAGCCCGCGTCGAGGGACTCCGTCTCGGTGGGCAGGTCGATGAGCACGTCGGCCTTGGCCATCCCGGCGACCAGATGCGACGACGGACCCGACACGGGAGCGACGCCCCCCGCGTCGTCCAGTCGCCCGCGGAGGAACTGGCGCCGGCCGGCCACCGACCGAACCGGCTCGCTCAGCGCAGCCTGCCGCGGAGCCACCGCGGGCAGCCCGGCCGCTTCGCGCAGCGGCCCGCGCAGGAACACGACGAACGACACCTGCGTGCTCACCGGATTGCCGGGGAAGGCGAGGACCGGCACCCCGTCCACCACGGCGGTCGCCTGGGGGCCGCCGGGCTGCATGGCGACCGTGGCGACGTCTGCGCCGCGCGGGAGCAGCACCTCCCGGACGACCTCGTAGGCGCCCTTCGAGATCCCGCCGGAGGTGATCACGAGGTCGCTCTGCCGGAGCGCACCGTCGAGGACGCGCTCGAAGGACTCCGGGGCGTCGTCGCTGCTGGCGCGCACCGAGACGACGGCGCCGGCCTCCTCCACGAGCGCCGCGAGGGCGATGCTGTTCGCGTCGTAGACCTGGCCGAAGCCGGGCGCACCGCTCCCGACGAGCTCCGATCCGGTGGTCAGGATGCCGACCCGCAGCCGCGCGCGTACCGCCACGTTCTCGACCCCGGTCGCGGCGAGCGCAGCCAGGTGATGCGGACCCAGCCGCGTGCCTGCCGGGACCAGGACGTCGCCGCGGCGGACGTCGCTGCCGCGCTCGCGCACGTACTCGCCGGGAGCGCGCGAACGGCGGACCTCGACCACCGCCCCGGCGAGGTCGTCGTCGCGGCCCAGCACCAGCTCCGTGTCCTCGACGGGCACGATCGCGTCGGCCCCGCTGGGCACCGGCGCACCCGTCATGATGCGGAGAGCCGTGCCGGGGACGAGCGTCACCGGGACCGTGTGACCGGCCGGGATGTCGCCGCTCACCTCGAGGGCGACAGGCACCGAGAGGATGTCGGCCGCGCGCACGGCGTAGCCGTCCATCTGGGAGTTGCGGAACAGCGGCAGGTCGACCTCCGACCGCAGCTCGTCCACGGTCACCCGGCCGACGGCGCGGTCGAGCGGGACGGTCTCGGCTGCGGGTTCCTCGGAGAGCGGCTCGAGCATCCGCGCCACGATCCCGGCATGCTCCTCGACGGTGCGCGGCGGCGCGGACAGGTCGCGTGTCATACGCTCAGTATCCCGCGAAGGGGCGTGCCGGTCAGTACCGGGGGACCTCCGGGTCGACGTCCCGGGACCAGGCGTCGATCCCACCCGCGAGGACGACGCCGCGCGTCCCCACCGCGGCGAGCAGCCGCCGGGCGGTCTCCGCCCGGATCCCGAGGTGGCAGACGATCACCAGCGGATCCGCCGGCAGCCGCACCGCGACGCCCGCCGGGTCGGCCTGCACCACCCGCAAGGGAACCAGCAGCGACCCGGGGAGCGACGCGACGTCCGCCTCCCACGGCTCCCGCACATCCAGCAGTGTGTGCGGCTCACCCGCGAGCAGGCGTGCGTGGAGCTCCGCCGGCGACATCGTGTCCGTGACGCCGCAGAACAGGTCGTAGTCGATCAGCTCCGTCACCGGCGCCGCCTGCGGATCGCGTTCGTACGCGAGCTCGCGGAACGTCCCGCGCAGCGCATCGTGCACGACGACGCGGCCGAGGAGCGGTTCGCCTGTCCCGGTCACCAGCTTGATCGCCTCGCCCACCAGGAGGCTCCCGATCACGCCGCACACCGAGGGCAGCGCCCCGGCCTCTGCGCAACTGGCGACGGTGCCGGGAGCCGGCGGGACCGGGAACAGATCGCGGTATGTCGGTCCCTGCGCCGCCCAGCTCAGCCCCGCTTGTCCACCCGTCTGGTGGACGGCACCCCATACGACCGGGATGCGGGCGAGTGTCGCCGCGTCGTCCACCAGGTACCGGGTGGGGAAGTTGTCGCTGCCGTCGAGCACCAGGTCGAAGCCCGCGAGGATCCCTGGCGCGTTCTCCGCGGTCAGCCGCTCGGCGAAGATCCGCACCTCGGTCTCGGCGTCGAGCGCGTGCACGGCTGCCGCGGCGGACTCCACCTTGGATCGCCCGACGGCCCTCGGCGTGTGGATGCTCTGCCGCGGCAGGTTGCTCAGCTCGACCCGGTCGTCGTCCACGATGCCGATCGTCCCGAATCCGGCCGACGCCAGCAGCGGGAGCACGGCGGATCCGAGTCCGCCAGCGCCGACGACGAGCACCCGCGCGTTGCGCAGCCGGCGCTGGGCGAGCGGTCCGAATCCCGGCAGCTGCGTCGTGCGCGCGTACCGCGCCGCGCGCTCAGCGGTCAGCTCGGGGCCGGGTTCGACCAGAGGCGGAAGGGACATGTCCTCAGCCAATCACACTGCGCCGGCGCTCACGCCACCGTCACCTGGATGCTGTGCAGCCCCGTCGCGCCGTCGGGAACGACGTCGCGGACCGTCGAGGTCTGCACCATCCCCTTCGCATCGGTCGCCCGCACCCGCAGCGTGTGCGTGCCGGGAGTCGCCTGCCACGCGTACCGCCACTGGCGCCAGGTGTCGGGGGAGATCGCGTCGGCGAGCGTCGCCTCCTGCCATTCGCCCTCGTCCACGCGCACGTGCACAGCGCTCACCCCCACGTGCTGCGACCAGGCGACTCCGGCGACGGTGACCGTCCCCGCGTTCACCTGTCGTCCCGACGCGGGCACGTCGATTCGCGATGACAGCTTCACCGGTCCGCGCTCCGACCAGCCGCGGTCGGTCCAGTACGCCGTGTGCTGGTCGAAGCGGGTGACCTCCAGCGAGACGACCCACTTGGTCGCGGAGACGTAGCCGTACAGCCCGGGCACGACCATCCGGACCGGGTAGCCGTGCTCGAGCGGAAGCGGCTGCCCGTTCATCCCGACCGCGAGGATGGCGTTGCGCCCGTCGGTGAGGGCTTCGATCGGGGTGCCGGCGGTCCAGCCGTCCTGGCTCGTCGAGAGGACCATATCGGCCTCCGGCTTGGGCTTCGCGCGGGCGAGGAGATGCCGGATGGGGTAGCCGAGCCAGGTGGCGTTGCCGATGAGGTCGCCGCCCACCTCATTGGAGACGCAGGTGAGGGTCGTCGTGGACTCTTCCAGCGGGAGCGCCAGCAGTTCGGCGAAGGTCAGCTCCACCTCGTGCTCGACCATCCCGGTGATCTTCAAGCGCCAGTCCTCCGGCGCGATACCGGGGATCTGCAACGCCGTATCGATGCGGTAGAAGTCGGCGTTCGGCGTGATGAGCGGCGAAAGGCCCGGGATGTCGAACGACGCGCCCGGCGGAATCGGCGGCGCCGTGCGCGCGGGCCGCGGCAGGTGGAACGCCGCTCGGGCGGCCGACGCCGCGCGGAAACCGCCGGCGACCGCCTGGCCGACCACGAGCGCGACCGCCCCGGCCGTGGCGGTCGCCGCCGAGGTGGTGAGGAAGCGCCGCCGGCTCACGCGCCCGAGCGGAGCCACGCGCGTCGGCTGCGTGTCGCGCAGCATCCCGATGAGCCAGCCGAGCAGCAGGATGCCGACCAGCGCTGCAAGGGCCGAGGGCACCGCATCCACGATGCCGTTGCCGGAACGCGTGACGGCCGCCAGCACGCCGACAGCGCCCCCGGCCCCGATCAGGATGCGGCCCACCGGCGGCCGCACGCGTTCCAGCCAGCCGGCCAGCCCGGCGCCGATGATGACGACGACGGCCAGCGACACGATGAGGAAGGCCTTGTCGCCCGTGCCGAACAGGCCGATCACGGCCTCCTTCACCCATCCGGGCGCGAGATCGATCAGCAGGGCGCCCACGGTGAGGACGGGACTGCCGTTCTGCACGACGAACGCGCTCACGAGTTCGGCGGCACCCACGCCCGCGAGTACGCTCGCGACGCCCGCGCCTGCTGGCCGCCAGAAGTCCGTCATGGGGTAAACCTAAGCCGAATGTCTTCGAGAACGGTGATCATTGCGGTCAATGCGGCCGGGCCGGGTGATGTCTGCCGAGGGATGAGCCGCTGTTGCGTGGTCAGTCCTCTTGCGTGCATTCGCTGTCCACCCCCAGTAGCTGCGCACCTTCTCGCTCAGGGACGCCGGATCGAACTCCGTCGAGGGGTCCGCGCGTCGCCTTCACGTTCACCGTGTTACGCAATCAGTCCCATTTCCCGCATTCGCTGTAGGCGGAGATGCCCAACACTTCGGTGCTCGCGAAGAACGAAAGGCCGGCCTTGCGCGGCAGGTCGACGATGATCGAGTGACCTTTCGTGACGTCTTGGGACGGGGGGCCGATCTGACGGATGGTGTAGCCGAGCTTTTCCCAGTAGGCGCGCACCTTCGCCACCGGCGGATACGGATCGATGGGACTTCCCGGGGCCGCGTCCTGCCACACTGTGATCGAATACTGTTCGGAGGTGGCGGGCATATCACATGCTTGGAGGGCCCACCCAGCGCGGTTGATGGGGTCGAAGACCCTCGGTGGCACCCCGTCGTCCAGCCATTCGCCGCCCATGAGCTGGACCAGGTCGTTGACTTGTTCGAGGGTGTCGTCGAGCAGTTGGTCCTGGGTCTTGGTGGATAGTCCGTTGGGCGGTGACAGGACGTCATCTCCGGGGTTGGTCATGGTTCCTCCTGGGTAGAAACAGCCGGTCATCACGATGAGCGCCGCAATCATGATGAGGGCGGCACGAATGCTGCGGGTGGGGGTCATCTACTTCTTGCCTGCTCCGGGCTTGCTGGCGCCGCCGTTGATCTTGCCGTCCAGGCCCAGAGCTGCTGCGGCAGCGTTGTGAAGGGCTTCTGTGTCCTTGTCGAGGTAACCGTGTCCTTTGCTCGCGTGGTCATCCATCGGGTTGAACCAATTACCGGTGTCATTCCCGTGCCCGATGACATCATGCCCGTCGACAGGTTGAAGCTTGTGGGCCGGATCGCCCTCGGAGGAGAACCCCCGTGCACCGAAGTCGCGGTCTCTCGGGTCCAGCCGTCCGGAGATGCCCCGGCCGGTGTCCGCCCAATGGTCCTGTGAGGACTGGCTGGCATAGACGTGTTGGCCGCCACCGTCTACGTGCAGGGACTTCACGTTGTGGAGGTCCTGCTCGACCCCAGCGGAAGCCAGCAGCACGACCGACTGCACGTTGTGGGCCAGGTCACTGACTGCATTACCGATCACCGTGGTGCCATAGGAGTGGCCCATCACTGAGGTAAACGGTGTGGGGTTATCACCCAGGATGGAGTCTGCGGCCCACTGCCCATCCAGCTCCCGCGACAACCGGGCGGCTCCCGCGCGTGCCCGGTCGCCCTGCCCCACGCTGTCATTCCCGGGCGGTTCGTACCCGATCCACGCCACCACCATGTGCGCAACACCGCGCTCGAGCCCCTGCTGCTCCTTGTAGACATCGAGCGTGACACCCGCCCAGCCTTCAAGCCGTCCGGGTTCGCCGAGTTTGCTGTTCATCCCGGGGACCATCCAGGTGACTTTCCCGGACTTCTCGGCGTTGGTGTCTCCGATCGCGACCGCGGCCAGGGGTGGGTCGTGGCGGAGGTTGTAGGAGAGCAGTCCACGCGGTGGCTTCTGCGCTTTGGCGAGTTTCTCGTAGTCGAGGGCGGTGCCGCCCTCGATCTTGTGGATGCCGAGCGCCTTGAGGATGTCGGTGAGGGTCTTGCCCTGGGCGGAGGTGGGACTGATGGTGGAGTCGTTCAGGTCGCGCTGCAGCTGGATCGCGTTGGCGTGGATGCGGGTGTCCGCGTCGAGGCCAGGCAGGTTGCCGATGACCGCCGGCGCGGACTGGCACCACTGTTCGCGGAGCTCGGGGGAGAGGTTCTTCCACCAGGTCGCCGCGGTCTCTGCCCGAGGCGGCTTGTCCCACAACTTCTGGACCAGCTGCGGGTCTCGGGCGAGCATCCTCGACAGCTCGCGCGGGGTCAAGGTCAGCAGGCCCATCTCGGCCGGGGCCGGGACAGAAGAGGTCGCAGCCGCAGTGACCGTGGAGGTGGTGGGTGGGCCGACGCGCGCGAAGGCGCTGACCGTTGTGACGAAATCGCTCAGCTCGCCCGGTGCCACCGCCGGCATCGCACCGTGCAGGGTGGCCTCCAGCGCACGGACGAAGACCGTTTCGTCCGCGTCGTACTGCTCCTCTGCGTCGCGCGCCGCGATTCTGGCCCGCTCCAGACGCTCCTGCGCATCCTCGAGCCGGCTCTGCGCGAAGCGGAGCTCGAGGTTCGCGTCATCGGCGTGGCGGCGCGCCGCCGCGACGTCCGAACCGGTGGGAACGTGCGTGCCCGGGGGCGGCGGGGTGGCGGCGTACTGCTTCTGCGTCCTCTCCAGCAGCGCCAGCGCCGCCAGCACAGCGGCGTGTTCGGCGGACAGGGCGCTCAGCGAGGCCTCGGCGCTTGCGATGTCCTCCAGCGCCTCCTCGGCCGCCTGCAACGCCGCATCGGCTGCACCCTGACTGCCCCACATCGCCGAGGCCCACCTGTGCGACGCATCGCGGGCCTCCGAGAACCGTTTCGACGTCGCCCGGCACGCCAGGCTCACCGAACCCAACCGCTCGCCGAAGACAGTCGCCGCCTCCCCGGACCAATACGGTTCACCGACTCGTTCCACCACCTCAGCGAGCCGGTCCGCACGGTGCCACAACCACTCCGCCACCGAGTTGAACTCCTGAGACCGCCAACCGACGGCGTCCACGTCTCCCGGTGTCGGGTCATCGTCCAACCCGACCGGCGACCAATCCGTCGATTCAGACCGCACGAAGCGCACCCCCGGCGAAACCCTCGGCACTCTTCGCATCACGCTGCTCATACACATCAGCCGCGGTGCCCAGCGCCTCGCTCAACGCGTCGATGCTCTCCGTCATCGTCGCAAGGGCCGGATGCCAGTACCCGTCGAACTGCTCGAAGGCACCCGTCGACCGGCGGGCGCCGAGACGGCCCGCGACAGGAGAGGACCTCCTGCGCTCCGCGTTCGCTTCGTGCAGCGACTGCGCGTTCGCCCGCAACTGCTCGGTATCGACTTCGACCTTTGTGCCCACTGCTCTCCACCACGTCTCGGAAGGAATCCATCGGCGCCGGAGCGGGAGCTCACAGTGCGTCTACCCTCGAAGACGTGACACCGGGCGGTTCATGACGGGCGTCCATGGCACGGACCCCGGCTGTGACAGGCTGGGGGCATCATGTCCGACACCACCACGTCCACCGCCCGACGCCTGCGCCTGGAGGACATCCCCGGCTGGACGGGCCCGGGCTCGGTGTCGGAGGACGCCGTCTACGACACGTTCGTCGAGTGGGTGGAGGCGGGCGGCATCCGGCTGTACCCGGCACAGGACGAGTCGGTGATCGAGGTCGTCGGCGGAGCGAACGTCATCCTGAGCACGCCCACCGGGACGGGGAAGTCGCTGGTCGCCGTCGGCGCGCACTTCGCAGCGCTGGCCCGCGGGGAGCGCACGTACTACACGGCGCCGATCAAGGCACTGGTCTCCGAGAAGTTCTTCGCGCTGGTCGAGATCTTCGGTGCCGAGAACGTCGGCATGACCACCGGCGACTCCTCCGTCAACGCCGACGCGCCGATCATGTGCGCGACCGCGGAGATCCTCGCCAACCTCGCGCTGCGCCACGGAGACGAGACGCCGGTGGGGCAGGCCGTCATGGACGAGTTCCACTTCTACTCCGACCCCGAACGCGGCTGGGCCTGGCAGGTGCCCCTCCTCACGCTGCCGCGCACGCAGTTCGTGCTCATGTCCGCCACGCTGGGGGACGTCACGGCGCTCGCCGCCGACCTGGAGCGCCGCACAGGGCGCGCCACGGCGACGGTGACCGGCGTCGAACGTCCCGTTCCGCTGCACTACTACTACGAAGTCACCCCGGTGCACGAGACGATCGAGGACCTCCTGAGCACCGGTCAGGCGCCTGTCTACGTCGTGCACTTCTCGCAGCTGGCGGCGCTGGAGCGGGCCCAGTCGCTGTCGAGCGCCAAGATCGCCAGCCGGGAGCAGCGGGATGCGATCGCCGCGGCCATCGGCGAGTTCCGGTTCACGACGAGTTTCGGCAAGACGCTCTCGCGGCTGCTGCGCCAGGGCATCGGCGTGCACCACGCGGGGATGCTGCCCAAGTACCGGCGTCTGGTCGAGCAACTGGCCCAGCGCGGGATGCTGCGGGTCATCTGCGGGACCGACACCTTGGGCGTCGGCATCAACGTCCCCATCCGGACCGTGCTCCTGACCGCCCTCACGAAGTTCGACGGGACACGGATGCGGCAGCTCAACGCCCGCGAGTTCCACCAGATCGCCGGCCGGGCCGGGCGCGCCGGCTACGACACGGCCGGAACGGTCGTCGCGCAGGCTCCCGAGCACGAGTCCGAGAACCTGAAGGCCATCGAGAAGGCCGGAGACGACCCCAAGAAGCGCCGCAAGATCGTACGGAAGAAGGCACCGGAAGGCTTCGTCTCCTGGGGCGAGCCGTCCTTCCGCCGGCTCGTCGAGGCCGAGTCGGAGACGCTCACCTCCTCGATGCAGATCACCAGCGCGATGCTCATCAACGTGATCGGGCGCGGCGGCGACGTCTTCCGGCATGTGCGCGACCTCGTCTTCGACAACCACGAACCCCGGAAGCGGCAACTCGCCCTCGCCCGGCGCGCGATCGAGCTGTACCGGTCGCTGCTCACCGCCGGCGTCGTGGAGGCGGTCCGCGAGGGAGACGAGGTGCGGATCCGGCTGACGGTCGACCTCCAGCCCAACTTCGCCCTCAACCAGCCGCTGTCGCCGTTCGCGCTCGCCGCCTTCGAGCTGTTCGACGCCGAGTCGCCGGTGTTCGCCCTCGACATCGTCTCGGTCGTCGAAGCGACCCTCGACGACCCCCGGCCGGTGCTCTCGGCGCAGCAGTTCAACGCGCGCGGCGAGGCCATCGCCGCGATGAAGGCGGACGGCGTGGAGTACGAGGAGCGGATGGAGGCGCTCGAGGAGGTCACGCATCCGAAACCCCACGACGTGCTGCTGCACGAGGCGTTCGCCACCTACGCGTCCAGCCAGCCCTGGGTCGCCGATTTCGAGCTGAGTCCCAAGTCGGTCGTGCGCGACCTGTACGAGCGGGCCATGACGTTCGGCGAGTTCATCGCGTTCTACAAGCTCGCGCGCTCGGAGGGCGTGGTCCTGCGCTACCTGTCCGACGCGTACCGGGCGCTCAACCAGACCGTTCCGCTCGATCTCCGCACCGAAGAACTGCGCGACATCATCGAGTGGCTGGGCGAGCTGGTCCGGCAGGTCGACTCCAGCCTGCTCGACGAGTGGGAGGAGCTGGTCCATCCGGATCTCGCCCGGCACGCCGCAGAGACGGCGGAGCTCAGCCCCCCGGCGCCTCGCAACGTCACCACCAACCGCCGTGCGTTCTTCGTGCTGGTGCGCAACGAGCTGTTCCGCCGCATCCAACTGGCCGCGCTCGACCGCGTCGCCGACCTCGGGATGCTGGAGGCGGAGGCGGCGGCGCTGGCTGCCGCCGAGGGGCCGGGTGCCGCGGCGCCCGCGTTCACCGAAGCACAGTGGGATGCGGCCCTCGAGGCGTACTACGCCGAGCACGACGAGATCCTCACCGATGCGTCCGCGCGGTCCGCCGCCATGCTCCTCGTCGACGAGAAACCAGACGGGCAGGAAGGCCTCTGGCGGGTGCGCCAGATCATCGCAGACCCCGAGGGCGATCACGATTGGGGGATAACGGCCGATGTCTTTCTCGAAGACTCGGCACGTGAGAGTGTCGCCGTGGTGAGAGTCGTCTCCGTCGGCCCGCTCTGATCCGTCGGCAGCCCGGGTTTGACCTCGCCAGGAGGTCGTGCGAGCATCGGATCGGCGTTCAAACGGCGCCAGGCAATGTGCATGAACTTCCGATGAATCCCTCGCGAGGGACGGCATCCGACAACGAGGCAGCGTCAACGCGGGAAAGGGAACGGTGGACCTCACCCTCATCGTCGTGCTGGTCATCGCGCTGGCGCTCTTCTTCGACTTCACGAACGGCTTCCACGACACGGCCAACGCGATGGCGACCCCCATCGCGACCGGGGCGATGCGGCCCCGCGTGGCCGTCGCGCTCGCCGCAGTGCTCAACCTGATCGGCGCCTTCCTGTCGACGGAGGTCGCCAAGACGATCTCGGGCGGAATCATCCGGGAGGGAAGCGGCGGTGTGCAGATCACGCCGGTCCTGATCTTCGCCGGGCTCGTCGGAGCCATCGTCTGGAACATGGTGACCTGGCTGTACGGACTCCCGTCGTCCTCCAGCCACGCCCTCTTCGGCGGGCTGATCGGCGCGGCCATCGTCGGCACCGGCCTCCAAGCCATCGACTTCATCGTGGTGCTCGACAAGGTCATCCTGCCGGCGCTCATCGCCCCGTTCACGGCCGGGGTGGTCGCCTGGGGCGCCACCAAGCTCGCGTACTGGATCACCCGGCGCTACGACGGCCGCCCGGACGGCCGCGGCGGCTTCCGGTACGGGCAGATCTTCTCGTCGTCGCTCGTTGCGCTCTCGCACGGCACCAACGACGCGCAGAAGACTATGGGCGTCATCACCCTCACCCTCATCGCCGCCGGGATCCAAGAGCCCGGCTCGGGCCCGCAGATCTGGGTCGTGGTCGCCTGCGCGATGGCCATCGCCTTGGGGACCTACTCCGGCGGCTGGCGCATCATCCGCACCCTCGGCCGCGGCCTCACCGAAATCAAGCCCGCGCAGGGCTTCGCCGCCGAGACCAGCACAGCCGCCACGATCCTCGCCTCCAGCCACCTGGGCTTCGCTCTCTCGACCACGCAGGTGGCCTCCGGGTCGGTGGTCGGGTCGGGCCTCGGCCGCCGTGGCTCCTCCGTGCGCTGGGGGACCGCCGGCCGAATCGGTCTCGGCTGGCTCCTCACGCTGCCGTCCGCGGCGATCGTGGGCGCGGCCGCGGGGCTGCTCGCGAACGTGGGACCGGTCGGCGTCGCCATCGACCTCGTGCTCGGCGTGGCCATCGTGGTCTACATCTTCTGGCGGGCGAGCCGCAATCGCGTCAGCAGCGCGAACGCGGTGGCACCGCTGCCGGTCCAGGGGAGGAGCGACGTCGCTGCTTCCGGGAAGGTCGTCAAGATCGAGAAGGTGAAGCCGCTCAAGAGGCAGCGGCCGAAGAAGGAGTCCGCATGATCGACTGGGCCGCCTTCGTCGTCGTCTTCGCCGCTTCGCTCATCGGCGGGTGCGTGGTCGTGGCGCTCTACGCGCTCGGGACACGGCTGCTCGCCGTCGCCGGCCGGGCGCTGTTCGTGGAGCCGGTCGAGTTCACCGACGCGATCACCGTGCTGACGCCCGAGAAGGCCGCGAAGCTGCAGCGCAAGGCGGAGAAGGCGCAGCGGAAGAACCCGCTGAGCGCCGGTCAGAAGCGGCTGGCTCTCGCCGCCGCCTGCGTCTGCTTCACCCTGTGCGGCCTCGCGGTGCTCTATGGGCTCTACCTGATCATCCCGTTCTTCCACCAGTAGGCGGGCGCTTCGGCTCAGTCGGTCCCGCGGGCGCGGGAGACGGCCGCCATCACGTGGTAGACGACGATCGCGGCGATGGCGCCCAGTGCGATCCCGTTGAAGGTGAGCCGGCCCAGGTCGAGAGTGAAGTCCCCGATGCCGATGACGAGTGCGGTCGCGGCGGTGAACTGGTTCGTCGGCTTCGAGAAGTCGACCTTGTTGTCCAGCCAGATCTTGACGCCGATGACGCCGATCAGGCCGTAGAGCGCCGTCGTGACCCCGCCGAGCACGCCGGGAGGGATGGTGGCGATCACCGCTCCGACCTTCGGCGACAGGCCGAGCAGCACGGCCACGATGCCCGCGACCCAGTACGCCGCAGTCGAGTAGACGCGCGTCGCCGCCATCACACCGATGTTCTCGCCGTACGTCGTGGTGCCGGAGCCGCCGAAGAACCCGGCGATCGTGGTCGCGACGCCATCGGCGAGGAGCGCCCGTCCCGTCATCCGGTTGACGGACGGGTCGGTGAGCTGCGCGACGCCGCGGATGTGCCCGACGTTCTCCGCGATCAGCACGAGCACCACCGGCAGGAAAGCGGGCAGGATGCCCCACGTCGACGCCGGAGCTGTGAAGGGGTTCGCGGGCAGCGTGAACTGCGGGAGACCGATCCACGCGGCCTTCGCGACGTTGCTGAAGTCGACCTGGCCGGCGAGGACGGCGAAGACATAGCCGACGGCGACGCCGAGGAAGATGGACAGCCTCCCGAGCATTCCCCGGAAGAGCACCGTGCAGAGGATGACCGCGGCCAGCGTGACGAGAGCCGTCACCGGCGCCTTGGCGAAGTTCGCGCCGGCGGCCGGTGCGAGGTTGAACCCGATCAGGGCGACGATCGCTCCGGCCACCACCGGGGGCATCAGCGCGTCGATCCAGCGCGTCCCCGTCAGCACGACGATGAGGCCGACCAGGGCGAGGAGCACGCCGGTGACCACGATCCCGAAGAGAGCCGACGGCATCCCGTGCGCCTTCGTCGCCGCGATGATCGGCACGATGAACGCGAAGGACGACCCCAGGTAGCTCGGGAGCCGGTTTCCGGTGATCACGAGGAACAGCAGCGTCCCGACGCCTGAGAACAGCAGGGTGGTCGCCGGCGGGAATCCGGTCAGCAGCGGCACGAGGAAGGTGGCTCCGAACATCGCCACGACATGCTGGGCGCCGAGTCCGATGGTGCGCGGCCAGGTCAGCCGCTCACCGGGGAGCACGATCTCGTGCGCTCCCACCTTCGTGCCGTCGTTGTGCAGGGTCCAGGGCAGTGCCATGCGTGTCCTTCGTCAGGTGGGAGTCGGAATAGGCTGGTGCTGCGCAACTCGCGCATACTCGACCGACCTGAGTCTTCGCCGGGCACCGCCCACCGATCCTACGGGAGTCACCATTTCCGCTACGACCAGCGCGCCCACGAGAACCACGGGGCGCTTCGACCGCTTCTTCGAGATCACCGCACGGGGCACCACCTGGGGCACCGAGGTGCGCGGCGGCGTCCTCACGTTCGTCACGATGGCCTACATCGTCATCCTCAACCCGCTCATCCTGGGCGGGACGAAGGATGTGCTGGGCCATACGCTCGGCACCTCGCAGGTCGCCGCCGTGACGGCCCTGAGCGCCGGCGTGATGACCGTGCTGTTCGGCCTGGTCGCGCGACTGCCGTTCGCGTTCGCCGCGGGACTGGGGATCAACTCGTTCCTGGCCGTCAACGTGGTGAAGATCCTGAGCTGGCAGGAGGCGATGGGCCTCGTCGTCATCAACGGGATCATCATCGTGCTGCTGTCCGCCACCGGGCTCCGCAAGCTGATCTTCAACGCCGTGCCGGCACCACTGAAGACGGCGATCACCGTCGGCATCGGTCTGTTCATCGCGTTCATCGGACTGGTCGACAGCGGATTCGTGCGCACGACCGGTTTCTCGTCTCCTCCTGTGCAGCTGGGCGACGCCGGATCCATCGCCACCCTGCCGACGATCACCTTCCTGATCGCCCTGGCGATCATGGGCGTGCTGATGGCGCGCAAGGTCAAGGGCGCGCTGCTCATCGGCATCGTCGCGGCGACGGTGGTCGCGATCATCGCCGAGGCGATCTGGCACGTCGGACCGTCGATGGGCAAGAACCCCGCCGGATGGAATCTCACCGTCCCGCAGCTGCCCACCTCGCTCGTTTCCCTGCCCGATCTGAGCCTCGTGGGCCACGTCGACCTGTTCGGCGCCTTCGGCCGCATCGGCGCCCTGGCCGCGACCATGCTCATCTTCACGCTCGTCTTCACCAACTTCTTCGACGCCATGGGCTCGATGACCGGCCTGGCGCGCAGTGCCGGCCTGGCGAACGAGGACGGCACCTTCCCGCGTCTGCAGTCCGCGCTGATCGTGGAGGGTGTCGGCGCGATCGTCGGCGGTGGCACCTCCTCCTCGTCCAACACGGTGTTCATCGAGTCGGCGTCGGGGATCGGCGAGGGAGCCAAGACCGGCTTCGCCAGCGTGGTCACCGGCGCGCTGTTCCTGCTCGCCATGTTCTTCACCCCGCTCACCCAGGTCGTGCCGCTGGAGGTGGCTGCCGCGGCCCTGGTGATCGTCGGAGCCCTGATGGTCGTCCAGATCCGTCACATCGATCTGAGCGAGTTCTCGGTCGTGCTGCCGGTGTTCCTGACGATCATCGTGATGCCGCTCACCTACTCCATCGCCAACGGCATCGGTGCAGGCTTCATCAGCTGGGTGGTCATCCGCTCGCTCGCCGGGAAGGGCCGCCAGATCAGCCCGCTGCTGTGGGTGGTGGCGATCGGATTCCTGGTCTACTTCGCCCGCGGGCCGATCGAGGGCCTGCTCGGGCACATGTAGCAGCACCCTCCCTGGGCGCTGCGACAATGGAGGGATGGAACCGACCCCCGCCGTCCGCCCGCGCAGCTTCGTCGTCCGCGGCCGTAAGACCGAGGCGCAGCGCCGTGCGATCGACGACCTGTGGCCGGCCTTCGGCCTGGACTTCGACGGCTCGCCGCTCGACCTGGATGCGGTCTTCGGCCGCCGTGCGCCCCGGATCGTGGAGATCGGCTTCGGCAACGGCGAGAACCTGCTGACGCTCGCCGAACGGCATCCCGATCGCGACGTCCTCGGGATCGAGGTCCACGGCGCCGGTGTGGGCCGTGTGCTGGGCGCTATGCGGGATCGGGATGTGCGCAACATCCGCATCGTCCGGCACGACGCCGTGGAGGTGTTCGAGCACGGGCTCGCCCCCGGGACCATCGACGAGATCCTGATCTTCTTCCCCGACCCGTGGCCGAAGGCGCGGCACCACCGGCGGCGGATCGTCCAGCCGGAGTTCGCCCGGCTGCTCGTGCGCGCGCTCGCGCCGGAGGGCGTCCTGCGGCTGGCCACGGACTGGGAGCCGTACGCGGAGCACATGATCGAGGTGCTCGACGCGGAGCCGGGCCTCACCAACCTCGCCGGCGACGCCCGCTTCGTCCCGCGTCCCGACGATCGGCCCGTGACCAAGTTCGAACGGCGGGGCGAACGTCTCGGCCACGCGATCTTCGACCTCGCCTACCGCCCCACCCGCTGAGCGGCCGCTGCGGGGCCGCCGCCCGCCGAGCCGAGACCCGCCGAGCCGAGAGCGGGCCGTAGCGGATCGGCGCAGCCCCGTTCGTATGATGGGCGCATGACGCATGCGCGCACGGTCGAGGAGCTCCGGTCCGGCTTCGAGCGGGGGATCACCAAGCCGCTCGCGTGGCGGCTGGGGCAGCTGAAGGCACTGCGGCGGATGCTCACTGAGCGCTCCGCCGACTTCGAGGACGCCCTGCTGGCCGACCTCGCCAAGAACCCGACCGAGTCGCAGATCGCCGAGCTCGGCTTCGTCGTCGGCGAGATCGACCACACGCTGAAGCACCTCCGCCGCTGGCTGCGTCCCCGGCGGGTCCCGGTGCCCGGCGCCCTGCTCCCGGCCCGCGCCTCCACCATCCTGGAGCCGGTCGGCGTCGTGCTCGTCATCGCGCCGTGGAACTACCCCGTGCAGTTGCTGCTCGCACCGCTCGTCGGGGCACTCGCCGCCGGCGACGCCGTCGTGCTGAAGCCGAGCGAGCTGGCACCGGCGACGTCCGCGACGATGGCCCGCCTCATCCCGGAGTATCTGGATGCGCGAGCCGTCGCGGTCGTCGAGGGCGGGGTGGAGGACACCACCGCGCTCCTGAGCCAGCGCTTCGACCACATCTTCTACACGGGCAACGGCCGCGTCGGACGCATCGTGGCGGCCGCCGCCGTCGAGCACCTCACCCCGGTCACCCTGGAGCTCGGAGGCAAGTCGCCGGTCTACGTCGACGACACCGTCGACCTGGCAGCTGCGGCACGCCGCATCGCCTGGGGCAAGTTCATGAACGCCGGCCAGACCTGCGTCGCCCCGGACTACGTCCTCGCTGATCGCGGGGTCGTTCCGCGGCTCGCCGACGCCCTGCGCGACGCGGTGCATGAGCTCTACGGCGACGACCCCGAGCAGAGCCCCGACTACGGTCGCATCGTCAACGACCGTCAGTTCGACAGGCTGACCGGGATGCTGGGCTCGGGCACAGCGGCCGTCGGCGGCGACCACGACGCCGCGACCCGGTACCTCGCACCGACCGTGCTCGTCGACGTCGCCGCCGATGCGCCCGCGATGGCCGAGGAGATCTTCGGCCCGATCCTCCCCATCCTCCCGGTCGACGGGCTGGACGATGCCATCCGCGTCATCCGCGCCGGCGACAGGCCGCTCGCCCTGTACGTCTTCACCGCCAGCGCGAAGGCGCGCCGCCGCATCCTGACCGAGACGAGCTCGGGTGCCGTCGGCTTCGGCATCCCCGCCGCGCACCTCGCCGTGGCCGGCCTTCCCTTCGGCGGGGTGGGGGAGAGCGGATCGGGCGCCTATCACGGCGAGCGCTCCCTGCGGACGTTCAGCCACGAGAAGGCCGTGCTCAGCAAGCCCCTCGGCCCCGACGCGATGCAGTTGGTCTATCCGCCGTACACCGAGGCGAAGGACCGCTTCGCGCGCGGTCTGCTCCGGAAGCTCGGCTGATGGACACGACGTCCAGTGGACAGCCTGATCGTCATACGCGGCGTCCCAGGGGCGCCGAAGGGTCAGGAGTAGGCTCGTCCCTGCCGGAGGCCACGAACTCCCGGTCAGATATGCACGCCAACGCACGACGAGAGGCAACGGAGCCAACCGTGAACCCGATAGCGACAGTGAACGACTCGAAGACATCCCCCATCCCCGTCATCGACGCGTCGGAGAACGTGTCCGACGTCCCCACCGCGAGTCCCGACGGGCGACCCACCCGCACGGAGACCGACTCCCTCGGCAGTCGTGAGATCCCCGCCGACGCCTACTGGGGGGTCCACACCTCGCGTGCGCTGGAGAACTTCCCGATCGCCAAGCGGCCCATCTCCGTCTACCCGGACCTCATCGTCGCGCTCGCGAGCGTCAAGCAGGCGGCCGCCCGCGCCAACCTGGAGATCGGCGTGCTGGAGCAGCACAAAGCCGAACTCATCGACCGGGCCTGCCAGCTCATCATCGACGGCGGCTACCACGACCAGTTCGTCGTGGGAGTGATGCAGGGAGGCGCCGGCACCTCGACGAACATGAACGCCAACGAGGTGATCGCCAACCTCGCGCTCGAGCTCGACGGGCGCGAGAAGGGCGACTACGCCCACATGCACCCGATCGACGACGTCAACCGCAGCCAGAGCACGAACGACACCTACCCGACGGCCATCAAGATCGGCCTCACGTTCTCCCTCGCTCACCTCCTCGACGAGCTCGCACTCCTCCGCGACTCGTTCGCGCGCAAGGCCGAGGAGTTCCGCAACATCCTCAAGGTCGGGCGCACGCAGCTGCAGGATGCGGTGCCGATGACGCTCGGGCAGGAGTTCCACGGCTTCGCGACGACCCTGACCGAGGACCACGCCCGGCTCACCGAGACCAAGTGGCTGCTCGCCGAGGTCAACCTCGGCGCGACCGCCATCGGCACCGGGATCACGGCGGACCCGGGCTATGCGGCGTCGGTCGTGCGCCACCTCAACGCCATCACCGGCCTCAATCTGGAGACGGCTCCGGACCTGATCGAGTCGACCAGCGACGCCGGCGCGTTCATGTCCTTCTCCGGCTCCTTGAAGCGCAGCGCCATCAAGCTCTCGAAGATCTGCAACGACCTCCGCCTGCTCTCCTCCGGCCCGCAGGCCGGACTCGGCGAGATCAACCTCCCGCCGCGTCAGGCGGGCTCCAGCATCATGCCCGGCAAGGTCAACCCGGTCATCCCGGAGGTCGTCAACCAGGTCGCGTTCTCCGTCGCCGGGGCGGATGTCACGGTCACCATGGCGGCTGAGGGCGGCCAGCTCCAGCTCAACGCCTTCGAGCCGGTGATCGCCCACTCCCTGATGCAGAGCGTCACGTGGATGACGCAGGCGTTCCACACGCTGCGTGTGAACTGCGTCGAGGGAATCAGTGCCAACGAGGAACGTCTGGGCGCCATGGTCGGCTCCTCGGTCGGCGTCATCACGGCGCTGACGCCGCACATCGGCTACGCCGCGGCCGCCGCCCTCGCGAAGTCCGCCCTGCTGACCGGCCGTAACGTCGCCGATCTGGTGGTCGAGGCCAAACTGATGAGCCGCGACGAGGTCACCCGCCTGCTGTCGCCCGCCCGGCTCAGCGGCCTCGAGGTCATCACGACCGCGATTCCGGTCGTCGAGGCGGACGCCATTGCGAAGGCGCATGCCGAGCGCACGTGAGCCTTCGAAAATGAACATGTTTGGGAGCGCTCTCTAGGCAGAGCAAGTCGTCTACTGGCACTCTGGTAGGAGTCGTCGTGCCCGGCATGGCGATCAGGGCGCCGACGCCGTGACTCTCGCTGCTCCGGGCGTCGGCGCCCGTCGACGGAGCTCCCGCCTCCCAAAGTCTTCCGGACGGAAGCCGACGTGCCCGCACTCTACGGGAAAGCCCGTGGGCGCCGCGATCCCTTGCCCGGTGCGGCAGGAGAGCGTACTCTGCTCGTCCTGCAGCCCGGTGCCCTCGCGTTCAGGCGGGCCCTCACTGGAAGGGCGCCCACTCCTCGAGGTCGTACTCGAGTTCGATGCCCGAGTAGAGCCGCACGCGCCACACGCGGCTATCGCCTCCCACGAACTGGCCTCGCGCGGTCTCCATCGACCATTCGCCGTCCCCGACACGTTGCCATCGGATCATTCCCACGTGTTCTTGCAGGCGCGGCGCGTGCGGCGGGTGAATGAAGTCGTCCTCAGACATCGACGCATCCTCAACCTCCCTCGCTGCGGGGCCTAAAGTGCGCCCTGGGTGGACTACCGCGCTATCCCCCAAACGGGTGTCACGGGCGCGGTGCGCCGCCGTCCCGGGATCCGGCCTCGCGGAACAGCGCGATCATGTCCCGTCCGAGCTGGTGCGGCGCCGTCTCGCACGGGCTGTGCCCGGTCCGGTAGACAGCGAGTCGCGCGTTGAGGGCCTGGGCGTTCGCGGCATGAAGGTGCGTCGGCCAGAGATCGTGATCCCCGGTCGCCACCAGCACCGGGATGCCGGACGCCGCGACACGGTCGCGCACATCCGGCACGTGCTTCATCAGCCCGACGATGTCGTCGACGCTGGAGCGGCGGGTGAGGGCGAAACGGGAGCGCACGAAGGCGAGGCGGCTGTCGGACACCTTGTTCTTGTTCGTCGTGATGCCCCAGATCATCAGGGCGGCACCGCCGCGCGCAGTCACGAACCAGCTCAGCCAGCCGATGATGCGCACGCCGCGGAACGACTGCCCGGGCTCCGGTGGCGCCGTGAGCAGGGTCAGGGAGCGGAACAGCCCGGGATGCTCCACGAGCGCGAGCTCGGAAAGGATGCCTGCGAACGAATACCCGAGGACGTGCGCCGGGCCGCCCTTCTTCAGGAACGCAACGATGTCGGCGACCAGGAGTCCGTACGTGTAATGCCCGCCGGGAACCGGACCGGCGTCCGCCGACTCGTACTGCCCGGCCAGATCGAAGCTCTGCACGTAGTATCCGGCGGCGACGAGGATCGGAGCCAGCAGAAAGAAGTCCTCCTTGGACCCGGTCACTCCCGGGATGAGCACCACTCGTGGATCGGCCGGGTCGCCGAGCGAGGCGACGGCCAGTTCGCCGCTGGGTGCCCGGAATCGGGAGAACACCGTTCCGACGGGTGCGATGGACCAGTCGACGTCGGGCAGGGCGGCGTCGAGGCGCTCGGCCTCGTCATCGCCGCCCGTGACCGGACGCGTCTCTCCGATGGACACAGCAATAAGCTAACCCACCGCGGCGCGGTGCTGCAGAGCAGCGTCAGGTGACCCGGCAATACGTGGTGAGGTAGCCGATCCCGCCGATGGACACGGTGACGGTGGACCGGTCGCGCAGGAACACCGGCGGGGTGCGCGAGTAGCCCGCTCCGCCCGGGCTGCCCGTCGAGATGAGGGTGCCCGGCGGGATCGTCGCGGAGCGCGAGAGGAACTCGATCAGCTCGGCGACCGAGCGCACCATGTCGGCAGTGGACGCATCCTGGAGGATCGCGCCGTCGACGTTCGTCGTCAGCCACAGATCCTGAGGGTCGGCGATCTCGTCGGCCGTGACGACGACCGGGCCGGTCGGGGTGAAGCCGTCGAACGACTTGCAGCGCGACCACTGCGCCTCGGAGAACTGGAGGTCGCGCGCCGTGATGTCGTTGACGACGGTGTAGCCCCAGACGTAGTCGAGCGCATCGCGGACGGGGACGTTCCGGGCGGGCTTGCCGATGATGACGCCGAGCTCCGCTTCGTAGTCGACCTGCGTGGAGAGATCGGCGGGCCAGCTGGTGGTGCCCCCGTGGCCGGTGAGCGAGTTCGGCCACAGGTTGAAGACGGTCGCCGCCTTCTCGCTGCGCAGCTTCAGCTCGGACGCGTGAGCGGCGTAGTTGGCCCCGATGGCGATGACGTGCGGCGGTCGCAGCACAGCGGACGCGTGACGCAGCTCGTGCACAGGAGGCAGCTCGTGCGCCGAGGCTTCCGCCTCGGTGACGACGCCGCGGACCTCGGCGAGCCCCTCGTCACCCCGCTCGATCAGCTCCTGCAGGTCCTGCGGCGCGTCGCTCATCAGGTCGTCGAGGAAGAGTGCCCCGTCTCCGATGACGGCGGCCAGGCGGGGCCGGGAATCCGCGGCATTGCTGAGGTGCGAGAATCTCACCGGTCCAGGCTATCGGGCCGAGGCACCTCCGCCACTCACGCTACGGCGCCCGGAGCGTCGGGACCGTGTTCCCGCGCGCGGCGCCGCTCCACCCTCCGCCGCCACGGCGACTGCTCGGGGAGGTGCATGCTCAGCGTCGTGTACGCCCAGCGCAGGCGGCGGCCGAAGCCCCGCCAGGTCGCGAACGGGCGGGCCGAGATGCCGACCGTGAGCCGTTCGTCGTAGCGCACCGTGGTCTCCAGGTCGAGGTGCAGGGAGAGGTCCAGATCGTCGTGGATGTCGCCGCGGTCCCGGTGCACCCGGTCGCGGACGTCCTGCCACACCTCGCGGCGCATGGCGAAGTTGGAGCCGAAGACCGGCGGGTTCCCGAGCCAGAGCCCGATGGCCCAGAAGTAGCCGCCGATGTAGAGCACCTGACCGAGGCCCGCGACCACGGTGCTCCCGTCGTAGAACACCCCGCGCCCGGTGAGGACGCCGACCTCCGGCGCGTCGACGAGTTCGGCCTCGATGTGCAGCAGCCAGTCGGCCGGCGGCCGGGAGTCGGCGTCCAGCCGGGCGATGATGTCGCCGGTCGCGGAGTCGTAGCCGGTGGATGCGGCCGGCCAGATCCCGCGCAGTGGCTGCTCGATCACACGCGCGCCTCCCGCCCGGGCCACGGCGGCGGTGTCGTCGGTGCTGCCGTTGTCCACGACGATGATCTCGTCCGCCGGCCGCAGTTGCGCAGCCAGATCGGTCAGGCAGTGTGCGAGCATCGCCGCGTCGTCGAGCGCGGGGATGACGACCGAGATGGAGGGCACGGTGAGACTTTACGCTCCGCCAGGCGTCGAAGCTGTTACCTCGGTCGCAGGCTCCCTCGGCGCTGGGGTCGCGCACCGCTCCGCGGCGCCCCTAGCTCCACCGCGCGGTCGCAGGCTCCCTCGGCGCTGGGGTCGCGCACCGCTCCGCGGCGCCCCTAGCTCCACCGCGCGGTCGCAGGCTCCCTCGGCGCTGGGGTCGCGCACCGCTCCGCGGCGCCCCTAGCTCCACCGCGCGGTCGCAGGCTCCCTCGGCGCTGGGGTCGCGCACCGCTCCGCGGCGCCCCTAGCTCCACCGCGCGGTTCCACAGATGCATGCCGGCGTAGCTCCGCCAGGGCGCCCAGGCCTCGGCGTGGGCCGACAGCGCTCGCGGCTCGGCCGGCAGCCCCAGCCGCGCGGCGCCCTGCCGGAGGGCCAGGTCGCCGGTGAGGAGCACATCCGGGCTGCCGAGGACCCGCAGCGCGACGTACCCGGCCGTCCACGGCCCGATCCCCGGCAGCGCGAGCAGCCGCTCTTCGAGGTCGTCCCGCGATTCGCCGATGTCGATCGTCAGGCGACCCTCGGCCAGCGCCTCCGCGACCCCGACGATCGCGTCGATCCGGCGACCCGGCCCGCGCAGCACCTCGCGCCCGCGCTCGGCGATCGCGGCAGCGGCGGGGAAGAGCCGCGTGAATCCGCCGCTCGCCGGCGCAGGCTCGCCCGGCATCCGCAGGTCGACCGGCTCGCCGAGCGCCTCGGTCAGCCGCGTCAGCGCGGTGCGCGCCGCCGCGACGGAGACCTGCTGGCCGATGAGGGCACGGAACACGATCTCCTCGCCGTCCACCGCACCGGGAACCCGCAGGCCCGGCGACGCGGCGACGCTCGGCGCGAGTGCCGGATCGGAGGCGAGGACGGCGTCGATCGCCTGGGCATCCGCATCCAGATCCAGCAGCCGCCGCACGCGTGCGACCAGCGGAGCCAGGTCCGACACGTCGGCGAGGGCGGCATCGCACTGCACCGCCGGCGCCTCCGTCGTGCCGCTGAGTGTGAGCCGCACCACGGCCGGGCCGTGCGGGAGGCGGAGCGCACGGGCATAGTCGGCACCGCCCGGGCCGGCCGCCTCGACGCCGGGGATGGACCGCGCCGCCAGGAAGCCCAGGACGGATGCGCCGTCGAACGGCGCGCGAGCCGGCAGCCGGAGGCTGAGGGTCACGGCGCCCGCCTCCCGATGGGTCGCCGAGGGGGACCTCCGCGCCGCCGCCCGGATCGCGCTCGGCGGCATCCGGTACACCTCGGCCATCGTCTCGTTGAACTGGCGGACGCTGCTGAACCCGGCCGCGAAGGCCACGTCGGTCACGGCCAGGTCGGTGCCGGTGAGCAGCAGTCGCGCCGTCTGGGCGCGATGCGCGCGGGCCAGGGCGAGCGGCCCGGCGCCGAGCTCGGCGGTGAGGACGCGCGTGAGGTGGCGCGTCGTGTAGCCGAGCCGCTGTGCGAGCCCGGGGACGCCCTCCCGCTCCACCGTCCCGTCGGCGATGAGGCGCATCGCGCGGGCGGCGAGGTCGTCGCGGACGTTCCACTCGGGGGAGCCCGGAACGGCATCCGGGAGGCAGCGCTTGCAGGCGCGCAACCCGGCTTCGTGCGCGGCGGCCGCCGTGAGGTAGAAGGTCACGTTCCGCGGCTTCGGCATCACGGCCGGGCAACTGGGCCGGCAGTAGATCCCCGTCGAATGGACGCCGGTGATGAATTGCCCGTCGAATCGCGCATCCCGGGCGCTCATGGCGCGGTAGCGCTCCGCGAAGAGGGGGTCGGCGAGCCGGCTGTCGGTCGCCGTGGCTGCCGCCATCGGACTGGCCGTCGAGGGATGCCGCACCGTGCTCATCTCCCCACCCTGACACCTGCCGCCGACATGCGATAGCGGAAATCGGACATCAGCGCCGGGTGTGCGGTGCGGGAGGCGCCGCGCCGGGTCGGCGATCGGCCTCGCTAGCCTGGACGCATGGATGTTCTCGACTGGCTCGCGACCGCGCTCGGCGAGGACGCCGCCGCGGCCGGCGTGCTGACGACCGACCCCGCCCTCCTGGATGCGGCCCGCACCGACCGCTCCGGCTGGGTCGCTGCGGGTACGCCACGCGCCATCGTGACCGCACGCTCCGTCGAACACGTGCAGGTCACCCTGCGCGCGGCCAGCGAGTTCCGCGTCCCGGTCGTGCCGCGCGGCGCGGGCACGGGGCTGGCCGGCGGAGCCAACGGGACGGACGGCTCCATCGTCCTCGACGTCTCGGCGATGAACCGCATCCTCGAGATCTCGGCCGAGGACCAGCTCGCCGTCGTCGAGCCGGGCGTCATCAACAGCGACCTGAATGCGGCGCTCGAGCCGTCCGGCCTGTTCTTCGCGCCCGACCCCGCGAGCAGGGCCATCTCGACCGTCGGGGGCAACATCGCCACTAACGCCGGCGGCCTGCTCTGCGCCAAGTACGGCGTCACCCGGGAGGCTGTGCTCGCCCTGGACGTGGTCCTTGCGGATGGACGCCTGCTGCGCACGGGCCATCGCACCGTCAAGGGCGTCACCGGCTACGACCTGACCGCCCTGTTCGTCGGGTCGGAGGGGACGCTCGGCGTCATCGTCGGTGCGACCGTACGGCTGCAGCCGATCCCGTCGGGCGAGCCGGTGACCCTCGGGGCGATCGTCCCCGACGTCGGCGCGGCGGCGCAGGCCGCCGCACGCATCACCGCGGCCCGCCTCTGCCCGGCGGTCATGGAACTGCTCGATGCGCCCGCGCTCGAGCGGATCTCGGCCTACCTCGGGCGCGAGACGATCGAGCAGGCGTTCGGCGCGAGCGGGGGAGCGTCCTACCTCCTCGTGCAGTTCGACGGCCCGACGGCGGACACGGACGCGCGTGCTGCCGCCGAGCTCCTCCGCGAAGCCGGCGGCACGGTCCGGGTCGCCGCCGATGCCGAGGAGGGCGAGCGGCTGCTCGCCCTGCGGCGCGCCTTCCACCCGGCCCTGGAATCCGGCGGCGAAGTGCTGATCGAGGATGTGGCCGTGCCGCGCTCCCGGATGCCGGAGATGTTCGCGGCGATCGAGCGCATCTCGGAGCGCTACGGCATCCTCATCCCGACGGTGGCGCACGCGGGCGACGGGAATCTGCACCCCAACTTCGTCTACACCGGGGACAGGGTGCCGGATGCGGTGTGGGATGCGGCGGGCGACTTGTTCCGTGCCGCCATCGAGCTGGGCGGGACGCTGACCGGCGAGCACGGCGTGGGGATGCTGAAGCGCCGCTGGCTCGCCGAGGAGCTGGGACCGGACTCCTACGAGCTGCAGGTGAAGCTCAAATCCGTGTTCGACCCGCTCGGCATCCTCAACCCCGGCAAGGTCTTCGGCGGCCCCTGACAGACTCGACCCCCGGTGGTGCGGCGATGCCTGCAGCGCTCCCGGGGGATCGAGTTATGCGTCAAGGATGCCTCCAGACACCCCTCGAGCGCAACCCCCCCTCGTGATGCGCGGACAGCGAACGCGCTTTGACGCCGCCCCTCCACACCGGTTGGATGGGACCTATGGCAGAGAACACCAACCAGAAGCCCGAAGTCGACGCCCCCGAGGGCCCGGCTCCCGAGACGCTCGAGATCGTCGACATCGTCGAGGGCACCGGACCCGAGGCCGCGCCCGGCTCGAAGGTCGACGTGCACTACCTCGGCGTCGAGTACGAGTCCGGCGAGGAGTTCGACTCCTCCTGGAGCCGCGGTCAGTCGATCGACTTCCCGCTGAACAACCTCATCAAGGGCTGGCAGGAGGGCATCCCCGGCATGAAGGTCGGTGGACGCCGCAAGCTCACCGTTCCGCCGGCGCTCGCCTACGGACCCGTCGGCAGCGGTCACCCGCTGTCCGGCAAGACCCTCATCTTCGTGATCGACCTGCTCGGAGTCAGCTGAGCCCTTCGGACTCCGAATGCTCGTCAGAGACGGAGGGGATCCTGGCCACGGCCGTGGTGATCCCCTCCGTTTCCGGCGTCCTGGGGTGGACAGCGGGCGAATCTCCTCCGAATGCCGCACCCCGTCCATCCGGTGCCATGATCGGAGGATGACCTGGTCCGACTCGCTCGCGGCGGCATCCCCGTCCGGGGGCGACTCGCCCGACGCCGCGCCTGCGCCGACTCGCCGCCGCGGCCGCCCCGCCGACGTCGACCCCGAGCGCGTGGCGCTGCTGGCCCTCCGGCACTTCGACGAGCACGGCTACGAGCAGACGACGATGGACGACATCGCACGTCTGGCGGGCATCGGCCGGAGGACGCTGTTCCGCTACTTCCCGAGTAAGCCCGCGCTGGTCTGGGGCGGCATCGAACCCGTCGTCGGCCGGATGCACGCCGTCCTCGATGCGGCCGGCGACGACGAGACGACCCGAGACGTGCTCGAACGCGCCGTCAGCGAGTCGCTGGCCATGACGCCGGAGGCGGAGGAGGCGACGCGGCGGCGGATGACCCTGATGGGTACGCACCCCGCGCTGATCGCGTTCGGCCTCACCGCCATCGCGGCGAATCGTCACGTCCTGGTCGAGTTCCTGGCGCGCCGGCTCGAGGCGGACCCGTCGAGCCTGCGTGTGCAGGTGCTGGCGGACGCCCTCGGCTCGGCCGACTTCTCGGCGCTGCTCTGGTGGGCGCGTCACAGCGACGGGTCGCCGGCCGAGGTCGTGCTGGCGGCCATGGACGAGCTGCTGCGCGGCATCTGACCCGGACCGGACAGCACTGCGGGGGCTGCCCATCCCGCCGCACCTCTCGACCCGTGCAGCCTGCGCGAGTAGCGTGTGCGCATGCCGATCGAAGACGACTTCCCGCAGGGCACTCCCATCTGGGCGGATCTCCAGACCGGCGACCAGCCCGCCGCCTCCACGTTCTACCGCGACCTGTTCGGCTGGGAGGTGGCACCCGCATCCCCGGACACCGGCGGATACGGAATGGCCTCCCTCAGCGGTACGCCCGTCGCAGCGATCGGACCGCTGCCTCCCGGGAACGTCCATGCGACCTGGACGGTCTATTTCTCGGTGGACGATCTGGAGGTCGCGGTGGATGCCGCGCGGGCCGCCGATGGCTCGATCCTGATGGAACCGGGTGAGGTGTCGCCCGGCGTCCGGCTGGCGATCGTCGCCGATCCGGCCGGCGGGGTGTTCGGCCTCTGGCAGCGGCGTGCCGACCCGTGGCTTCGCGACGAGCCGGGCGCCGTCGACTGGCTGGAGCTCGTCGCGGCCGATCCGGCGTCCACCTTCCCGTTCTACGAGTCCGTGCTGGGCGTGGGGATCAGCGAGATGCGTGTCGGCACAGAGCCCTACGGCCTCTTCGATGTGGGCGAGACGAGCGTCGCGGGGGCGTACCGGTCCGATTCCGGGGACCCTGCGCACTGGCTCGTGTACTTCAACGTCCCGGACCTCGATGCCGCTGGCGCGCAGGCGACCGAGCTCGGAGGGACGCTGCGCACCGAGCCCATGTCGGCGCCGGGAGTGGGGCGCTGGGTCGAGATCGTCGATCCGCAGGGCGCCGCTTTCGCCCTTCTGGAACCGGAACCGGAGCCCGCCTGAGCCCGTCGTCGCGCGGCCGGTCGCATCCGGCCCTTCTGGTAGACTCGACAAGTTGCCGTCGAACGGCCGCGGATCAAGAGAGCCCAGGCATACGGCCCCGGGCACCGCGCAACGAACTGAAAGGGGATCCCTCTATGGCGCTTGATGCAGACACCAAGAAGGCGATCATCGAAGAGTACGCAACCCACCCCGGTGACACCGGATCCCCCGAGGTCCAGGTCGCGATCCTGACCAAGCGGATCAAGGATCTCACCGAGCACCTCAAGGAGCACAAGCACGACCACCACTCGCGTCGTGGCCTGCTCCTGTTGGTCGGACAGCGTCGCCGTCTGCTGGGCTACCTGGCGGACATCGACATCAGCCGCTACCGCTCGCTGATCGAGCGTCTCGGCCTTCGTCGCTAGTCTTCGATCGACTCCGCGAACTTCTTACGGACGGGCCGTCGCCCCGGGTAACTCCGGGTGGCGGCCCGTTCTGCGTGTCCGGGCGCTGCCGGCGGGCGGCTGCCGGCGGCGGGCGGTCGCCTGATCCAGCAGCGTCGCGGCGACGAGTGCCGCCGCCACCAGGGCGATCCCGATCGTCACCCCGACCAGGCCGATCGCCGGCGAGGCGAGCGGCAGGAGCAGCACCAGCGCCAGGGAGATCACCGTCTTCACCGGACGGATGACGACCTCCGGGACCAGCGGAGCGTGCAGGACGTAGAGCATCAGGAGGAACACGGCCACCGGCACGGCCATCGCGTACTCGACCATCGTGTTCGAGGCGCTCGAATGGGCGGCGCCCGCCTGCACCGCGACCTCCAGTCCAGCTCCGAGCGCCGCCAGCGATGCGAACACGAAGTAGTGCCCGTAGCCCCAGTAGAAGGACCGGGCGCCGCGACCTGCCCGGAGGCCTTCGGCGGCCGGCTCGAGGAAGTACAACCACCAGAGGGCGAACAGCAGCACGAGCCCCGCCACGGCGATCCATACCAGCGCCCCGGAGAAGCCCGACCGGGCCAGCGCGTTCTGCACACCGGCGGCGGAGGCGGACACCGACTCGCCGAGCACGATGATCGTGAACAGCCCGTAGCGCTCGGCGATGTGATGCGGGTGCCAGCTCGTCATCCGCGGGCGCTCCGCCCAGAGCGGCATCACGAGCTCCAGGAGCGCCCCGACCAGGAATGTCGGAACGGCGAACTGCGGGGGGAGGAAGCCCCACGCGATCCACACCACCTGCACGGAGGCGACGCCCGCGGCATACCGGAACGCCGTCGTGCGCCCCTCGGGATGCTCGACGCCCGCGCGGATCCACTGACCCACCAGCGCCAGCCGCATGATGATGTAGCCGACGATGATCGCGGTGAAGTTCTCGTCGTTGTACGCGGCCGGGACGCCGGCGGCGAGGACGAGCACCCCGGCCATCTGCACGAGGGTCATCACGCGGTAGAGGACGTCGTCGGTGTCGTAGGCCGAGGCGAACCAGGTGAAGTTCATCCACGCCCACCAGATCGCGAAGAACACCATCAGGTACAGCGGAAGCCGGTCCAACACGTGGCCCTGCGCGCCGGCGTGCGCCAGCTGGCCGGCCACCTGGGCGATCGCGACGACGAAGGTGAGATCGAACAGCAGCTCCAGGGGGCTGGACACCCGGTGCTGCTCGTCGGTGGAGCGCCCGGTCATCGGGATGCGGAACGCGGTGGTCATGTGGGCCAGCATAGGAGGATGCGCCGCCGTGCCGTGCTCCCCGTCCTGATCGTCGCCTACCTCGGCGCCGTCGGCTGGATCACGCTCGACCCGGCCCCCGGCGACCCGGCCGGCAATCCTCTGCTGCGGTCGCTCCTTCGTGCGGTGTCCGGGGTGCCCGGCCTGCAGTGGGTGGACTACGGCGTCGCGGAGTTCTCCGCGAACGTGCTGCTGTTCGTGCCGATGGGCGTGCTCTTCACGGTGCTGCTGAGCCGGTGGCGGTGGTGGCTGGCCCTCGCCGTCGGTGTCGCGGCGACCCTGACGATCGAGTTCGTGCAGCTGTTCCTCCCGGCGCGGTTCAGCGACCCGCGCGACCTGCTCGCGAACACCCTCGGCACCCTCGTCGGCATCGCCCTCGTCTGGGTCGCGGCGCGCCGTCACGCCGGGTAGGGTGCACGGCGCGCAGCGCGCCGCGCAGCGCCCCGAACTCCTCCGGCTGGCCACCGGCTGATAGGATGCTCGTGGTCGGCCGTGCGCCGACCATCCAACTCAAAACCGAGAAGGAACCCGGAGCAGGCTGGCAGGAGCTGGTCCTCGGTGGTGGCATCCGGATGCGGCCGCGCTCTGACAGCGCCGCAACCGTGTATTTCTACTGATGGCCAGACGGGCTCAGCCCCACGCACCCGCATGGGATGCCGCGTACACACGACGTGTCGATCTGCCTGTTCCTGCTCCTTGGATGAAGTCGCGTCCACATGGGACCGCGACGTTAAACAAAGGAGACAGACCTCTTGGAAGGTCCTGAAATCAAATTCGCCGAAGCCGTGCTCGACAACGGCCGCTTCGGCACCCGCACCGTCCGGTTCGAGACCGGACGCCTCGCCCAGCAGGCGCAGGGCGCAGTCGCCGCCTACCTCGACGAGGAGACGATGCTGCTGAGCGCGACGAGCGCCAGCAAGCACCCGAAGGACAACTTCGACTTCTTCCCGCTCACGGTCGATGTCGAGGAGCGCTCGTACGCCGCCGGGAAGATCCCCGGCTCGTTCTTCCGCCGTGAGGGCCGCCCCTCCACCGAGGCGATCCTGGTCTGCCGCCTGATCGACCGGCCGCTGCGCCCGTCGTTCGTCGACGGACTCCGCAACGAGGTCCAGATCGTCATCACGGTCCTCAGCATCGCGCCGGGCGAGTTCTACGACGCGCTCGCGATCAACGCGGCCAGCGCCTCCACGCAGATCTCCGGTCTGCCGTTCTCCGGCCCGATCGCCGGTGTGCGCCTCGCGCTCATCCCCGGCAACGGTGCTCACGAGGACCAGTGGATCGCGTTCCCGAAGGCCGACCAGCTCGAGGAGGCCGTGTTCGACCTCGTCGTCGCCGGCCGTGTTCTCATCAACGAGGACGGCTCCGAGGGCGACGTCGCGATCATGATGGTCGAGGCCGAGGCCACCGAGAACAGCTGGAACCTCATCCAGGGCGGTGCCGTCAAGCCCAACGAGGAGATCGTGGCCCAGGGCCTCGAGGCGGCCAAGCCGTTCATCCGCGAGCTCGTCGGCGCCCAGAACGTGATCGCCCAGCAGTCGGCCAAGGAGATCCAGGATTACCCGGTCTTCCTGCCGTACAGCAAGGAGACCTACGACAACGTCGCGGGCCTGGCCTACGACGACCTCGTCGCGGTCTACCAGATCGCCGACAAGGTCGAGCGCCAGAACGCCGACGACGCGCTCAAGGAGCGCGTCAAGGTCGCCATCACCGAGAAGGTCGAGGCCGGAGCGCTCCAGCCGGAGGCCCTTCAGCAGTTCTCGGCGGCCTACAAGTCGGTCTCGAAGGTCGTCATGCGCGGCCGCGTGCTGCGCGAGGGCATCCGCATCGACGGCCGCGGGCTGACGGACATCCGTCCGCTCGACGCCGAGGTGCAGGTCATCCCGCGCGTCCACGGCTCGGCGATCTTCCAGCGCGGCGAGACCCAGATCCTGGGCGTCACCACACTGAACATGCTCAAGATGGAGCAGCAGATCGACTCGCTGTCGCCGATCACCAAGAAGCGCTACCTGCACCACTACAACTTCCCGCCCTACTCGACCGGTGAGACCGGCCGCGTCGGGTCGCCGAAGCGTCGCGAGATCGGGCACGGCTTCCTCGCCGAGCGCGCCCTCGTGCCGGTGCTGCCGAGTCGCGAGGAGTTCCCGTACGCGATCCGTCAGGTGTCCGAGGCGCTCAGCTCCAACGGATCCACGTCGATGGGCTCCGTCTGCGCCTCCACCCTGTCGCTGCTGAACGCCGGTGTGCCGCTGCGCGCTCCCGTCGCCGGCATCGCCATGGGCCTGGTGTCCGACGTCGTCGACGGTGAGACCCGTTACGCGGCGCTCACCGACATCCTGGGCGCCGAGGACGCGCTCGGCGACATGGACTTCAAGGTCGCCGGAACCAGCGAGTTCGTCACCGCGATCCAGCTCGACACGAAGCTCGACGGCATCCCGTCGTCGGTGCTCGCCGGCGCGCTGAAGCAGGCGAAGGACGCGCGCACCACGATCCTGAGCGTGCTGAACGCCGCGATCGACCGTCCGGACGAGATGGCCCCGACCGCGCCCCGCGTGATCTCGGTCCAGATCCCGGTCGACAAGATCGGTGAGCTGATCGGCCCGAAGGGCAAGACGATCAACGGCATCCAGGACGAGACCGGCGCCGACATCTCCATCGAGGAGGACGGCACCGTCTACATCGGCGCCACCGACGGCGCGTCGGCCGAAGCGGCCCGCGCCCAGGTGAACGCGATCGCGAACCCCACCAACCCGGAGGTCGGCGAGCAGTTCCTCGGAACGGTCGTCAAGATCGCCGCGTTCGGTGCGTTCGTCTCGCTGCTGCCCGGCAAGGACGGCCTGCTGCACATCTCCGAGGTCCGCAAGCTCGCCGGTGGCAAGCGCGTGGAGAACGTGGAGGATGTGCTCGGCGTCGGACAGAAGGTCCTGGTCGAGATCACCAAGATCGACGACCGCGGAAAGCTGTCGCTCGCTCCGGTGATCGCCGACGACGCGACGGCCGACGCTCCGGCGGAGTCCGCTCCTGCCGAGCCCGCCCCCGCCGAGGCGTAACCCGTCCCGCCACGAAGGCCGCGCCGACTCCGTCGGCGCGGCCTTCGTGCGTCCCGTCCCGCGTCCCGCCCCGCCCCCCGAGCCCCACCGTCGAGTACACGAAGATTGCACGCGGCAAGCGCTTACCCTGTGCAATCTTCGTGTACTCGACGGTGGGGCGGAGGGGTGGGGCGGAGGGGTGTGGGGGTCAGGCGTCGCGGGTGAGGAGCGGGCGGAGGCGGTAGGGGATGAGCTCGCCCATGTCGAGGGACGTCTCGGCGCGATCGACGCCGTCGGTCGACTGGATGATGCCGGTGATGCGGAAGAGATCCTCCGCGTCGACGCAGACGACACGCAGCAGCAGGTCGGAGGGGCCGGAGAGGCCGTGCGCCTGCACGATCTCCGGAATGGCCGCCAGGCTGTCCACCACAGCGGCCAGACGCTGCTGCCGGACGTGGACGTTCACGAACGCGGCCAGCGGATACCCCGCGACCCGGGCCGAGATGCGCCGCTCGAACGACAGGAAGGCGCCGCTGCGCTCCAGCTCCGCCACCCGCGCCTGCACCGTGTTCCGGCTGAGGCCGAGGCGGTCGGCGAGCGAGACGTTGGTCGATCGGGGGTCGTCGGCGAGGGCGAGGAGGATGCGGCGGTCGGTCGTATCGAAGCTGCGCATAGTGTGAAAGCTAGCACCATTCGTACTCGCGAGATAGTGCATCCTGCACGGTCGACACGCCGATGGTTGTGCGCGCTGATCGCGCGGCGTAATCTGCCTCTAATTCCGGCAAGGAGGCCGGGAGCCGGTCGGGCACGCCACAAGCGGGCCGGCCGGGCGCGAGAGTGAAGGTTGCGTGAACCGTGACGATCGACAATCAGCCGGCCACCCGTCGGGGCGGCTCCCACATGGACCTCGGTCACCTCGACCAGTTCGGCCTCGGCGAGACAGCACTCGGCGAGTTCGCCCTGGTCCGTCTTCTGGATGAGAACGGCGTCCGCCACGAGGACGAGCGCTTCGACGCCTGGGTCTCCGACATCGGCCCCGATCAGCTCCTCGACCTGTACGAGGACATGCGCGTCATCCGTCGCATCGATTCCGAGGCGACCGCCCTGCAGCGTCAGGGCGAGCTGGGCCTCTGGCCGCCGCTCCTCGGACAGGAGGCCGCTCAGATCGGCTCCGGCCGGGCTCTCCGCTCCGACGACTTCGTCTTCTCCAGCTATCGCGAGCACGGCGTCGCCTACTGCCGCGGCGCCGGCCTCGTCGACCTCCTCCGCGTCTGGCGCGGCACGACGCAGAGCGGCTGGAACCCGTACGACATCAACATGGCGACGCCGCAGGTCATCATCGGCGCGCAGACACTGCACGCGACCGGGTACGCGCTCGGCATCCAGGCCGACGGGACGGACGCCGTCGCCGTGGCGTACTTCGGCGACGGCGCCACCAGCGAGGGGGACGTCAACGAGGCGCTCATCTTCGCGGCGACCTACGCCGCCCCGGTCATCTTCTTCTGCCAGAACAACCAGTACGCCATCTCGGAGCCCGTCTCGCTGCAGGCGCAGCGTCCCATCGCCGACCGTGCGCCGGGCTTCGGCGTGCCGAGCGTCCGGGTCGACGGCAACGACGTCCTGGCCGTGCTCGCGGTCACCCGCGCCGCCCTGGACCGTGCCCGCAGCGGAGGCGGCCCCACCTTCATCGAGGCGGTCACCTACCGCATGGGCCCGCACACGACGGCGGATGACCCGGGCCGCTACCGGGATGCGGCCGAGGTGGAGCAGTGGCGCGGCAAGGATCCGCTGACGCGCGTGGAGGCGTATCTGGATGCGCAGGGCGCGCTCTCCGAGGAGCGGAAGGCCCGGATCGCCGGCAAGGCCGACGCCGTGGCCGCCGAGATGCGCGCGGGCATCACATCCCTCGTCGACCCCGACCCCCTGTCCGTCTTCGACAACGTGTACGCCGAGCCGCACACCGGTATCGCCCGTCAGCGCGACCACTATTCGCGCTACCTGCGCACGTTCGTGGGGAGCGACGGACGATGAGCTCTCTCACCATGGCGAAAGCCATCAATGCGGGTCTGCGTCGTGCACTCGCGTCGGACGACCACGTCGTCCTCATGGGCGAGGACATCGGCACCCTCGGTGGCGTATTCCGCGTCACGGACGGCCTGCAGACCGAGTTCGGGCCACGACGGGTGATGGATTCGCCGCTCGCCGAGTCCGGCATCCTCGGCACCGCAGTCGGCATGGCCTACCGCGGCTACCGGCCCGTTGTCGAGATCCAGTTCGACGGGTTCATCTATCCCGCCTTCGACCAGATCGTGAACCAGGTGGCGCGGATGCACTTCCGCACCGGAGGCGCGGTGCGGATGCCGATCGTCATCCGCGTGCCGTTCGCGGGCGGCATCGGCTCGGCCGAGCACCACTCCGACTCCCCGGAGGCCTACTTCGCGCACACCGCGGGACTGCGCGTGGTCAGCCCGTCGGATCCGCAGGATGCGTTCACGCTCATCCAGCAGGCCATCGCCTCCGACGACCCTGTGCTGTTCTTCGAGCCCAAGCGCCGCTACCACGCGAAGGGCGAGGTGGATGAGGATGCGCCGCTGGCCGACGCCCGCCCGATGGGCACCGCGCGGGTGCTGACCGAGGGCACGGACGTCACCCTGGTCACGTACGGCGGCCTGGTGCAGCTGGCGCAGGATGCGGCGGTCGCCGCCGGGGACGAGGGCGTCTCGGTCGAGGTGATCGATCTCCGTTCCCTGTCGCCGCTGGACGTCGACACCGTGGTGGGTTCGGTGAAGCGGACCGGCCGTCTCGTCGTCACCCATGAGGCCGCGCTGTCCGGCGGTCTCGCGGCCGAGATCTCCGCCTCCATCACCGAACGGTGCTTCTATCATCTGGAGCACGCGCCGGTGCGCGTGACCGGGCATGACATCCCGTATCCGCCCGCCCGGCTCGAGTCGGCGCACCTGCCGGACCTCGACCGCATCCTGGACGGCATCGACCGCGCCATGGATCGGCCCAACTCGCTGACCGGGGTGGAGGACTGATGGCGGTCAAGCAGTTCGCCCTGCCGGATCTGGGCGAGGGTCTCACGGAGTCGGAGCTCGTCGCCTGGAAGGTCGCGGTGGGCGACACCGTGCACCTCAACCAGATCATCGCCGAGGTCGAGACTGCCAAAGCCCTCGTGGAGCTTCCGGCTCCGTACGAGGGCCGGGTGTCGAAGCTGTTCGTCGAGCCGGGAGTGACGGTGGCGGTGGGGGAGCCGCTGGTCGCGTTCGAGGTGGATGCGGATGTGCCGCTCGAGGGCGCTCCTGCGGTGCCTGCCGAGCCGGCCCAGGATGGGGATGCGGCGGATCAGGCTGAGGATACGGCGGCCCAGGATGCGGATGAGGATGCGGATGCAGGTGCGGACGGCCAGGAAGCGGCTGCGCCTGCCTCGGCAGAGCCGAGCCAGGCTGCGGCCGCGCCGGACGGGCGCGAACCGACGCTCGTGGGCTACGGCGCACGGCCCGAGTCGCAGGCGCGCCCGGCGCGGAGGGCACGCCCGGGACTGGCGCAGGAAGGACGGCAGCGTGCCGACGTCACGGTCGACGTCGCGGTCGCGACGAGGGCGGCAGCAGCGGCGCCGACGGCTCTGGCCGAGCGGCCGCGCGCGACCCCTCCGGTGCGCAAGTTCGCGCGCGAGCTCGGCATCGACCTGGCGTCGGTGTCCGGTTCGGGTGATCGCGGGCTCATCACCCGCACCGATGTCGAGGCGTACGCCGGCAAGCGGGACGGTACCGCGCCGACCGCGCCGAGCGCGACCGCGCCGAGCGCGACCGCGCCGAGCGCGACCTCGCCGAGCGCGACCATGCCGACCTCGACCTCGGCGACGGCCACCGGCCCGGCCGGAACGCGCGCAGGGTCGCGCGAGAAGCGCATCCCGATCCGCGGCGTGCGCAAGGCGACCGCCGACGCCATGGTGCGCAGCGCGTTCGGCGCGCCCCAGGCGACGGTCTTCCTGACGGTGGATGTCACGCCGACGACCGAGCTCGTCGCACGGCTGCGTGCGCGCCCGGAGTTCGCCGACGCCCGCCCGGGTCTGACCGCGGTGGTCGCAAAGGCGCTGCTGCTGGCCATCCGCCGCACCCCCGAGGTGAACTCCCGTTGGGACGAGGCGAGCAACGAGATCGTCCAGGCGGAGTACGTGCACCTCGGGATGGCCGCTGCGACCCCGCGCGGCCTGCTGGTGCCGGTCATCCGTGACGCCGACGGGATGACGCTCGGCGACCTCGCTGATGCGATCCGGCAGCTCGCCGAGACCGCTCGGGCGCGGCGCACAGCCCCGTCAGACCTGAGCGGCGGGACCATCACGGTCACGAACGTAGGAGTGTTCGGTGTGGATGCGGGGACGCCCATCCTCACGCCCGGCGAGGCCGCCATCCTCGCCGTCGGAGCCGTCCGGCGCCAGCCGTGGGAGCACGACGGAGGCATCGCGCTGCGGGAGGTGCTCACCCTCGCGCTGACGTTCGACCATCGGATCGTGGACGGCGAGCAGGCCTCGCGCTTCCTCGCCGACGTCGGTCGCATCCTCTCCGATCCCGCGTCCGTCCTCGCCCTCGTCTGACCCCCCACCCCCCACCGTCGAGTACACGAACTTTGCACGCGACTCGCCGTGCGAGCGTGCAAAGTTCGTGTACTCGACGGTGGGGCGGGGTCGACGGTGGGGCGGGGTCGACGGTGGGGCGCTAGGCGTGGAGGGCGGCGTTGAGCTCGACGCCGGTGCCGGCGCGGCGGAGCACCTCGACGGCGCCGGTGAGCGAGTTGCGACGGTAGAGCAGGCCGGGCATCCCGGACAGCTCCGCCGCCTTCACCGTGCGCGGGCGGCCGTCCGCGGTGGGCGCCTCGCCGACCAGCACGACCTTGGTGCCCGCCGTCACGTAGAGCCCGGCCTCCACGACGGAGTCGTCGCCGATCGAGATGCCGATGCCCGAGTTCGCGCCGAGCAGCGCCCGCTCGCCGATCGAGACGCGGTGCGTGCCGCCGCCGGACAGGGTCCCCATGATGGAGGCGCCCCCGCCGATGTCCGACCCGTCGCCCACCACAACGCCCTGCGACACGCGCCCCTCGATCATGGAGGAGCCGAGCGTTCCGGCGTTGTAGTTCACGAAGCCCTCGTGCATGACGGTCGTGCCCGGCGCCAGGTGGGCTCCGAGGCGGACGCGGGAGGCGTCCGCGATCCGCACCCGTTCCGGCGTCACGTAATCCAGCAGGCGCGGGAACTTGTCGATGCCCGAGACCTGGATGCCCGCCCGCTGCAGGCGCGGACGCAGGCGGTCGAGGTCGGCCGGGTTCACCGGGCCGGCATTCGTCCACGCGACCGTGGGCAGGTGGGCGAAGACGCCGTCCAGGTTCAGACCGTTCGGCTGCACCAGCAGATGGGAGAACAGGTGCAGGCGCAGGTAGGCGTCGGGCGTGGAGGCGGGAGGCGCATCCAGCTCGATCTCCACGGTCACGATGTCGATGCGCACGGCGCGGCGCGGGTCGTCGCCCGCCAGTTCCTCGAGCTCCGCCGGCGCGATCCAGCGGTCGCGGCCGGCGGGCAGCGTGCCGAGCCGGGGCTCCGGGAACCAGGTGTCGAGCACGGTGCCGTCGGCGGCGACGGTCGCGAGGCCGTACCCCCACGCCGAGCGGGAGGCGGCGGTCCCCGAGGCGGCAGGCAGGGCGGAACTTTCAGGCACGTCGGAAGGCATGCCCCTAGGTTAGTAGGGTGCAGCTCAGCAGCGTTCCTCTCGACCTCACCGCCTCCTCCATCGATCTGACACGTCAGCTCTGCGATCTGGAGTCCGTCTCCGGGAACGAGGGCACGCTGGCCGATGCGATGCAGGCGGCCCTCGCCGGCCTGCCGCATCTGGAGGTGATCCGCGACGGCGACGCGATCGTCGCGCGCACGAACCTCGGCCGCGAGCGCCGGGCGCTGATCGCGGGCCACATCGACACCGTCCCCCTCAACCAGAACCTGCCGACGCGGTTCGAGGAACACGACGGCATCCGCTACCTCTGGGGCCGGGGGACCGTCGACATGAAGGCGGGTGTGGCCGTGCAGCTGAAGCTGGCGGCTGAGCTCACCGAGCCCGCCGTCGACGTGACGTGGATGTGGTACGACCACGAGGAGGTCAACGCCGAGCTGAACGGACTGGGCCGCCTCGCCCGCAACCGGCCGGACCTGTTCGTCGGCGATTTCGGCATCCTCGGCGAACCCAGCAACGGGGTGGTCGAGGGCGGCTGCAACGGCAACCTGCGCGTCGAGGTCCGCACCTACGGCCTGCGCGCGCACTCGGCCCGCGGCTGGGTGGGCGACAACGCCATCCACAAGGCCGCGCCGATCCTCGACATCCTCGCGGCCTACCGGGCGCGCGAGGTGGAGGTCGACGGGCTGGTGTACAGAGAGGGGCTCAACGCCGTCGGGATCTCCGGGGGAGTGGCCGGCAACGTCATCCCCGACGAGTGCATGGTCCACGTCAACTACCGCTTCGCGCCGTCGCGCACCTCGCAGGAGGCCATCGAGCACCTGCAGGAGCTGTTCGGCGACTACGAGATGACCGTCGTCGACCGTGCCGACGGCGCCCGCCCGGGATTGGATGCGCCGCTCGCGCAGGAGTTCGTCGCCGCGGTCGGCGGCGTGGCGAAGCCGAAGTACGGGTGGACGGACGTGGCCCGCTTCAGCGCCCTGGGCATCCCGGCGGTCAACTACGGCCCCGGCGACCCGCTGAAGGCGCACGCCGACGACGAGCGGGTGGACGTGGAGCAGATCGTCGCGGTCGAGGAGGGTCTGCGTGCCTGGCTCATCGGCACCGGCGCCCGCTGAGCCGGACGCACTGCACGCAGCCGCGGACCGCGGAGCGGGCCGGCGCGCCGAGAGCCGCCCGTGGTGGACGCTGTGGTGGGTGCGCGTCCTGGCGGTCTATCTCGGGGCGCGTGCGGGCACGACCGTCATCCTCCTGAGCTTTGCGGCGGGCGAGGGGAAGAACGCCTGGACCTCCGCCTCGCCGGACTACTTCTCGTTCGCCAACCTCTGGGACGGCCGCTGGTACGAGATCGTCGCCGGCTTCGGCTACCCCGCCTCGCTGCCGACGAGCGACGGCGTCCACGTCAGCGAGAACGCGTGGGCCTTCCTGCCGGGATACCCCGGGCTCGTCGATGTCGTCATGTTCGTCACGCGGCTGCCGTGGCCGGTCGCAGCGGTGCTGGTCTCGTTCGCGGCCGGCGCCGGGGCGGCCCTGGTCTTCCATCAGCTGATGCGCCGGGTCGGGCTCAGCCCATCCACCAGCCTGTTCGCCGTCGTACTGTTCTGCGTGTCGCCCGTGTCGCCGCTGTTCCAGGTGGCCTACGCGGAGTCGCTGTCCCTCCTTCTGCTGGCGACGGCGTTGCTGTTCCTGGTGGAGCGGAGGTACGGGTGGATGTTCCCGGTCGTGCTCGCGCTGGCGTTCACCCGGCCGAGCGGGCTGGCATTGGCGCTGGCACTCGGGCTGCACGTGATCTACCGGTGGGTCCGTCGACGGGACGACCCCTTCCCGGTGCGGGAGCGGGTGCTGAGCGTGGGGCTGACGGTGTTCAGCGGGCTCGCCGGGCTGGCGTGGCCGGCGATCGCCGCAATCGGCACGGGCTCGTGGACGGCGTACACCGACACCGAGCTGGCCTGGCGGGCGCCGTACATCGGCTTCACGCACCTCGTCCCGTTCACGCCGTGGTTCCAGGGGGCCGGCTGGTGGGCGAGCGCCATGCTCGGCATCCCGGGATGGGTGGGCATCGCCGCGCTCGTCGTCCTCCTGGCGCTGTTCGGCATCCTGCTCTTCTCGCCGGCGGTGCGCCGGCTGGGGGTCGACCTCCGGTTCTGGGTGGTGGCGTACTCCCTCTACCTGCTGGCGGTGTTCTTCCCGCAGTCGAGCACGTTCCGGCTGTTGATGCCGCTGTTCCCGCTGCTCGGCGTGCTGGCGCTTCCGCGCAGCCGCAGCTACCGTGCGGCGCTGGCGGTGCTCTTCATCGCGCTGCAGGTGGGATGGGTGGCCATCTGCTGGTCGATCGACGGATACGATTGGTCACCTCCGTGACCCCTACGATTTCCGCACGTCGGCAACGATGTCGGATAATAGAAGCACATCCACGAAAGGGGAGCTGCATGGCGGCCATGAAGCCGAGGACCGGGGACGGGCCGATGGAGGCTGTGAAGGAGGGACGGCTCATCATCGTGCGTGTGCCGCTCGAGGGTGGGGGACGACTTGTGGTCTCCGTCAACGATGCGGAAGCCAAAGAGCTTCATGACGCCCTCGCGAGCGTCGTGACCTCCGCCTGACATCGCGCCGGCGACGAATCGCCGAGATGAGAAGAGGCTCCGATCGATGCGATCGGAGCCTCTTCTCCTGCGTGGGGCCAGGGTCAGGGCGCCAGCTTGGTGAGCTGCAGCAGCCCTTCGCCGGCGGGGGAGAGGGCGCTGATCACGGCGCCGGAGGCGGACGTCTCAGTGATGAGCGTGCGGAATCCCGTCGCGATCTCGTCGCGCGCCGCCGGGTCCGCCACGCGTCCGCGCCACAGCGCGCGGGCCACCAGGACGGTTCCGCCGGGACGCACCAGCCGCAGGCCGTGCTCGACGTACTCGATGACCGACTGCGGGTCGGCGTCGATGAAGACGATGTCGTACGAGTTCTCGTTCATCCGCGGGAGCACATCGAGGGCACGGCCCGGGATGAGGCGCACGCGGTTGGCGCCGACGCCCGCCTCGGTGAAGAACGCGCGCGCATGCTGCTGGTACTCGACCTCGACGTCGATCGAGGTGAGTTGCGCCTCGGGCGCTCCGGTGAGCAGCCAGAGGCCGGAGACGCCGACGCCGGTGCCGATCTCCACGACGTTCTCGGCGTGGGTCGCGGCGACGACGACCGCGACCTGGGCGCCGGTGGCCGGCGAGATGGGGTCGACGCCCAGCTCCAGCGACTGCTGCCGGGCCCGGGCGACGACATCGCTCTCGACGACGACGTCGTCGGCGAACCTCCAGTTCGAGTCCTTGTCTGACACAGCGCTCCCGTCGATCAACCCTCAGGATACGGTCGGCTTGCGCGGCATCCGTGCAGGCATCGCCGCGATACCCTGGAATGGTGTTCGGGCTGACCTTCGACAAGCTGCTGATCGTGGCGGTGATCGCGGTGTTCCTCATCGGCCCGGAACGTCTGCCCACCTACGCCGGCAAGCTCGCGCAACTGGTGCGCTCGCTGCGGGACTTCGCCAACGGCGCGAAGGACCGGATGCGGGAGGAGATGGGCCCCGAGTTCGACGAGGTCGACTGGAAGAAGCTGGATCCGCGGCAGTACGATCCCCGCCGCATCATCCGGGAGGCGCTCCTCGACGACGCGCCGGCGGAGGCGCCGAGCGCGATCAAGCCGGTGACGCAGTCGGTCTATGCGCAAGGCAGGATGCCGCTGGCGGCAGGCGCTGTGCCGCCGTTCGATCTCGAAGCGACCTGACGCGGGGCGACCTGACGCGGCGCGGCCCTGACGCGGCGCGGCCCTGACGCGGCGCGCCCGGGCGCGCATCCACTACGCTGCGGACATGATCGCAACGGAGCAATCGCTGACCCGGGCGACCGTGGCGCGGTACGCCGTCGGCTCGCTCGGCACGGGCGGATTCTCGACGCTGCCCGGACTGGTGCTCGTCTACTACCTCACCGACTCGCTCGGGGTGGCGGCGATCGTCGCGGGGATCGTCGTGACGATCGCCAAGGTGTGGGACGTCGTCATCGACCCCGTGATCGGCGCGCGCAGCGACCGGCTGCTCGCCGTCCAGGGCTCGCGCCGCCCGATGATGCTGCTCGGCGCGCTGGCCCTTCCCGTGTTCTTCCTGCTGACCTTCGCCGTCCCTCCGGGCACGCCCGGGGCCGTCGCCGCGCTCTGGGTGCTGTTCGCGTTCGTGCTGACGGCGACCGCGTTCAGCCTGTTCCAGGTGCCGTACATCGCGCTCCCGGCGGAGCTCGCGTCCGGCTACGACCAGCGGACGCGCCTGCTCACGTGGCGGGTCGTGGTGCTGACGTTCGCGATCCTGCTGTTCGGTGCCGGCGGACCGGCGCTCCGGTCGCTCGGCGGCGGGAACTCCTTCGCCGGCTACTTCCTGATGGCTCTGGTCGCCGGGGTGGCGATCGGCGGCGGAATGCTGTTCTCGGCCTTCGTGGCGCCGCGCGGGCTTCCGGCCGAGGCGCCGCCGCCGCGCGAGAACGTGCTCGCCACGCTGCGGTCGAACTACCGGGCCGGGATGCGCGTCCTGCGTGACAGCCAGCCGTTCCGCGCGCTGCTGCTCACGTTCCTGCTGCAGGGGCTCGCCACCGGGATGATGCTGGCCGGTGCGAACTACGTCGCGACCTGGGTGCTCCACTCGGAGGACGCGGTGACGTTCCTCTTCGTGGCCCTCATCGCGCCGGCGTTGATCGTCACCCCGCTGTGGGCCGTCGTGGCACGCCGCATCGGCAAGGAGCGCGGATTCGCCGTGGCGAGCATCCTGTTCGGTGTCGCAGCGTTGTCGATGACCGGGCTCCTCTGGGCGCCTGGTGCGTGGGTCTACGCGCCGGTGGCACTGGTGGGCGCCGGGTACGCGGGGATGCAGTCGCTGCCGATGGCCATGCTGCCCGACGTGATCTCGCACGACGCTCGTCGCAACGGCGACGGGCGAGCCGGAACATTCGGCGGGATGTGGACGGCGGGGGAGACGACCGGGATGGCGCTCGGTGCGACGGTTCTGAGTGTCGTGCTCGCGGTCAGCGGCTATGTGTCGCGCGCCGCGGCCGCCGCGCCCACCGTGGCCGGGGCGGCGGGCGGGTCGCAGCCGGGGAGCGCGGTCGCGGGGATCGTGCTGAGCTTCAGCATCATCCCGGCGCTGCTGATCGCGATCAGCCTCGTGCCGCTGGCGCGGTACCGGCTGCGGAAGGGGGACATCGATGCCATCGTCTGACGCCGGGGTCCGTGGGAGCGCGGCCGGCTTCGATCAGCAGGCGATCCTCGGCCGCCTGGCCGCGCTCCGCGCGGCGGATGCGCCGACCCACGGCGGCCGCGTGCTGAGCTACGTGTACGACTCCGGGAGGCCGGAGCTCGACGAGCTCGCCGCGCAGGCGATGCGGCTGGTGCAGCCCGTGAACGGGTTGGACCCGACGACGTTCACCTCGGTCGCCGTCATGGAGCGCGAGGTGATCGATTTCGCCCGCGAGCTGCTGCACGGCGGCGACGACGTGGTCGGATCGGTGACCTCCGGCGGGACCGAGTCGTGCCTGCTGGCGGTGAAGACCGCACGCGACGTGTGGCGCGCTGCCGGCGGCTCGGGCACTCCGCGGCTGGTGGCTCCCGTCACGGCGCACGCGGCCTTCCAGAAGGCAGCCGCGCTCTTCGGGGTGACCCTCGACCTCGTTCCGGTGGACCCGTCCACCGGCCGGGTGGACGCCTCCCGGCTGATCTCGCGGATCGATCCGCAGGTGGCGCTCGTCGTCGTGTCGGCGCCGTCGTATCCCTACGCCACACTCGACCCTGTGGAGGAGGTCGCCGCCGCGTGCGACGAGGCCGCCGTCGCCTGCCATGTGGATGCGTGCATCGGCGGGTGGATCCTGCCGTTCTGGCGGAATCGGGACGGCTCGGCGCTGCCCGCGTGGGACTTCCGCGTGCCGGGCGTCACCAGCGTCTCCGCCGACCTGCACAAGTACGGCTACGCGCCGAAGGGTGCGAGCGTGCTGCTGCAGCGCGGCCGCGACCGGCAGCGCCGCCAGTACTTCGCCACGACGGGATGGCCCGGGTACCCGGTCGTCAACGCCACGCTGCTCGGGTCGAAGTCGGCCGGCGCGCTCGCGGCGTCGTGGGCGATCATCCAGGCGCTGGGCGCCCGGGGCTTCGCCAGCCTCGCCGAGTCGTGCCGCCGGGCGACCCGTGCACTGGAGGACATCGTGGGCGACATCGATGGACTGCGCGTCCTGGGCGAGCCGACCGGACCGCTCCTGGCCGTCACGACGGACCCGGCGGAGCCGGTGTCGAGGCGGGTGGACCCGCACCACTGGGCGGACCGCGTCCGCCGCCGCGGCTGGGTGCTGCAATTGCAGCCCGGACTCGTCCAGGCGGACGGGACCCGCCTCCCGCACACGACCCACCTCACGGTCACCCCGGTGACCGAGGGACGCATCGACGAGTTGGAGGCCGCGCTCCGGGGAGCTGCGGACGAGGCGCGCGCCGTGCCTCCTGTCGATCGGGATGCCGTGCTCGCCGCCCTTCCCGGCGAGGTGACCGCGGGCCTCACGTCCGGAGCGGTCACGGAACTCGACTCGGCGACCGCTGCGCGCATCCTGAGCTCGATCGGTCTCGGCGGCGCGGGGGCGAGCCTCCCGGACGATCAGGCGGGCCTCCTCGCCCTCGTCGAGGCGCTGCCGCGTCCACTGACCGAGCGCCTCCTCACGGAACTCCTCGCCCGGGCCGTGGACCCCGACGCCTGACTTTTCGCCGAGGTGCTCGTTGTTGCAGGCGACACGCCGTCGGCGGGTGCAACAACGAGCACCTCGGGTGACCCGCGGGTGGGTCGAGCGGTTTCGGGAGGCCGGGGGCGAGTGGGTCAGCGGACGGAGAGGCCGAGCTTGCGACCGGCGAGGCCGCGGCTGCGCGTGGCCAGGTGCTCCGCGACACGGCGGATCGCCACGGCCGCGGGATCGCCCGGGTCGGTCACCACGATGGGCGCGCCGACGTCTCCGCCCGAACGCAACGGGATGCTGAGCGGCACACTGGCGAGCAGCGGAACCGCCTCGTCCTGCCCGGCGGACAGCCGGCGTGCCACCTCGGCGCCGCCGCCGGAGCCGAACAGCTCGAGCACCGTGCCGTCCGGCTGCACCAGCCCGGCCATGTTCTCGATCACGCCGATCACCCGCTGCCCGGTCTGCCGCGCGACGACGCCGCTGCGCTCGGCGACGTCAGCCGCCGCGGGCTGCGGGGTCGTGACGACGAGCACCTCGGCCGTCGGCAGCAGCTGACCGACCGAGATCGCCACATCGCCGGTGCCGGGCGGCAGGTCGAGCAGCAGCACATCCAGATCGCCGAAGAACACATCGGTGAGGAACTGCTGGATGGTGCGGTGCAGCATCGGCCCGCGCCAGGCGACCGCGGCGGAGGCCGAGTCGACGAACATCCCGATCGACACCACCTTCACGCCGTAGGCGACCGGGGGCAGGATCATGTCGTCCACCCGCGTCGGGCGGGGAGCCACGCCGTTCTCGTCGGTCAGGCCGAGGATGCCCGGGATCGAGAAGCCGTGGACGTCCGCATCCACGATCCCCACGCGCAGCCCGCGCTCGGCGAGGGCGACCGCGAGGTTCGCCGTGACGGTCGACTTTCCAACGCCGCCCTTGCCGCTGGTCACCGCGTAGACGCGGGTGAGCGAGTCCGGGCCGAACTGCGCGCCTCGGGCCGGCCGCCCGGCGCGGAGCTTCTCGGTGAGCGCCCGGCGCTCGGCCGGCGTCATGACAGAGACGTCCACCGCGACGTCCGTCACCCCGGGGACGCTCTCGACCGCTGCCCGCACGTCGCGCTCGATCGCGTCCGCCGCGGGGCAGCCGACGATCGTCAGCTTGATCCCGACCGACGCGCGGCCGTCCGCATCCACGGCGACGCCACCGACCATGTCGAGCTCGGTGATCGGCTTCCGGATCTCCGGGTCGAGAACCGCGGCGAGGGCGCCGCGGACCGCCTCGGTCAGCACGCCCTCAGACACGGGCCTGTTCGCCCTCGCCCGCGTCGCTTCTCTCGAGATCCTCGAGCAGTGAGCGCAGCTCCGCGCGGATGAAGTCCTTCGTCGCCATGTCCTTCACCGCCAGGCGCAGCGCGACCACCTCGCGGGCCAGGTACTCGGTGTCGGCCAGGTTCCGTTCCGCCCGCTGCCGGTCCTGCTCGATCTGCACGCGGTCGCGGTCGTCCTGCCGGTTCTGTGCGAGCAGGATGAGCGGCGCGGCGTACGAGGCCTGCAGCGAAAGCACCAGTGTCAGGGTGATGAACCCGAGGTCGGCGGAGTCGAACCGCAACGGCTTCGGACCGAGAGTGTTCCACGCCATCCACAGGATCACGAAGACCGTCAGCCCGAGGACGAACCACGGGGTGCCCATCGCGCGCGCGATCCATTCGGTGAACCGGCCGAACCGGTCGCTGTGATTGAGCGAGTCGCGACGGAGCACCGGCGCGCGCAGACCCTTGGGGGCGTCGAGCCCGGTGTCCTGCCTACCTCGTGCCACTTCCGCCCCTCCTTCCGTTCACGATGCGGATGCTGCCGGTGGTGTCGGACGGCTCCGCGCGTTTCACGGGCTCGTCCTCGTCCTGACTTCGCCAGTCGTCGGGGAGTAGATAGTCGAGGATGTCGTCGATGGTCACCACCCCGACGAGGCGGTGCTTGTCGTCCACGACGGGAAGGGAGACCAGGTTGTACGAGGCGAGGATGCGCGACACCTCGGCAGCGGACGTGTCGGCCGTCACGGGCTCCAGCCCCGGGTCGAGCAGCGTGCCGAGCCGCACGTGCGGGGGGTAGCGCAGCATCCGCTGGAAGTGCACGACGCCGAGGAAGCGTCCGGTCGGAGCCTCGTAGGGCGGAAGCGTGACGCACACGGCGGCGCCCAGCGCCGGCGCGAGCTCGTGACGACGGATGAGTGCGAGTCCCTCGGCGACCGTGGCGTCGGCGGACACGATGATCGGCTCCGTCGTCATCAGGCCGCCGGCGGTGTCCGGGTTGTAGCTGAGGAGCATGCGGACGTCCTCGGCCTCCTCCGGCTCCATGAGCTCCAGGAGGTGCTCTCCGCGCTCATCCGACAGCTGCGCGATCAAGTCTGCTGCGTCGTCCGGCTGCATCTGGTCGAGCACGTCGGCGGCGCGGTCGTCGTCCAGCTGGGCGAGGATGTGGACCTGCTCGCTCTCCGGCATCTCCTCCAGGACATCGGCGAGCCGGTCGTCCGGCAGCTCTTCGGCGACCTCCAGCATCCGCTGCGGCGGCAGGTCGAGCAAGGTGTTGGCGAGGTCGGCCGGCTTCAGCTCGGAGTAGGTCGCGATCAGTTGCTCGGCGGACTGCGCCTCGCCGCGGTTCTGCTTCTCGCGGACCTCGTTCCAGGTGACGAACGTCGTCGCGCCCTTGGCGAAGGGGGAGCCGCCGGTCTTGGGCTTGCGCACGAACAGCTGGCTGATGGCCCAGTCGCCGCTGTCGCTGTCCTCGATCGCGACATCCTCGATGGTGGCCTCGCCGCTGCCGTCCGTGAAGACGACCCGCCGGCCCAGCAGCTCGGCGATCACCCGGACCTCGCCGCCGCGCTGCTCGAAGCGGCGCATGTTGATGATGCCGCTGGTGATGATCTGGCCGCTGCCGATGCTGGTGACCCGGCCGATCGAGAGGAAGACGCGGCGCTTGCCGGGGATCTCCACGATCAGCCCGACCACGCGCGGCGGGTCGTTCTTGCGATACACCACGAGGACGTCGCGCACCCTGCCGACCCGGTCACCGACAGGGTCGAACACGGCCGTCCCGGCAAGACGGGCGACGAACACTCTGGTCGAACTCACCCTAATAACCTAAGCCCTCACGGGTGATCGGGGGCTGTTTCCCGTACGGCGCCCGGGCTCGGATGGGACAATGGCGGAATGAGCACACCTGGTCCGATGAACGGCCGCAACCGTCTCCTCTTTCCGACCCTGCCGCGGGGCGAGATCGTCGCCACGTTCGAGACCTACCCCGAGGCGCAGCAGGCGGTCGACGTGCTCGCCCGTGCGGACTTCCCCGTCGACAAGGTCTCGATCCTCGGGAGCGACCTGAAGAGCGTCGAGCGCGTCACCGGCAAGCTGACCTGGGGCCGGGTCGCGCTGGCCGGCGCCGCGTCCGGTGCGTGGCTCGGCATCTTCTTCGGGCTGCTGCTCATCGTCTTCTCGCCGACGGTCAGCCTGGCGTTCGTCCTCGCCGCGCTCCTGATGGGCGCGGGCTTCGGGATGCTGTTCGGCCTGGTCTCGTACGCGATCAACCGCCGGCGCCGCGACTACACCTCCGTCATGCAGGTGATCGCTACCAGCTACTCGGTGCTCGTCGACTCCGAGCTCGGCAACCGGGCCCGCAACCTTCTGGAGAGCGGAGGCGCTGCCGAGCACGCCGCCACCGCTCCCGGATGGACGCCGCCCGCCCAGCCGCAGCATCCCTCCGACCCGCCGCCGGCTCCGCCCGCCGGCGACGACAACCCTCCGGCGCCGCCCGCATGACGCCACCGGCATAACGCCGCCGGGGGAGAGGTGAGCGTCAGCTCGAGAGGCGTCGCACCCAGGCCTCGACATCGTCGGCCGTGCGCGGGATGGCGACGGAGAGGTTCTCCGCGCCGTCCTCGGTGACGAGGATGTTGTCCTCGATCCGCACGCCGATGCCGCGGAACCGCTCCGGCACAGTGAGGTCGTCGGGCTGGAAGTACAGTCCCGGCTCGATGGTGAAGACCATCCCAGGCTGCAGCACGCCGTCCAGGTACAGTTCGCGGCGCGCCTGCGCGCAGTCGTGGACGTCGAGGCCGAGGTGGTGGCTGGTCCCGTGCACCATGTACCGGCGGTGCTGCTGGTTCTCCGCGTCCAGCGCCTCCTCGGCGCTCACCGGCAGCAGCCCCCACTCGGCGGTGCGCCGGGCGACGACCTCCATCGCCGCCGCGTGGATCTCGCGGAACCGGATACCCGGCCGGACGATGGCGAACGCCGCATCCGCCGCCTCCAGCACCGCTTCGTAGATCAGGCGCTGCGTCTCGGTGAAGGTGCCGTCGATCGGGAAGGTGCGTGTGATGTCGGCCGTGTAGTAGCTGTCCAGCTCGACGCCCGCATCCAGGAGGATGAGGTCGCCTGGCACCACCGGACCGTCGTTGCGCGTCCAGTGCAGGATGCACGCGTGCGGTCCGCTCGCCGCGATCGTGTCGTAGCCGACCGCGTTGCCGTCGGCGCGGGCGCGCCCGTTGAAGACACCCTCCACGAGCCGCTCGCCGCGGGGATGCGTGGTGATGCGCGGAAGGTCGGCGATGACGTCGTCGAAACCGCGCGCTGTGGCAGCGACGGCCGCGCGCAGTTCGCCGATCTCGAAGTCGTCCTTCACCAGGCGCAGCTCGGACAGGTCGCGGGCGAGCCGGTCGTCGTCGCCGTGGTCTTCGGGGTCGCGCTCGCCGTCGGTGTCGTCCCAGAGCAGCATGCGCGCGCCGTCCACCTCGTCGGTGATCGCCGGGTCGGCCTCGCGCAGGACGACCGTCTCCCCGTCGACGGTGTCGAGCACCGACCGCACCTCGGCGATGCCGCGCGTGGGCAGAGCGAGGTCGCTCGCGACCTGCGCGAGCGAGGGGCGGGGGCCGATCCAGAACTCGCCGATCTCGGGGTTCGCGTAGAACTCGTCGGAGTCGCGCCCCGCACGCTCCCGGAAGTACAGCGTCGCTTCGTGACCGGTCGCCGTCGGCTCGAGCACGAGAACGCTTCCCGGTTCGGCGTCAGAGCCCCACCCGGTCAGGTGGGCGAAGGCCGAGTGCGCCCGGAAGGGGAAGTCGGTGTCGTTCGAACGCTGCTTCAGCCTCCCTGCGGGGACGATGAGCCGCTTGCCCGGGAAGAGCTCGGACACCCGCGCCCGGCGAGCGGCGGCGTACTGCGCCTGCCTGCGGGGCTCGGGGAGGACCTCCGGCCTCGACGCCCAGCCGCTCGCGATGTAGCGGCGGAAGGTGTCGGAGCCGGGCGTGGTCGAGCGGTTCTGTGTCGCGCGCGGCGCCTGCTCCGTCTCTGCGGCCGCGGGGGTCGCTGCGGTCTCGGGGGTCGCTGCGGTCTCCGGGGTCCCTGCGGTCGCGGGGGTCGCTGCGGTCTCCGGGGTCTCTGCGGTCGCGGGGCTGGTCGGCTGGGAGGACATGGTCTCATTCTTCCACCCGCCGCCGACGGCGCGCCGATGACCGCTTCGGCCTCGGTCCCATGCATGCATTGCGGCCACCCGCGGCCGTGGCGCCGCCTCCTAGGATGGTCACCATGGTTGATGCGCGACGGTTCCGTGGCCCCGTCGACCTGCACACCCACTCCAGCGTCTCCGACGGCACGGAGACCCCGGCCGAACTCGTCCGCGCGGCGGCAGCGGCCGGCCTCGGCACCGTCGCCCTGACGGATCACGATTCGACCGCGGGATGGATGGACGCGGCGGCGGAAGGTCAGCGGGTCGGCGTCACCGTCGTCCCCGGCATGGAGTTGTCCACCCGGATCGAGTTCGCCAGCGTCCACATGCTCGGGTACCTCTTCGACCCGACGGACGAGGCGCTCACGGCCGAGACGGTCCGCATCCGGGATGGCCGGATGCGCCGGGCCGAAGACATGGTCCGCCGCATCTCGGAGGACTACGACATCACCTGGGACGACGTGCTCGCCCAGGCGACGGAGGGCGCTACCGTCGGCCGTCCGCACATCGCGGACGCGCTCGTCGCACGGGGCCTCGCCTCCGATCGGAGCGCTGCGTTCGCGGGCATCCTGCACTGGCGCAGCGGCTACTTCCAGCCGCACTACGCACCGGACCCGCTGACCGGCGTGCGGCTCATCCGCGGCGCCGGCGGGCTCCCGGTGCTCGCGCATCCGGCGACGGGAGGACGGGGCCGGGTCATCCCGGAGGACCGGCTGCGCCGGCTCGTCGACGCCGGACTCTTCGGGCTGGAGCTCGATCACCGCGAGAACAAGGCCGACGGCGTCGAGCGGCTGCGCGAGCTGGCGGGGCGTTACGGCCTCCGGATCACCGGCTCCAGCGACTACCACGGGGCAGGAAAGCCGAACCGGCTGGGCGAGAGGACGACCGATCCGTCGGTCGTGGACGCGATGATCGAAGAAGCGACAGGCGCGTCGCCTTTCTACGCTCCCTGACCCTGTGCCCGTAGCCTGGGGGAGGGGATTCGAGAAACACGCAGTCGGGGCGAGAAGGCGAGGTGCGCGGGTGAGACGGTTCTGGCGAGGATCGGCGGTCGCGATCGCCCTGACGGCGGCGCTCGTGGTGGCGACGGGCGCGACGCCCGCGCTCGCCGACTCCTACCCCTCGTGGGATGACGTGCAGGCCGCGAAGAACAACGCGGCCGCCGCCCAGGCCGAGGTGGACCGGATCAACGGGCTGCTGGCGAGCCTCCAGACTGCGGCGAACGCGGCGGGCGACCTCGCGGTCAAGCGCCTCGGTGAGTACGGAGCCGCCGAGGCGGCCCTGAAGGCGGCGACGGACAAGGCGCAGGACCTGGCGCAGAAGGCCCAGGATGCGGCCGCGAAAGCGGATCAGCTGAAGGCGCAGAGCGGGAGGCTCGCCGAGCAACTCACCCGGGCGGGCAGCTCCGGCGTGTCCCTGCGATTGTTCCTGAGCCCGGATGCGTCCGGCTCGGACTCGCTGCTCTACCAGCTGGGGGCCGTGTCCAAGCTGGCCGACCAGTCCAGCTCCCTGTTCGCGCAGGCCACGGCCCAGCGCAACGTCGCAACGTCGCTGAGCGCGCAGGCGACCGATGCGGAGAAGGTGCGCGATCAGCTTGCGACGGCCGCCAAGAAGGCGCTCGAGGTGGCCACCGCCGCGAAGCAGGCGGCCGACGCCCAGCTGGCCGACCAGAAGCAGCACGCGAACACCCTCTATGCGCAGCTCGCCACGCTGAAGAACACGGTGGCGGCTGTCGAGGAGAAGTTCGCGGAGGGCCAGGCGGCGGCCGCTGCGGCGGCCGCGGCGGCGAACCCGGGTGGAAGCGCCGACGGCTTCGCGCCGCCACCCGGCATGAACGTGGACCCGGCGGCTGCGCAGGCCTACGCCTCCAGCCGGCTCGGGGCATACGGCTGGGGCGGCGACCAGATGGACTGCCTGATCAAGCTCTGGAACCACGAGTCGGGCTGGCGCGCGGACGCCTACAACACCTCGAGCGGCGCCTACGGCATCCCGCAGGCCTGGCCGGCGAGCAAGATGTCGTCCGCCGGCCCCGACTGGATGACGAACCAGAACACGCAGGTGAACTGGGGTCTCGACTACATCAACCGTTCCTACGGCTCTCCGTGCCGAGCCTGGAACTTCGAGATGAGCCACGACCCCAACTGGTACTGACCTGCGCCGCGCCGCGCGCCGCGCCGCCGCGCGCCGCGCCGTGCCGTGCACATTCGTCACGAATGTGCACTTAGACCGCCGAAATCGCGACATTCGTGACGAATGTGAGAGTCCGCCGGTCTGGCAGCGCCGGCCTCATCTCCCGCGCGGGCGCGACATTCGTCACGAATGTGCACTTAGACCGCCGAAATCGTGACATTCGTGACGAATGTGCGCTCTGACCCCGCGTGCGAGACTCGTGGCGAGTGCGCGCTCTGACCTGGCGCGAGATTCGTCACGAATGTGCGCTTCGGCCGAGCGAAACGCGACATTCGTGACGAATGTCGGGCGGGTGGGTCAGCTGGCGGGGGCCGCGGGGGCGCCCCCGCGCGAGTGGCGACGGCGGCGACGCGGGGCGCTGTTGCCGTCGCGGTGCTGTGCGCCGCCTCCGTCGTGCGTCCCGGCGGCGGCCTTCGGCTCGCCGGCCTCGGCCGACGCCGCGTCCTGGCCGCCGGCGTGCTGGCCGGCGCCGCTCTGGCCGCCGGCGTGCTGGCCGGCGCCGCTCTGGCCGCCGGCGTGCTGGCCGGCGCCGCGCTGGCCGCCGGCGTGCTCGCCTGCACCGCCCTGACCGGATCCGCGGGTTCGACGACGGTCGCGGCCGCCGGAGCGGTCACCGCCCTCGGGCCGGGTGGAGTCCGTGCGGCCGCCTCGCGGCGTCTCGGCGACCTTGACGGCCGGCGTCGGCTTCAACCGGCCCTTGACGCCCTGCGGGATGTCGAGGTCGCTGAACAGGTGCGGCGACGACGAGTACGTCTCGGTCGGATCAGGCTGACCGAACTCGAGCGCCTTGTTGATGAGGGCCCACTTGTGGAGGTCCTCCCAGTCGACGAACGTGACCGCGATCCCGGTCTTGCCGGCGCGGCCGGTGCGGCCGGCGCGGTGCAGGTAGGTCTTCTCGTCGTCCGGGATGGTGTGGTTGATGACGTGCGTCACATCGTCCACGTCGATACCGCGGGCGGCGACGTCCGTGGCGATCAGGATGTCCTTCTTGCCGGCCTTGAACGCGGCCATGGCCCGCTCGCGCTGCTCCTGGTTGAGGTCGCCGTGGACGGCGGCGGCGTTGAAGCCGCGGTCGTTGAGCTCCTCGACCAGCTTCGCGGCGGCGCGCTTGGTGCGGGTGAAGATCACGGTCTTGCCGCGGCCCTCCGCCTGCAGGATGCGCGCGATGACCTCGTCCTTGTCCAGCGAGTGGGCGCGGTAGATCAGGTGCTTGATGTTCGCCTGGATCTGGCCCTCGTCCGGATCGCTTGCCCGGATGTGCACCGGGCGGGTCATGAAGCGGCGCGCGAGCGCGACGATCGGGCCGGGCATGGTGGCCGAGAAGAGCATGGTGTGGCGGGTGGCCGGCGTCTGCGCGAACAGCTTCTCGATGTCGGCGAGGAAGCCGAGGTCGAGCATCTTGTCGGCCTCGTCCAGCACCATCTCCTGCACGTTGCCGAGGTTCAGGAGGCGCTGCCCGGCGAGGTCGAGCAGACGGCCGGGCGTGCCGACGACGATCTGAGCGCCGCCCTTGAGCTGCGCGATCTGGCCCTCGTAGGCCTTGCCGCCGTAGATGCTGGCGATCGAGGTCGGACGGCCGGCTGCGGCGGTCTCGAGGTCTTCGTAGACCTGGATGGCCAGCTCGCGCGTCGGGACGACGACGAGTGCCTTCACGCCCGGCTCGGGATTGAGGCCGAGGCGCTGGATGAGCGGGAGGCCGAAGCCGAGCGTCTTGCCCGTTCCCGTCTTGGCCTGGCCGATGATGTCCTGCCCGGTGAGTGCGAGCGGGATCGTCTGGGTCTGGATGGGGAACGGCTCGATGATGCCCTTGGCGGCGAGCTGATCCACCATGTCCTGGTCGATGTTGAGTTCTGAGAAAGTCACGTGCGAAATGCCTGTCGATTCGATGGGAGGGTCCACGCCATGTTCTCTGTCGCAGGCGCAGGGCCGTCGATCCTGCGCCGACGGCGGTCAACAGCCTACTGGACCGGCCCGATACACTGCTGTGCGTGTCAACATGGTTCACCCGGCGACGGCCTTCCGTCGAGCTCCCGCGCTTGACGCAACGGGCGCGCCCGGTGGCCACGGTGCGGGTCGATCTGCACGAGGTGATGCCCGACCTCCTGCCGTATCTCGGCCAGGCGGCCTACCTGCAGCTGGAACAGTTCGAGACGCTGTCCCTGGTGGCCGCCGAGACGGACGACCTGCGTGCGAAGGGACGGATCTCCGCCGCAGCCGGTGACGCACTCTCGAAGCATCAGGGGATCGTGGCGGAGATCCGCCGCAGGGGCGACGACCCCGCCGAGGCGATGAAACCGTTCGCCGACGCGATCGAGGGTTTCGGCGCGCTGATCGTCGGCGCGGACTGGCGCGAGACGCTGCTGTCGGCGCTGGTGACCGGCGGGCTGCTCGACGACTTCTTCATCCGCCTGGCCGCCGGGCTGCCCGGCGATGTCGGTCCGCGGCTCGCCCACCTGCTCGGCTCCGACTCCGGTCAGGAGGGTGTGCTGGAGGTCCTGCGCGAGCAGATCGCTGCGGATCCGCGGCTGGCATCACGGCTCGCGATGTGGGGCCGGCGGCTCGTCGGCGACACGCTGCTCGTCGCGCGGTCGGCCCTGCACCTGTCGGGGAACCGTGCCACCGACGAGGAACGCATCGAGCCCATCTTCACGGAGCTCATCGCGGCGCACACCCGACGGATGGACGCCCTCGGGCTGACCGCCTGAGCGGCTCGTTCGCGCGGTTCCTGTTCTGACGACAGGGCTGCACCCGCGCCGTCCGCCTGAAAACGGCAGGCGTCAGCGCGCGACGGCGCCCTTGGCGAGCGAGTGCAGCATCCGGTCGTCGTGTGCGGCGCGTACGCGACCCACCACCAGATCCGAGACCGCGACGACGAGCGCCGTGCCGACGAGGGTGATCCACCAGATCCACCCGCCGTTCCACTTCAGGCCAGCCCAGGTGAGCACGACCCAGAGGATGGACGCGGCGACCACGCCGATCGCCGGGACGAGGACGGAGCCGTGCGTGTGACGGTTCGGCAGGAAGTAGCGTCCGGCGAGGCCGATGATGGCGCCGCCGAGGACGACGAAGAGCAGTTCCACGAGTTGGAGGTTAGCCGACGAAGCCGATGCGGCGCGATTCCTCTGTGCCGATCTCGACGTAGCCGATGCCGGCGGTCGGGACCAGGTAGAGGCGACCCTTGTCGTCGGCCAGCTTCAGGACCCCGGAGCCGCTGCTGAGCGCCGTCTGCACCTGCCCCGCCAGTTCTTCGGCCGACTGCGAGGACTCGAAGCTGAGCTCGCGGGGGGCGTTGACGATTCCGATGCGGATCTCCACGTGGGTGCCTTTCGAATCTGACCGGCGGGTGTGAGTTCAGACTACGGCACACGGCTCGCGGCGCCCGGTCGCGTTCTCTGTCGGCGGACGCCGATACCGTGAATGGCATGATCGCTCGCGGCTTCCTGATGCGGCCTCCGGCGCGCCCGGACACCGCTGCCGACAGGCCCGCCGCCACCGCCGCCAACGCAGCCGCCGCCGCCGACAGAGCGGCCATATCCGGCCGCCTCGTGCTCGACGGTGCCCAGGCGGAGGTCCTCGCGCTGCCGGACTCCGCCTCCGCCGCTGTGCTCGGAGCCCCGGGGACCGGCAAGACCACCACGCTGGTCGAGGCCCTCGCCGAGCGTGTCCTGGTCCGCGGTCATGCTCCCGGTGAGGTGCTGGCTCTCAGCGCCTCCCGCACCGCGGCGACCGCTCTCCGCGACCGCCTCGCGCTCCGTCTGGGCGTGCCGACGCAGGGTCCGCTGGCTCGCACGGCCACCTCCCTCGCCTTCCAGCTGGTGGGGGAGCGTGCGCGACGCGACGGGCTCGAGCCGCCGCGCCTCCTGACCGGCGGCGAGCAGGACCAGATCATCGCCGAACTGCTCAGCGGCCACATGGAGGACGGAACCGGTCCCGTCTGGCCCGAGCCGCTGGTCGCGGAGGTGCGGATGCTGCGCGGCTTCCGCACCGAGCTGCGCGAGCTGATGGCACGGTGCGCCGAACGCGGCGTGACGCCCTCCCGGCTGTCGGAGCTGGGCGCGATGACCGGCCACGACGAGTGGCGCGCCGCCGCCCGGTTCATGGCGGAGTACCAGCTGGTGGTCGACAGCTACCGTGGCGGCTTCGTGGATGCGGCCGAGCTGATCGCCTCCGCCGTCATGGTGGTGCGCGAGGGGAGTTCGCTCGACCGCCTGCGCGCGGTGTTCGTGGACGATCTCCAGGAGGCGACGGTTGCGGCCCTGGCGCTTCTGCGCGCGCTCGCCCAGCGCGGGATCGCGGTGATCGCCTTCGGCGACCCGGACGTCGCCTCCACGACGTTCCGCGGTGCGGAGGCCTCCGCTCTCGGTCAGCTCGAGGGCCGGCTCGGAGTGCCGGTGACACGGTTCGTCCTGACGACGGCGCATCGCCAGACCCCCGTCCTGCGCGAACTGACGGCGCGCGTGACCGAGCGGATCGGGACGGCGGCGGCCGGTGTGCAGCGGATCGCCGCGGCCGGGCGCCCGTCTCCCGAGAACCCGCACGACGGGGAGGCGCACGGCGGCGACGCCGCGCCGCGTCCGGAGGTCGTCCGCCTGGTGGCCGTCTCCGCCCCCTCCGAGGCGTCGCGCCTCGCCCGGAAGCTGCGCGAACGGCACCTGCTCGACGGCGTCCCCTGGAGGGAAATGGCGGTCATCGTGCGCTCGGGAGCCCACGTGCCTGCGCTGGCGCGCGCGCTCGCGGTGGCCGAGGTCCCGACGACGACGAGCATCGCCGGACGGCCGCTGCGCGACGATTTCGCCGCGCGACAGCTCGTCACGATCGCCGGGGTGCAACTGGGCGCCATCGAGCTCACGCCCGCCGTCGCGACCGAGGTGCTGCTGGGCCCGTTCGGAGGCCTCGACAGCGTGAGCCTGCGCCGGCTCCGGCTGGCTCTCCGGCAGGAGGAGCTCTCCGGCGACGGCAACCGGCCCGGCGACGAGCTGCTCGTTGAGGCGCTCCAGCATCCCGCGCACCTCGCCACGATCGACGCGGCGCCCGCCCGGCGCGCGGGACGGCTGGCCGAGACCCTCCGGTCCGGCCGCGAGAAGGCCGCAGGCGGAGGCTCCATCGAAGAGCTGCTGTGGCACATCTGGGAGCGCAGCGGGCTGGCCGCGCGCTGGCTCGAGCACTCGGAGCGCACGGGGATCGTCGCCGACGAGGCCAACCGGCACCTCGACGGCGTCGTCGCGCTCTTCACCGCGGCACGCCGGTTCGTGGAGCGCTACCCCGAGCGTCCTGCCTCCGACTTCGTCGTCGAACTGCTCGGCGCCGAAGTGCCGGAGGACACTCTCGCCGCGCGCACCGCCGGCGACGCCGTTCTCGTGTGCACGCCGAGCGCCGCCATCGGCCGCGAGTTCGAGGTCGTCGCGGTCGCCGGACTGCAGGAGAGCGTCTGGCCCAACCTGCGGCTGCGGGGCTCGCTGCTGCATCCCCAGGAGCTCGCGGACGCCGTCGAAGGTCGCTCCACGGGCACGGAGGACGAACGCGCGGAGGTGCTCGGCGACGAGCTGAGGATGTTCGCGCTGGCCGTCTCCCGTGCGCGCGGCCAGGTGATCCTCACGGCGACGGCCAACGACGACGAGCAGCCCTCGCCCTTCCTGCGTCTCGCCGGCGACCTCGGCATGGACGATGTCGACGACGGCGCCCATCCCCTCTCCCTCCGCGGCATGGTCGGCCGGCTGCGTCGCCGTCTGGTCACCAACGGCTCGCCCGACGCGGCCGCGGCGCTCGCCCGGCTGGCCGATGCGGAGGTGGAGGGTGCCGATCCGTCCTCCTGGTACGGCCTGCTCGAGCCGTCGACGACCGAGCCGCTGGTGGATCTGGAGGATCCGGAGGCGGTCGTCCGGGTGTCGCCGTCGCGGCTGGAGACCTTCGAGAAGTCGCCGCTCGCCTGGTTCGTGGACACGATGGCCGCCTCGCCCAGTGGTCTCGCCGCGGGCATCGGCACGGTCGTGCACGCGGTCATGGAGGAGGCCAGCACCCGTGAGGACCGCGACCTCAGCGTGGACCGCCTCTGGGAGGGCGTCGAGCGCCGCTGGGGCGAGCTGGCGTTCGAGTCCCCGTGGCTGGAGGAGAAGGAGCGCCGTCGGACCCGGACGCTCACGGCCGGCGTGTCGGAGTACCTCCGCGACTTCGAGCGCGCCGGCGGCACCCTGCTCGGGTCCGAGGGCGCGTTCGAGCTCCGGATCGGCCGGGCGCTCGTGCGCGGCACGATCGACCGGGTCGAGCGCACGCCGGACGGGACGGTCGTGATCGTGGACCTGAAGACGGGCAATCGGACGCCGAGCGCGGCGGAGGCCGCCGAGCACGCGCAGCTCGGCGCCTACCAGCTCGCGCTGGAGCACGGCGTCATCGAGGAGGCGGAGAGCCTGCCGTCCGGCGGCGCCAAGCTGCTCTTCGTGGCGAAAGGGGTTCGCGGCAAGGGCTACCGCGAGTTCGGGCAGGACCGCGTGGACGAGGAGGGCCTCGACCGGCTCCGCGAGCGGGTCGCCCGGGCCGCCGACGGCATGGCCGCGGCGAGCTTCGCCGGTGTGGTGGACCTCGGGGAACGCGACCCGCACGGGAAGTACGAGTACCGCATCCACCTGGTCCCCGCAGTCAGTGCCGGAGGAGGCTCATGACGGACGAAGCGACGCACGTCGACGACGAGGGCCTTCTGGAGTGGGCGAACGACGAGGCAGCACTCGACCTGGTCGAGCAGGCGTTCTCGCTCGCCGCGGATGAGCACGGCGACGAGATCCGCCAGCGGCCGGCGCGCACCCTGAGTGCTGCCGAGATCGCGGAGGCGCTCGGCCTCCCGATGCCGACGGCGCAGCAGCAGGCGGTCATCGAGGCACCGCTCCGTCCGGCGATCGTCGTCGCCGGCGCGGGCAGCGGCAAGACCGAGACCATGGCCAACCGGGTGGTGTGGCTGCTCGCGAACGGGCACGTCCGCGTCCCCGAGATCCTCGGCCTGACCTTCACGCGCAAGGCCGCGGGCGAGTTGGCCGGCCGCATCCGCACGCGCATCGAGCAGCTGGTCGCCTCACGCGTGACGGAGGTCGTGTTCGATCCGTTCGAGGCGCCGGAGGTCGCGACCTACAACGCGTTCGCCAACGCGATCTTCCGCGAGAACGCGCTGCTGATCGGGCGGGAGCCGGAGTCGGCCGTGCTGAGCGAGGCGTCCGCCTGGCAGCTCGCCCGCCGGCTCGTCGTCACCAGCACCGACGAGCGCCTGGTCGAACTGGACAAGGGCGTGGATGCGGTGACCTCGGCCGTCGTCGCCGTGAGCCGCGCGCTCAGCGAGAACGTCGCCGACCCCACCGAGGTCGAGCGGATGGTGGAGGGTTTCGCGCGAATCGCCGAGCTGCCGACGGGCAACGGCCGCGTCAAGGAGCTGTACGCCTCGGTCCGCTCGGCCGTCGAGGCCGTGGGCTCGCTGCCACCGCTCCTCGACCTCGCACGCGCGTTCGCCGACGAGAAGCGCCGCCGCGGGTTCGTGGAGTACTCCGACCAGGTGGCGTTCGCGCTGGCGGTCTGCGAGCGGATGCCCGAAGTCGTCGCCGACTACCGGCGCCGTTTCCGCGTGGTGCTGCTCGATGAGTACCAGGACACCTCGGTGGTCCAGACGCGGCTGCTCTCCACCCTCTTCGCCGGCCGCCCGGTGATGGCCGTGGGGGACCCGCACCAGTCGATCTACGGCTGGCGTGGTGCGAGCGCCGCGAACCTGGGCCGGTTCTCCAGCGACTTCACGGGGGAGCGCCGAGGCGACCACGGCGCCGCGGACGAGTACGCGCTGAGCACCAGCTGGCGCAACCCGACGCGCGTGCTCGATGCGGCCAACGTCCTGGTGGGCCCGCTCACGGCCGCCTCCCCGGTGCACGTCGAGCAGCTGCAGCCGCGGCCCGGGGCCGTCGCCGGGGAGCTGACCGCGGTCTTCGAGCAGACGGTCGCGGACGAGGCCGACCTCGTCGCCCGCTGGCTGGGGGACCGGGTGCGCCGGCTCGGACCCGACGGTTCGCCCCCCAGCGCCGCCATGCTCTGCCGGTCCCTGAAGAAGATCGACGTGTTCACCGGCGCGCTCGACCGCCACGGCATCCCGTATCACGTCCTCGGTCTCGGAGGACTTCTCGAGCAGCCGGTGATCGCCGACCTGCTCAGCGCACTGCGGGTCATGCACGACCCGACGGCCGGCTCCGAGCTGATCCGCCTGCTGACCGGGGCCAAGTGGCGCGTCGGACCGAAGGACATCGCGGCGCTCCGCGATGTCGCCTCCTGGCTGGCCGAACGCGACCACCGGCACCAGAAGCTCGACCCGGAGCTCCGCGAGCGGCTGCGGCGCTCGGTCGCGGGCGAGGAGTCCGCGTCCCTGGTGGATGCGCTCGACTTCGTCGTCGAGGCGCCCGCGGGCCACAGCCGTCTGGACGGCTTCAGCCCGCCGGGGCTCGAGCGGATGCGCGACGCCGGCCGCCGGCTCGACCACCTGCGTTCGCGTGCGGGCCTCGACCTGCTCGATCTCGTCACGCTCGTGCAGCAGGAGCTGCTACTGGACATCGAGGTGGCCGCGAACGAGACCGCGCAACTCGGCCACGCGAGCCTCGACGCGTTCGCCGAGCAGGTCGCCTCGTACCTCGCGGTCGACGATCAGGCGACCCTCGGCTCGTTCCTGTCCTGGCTCGCGGAGGCGGAGCAGCGCGACAACCTGGCGCCGCGGAGCGAGGACCCGGAGCCGGGCACCGTCCAGATCCTCACCATCCACGGCGCCAAGGGGCTGGAGTGGGATGTGGTGGCCGTCCCCCGGCTGGTCGATGGCGAGCTCCCCGGTCCGCCGCAGAGCCGCAAGGGCTGGCTCTCGTTCGGACAGCTCCCGAACGAGTTCCGTGGCGACTCCGCCGAACTGCCGGTCATCGCCTGGCGCACCGCAGAGACACAGAAGGACGTCCACGAGTCCATCGCCGCGTTCGAGGAGGAGAACGTGGCCCGCCACCTGGAGGAGCAGCGCCGCCTGATCTACGTCGCCGTCACCCGCGCGAAGGAGCGGCTGCTGCTCAGCGGGTCGTATTGGTCGACGCAGACCCGGCCGCGCGGTCCCGGCTCGTACCTGCTGGAGCTTCAGGAGGCGGGTCTCCTGCCCGAGGACGCGTTCCCGGACTGCGACGAGCCCGACGAGAATCCGCTCACCCTGAGCGCGGCGACCGTCAGCTGGCCGCTGGAGCCCCTCGGCGCGCGCCGGGAGCGGGTGGAAGCCGCAGCAGAAGCGGTGCGGCGAGCGCGCGAGAGCGGGGCGGGCGACGGAGGCGTCTACGCGCGGGACCTCGACCTGCTGCTGGCCGAACGGGCCCGGCGGGAACAGGAGGCGGGCCTCGTCGAGCTGCCCGCGCGCATCCCGGCGTCCCGGTTCAAGGACTACGTCACGGACCCGGCCGGCGTCGCCGCGTCACTGCGCCGCCCGATGCCCGAACGCCCCTACCGGCAGACGAGGCTCGGCACCCTCTTCCATCAGTGGGTGGAGGACCGGTTCGGCACCGTCGCGGGCGCCGCCGATGTCCTCGACGCGAACGCGGCCGAGCTGGACGACCCGGCGAGCGACCTGCTCGAGGCGGAGCGTTTCGAGGAGCTGAAGGCGACCTTCGAGCGCAGCCCGTGGTCGGGCCGCAGCCCCGAGGAGGTGGAGCTGGAGCTCCACATCACGCTCGCCGGCCAGGTCATCGTGTGCAAGCTGGATGCCGTCTACCGTGCGGAGGACGGCCGGCACGACTACCAGATCGTCGACTGGAAGACCGGGAAGGCGCCGCGCGACGCCGACGACCTGGAGCGCAAGCAGCTGCAGCTGGCCCTCTACCGACTCGCGTTCGCGCGCTACGCCGGGGTCGACCCGGAGCGCATCGACGCGGTCTTCTACTTCGTCGCCGACGACCGCGTCATCCGGCCCGAGCGGCTCTACGCGGAGGAGGAGCTGATGTCGCTCTGGTCGTCGGCCACCGGCTTCATCCCGCCCGAGCGGCGGTAGCCGCCGCTTCCGTCGGCGGCTGGATGGTCGCCCGGGGTCCGGTCGAGCATGGCTTCGACGTCGCCGACCGCGAGAATCGGTCCGGTGGCGGTCGACAGCGGGTTCATCGCGTTGCTGTGCACCCGATCCACGAGCCCGTCGAGCATCGCGACCGCGTCGTCCATGATCGACTGGTCCCGCACCTCGCGGCCGTGCAGCAGCCAGCGAGCCACCTCGAGCTCGGCGTAGAGCATCGCGCGCTGGGTGAACTGGCGGTCGGCGGCGACCTGACGGGTGGAGGCGTAGGCGCCGAGCGCGCCGTCGGTCGCGTCCGGGTTCATGGCGAGCAGCCAGTGCAGATCGCGGGCCGGGTCGCCCACGCGAAGGGCCGACCAGCCGAGCACCGCGGTGACCCCGTCGTCCTCCACCAGGAAGGAGTCGGCGGTCAGCGCGCCGTTGATGACCGTCGGCTGGAACTGCCAGATGGAGTGGTCGGCGGCCGCGTCGCGCCAGCGGTCCCGCAGCGCTGTCGGCAGGAGTCCGGTGGATGCAGCCGACTCGATCACCGAGTTCGCAGCAGCGAGGCACTCCGTCGCGGACATCACCGGAAGGCCCGCCTCGCCGACGAACGCGGTCGGGAGAGCGTGGATCGCGGCGATGGCGTGCCCGATCGAGCCGGCGAGCCCGTCGCCCGGGGGGACCTCCTCGACGGCGATGTGACGGCCGGGGAGGTAGTCGTAGACGAGGGCGCGCGTCCCGGCCACCGGCGCCTGGCCGAGGAACTGCGGGACATCGAACGGCAGTCGGCTGCGGATGCCGGTGGTGAGCGCGCGCAGCGCGACGAGGTCGGCGCTCTGCTCGGTCTCGGCCGCCTGCGAGGTCGGAACGCGGACGATGACGGCGCCCCCATCCGTCGTCGTCAGCAGCGCAGAGTCGAAGTCGCCTGCGCCGCCGAGGCTGTAACTGCGGGCGCCCGTGACGTCGAGGCCGGGAACGGCCGAGGTGGCCAGCGCGGCTAGAGTGAGATGGGATCTGGCCATGCACCTAGGCTAAGTGGACCTGCCTGCGACAGCCGTCCGCCACGCCCCGAAAGGACCTCGATGTCGTCCGCCCCGACTCCCGCTCCGCCGCTCGCGGCTCTGGCGCTCTCACGTCACGCGACCGACCGCGACCATGCGGCGCGATCGCGTCCGGCCCTGTTCGACGAGCTGTGGGAGGAGCCGGGCACGCGGGTGCTCGCCCTGTGGAAGGGCCGTGCCCTCCTCACCGCCGAGAGCGTCGAGGCTGCGACCCCCACGGCCGATGGATGGTCGGCTCCCGGCGCGGGACCCGCCGAACTCGAGCTGCTGCCCGTCGACCGGGTGACCTCGGCCCTCCTGCGCGTGTACCTCGGCCGCACCACGGTCGCCACCGCCGCGGAGCCTCCCGGCAGCGCCGTGGTCCTCGAGGTGCTGACGGACGCCGCTGCTCAGGAGCTCGAGCCCGACGAGGCGCGCTGGGGCAACCTCCGCACGGTGGCCACCGCGCTGAGCGACCGGGATGCCGGACTCTTCACCGAAGCGCTGGCCATGGCCAACTGGCATGCTGCGAACACGCACTGCCCGCGTTGCGGGATGCCGACCGTCGTGGAGCAGGCGGGCTGGGTCCGCCGCTGCTTCGAGGACGGCTCCGAGGTCTTCCCGCGCACCGACCCCGCCGTGATCGTCACCATTCTGGATGCCGACGACCGGCTGCTGCTGGGGTCCAATGCCCTGTGGGAGCATTCCCGGTACTCGCTGCTCGCCGGGTTCGTGGAGCCGGGGGAGTCGTTCGAGTCGGCGGTGGAGCGCGAGATTTTCGAGGAGGCGGGGATCCGCGTCGTGGATGCGCGCTACAAGGGCTCACAGCCGTGGCCGTTCCCCGCGTCCGTGATGATCGGGATGACCGCCCGGCTCGCCGACGATCAGGAGCCGTCCGCGCTCGACCCGGACGGCGAGGAGATCCTGGACCTCCGCTGGTTCAGCCGTGAGGAGCTGTGGGAGGCGCGGGAGCAGATCATCCTGCCCGGGCGGTCGTCGATCGCGCGCGCCCTCATCGAGGACTGGTACGGCGGCCCGCTGGACGAGCCGCCCGCGCCGTGAGCACCGCGCTCTCCGGGCCGGACACGCTGCTCGCCGGCCTGGATGCGCAGCAGCGGGTCGCGGCCGAAGCGCTGTTCGGTCCGGTGTGCATCCTGGCCGGTGCCGGAACCGGCAAGACGCGCGCGATCACGCACCGGATCGCCTACGGCGTCGCGTCCGGCGCGTATGCGCCGAATCGCGTGATGGCCCTGACCTTCACCAGCCGCGCTGCGGCCGAGTTGCGGGGACGCCTGCGCCAGCTCGGTGCCGGCGGCGTCTCCGCCCGCACCTTCCACTCGGCGGCGCTGTCGCAGCTGAACTACTTCTGGCCGCAGGTGGTCGGCGGCCAGCTGCCGTCCGTGCTCGATGGGAAGGGACGGGTGCTCGGGCAGGCCGCGGAAGCCCTCAAGCTGCGCGTGGACACGGCGACGCTGCGGGATGTGGCCGCCGAGGTGGAGTGGCGGAAGGTCTCCGGTCTCGGGATCGAGCAGTACTCGGCGGCGGGCCGCCCGACGCCGGGCTCGCTGACCGCGGATCAGGTGGCGGGCCTTCTGCAGAAGTACGAGGAGCTCAAGGACCAGCGCAAGCAGATCGACTTCGAGGATGTGCTGCTCGCCTGCGCCGGCATGATCGAGTCGGAGCCCGCCGTCGCACTGCAGGTGCGGGAGCAGTACCGGTTCTTCGTCGTCGACGAGTACCAGGACGTGTCGCCGCTGCAGCATCAGCTCCTGTCCCTGTGGCTCGGCACACGGACCGATCTGTGCGTCGTCGGGGACGCCAGCCAGACCATCTACTCCTTCGCCGGTGCCCGCAGCGACTATTTGCTCGGGTTCGAGCGGGAGCATCCCGGAGCGACGGTCGTGCGCCTCGAGCAGAACTACCGCTCCACACCCTCGGTGATCGACGTCGCGAACCGGCTCATGCGCGGCCGTTCCGGCGCACTGACCCTGAGGCCGGCCGAACTCCCCGGGGGAGCGCGCGACGTGGATCCGGTGCCCGAGCCGACCGCGTACGAGGATGACCGCGCGGAGGCGCGCGCTGTCGCCCAGCGGATCGCCGCCGAGCTCGCCGCCGGTTCGCGACCCGAGCACATCGCGGTGCTGTACCGCGTCAACGTGCAGTCGGCCGCGCTCGAGCAGGCGCTCGGCGATCTCGGCATCAGCTACCAGATCCGTGGCTCGAAGCGGTTCTTCGACCTCCCGGAGGTGCGACAGGCCGTCATGTCGTTGCGCGCGGCCAGCCTGGCGGCGACGGACGACCCGCTGTTCAAGTCGGTCAGCGACGTGCTCCGGTCCCTCGGCTGGTCCGTCCAGCCACCGGAGGCACGCGGAGCCGTCCGCGAGCGCTGGGAGTCGCTGAACGCCATCATGGGTCTCGCCGACGAACAGCCGCCCGGCCGCACGCTGCGCGCCTTCACCGACGAGCTGCTCGCCCGTCAGGCCGGGCAGCACGAGCCGACGATGTCCGCCGTGACCCTCGCTACGCTGCACGCCGCGAAGGGCCTCGAGTGGCCCTCCGTCTACCTGGTGGGATTGAGCGAAGGACTCGTCCCGATCAGTTATGCCACCACGTTCGAGCAGGTGGATGAGGAGCGTCGCCTCCTGTACGTCGGCATCACGCGCGCCCGGGAACGCCTGCGCCTCAGCTGGGCGGCGCGCGGCAACCAGCCCGGTCGACCCTCCTCGCGTCAGCCATCGCGGTTCCTCTCCGAGCTCCGGCCCACGGTCACGCCGGGAGACCCAGGCAGCCGCACTCCGGGTGCGGCTCCCACGCGCGGCTGACCCACTCGACGGCTCCGGCCTCCAGGCGCCAGGCCACCCCGGAAGGCACCTCCGGCGCAACCGGACGCACCGCCGGCACCCCCGGACGCACCGCCGGCACCCCCGGACGCACCGCCGGCACCCCGGCATTCACCCCCGAACCCTCCGTCGCGCCCGAGCCGGCGATGCCCGCCAGCACGATCGCGGCCCCTCGAGCGGCGGCCGCAGCCGAGCTGATCGCCGTCTCGCCCGGGGCCGGCCGGGTGTGCAGCTGCGTGGCCATGGCCGGCCAGGCCGGGTCCGCATCCGTCCGATGCAGGTCGACACACCGCAGGCAGGCACCGTCGCCCGGCCGCACGAAGGGCCCGACGCAGACACCGGCGTCGCCGAACACGACGGGGAGGTGCGGCACGTCGCGGCGCAGCCACCGCGCGTGGCGCTGGGGCTCGACCGCATAGGCGGCGACGATGACTGCCGCTTCCGCTTGCGCGACCACCGGGTCCGACCACGACAGTCCGCTGCGGATGTCGACTCCCGCTTCGGACAGCATCCGTTCGAGGGTCGCTGCCGTCGGCCCCGCGCCGTCGAGCACGACCAGAGGCGGTTCCGTCCTCTCGGCGCTCGCGGGTGCCAGCACCGGTGTCAGCTGCTCCAGCAGCTCCCTCACGGCCGACGGCGGTGCGCCCGCGCGCTTGGCCACCACGCGGAGCCCCTCTGCGGACACGCCCCCGCCGAGCGCGGCCAGCATCCGCTCGTCCGCGCCGCTCACCCGTTCGAGAACGAGCAGGGGCCGTTCGATGCCGAACTGGAGGCTGTCGGGCGTGCGCCACACGTGCTGGATGCGGGAGTCGAGTGCGAGGACCATTCCTGCATCCTCTCGGACGCAGGTGCCCGCTCAGCGGTTGTCCACAGACCGACTTTCCGAGGACGCTCTATCCCCAGTAGCCCCTCACGGACTCCGGCCTCATCCCTCGGTCGGGCGATCCCTGTCGTCGCGCAGGAGGTCTTCGATCGCCTGGTCGAGCGCGTCCTGCTCCGGCTCCTGGCCGCTGGCCGCCGCCGTCAGGCGAGCCACCAGGACGGACGGGTCGTCGAGGTCGGACGACTGGGGGAGCAGGTCGGGGTGCGACCACAGGGTGTCCCGCGCATCCATGCCGACGGCATCCGTGACCGCCTGCCACATGGCGGCGGCGTCCCGCAGCCGCCGCGGCCGCAGCTCCAGGCCCACGAGGGTCGAGAACGCCGACTCGGCGGGTCCGCCGGACGCCCGGCGGCGGCGCACCGTCTCGGCGATCGCGGCGGCGCGGGGGAGCAGGTGCGTGGCGTTCGCCGTCACCACATCGACCCAGCCCTCGACGAGCGCGAGCACAGTCTCGAGCCGGGCGAGCGCCTCCTGCTGGTCCTCGGTCCGCGGCGGGATGAGCCGGCCGCTGACCATCGCCTCGCGCAGCTCCTCGGGGTTCGAGGGGTCGAAGTTCTCGGCGAGCGACTCGAGCGCATCCGTGTCGATGCTGATGCCCTTGGCGAAGGCCGTGATCTGGGTGATGAGCTGCAGCCGCAGCCACTTCGCGTGCCGGAACAGCCGGGCGTGCGCGAGCTCGCGCACCGCGAGGTAGAGCTGGATCTGGTCGGCGGGGATGTCGAGCCCGTCGCCGAACTCGGCCACGTTCTGCGGCAGCAGTGCCGCTGTGCCGTCGGGAAGCAGCGGGATGCCGATGTCGCCTCCGGACACGACCTCCTTCGAGAGCTGGCCGACGACCTGGCCCAGCTGCATGGCGAACAGCGCGCCGCCGATCGAGCGCATCACCTGCCCGGCGTTCTGCAGCATCGCCTGCATCTCCTCCGGCGCCTGCTCGGACAGGACCCGGGTCAGAGCGTCGGAGATGCTGAGGGCGACCGGCTCGGCGAGCTGCGTCCACAGCGGCATGGTCTGTCGCGCCCACTCCGCCCGGCCGATGAGCTCGGGCGTGCTGCTGAGGCCTGCGACACCGGTCGCCTGGTCGAGCCAGAGCGAGGCGACGTGGAAGGCCTGGTCGAGCGCGGCACGCTCCGCCGGAGTGACCGGATGCGCACCATCGGCGGCGAGCTGGCGCGCCTGCTGCTGCGCGATGTCCCAATTGATGCCGCCGCCCGGGTTCATCAGGGCGTTCTGCAGCTGCCCGAGAAGGGCCTGGATGCTGGCCGGATCGTTGGGCAGGCCTGCGGCGCCGGCGAGACGGCTCGGGTCGATCGACGCGCCGTTTCCCGACAGGAACTGGTTCAGCAGTTCGCGGAACTCGTCGTCGTCCCGCTCCTCGTTCTGGTCGTCGGCCATCGTGAGCGTCCTCTTCTCGAACTGAGCCGGCCACGGATCGAACAGCCGCCGGGCTCGGCTTCAGGCTTGCCATCTACGCTAGCCGGTGGTGCCGGGGCGGCGGGTGAGAATTGGCCTATGCTCGCATCCGGGCCGTGCGCCTGTGGCGAACACCCGCTCATGGCGGAGAGCCACCAGCACCCCGGCGCACCAGCACCCCAGCGAGAGGACGGCCCTGTGACCCTGTTCGGCGAGGAAGATCGTGCCCTGCAGGCGCACGCGGCGGAGCGGATCGCTCCGCCGCGCCGGGTCATCATCGGCTGGGTCGCGATCGGGGTCGCGGTGGTGCTCGCCCTGGTGCTCGCGCTCGTCCCCGCTCCCTTCGTCATCGAGCAGCCGGGGCCGGTGTTCAACACGCTCGGCACGGACCAGCAGGTCGGATCGCCGTCGGGCGGAGACGCGAAGGACCTGATCAGCATCCCGGGCCACAAGACGTACCCCACGTCCGGGTCGCTCGATCTCCTCACCGTCTCCGTGGTCGGGAACCCGGACCAGAGCCCGTCGTGGCTCGAGATCGCCGACGCCTGGTTCCAGCCGAGCAAGGCCGTTCTGCCGCTCGACGACGTCTTCCCCCCGGGCACGACCACGGAGCAGTCGAACGCCCAGAACGCCGCGGCCATGGTGGATTCGCAACAGGATGCGATCGCTGCGGCTCTCAGCCGGCTGGGCTACGACTTCCCCCAGAACGTCGCCGTGAAGCAGCTGCTGACCGGCAGCCCCGCGTCGCAGATGCTGAAAGTGGGCGATGAGATCACGTCCGTGAACGGCGTGAAGGTCCGCAGCATCCAAGCGCTGCGGGATGCCGTGAAGAAGAACGGCACGGGAAAGCCCGCCGAACTCGGCATCGTCCGCGACGGCGCGGCATCCGTGGTCGCCGTCACCCCGACCCAGTCGCAGGGACAGGTGGTCATCGGCATCGGAGCAGGGATGGACTACACCTTCCCGTTCGACGTGAAGATCCAGCTGAACGACGTCGGCGGCCCCAGCGCCGGCCAGATGTTCGCCCTCGGCATCATGGACAAGCTGACGCCCGGCTCGCTCACGGGCGGCAAGCGCATCGCCGGCACGGGGACGATCGACAACACCGGCGCGATCGGGCCCATCGGCGGCATCCGGCAGAAGATGTACGCGGCGCGCGACACCGGGAAGGCGAGCTACTTCCTCGCGCCGGCCTCCAACTGCGACGAGGTCGTCGGCCACATTCCGTCCGGATTGCAGGTGTTCGCGGTGAAGACGCTGGCCGACTCGCTGAAGGTCCTCCAGGCGGTGCGCGACGGGTCGAGCACGTCCGGCCTGCCCACCTGCCACGCGGGCTGACTTCCGCCGGGCCGCAGCGCACTCCAAGGGTCTGCTGCCTAGGATGGACCCATTCCCGCCAGGCGAGACCAAGAGGGCCATACGTGAGTTCACCAGCTGCAGTCCGACCCGCAGGCCGCCGTCGCGCGGCCATCTGGATCACTCTCGGGGTGATCGTCGCGGTGGTCATCCTGTTCTTCGTGTTCGCCGGGCTCTACGCCGACGTCCTCTGGTACGACCAGATCGGCTTCCTCAACGTGCTCACCACGCAGTGGTTCGCCGGGATCGCGATGTTCTTCATCGGGTTCTTCGGGATGGCCCTCCCGGTATGGCTGGCCATCCTGCTCGCGTACCGCCTGCGGCCGGTGTACGCCAAGCTCAACGCTCAGCTCGACCGCTATCAGCAGGTCATCGAACCGCTGCGCCGCCTGTCGATGTACGGCATCCCGATCGTGTTCGGGATCTTCGCCGGCGTCTCGACCGCCAGCCGGTGGCAGACGGCGGCGCTGTGGCTGAACGGCACCTCCTACGGCAAGACCGACCCGCTGTTCCACCTCGACATCGGCTTCTACCTGTTCGCGCTGCCCTTCTATCGCAGCGCAGTGGGCTTCGCATCGGCCGTGGTCCTCATCGCGCTCCTCGCGACCCTCGCCACCTGCTATCTCTACGGCTCGATCCGCGTGACCGGGCGCGAGGTGCGTATCTCGCGTTCCGCGCGCGTCCAGGTCTCGATCGTCGCGGCTCTCTACCTGCTGCTGCAGGGCGTGAGCATCTGGCTCGACCGCTATGCGACAGTCACGGACTCCAACGTCAACGACATGATAAATGGCGCCGCATACACCGACGTCAACGCGACCATTCCGGGGCGGGCGGTGCTCGCCGGCGCGGCCGTGATCGTCGCGCTGCTGTTCGTCGTGACCGCGTTCGCCGGCCGCTGGCGCTTCCCGATCGTCGGAACGGCGATGCTCATCGTCGCCGCGCTCGTCGTCGGCGCCATCCTCCCGTGGGTGGTGCAGCGCTTCCAGGTCGACCCCAGCCAGAAGACGCTCGAGACGCCCTATGTGCAGAAGGGCATCGACTTCACGCGCGAGGCCTATGGGCTGAGCGACATCGACACCATCCCGTACAACGCGAAGACCACGGCGGAGCAGGGCGCCTTGCGACAGGATGCGCAGACGACCGCGCAGATCCGCATCATCGACCCGGCGGTGATCAGTCCGTCGTTCCGTCAGCTGCAGCAGTTCCGGCAGTACTACGCGTTCCCGGACAAGCTCAACGTCGACCGCTACGAGAAGAACGGTACGCAGCAGGATGCCGTGGTCGCCGTCCGCGAGCTGCAGCAGTCCGGCCTCGGCACCGCGCGCAACTGGTTCAACGACACCGTGGTGTACACGCACGGCTACGGACTGGTCGCCGCCTACGGCAACCAGCGCTCGCCCGACGGCCAGCCGGTCTTCATGGAGTCCGGCATCCCGACCAGCGGGACGCTCGGCGCCTATCAGCCGCGCATCTACTTCGGCGAGCAGTCGCCCACCTATTCGATCGTCGGAGCACCGAAGGGCACCAAGCCGGTCGAGCTCGACTACCCGGGCGGAGCGAACGGCGCGCAGCAGACGTACACGACCTTCAGCGGCAACGGCGGTCCCAAGCTGGACAACGTCTTCAAGCGGCTGGTCTACGCGCTGAAGTTCCAGGACGAGCAGATCGTGCTCTCCGACGCCGTCAACAACGACTCGCAGATCCTCTACGACCGCGACCCGATCAAGCGCGTGCAGAAGGTCGCTCCCTACCTCACCCTCGACTCGCAGGCGTATCCCGCCGTGGTGGATGGACGGGTCAAGTGGATCGTCGACGGCTACACCACGAGCGACCAGTTCCCGTACTCGCACGTCGGCAGCCTGAGCGACGCGACCGCGGACAAGGACACTCCGAAGCCGGCCTACGCTTTCGACGACATCAACTACATCCGCAACTCGGTCAAGGCCACGGTCGACGCCTACGACGGCTCGGTCACGCTCTATGCCTGGGATGCCAACGATCCGGTGCTCAAGACCTGGGAGAAGGTGTTCCCCGCGACCGTCAAGCCGGTGAGCGACATGAGCGCGCAGCTGATGAGTCACGTGCGTTACCCCTCCGACCTGTTCAAGGTGCAGCGCGCGGTGCTCGGCCAGTACCACGTCAGCGACGCCGGCTCGTTCTACTCGCGCGAGGACGCCTGGACGACGCCCAACGACCCGACGTCGTCCTCGGGCAACCCGGCGCTGCAGCCCCCGTACTACCTGACGATGAAGATGCCCGGGCAGGACGCCCCGGCGTTCTCGCTGTATTCGACGTTCATCCCGCAGGGGACCAGCGAATCCAGTCGTTCGGTGCTCAAGGGCTACCTGGCGGTGGATGCCGACGCCGGCTCGACGAAGGGCAAGATCTCGTCCGGCTACGGCAAGCTCAGGCTCCTGCAACTGCCGTCGAGCGACACCATCCCCGGTCCCGGGCAGATGCAGAACGCCTTCGACTCCGATCCGACCGTGTCGCAAGACCTGAACCTGCTGCGGCAGGGCAAGTCCGAGGTGATCAACGGCAACCTGCTCACCCTGCCCGTGGGCGGGGGCCTGCTCTACGTGCAGCCCGTGTACGTCCGGTCCTCGGGTGAGACGAGCTATCCGCTGCTGCAGAAGGTGCTGGTCGCGTTCGGCGACAAGATCGAGTTCGAGGACACGCTCGATCAGGCCCTGGATGCGCTCTTCGGCGGAGACTCGGGCGCCTCGGCCGGCGACAACAACGTTCCCGGCACGACGCAGCCGGGCGGCGGCACGCAGACCGGCGGAGGCTCCACCGGCACGCCGTCCACCGGGAACAACGCCGCCCTGCAGCAGGCGCTGCAGCGGGCGAACCAGGCGCTGTCGGACAGCCAGGCGGCTCTCAAGAGCGGCGACTTCGCGGCCTATGGCGAGGCGCAGAAGCGCCTCCAGCAGGCGATCGCGGATGCCCTCGCGGCGGAGGGCCAGCCGGCGGCCAAGTAGCAGCCGAGGAGTCGAGGAGCAGGGGAGCCGAGGAGCAGGCGGCCGAATAGCACGGGAGGCGGGTGACGCGTCGGCGACGACGTCACCCGTCTCTCACGCGGAGGACGTGCGGATCCTGACCTCGCGCTCCATGCGCTTCTCGTGCCGCTGCCGGCCCTTGACCGCTTCGAGCTCCCGGCTCTTCGGCGGCGCGGTGGTCACCAGCTGATCGAGCATCCGCCGGGTGGCCTCGGCGATCTCGTCGATCGCCTGCTCGAACGCCGGCGTGTTCGCGCGGGAGGGACGGGTCGATCCGCTGACCTTGCGGACGAACTGGAGAGCGGCCTCCCGGACCTCATCGTCGGTGGTGGGCGGTTCGAAGTTGTGGAGGCAGCGGATGTTGCGGCACATGCGCCGACGATAACCCGGATCGCCGGGGGACGCATCCCCGCCGCGCATCGGGACATTCTCTCGGATCCCTCGGGCGAAAAGCTTGCCCGAACTTTGATTGTCAGCTTTACTAACAAACATGGTGATCGAGCAGGGCAGACGTGACGCCGCCGACCGGGGCGCACAACTCGACGGGGGACTGGTGCCCGGACGCGCCCTCCGTCCGCGGACCAAGGTGCTGCCCGAGCACGCCCGGGGCCACAACCGCTCGCTCGTACTGCAGTCGCTGTATCGCTCGGGGCGTGTGAGCCGGGCGGACCTCGCACGCAGCACCGGGCTCACGCGGGTGACCATCTCGGACCTGGTGGCCGAGCTCATCGCCGAGGGCCTCGTCGTCGAGCTGGGGCAGCGCGACGACGCCCGGCCCGGAAAGCCGGCGGTACTGCTCGACGTGGACCGCTCCGCCACCCAGATCATCGGCGTCGACCTCAGCGAGCACGCCGTCTTCCGTGGAGCGGTGCTGGACATCGACGGCCGCATCCTGGATGCGGTGGTGATCGAGCTGGCCGGCACTCGCGGACAGGACGCCACGGACAAGGTGCTGACGCTGGTCGATCGCCTCGTCGCGCTCGCCACGGCCCCGGTCCTCGGCATCGGCATCGGATCGCCGGGCATCGTGGATGCGGAGGGCACCGTCGCGGCCGCCCCCAACCTCGGCTGGGCGGACGAGCCGCTCCAACGGCTCCTCGCGCAGCGGACCGGCCTGCCGGTGTTCGTGGCGAACGACGCGAACGTGGCCGTCCTCGCCGAGCACGGATTCGCAGACGCCCAGGGCGACATGATGCTGGTCAAAGTCGGCCATGGCGTCGGCTCCGGCCTGCTCGTCGCCGGGGCCCTCGTCTTCGGCAGCCGGTTCGCCGCCGGCGAGATCGGCCAGGTCATCGTCGGCACTGATGAGGGGCCGGATGCGCCGTACGATCGCGAGCACAGCCTGGAGGCCTGGCTGGCGGTGCCGCGCTTGGAGCGGCGCCTGGCCACGGCTACGGCCGCCGGGCGCCCGGCAGAACAGGTGCTGCGCGAGGCGGGTCAGCGTCTCGGCGTGGCGCTTGCTCCCGTCGTCGGTGCGCTCAACCTCTCCGAGCTGGTGCTCGCCGGGCCGGAGGACCTCCTCGACGGCATCGTCCTGGAGGCGTTCCGCGAGACGCTTCGCAACCGCACGATGGCGGGATTCCACTCCGGCGTCACCGTACGGATGACCAGCCAGGGCCGGGACATCGTCCTGCGCGGCTGCGTCGTCATGGTCCTATCGGCGCAGCTCGGCGTCTCCTGAGCCTCAGCGGGAAGCGATGGCGGTCACGGTGTCCAGGTGACACCGAGGGCCGCGGCGAGGGCGTGCTGCGCCGCGCCGCGGTACGGATGCTCCTGGGACACCGTGGCGTAGCGGAAGCCGAGCGGCATCGCGGCGCGTACCGGACGCCGCGCGGCCTCCTCCCGGAGCCCGTCGATGAACGCCTGCCCCAGCCGTGGCGCCGCACCGCCGACAACGATGGTGGGCACGTCGAGCGCGGCTCCGACCAGCAGGAGGGCGCGCGCGAGGACACGGGCGCCCTCCGCGATCCGTTCGCGTGACTCCGGGGCGTCGGCGAGGGCCGCGAGGTCGAACGCCTCCAGGTCGGCACCGTGGGGGAGCCCGAGCATGCTCGTGACCGAGACCACGGCCTCCAGGCAGCCCCGGTTGCCGCAGGGGCAGAGCGGAGCGTCCGGCCCGAACAGCACGGGAACGTGCCCGATCTCGCCGGCGCGATGCGCGGCGCCGCTCACGACGGCGCCGTCCACCACGACGGCTGCTCCGACGCCGGTGCTCAGCGAGACGAAGAGCTGGTTCGCACCGAGGCCGCCGGACGCCCCGGAATCGGCGATCGCCTCGGCGTCGGCATCGTTGATCGGGTGGATGGGCGCCTCCACGATCCCGGCCAGCTCCCGCGCGAGGTCCAGCTCCCTCCATCCCAGCTGCACAGACTCCCGGATCACGGTGCCGTCGACGATGCCGGGCACCTGGATGCCGACCGCGACGATGTGGGCGGTCGTCCCGGCCACGAGCGACTGCGTCACGCGTCGGAGGTCCTCCAGGGAGCCCGCTGCCGCCGGTCGTCGCGTCACCGTCAGCTCCTCGCCGAGGAGGTCGAGGACCGCTCCGCGCACGAGGCCCGGTTGGACGATCAGCGACAGGAGGACGTGACTCTCGCGGGCGACGCGCAGGGTCGTGGCTCGTTTGCCGCCCGTGCTCTCCGCACGCTCGCCTTCGATGACCAGCCCGTCCGCGATGAGCCCGGCGAGCAGGGAGGAGACGGTCGCGCTCGTGAGGCCGGTGCGCCGGGCGATCCCGGCCCGCGTCGCCGTCCCCTTGCCCGAAAGCACGAGCTGCAGCGCCGTGGTCAGATTCCGCTCGCGGACGGCGGCCTGCGTCGCCTTGCCGTGCTCGTCTGCCACTGTGCTGCTCCCTGGACCTGACCCTGCGCCTTCGGCTGTGTGCCGGCTCGCACGTTCACCCGCTAGATAGACGCGAATCGTGACATCTGCCGCCGACTGGTCGACGACACTGAAGCCCACGCACGGTTCACGAAAATCGCCATCTGCATATCCTCGCATCAGGCGACGAATTCGTAGTCACCGCGGTTGTCCGGCGCATGACAGAACGTCTGCAAAAGGCACGGCCTCGGGCACGTCTGCATCCGTCCTTCGCTGACCGGATCGGTAGGGTCTATCTCATGAGTAGGCACCATCCGTCGCGTGGCGGTTCTCGAGCGTTGCGGACAGTCGTCGGCTCTCTCCTCGCAGGCGCAGCACTGGTCCTGCTCTCTGGTTTCGCATCCGGCGGCGGCTCGACGGACGCGCCTGGTTCGACACCCGGTCATCAGGTCCCCTGGGACGGGGTGAAGGTCGGAATGTGCTCGGACATCGGTTCGGGGAGTGTGCCGGACAGGGTGACGGTTCTTGACTGTGAGCAAGCGCATCGTGGCGAGTTCTATTGGGTCGGTTCACTCCCGGCCGGTCCATTTCCGGGCGACTCGGGCGCTCGCGCTGCAATGACGAAGATATGCAGCACGCACCTCCCACCAGGTCCGATCGGCTGGTTCACCTCTTTCAGTCCCAGCGAGACGGCGTGGGCGGTCGGCAATCGCCAGGGATACTGTCTTGCTTCAACAGAGCACCAAGAGCCCTACACGGGTTCGCTGGCCTCGCTCTGGATCGCTCCGTGGGTACCGCTCTATTGGGGAGACGGGGCGCTCGCTCTTGCGATGGTCGCAACGTATCTTGTGAGTGGCGCGCGACTCTGGCGGATGGCTCCCACGAGCAGCACTCGAGCGGCTTGGATCCGTGAACTGTGGTGGTTCGTTCTTCCGGCGGTTGGAATCGTTTCAGCCGTTGTGTTTCCGAATGGCAAACGAACGTACTCGGCGCAGTCTGCACTGCCGTTTCCGGTTTCGATGACACTCTGGTTCTCGACGATGGCCGTCATCGCGACAGCACTCCTCATTGTTCGGGCAATGAGCATGGGACGGCTCGTACGCGCCGCGAAGTCGCACCCGGAGGCTCTGGTGCTGGAGGGTGTGCGGTTGAACCTGACTGTGGCGCGGCTGCGAATGCTCGTAGATGACGGCGTGCGGACAGGCGGGCACAGGGGCACGAACCTGAAGCTGCCGTTCTGGTTTCCGCTCGTCATCACCGGCGGCGCGATCCTGATCACGACGAACGATGGGAAGACGATCACGCTCGAGCGAGAAAACATTCAGACCATAACCACCGAGTTCACCTCCGTCGACGTCGGCTCTGGCCACACGCGGTCGGCCTCCCTCATCGACATCGCGCTCAACGACCCGGAGCTCGTCATTCCACTTGCGGTCCGCTCCACCCGGTGGAACGCGTTCTTCCGGCTCACCGCGAACGCCAAAGACACTGCCATAGTGCGGAAGGAGCTCGCCGAACGCTTGGATCCCGTTCGCCTCTGAACCTGCGACACTGATCGACTTCGCCATCGGCGGCGTCCCCGTCGCGCTCCTGAGCAGTACGAGATGCGCGCGGGAAACGGCAACTCATCGTGGTCGGGGGCGCCCGATCGAGTCGATCCCGGAGAGACAAAACAGGCCCGGACCGGGGATTTCTCCACCGAGTCCGGGCCTTCTTGGTTGCGGGGGCAGGATTTGAACCTACGACCTCTGGGTTATGAGCCCAGCGAGCTACCGAGCTGCTCCACCCCGCGGCACAAGAACAAACACTAGCACGGGATCCTCAGGTGCATGAAATCGCGAACACGCTCTCGGGCGCGTCGCGGCCCTGGACCGGACGTCCTACTAGAGTCGATCCGAGATAGGGGATGCGATGGCGAGTGCCGTGACGAAGTACCGGGTTGTCGTGGTCGAGGACGACCCGGATGTGGCCTTCTTCATGAAGACCATCCTGGAGAAGCGGGCCGACGCCGTCGCCCTGGCGGTCACGGATCCGTCGGTCGCTCTCGCCGAGATCGCCGCATTCGAACCCGACCTCGTCATCACGGACATCGAGATGCCGGGGAAGTCCGGTCTCGAGCTGCTGACGGAGCTGCGCACCGAGTATCCCGGGATGCCGGTGGTCGTCATGACCGCCCATGTCTCGGTCGACTACGCGGTGTCGGCGCTGCGGGCGCAGGCGGACGAGTTCCTCACCAAGCCGGTGGCCTCGGCGGAGCTGGTGGCGATCGTGAACCGCCTGGCCGCCGAAGGGCGCGTGAAGCGCGCGGCCCAGCGGCAGCAGGTCGTGCTCGCGATCGGTGCGCATCCGGACGATGTGGAGATCGGCGTCGGCGGCATCCTCGCGGCGCACCGCGAGGCCGGCAACCAGGTGGTCATCCTCACGCTCTCGCGAGGCGCACGCGGCGGCGATGCCAACAACCGTCAGCATGAATCGCTCGCCTCGGCGGAGCTCCTGGGCGCGCGGCTGTTCCTGGAGGACCTCGAGGACACGCACATCTCGGCCGCCGACCCGACCGTCGGGATCATCGAGCGCGTGGTCGCCGAGGTGCAGCCGGACATCGTCTACACGCACTCGTCGCACGACCGGCATCAGGACCATCGCGCCGTCCACGCCGCCACGAACGTCGCGACCCGCTCGGTCCGCACGGTCTGCTGCTTCCAGAGCCCGTCGGCCACGATCGACTTCCGCCCGACCCGGTTCGTCCCGATCGACGGGTTCACCGAGAGCAAGCTCCAGCTCCTCGACTGCTTCCGGTCCCAGACCGAGCTGCGGACGTACCTGGAGCCGGACTTCGTGCTCGCGACCGCGCGCTACTGGTCGCGGTTCGGCGGCGGCAAGAACTGCGAGCCGCTGGAGGTGATGCGGGACACCGCGGACATCTCGATCCCCGCATCCGCCCTTCCGGCGGAGGCACGCCCGGCCGCATACCGACAGAACAGGACCGCCGAATGACCGACTCCAGAACCCGCGTGCTGGTGACCGGCGCAGGCGGCCCCGCCGGCGTCGCCGTCATCCGTTCCCTGCTGGCCCGCGACGACGTCGACGTGTTCGCGGCCGACATGGACGGCTGGGCCAGCGGGCTGTATCTGGTACCCGAGGACCGTCGCCGGATCGTTCCGGCGGGACGCTCCGACGGGTTCGTGGATGCGCTGATCGGGATGTGCCGGGACGACGCCATCCAGGTCCTGTTCTCCACGGTCGATGTCGAGCTCCCCGGGCTCGCGGCCCGCCGGACGGAGCTGGAGGCGGTCGGGACACAACTGGCCGCGCCGTCCCACGACACGCTGGTGACGTGCCTGGACAAGTTCGCCCTGGTCCAGCGGGTCGGCAGCCGGGCCGCCGTGCCCGAGACGCGGCTGCTGAACCGCGAAGGCGCCGGCGCCGACTGGACGTTCCCCGTCATCATCAAGCCGCGCAGCGGCGCAGGGTCGCGCGGCGTGCGCCTGATCGCGGACCGCGGCGAGCTGGAGGCGCTCGGCACGGACGAGAGCATCATCATCCAGGAGAACCTCCCGGGGGAGGAGTTCTCGGTGGATGTGCTCGCGGGCCTCGACGGCGAGGTCATCGCCGCGGTCCCGCGCTCCCGCGAGCGGGTCGACTCGGGGGTCTCGATCGCCGGACGCACCGTGCGCCGGCCGGAGCTCTCGGACACAGCTGCCGCCGTCGCGCGCGCCATCGGACTGACCGGCGTGGCGAACGTCCAGCTGCGTTACAGCGCGGCCGGAATCCCCGCCCTGCTGGAGGTCAACCCGCGCTTCCCGGGCGCGATGCCGCTCACGATCGCCGCGGGCGTCGACATGCCGTCGCTGCTGCTGGATCTGGTCCTCGGCCGTCCCGTCCCTTCCGCTGTCGACTTCGCCGAGCTCGCCAACGTCCGCTTCCTGGAGGACGTCTTCCTCAGCCCCGCCGACGTGCTCGTCTCCGAGAACGCGGCGCACGCCGAGGGTTTCGAGGAGTGAGCGCGACGGGAGCCGACCGGCTCTCCTCCGTCCTGCGGGGCGACCACCACGTCCACTCCACCTTCTCGGACGACGCCCGCAGCACGCTGGCGGAGAACATCGCCGCCGCGTCCGCCGCGGGCCTCGAGACGGTACGCCTGACGGACCACGTGCGGGCGTCCACGACCTGGGTGCCCGAGTTCGTCGCGGCCGTGGCCGCCGAGCGCATCCCGGACGGTCTCACTGTCTTGACCGGCGTCGAGGCGAAGCTGCTGGATGCGGCGGGCTCCGTCGACCTACCCGAGGGCTTGGTGGTCGGTCGCGGAGGTGTCGATGCGGTCGTCATCGGCGACCATCAGTTCCCCGGGGTCGACGGTCCCTGGTCGCCGACCATGACGCGCGAACGTCTGGCGGCGGGGCTCTCCGAGGATGACGCGCTCGACCTGATGATCGAGGCGAGCATCCGGGCGATGGAGCGAACTCCGCACGCGCAGCTGGCGCACTGGTTCTCGATCCTGCCGAAGGTCGGGCTCGACGAATCCCAGCTGGGCGCCCAGCGCCTGCTCGCCTGGGCACAGGCCGCAGCCGCGACCGGCACGATCGTCGAGGTGAACGAGAAGTGGGACTGCCCGGGCCCTGAGGCCATCGCCGCTCTCCTGGTGGCAGGTGCGCGTATCGTTGCCTCAACGGACAGCCACGTCGCCGCGGACGTCGGGCGCTATGAGCGAGTTCCGGCGTTGCTCGAAGCCGGCGCCCGTGCGGCGGCCGGAGAAACGGAGGAGGCACGATGAGCCCCGTCGAACCGCCGGACGCGCTGCGTGAGCGCATCGAGGAGGAGCTGGAGCGGGACCGCCGCTGGGAGTTCCGGCTGCCGCTCTTCGGCGGCATCGCGATCCTGATCTGCGCGGCGATCGTCGTCGTCCGGGTGGTGTTCCTGCATGTCTGATCAGGCGGACCGCACCCGGCGCGTGGTGATCGCGGATGACGACGACGACATCCGTGGACTGATGACCATCGCAGCGAAGCGTGCGGGTGTAGAGATCGTCGCCGCCGTCGACAACGGCCACGCAGCGCTCGAAGCCGTCCGCCGCGGCGGTGTCGACCTGGTGGTCCTGGACATCTCGATGCCCGGGCTCAACGGTGTGGAGGTGGCCGAGGCGATGCGCGCCGATGAGCGAACGCTGCCCACGCTCATCCTGATGGTGTCGGCATCCGTGCAGCTGCTCACCGACCACGGCGTGGTCGCCGAACGGGCGGACAGCTTCCTGGTGAAGCCCTTCAGCCCGCGGGCACTGTCCACCCGCATCCGGGAGATGCTGCAGCTGGATGCGCAGCGGGTGGAGGAGTCCGCATGACGCTCGACCGGTGGCTCAGCCGCATCCCCATCGATTCCCCGTCGCCGTTCATGAAGCAGCTGCCGACCATCGTCGGCTTCGCGATCGCCGTCCTGATCGCCCTGGTGCCGAACGAGATCCCCGTCGACAGCGGGCTGCTCTTCGCCATCGGAAGCGCTGTGGTCGTCGTGGCGTCGATCTTCTCCTTCGTCATTCCGTGGAGCCGGTTCCACCCGCAGTGGGCGGTGCTCGTGCCGATCCTGTCGCTGCTGGCGATCGGGCTGCTCCGGATCGCGACCGGGGGATCCTCCTCGCCGTTCGGGGTGCTCATCCTGCTTCCGTTCGTCTGGATCGCGTCCGAAGAGGGGCGGACCAACATCCTGCTCGCCGTGCTCATGATCCTGATCGTGCTGGTGGCGCCGCTGCTCTTCAGCGGGCTCGCGAATTCGGGGGCGGACATCGTCCGCGCCTTCTTCGCTCCGGTCATCTACTGCCTCGTCGCGATCGTCATCAACGAGATCGCCCACCGGATGCGGACCCAGCTGGCCGCGGCGCGCGAGTCGAACGAGAAGCAGGAGACGCTCCTGTCCCAGGCGGTCACGGCCCAGGACGAGCTGGTGCTGAAGGAGGCGCGGCTCAAGACGGCCAACCGCCTCATCCAGAGCATCTGGAACGCCGTCACCGAGCAGTCCGTGATCGGCACCGACCTTGACGGCCTCATCGACGTCTGGAATCCGGGCGCGGAGAAGATGCTCGGCCTCACCGAGAAACAGGTTCTCGACGGCCATCACCATGTGACCGAATTCCACCTGCCGTCCGAGCTCGCGCAGCGGATCGAGGACATGGATGCGCGGTTCACCACCGTTGCCAGCAGCGACGAGTTCTCGGCGCTGGTGGACACGGTTCGCGCCGGTTCCGCCGACGTCCGCGACTGGACCTACGTCCGCCCCGACGGCAAGCAGGTCGCGGTCCAGGTCGCGGCCACGCCACGACTCGACGAGAACGGCCACCGCGTCGGCTTCATCTTCGTCGCGACGGACATGACCCAGGCCCGCGAGTTCGCCCGGCTGAAGGACGAGTTCGTCGGGCTCATCTCGCACGAGCTGCGCACGCCGCTCAGCTCGATCCTCGGCTACCTGGAGCTGATGCGCGACGACGAGGACGCTCCGCTGTCGGAGGAGCAGCTGCAGTACCTGAGCGTCGCAGAGCGCAACGCCCACCGGCTCCTCCGCCTCGTGGGCGACCTGCTGTTCACCGCGCAGGTGGAGTCCGGCCGCTTCCCCCTCGAGATCAAGGACGTGGAGCTCGACAGCGTCGTCTCCGCCTCCATCGAGTCCGCGCGGCCGATCGCCCGCAACGCCGGCGTGACCCTGGTGAGCGACGTGCCCGAGCAGCGTCTCGACGTGCGCGGCGACCCCGTGCGCCTGGGCCAAGCGGTCGACAACCTCGTCTCCAACGCCCTCAAGTTCACCCCGGCCGGCGGGACCGTGACCGTTTCCTTGCGGCCCGACGGCCCGCAAGCGGTGATCGCCGTGACGGACACCGGGATCGGGATTCCGGCGGTCGAGCTCGGCCGGCTCTCGCAGCGCTTCTTCCGCGCCTCCACGGCGACCCGCAATGCGGTTCCGGGCGTGGGGCTCGGCCTCACGATCACGAAGGCCATCGTGACCGCGCACGGCGGCCGCCTCGACATCGCCAGCGAGGAGGGCGTCGGCACCTCCATCAGCATCGTCCTGCCGGTGGAGACGCCCCAGCCGGTGACCGAAGCGCTTCCGCAGGCGGAGCTGGCGCCGTGACCGACCGGCCGGCGGAGCTGACGATCGACGACCGCACGGTCGCCGTCGCCGTGGCGCAGTTCGCTCCCGGGGAGGACCGCATCCACAACCGGGATGTGGTGGCCGGCCTGATCGCGGTCGGCGCCTCCCGGGGCGCACGGCTGGTGGTCCTTCCGGAGTACTCGTCGTACTTCACCGATCCGCTCGGGCCCTCGTTCGCCCGCAACGCCGAGACGCTCGACGGCGACTTCGTCACCGCGCTGGCCGCGACGGCGCAGGAGCATCAGGTGTTCGCCGTGGCGGGGCTGGTGGAGCGGACGGACGCGCCGCGCAAGTTCTCGAACACGCTGGTCGCGGTGGCGCCCTCCGGGGACGTGGTGGCGACGTACCGTAAGCAGCATCTCTACGACGCGTTCGGGGCGCAGGAGTCCGAGTGGGTCGTCCCGGGCGACCTGGACGAGCCGCAGACGTTCGAGGTGGACGGGATCGTCGTCGGGCTGCAGACCTGCTACGACCTGCGCTTCCCGGAAGTCACGCGCCGTCTCGCCGATGCAGGGGCCGACCTCGTGGCGGTGCCGGCCGAGTGGGTGCGCGGACCGCTGAAGGAGTTCCACTGGACCACTCTGCTGGCGGCCCGTGCGATCGAGAACACGCTGTACGTCGCGGCAGCCGACCATCCGCCGGCGATCGGCGTCGGCGCGAGCGCCATCGTCGACCCGATGGGCGTCACCATCGCCGGCCTCGCCGACACGACGGGCGTCGCGGTCGCCGAAGTCTCGAGCGCCCGCGTGCGGTCCGTGCGCGACCGGAATCCGGCGCTGCGCCTGCGTCGCTACCGCGTCACCCCTCTGTAGTCGCCGGCCGGCGTCAGCGGGGGAGCGCCGCCAGTCGCTGCGCCGCCTCCTCCAGCACGTCGATGCGCTTGCAGAAAGCGAACCGGACGAGGGATGCGGTGCGCGCGGCGTAGTCGCCCCGGCTGAACGCGCCGAGCGGCACCGCCACCACGCCCGCCAGGCCGGGCAGCCTGCGGCACAGCTCGACCGCATCCGGGAAGCCGAGCGGCGCAGCGTCCGCGACGACGAAGTACGTGCCGTCGGACGGGAACACGTCGAACCCCGCTGCGCGAAGACCGTCGGAGAGCACATCCCGCTTGTGGGCGAGGGCCTGCGCGATGCCTGTGAAGTAGGCATCGGGGAGCCGCAGGCCGGCGGCGATGGCGGGCTGGAACGGCGCGCCGTTGACGTAGGTCAAGAACTGCTTCACGGCGAGCACGGCCGTGACGAGCTCGGCTGGGGCTGTGAGCCAGCCGACCTTCCATCCCGTCGTGTTGAAGGTTTTTCCGCCGGAGGAGATCGACACGGTCCGCTCGCGGGCGCCGGCCAGGGTCTCGATCGGGATGTGCTCGGGCCCGAAGGTCAGGTGCTCGTAGACCGAGTCCGTGACGATGACCGCGTCGTGCCGCTCGGCGAGCTCCACGATCGCGGTCAGCGTCGCCCGGTCGAGCACCGAGCCGGTCGGATTGTGCGGTGTGTTGACGAGGATGACGCGCGTGCGATCGGTCACCGTCTCGCGCAGCCGGTCGAGATCGGGAAGGAACCCGGGAGGCTCGAGCGGAACCGTCCGGTGGACTCCGCCCGCGAGCGAGATGATGGCGCCGTACTCGTCGTAGTACGGCTCGAAGGTGACGACCTCGTCGCCCGGCTCGAGCAGCGCGAGGAGGGTGGCCGCGATCGCTTCGGTGGCGCCCGCCGTGATCAGCACCTCCCGGTCGGGGTCGACCTCCAGACCGTAGAAGCGACGCTGATGCTCGGCGACCGCCTGGCGCAGCTGCGGGATGCCGGTGCCGGGCGGGTACTGATTCTCGCCGTCCCGGATCGCCGCGACCGCGGCCTCGAGCACCTCGGCCGGTCCGTCCTCGTCGGGGAACCCCTGGCCGAGGTTGATGGCGCCCGTTCGCACCGCCAGCGCGCTCATCTCGGCGAAGATCGTCGGACGGACCGAACCGTCGGCTCCGAGCAGTCCGGCGCCCGCTGCGGCGCGCCGCCAGCCACCTGAAATCGTCATGCATCCACGGTACGGCCTTACTCGCATCCAACCCATCGGATACGTTGTGGAGAGTCATCGAGACGCAGAAGGTGCCCCACAGCATCGGCAAATAGAACGCTCAGCTTCGCGTCACAAGCTGTCTGTGCTTGGAAGGAGCAAACCATGACCGACACCCCCAACACCCCGGAGCCCGCGAAGCCCGCGCACGACACCGACGCGGTCGTGGATGCTGCCGGGACCGAGCAGACTCCCGTCTCGCCGAACGCCGAGACGCCCCGTGCCGAGGGTTCGGAGACAGCCCACGTCGAGACGGACGCTCAGCCGACCGCCGTGCAGCCCACGGTGCCGCAGCCGTCCGTTCCGGCGCAGCACACGCAGCCGGCGCAGCCCGTCCACCCGCAGCCCTATGGCCAGCAGCAGCCGTACGGTCAGCAGCAGTACGGCCAGCAGCAGCCCTACGGACAGCAGGGCCAGCCGGGGCAGCAGAGCCAGCCCGGTCAGCCGGGGCAGCAGAGCCAGCCCGGTCAGCCGGGGCAGCAGAGCCAGCCCGGTCAGCCGGGGCAGCAGAGCCAGCCGGGTCAGCAGCCGCACTACGGCACCGGTGCCTTCGGCCAGCCCGCCGGCTACGGACAGCAGCCCTACGCCTCCAACGGACACCAGCAGGGCTATGCCACGGCGCCCGGCGCCGCGCACCCCGGTGCATCGACGACGTCGACTGGTAAGCCGGCCAAGCGCACGAACACCGGCCTGATCATCGCCACCCTCGCCATCGGCGCGCTGGTCGGCGGCGTTGCGGGCGCCGGAGCAGGCATCGGTATCTACGCGGCCACCGACGCGGGCAATGCGGCGATCAAGACCGTCGCCGGGCCCCAGAACATCACCGTCAACGACGCCAACAACGCCAGCACCGTGACCGCTGTCGCGGCGAAGGCGTCCCCGAGCGTCGTGACCATCTCGGTCAGCGCGTCGAGCTCCGGCGGCACCGGCTCGGGCATCGTCCTCACGTCCGACGGCTACGTCCTCACCAACACGCACGTCGTCACCCTCGACGGTCAGTCCTCCAACGTGAGCGTCTCGGTCACGGACAACGACGGCAAGATCTACACCGCCAAGATCATCGGAACCGACCCCACCACAGACCTGGCGGTGATCAAGCTGGACAACGCCTCCGGCATGACACCGATGACCTGGGGCGACTCGAGCAAGCTGAACGTGGGCAGCACCACGGTCGCCATCGGCGCTCCGCTCGGGCTCTCCGGCACCGTCACCGACGGCATCGTCAGCGCCCTGAACCGCAGCATCAGCATCGCCTCCTCCGCGGTGCCGAAGGACAACTCCAACAGCGGCGGCGGCAGCCAGAACCCGTTCAACTTCGACTTCCCCGGCCAGGGCGGTCAACAGCAGCAGCAGCAGAGCACCGGCACGATCTCGCTTCCCGTGATCCAGACCGACGCCTCCATCAACCCCGGGAACTCGGGAGGCGCGCTGCTGAACAGCAAGGGCGAGCTGGTGGGCATCAACGTGGCGATCGCGAGCGCCGGCGGTTCGAGCTCGGACGGCTCGCAGTCGGGCAGCATCGGAGTCGGCTTCGCCATCCCGTCGGACCTCGCCAAGCGCATCTCCGACGAGATCATCAAGAACGGATCGGCGACGCACGGCCTCCTGGGCGCCTCGGTCGGCGATGCGAGCAACGAGAACAAGGCGACGACGGTCGGCGCGATCGTCAAGAGCGTGACCGCGGGCGGCGCGGCGGCCGACGCCGGACTGGAGGCCGGCGACGTCGTGGTGAACTTCAACAACACCCCGATCACGAACGCCACGGATCTGACCGCTCAGGTCCGCGCTCAGGCCGCGGGAGCGAAGGTCGACCTGACCTACATCCGCAGCGGCCAGACCAAGACCGCCACGGTCACCCTGGGCTCGCTTCCGGCCCAGTGATCCCGGGCCAGTGATTCCGGGCCGGTGACCCGGCGCCAGCAGGAAGGGCCGCCCCGCGGGGCGGCCCTTCCCGCGTGCGGCGGCTCCCGGAATGCGTGGATGCCCGGCTGATAGGCTCGACGCCGACCCGCTACACCGAAGGATCAGATGCCGGACGACACCGTGAACACCCTCCCGGGTGTGTCGTACGTGATGCCCGTGCTCAACGAGGTGACCCACGTGCGGGCCGCTGTCGACAGCCTCCTGGCGCAGGACTACGCCGGGCCGCACGAAGTGACGATCGCCCTCGGTCCCAGCATCGACGGCACGACCGAGCTGGTGTCGGAGCTCGCTGCGCTCAATGACCGCATCCGGGTCGTGGACAACATCGTCGGCTCCACCCCGGCGGGCCTCAACCTGGCCATCCGGGAGTCGCAGTACCCGATCGTCATCCGGGTGGATGCGCACAGCGTCCTGCCGCCCGACTACGCACGGATCGCCGTCGAGACGATGCTCGAGACCGGCGCCGACAATGTCGGCGGCCTGATGGATGCGCAGGGCACGACGGACTTCGAGCGCGCCGTTGCACGTGCCTACGGAAGTCGCGTCGGCCTGGGTGGCACGAAGCTCCACGTCGGCGGGGAGGCGGGTCCTGCCGAGACCGTCTACCTCGGCGTGTTCCGTCGCGACCGCCTCCTCGAGGTCGGACTCTTCGACGAGGAGATCAAGCGCGGCCAGGACTGGGAGCTCAACCGCCGGCTGCGCACCGCCGGTGGCACGGTGTGGTTCACCCCCCGGCTCAAGGTGACGTACCGCCCGCGGCCCAACCTCTACCGCTTGGCCCGCCAGTTCTTCTCGACCGGCATCTGGCGCGGCGAGCTCGCGCGGCGCTTCCCGGCCTCCAACGGCCTGCGCTACTTCGCGCCGCCGGTCATGGTGCTCGGCGTGGCGATCGGGACGCTGCTCGGCCTCGCCGGGATCATCCAGGCGCTCCTGGGTGGAGCGCCCTGGCTGCTGTGGGGCTTCGCGACCCCGGCGCTCTACGTGGTGATCGTCCTGGTCTCCGCCGTGCTGTGGGGTCGCCGAGACGGATTCCGTCCGTTCCTGTGGTTTCTCGTAGTCTTGCCGTGCATCCACTTCAGCTGGGGAGTCGGCTTCATCCTCGGCTTCCTCTCGCTCACCCGCAACATCACCGCCCACACCGGAAGGTAGGCATGACCGCACCCGGAGCTGCGTCCCACGGCGCCCATCCCTCCTCGATCGCCGAGCTGAGGGCCGTCGCGCAGCCTCCCGAGGTGCGTGGACGCCGCAACGCCGAGCACTGGACGGCGTCGCTCTACCTGCGCACCCTCTCGCCGTACGTCACCTGGGTCCTGCTGAAGACCTCCATCTCGGCCAACGGCGTCACCGGGCTGATGATCCTGGTCGGATGGGCCACCGCAGCATCCCTGCTCATCCCGGGGATCGCGGGGGCCGCCGTGGCGCTCGTCCTCGGCCAGCTGCAGATGCTCGTCGACTGCTGCGACGGCGAAGTGGCCCGCTGGCGCCGCACCTCCTCGCCGGCCGGGGTGTTCCTGGATGCCGTCGGCCACTACACGACCGAGACGCTCATCGCCATCGTGCTGGGCGTTCGCGCCGCCGGCCTCCCGTTCGAGGCGCCGCAGGACCTGCTCTGGACGAACCTCGGCACCCTGCTCGCGCTCGTCATGGTGCTCAACAAGGCACTCAACGACCTGGTGCGTGTCTCGCGGGCGAGCGCCGGCCTGCCGAAGCTCGCCGACACTCAGGCGGAGTACTCGCCGACGCACGGTCTCGTCGCCACTCTGCGTCGCGCGGCCCGGTTCGTGCCGTTCCACCGCCTCTACCACTCGGTGGAGCTGACCATCCTGATCTTCGTGTTCTCGATCGTCGGCCTGTTCATCGGCTCGACGCTGGCCGACCGCATCCTGCTCTCGGCGCTCGTCCCGCTGGCGATCCTGTCGCTCGTGGGGCACTTCGTGGCCATCATGGCATCGCGGCGGGTCCGTGGCTGACCTGCCGGCCGTCGCCGTCGTGGTGCTCACCCAGGGCACGCGGCCGGCAGAGCTCCGGCAGGGGCTGGAGTCCGTGCTCGCGCAGGAGGGCGTGGACATCGACGTGGTCGTGGTCGGCAACGGCTGGGATCCCTCCACCGCCGAACCCGCCCTGCCCCACGGCGTCCGAACGCTGGCGCTGCCCGAGAACCTCGGCATCCCGGCCGGACGGAACGCCGGAGTCCCGCTCGCGTCGGGGGAGTGGCTGTTCTTCCTCGATGACGATGCGCGCATCCCGTCGCGCAGCTTCCTGGCCGACGCCGTCGCGCTGCTGCAGGGCGACGCGAGCATCGGGATGGTGCAGCCGCAGCTGCGCGTGCCCGATGGCGGCGCCGCGCCGCGCCGCTGGATCCCGCGCATCCGGAAGGGCGATCCCAGCCGCTCGAGCAACGTGTTCGCCGTGCTGGAGGCCGTGGTCGTGCTCCCGCGCGCCGTGTTCGAGCGCGCGGGAGGCTGGGCCGACCCGTTCTTCTACGCACACGAGGGCATCGACCTGGCCTGGAAGGTCTGGGATCAGGGCAAGCGGGTCTGGTACGCCGGAGACCTGGTCGCCGAGCACCCGGCCGTCTCGCCGACCCGCCACTCGTACTATTACCGGCTCAACGCCCGGAACCGCGTCTGGCTGGCGCGCCGCAACCTCCCGGCGGTGCTGGTGCCGCTCTACGTGGGATCGTGGACGGGCATCCAGCTGCTCCGCTGGTTCCGCAAGCCGGCCGTGCTGCGCGCCTGGTTCGCGGGCTGGGCGGAAGGATGGCGCTCCGATCCGGGCGACCGCCGTCCGCTGCGCTGGCGCACGGTCTGGCGCATGACCGCTGCCGGGCGTCCGCCGATCGTCTGAGCCCCCGCGCCCTGCGCCGTGCGCCCCCTGCGCGCCCTGTCCGTTCCCGCCTGGCACGAACTGCTGGTCCCGACACGCCGTTACGGCTGTGGGTCGTGCGGCATGTCGGGACCAGTGGATGCGGTCCCTGCGGTCCCTGCGGTCAGCTCGCGCGAGGGCCGGGCATCGCTCGCATCGCCCGGCCCGCTCCGCCGAGGCAGGGCGCCGCGCACCGCCTTGCCCGCGCGGACCATGCGCGTACCCGTCGCGGATCCGAAGCGCGCAACTTGGCTCCCTGTCGCCGATCCGATCCGCGCGACCTGGCTCCCCGTCGCCGATCCCAGCCGGCGCACGGCACCGGGGCCCTCCACGGGCGTCAGGACTTCCGGGATCACGACGGGAGGAGGCCCGAACGCCAGGCGCGCGTTCTGCACGACGCGCCGGCCGACGATGTGGTTTCCGGTCCCGCCGACGACCGCTCCGATGCCGAACGGAATCGCACGGGCCAGGATGCCGGCACTGCCGCGAACAGCGAAGTGGCGGATGAACACCCGCTTCAGCCGGTCTACCAGGGGACCGACGACCATCGACGGCAGGCTCGAGGTGACCAGCTCGCCCCAATACGCGGTGCGGGTCACGCCGCCCCCGGCGAACTGGCCGGCGAGCTGACGGACGAGATCGGAGCCTTCGCGGCCGAGCATCATGGTGAGGACGAGTGCCCGCCCGCGCTCCGGATCCTCGACGGCGATGCCGTGGAGTTCGCTCATCGACTGGGCGAAGAGGGCCGTCGCCTCGAGGAAGCCGGCCGTCTCCAGCCCGGACAGGGCCAGCGTCACGCCGGTCCCGATCGCCGGGATGACCGCCGTCGCCCCGACCGCGGCGCCTCCACTGGTCACTGCGGCGAGGTACCGACGCTCCAGGATCCGCCCGAGCTCCTCGGCGGACGCATCGGGATGCCGTCGCCGGATGCTGCGCAGGTGGGCGATCACAGCGGGCCGCTGGATGCCGAGGAAGCGATCGAGGGTCGCATTCAGTGCGGGGGGAGTGTCGCCGCCCGGCTGCGGACCTCCCGTGACGGAGACGAACGGTTGCTGCTTCTTGGCCATCTCCTCAGAGTGTAGGCCGATCCGCCGCTACCGCGAGCGGCGCGCGCGACGTCGGCGTTCCTCCAGGTATTCCCCTGCGCGGAGTACGAGGTTGCCTGGCGGGAGGTGTTCGCCGCCGATGTCCGCCGTGAGGGTGGCGATGTCGGTCTCGAGGACGACGGCGATCCGGAGGATGGTCAAGAGGCTCGGATTCGCGTCTCCGCGTTCGATCTTTCCGTAGTTGGTGACGTGCATGGAGGCGAGGCTCGCGATCGCCTCCTGGCTGAGGCCGAGTTGGATGCGCGCGAGGCGGATGCGCTCGCCGAGCAGCTCGGCGGCGGGTGCGACGGGGTTCTTCATGGTCCTTCCAGTGAAGAACGTGCGTACCGTCCGGCTCAAGAGCACGTGCACCCCGATCGCCGGACCTCACGCCTTTCTCCCTGAAAATGCTTTCTTTCCACGCACTCGCTCGGCCTGCCCTCGGGCCGCCGAGGCGACCCGAGGGCAGAGGTCATAGGCTGACCTGCCAGAGATACTCGCGACCGTCGGGCGGGAACCAGCGCACGACGAGGACGGTGTCGCGTGCGGGATCGGCGCCCGTCACGCTCGCCCGGACACTCTCACCCGGGGGCACGGAGGTCGGGCCGCTCACCTGCAGCCGCGAGCTGCCGGCGACGCTCACGGTCACCCCGCGGAGCGTCTCGCGCCCGGTGTTGATCAGACGGAGATGCGGTGCTGTCGAGCGGTCGACGCGCCAGGGAACGGGATAGGCGAGGCGCCGGGGACGAGGGGCCGGAGAGGGACTGCGAAGAAACCGGAGACGATTCATGCGATTGACGCTAACCAGCCCCTCCGACGCCCGATGGCCCTTAACCGGGCACGAACACCACTTCCGGGGATAACTCGCCGAATTTTTTTCTGTGGACGGTTCCGCACGACAGCGGAATTCCAGTATGACCAGGGGATCCGTCAGCTGCTGTAGTCAGCGTTGTACAGCTCGAGCACGTCGTCGATCGGGCCGTCCAGCACGAGAGCGCCCTTGTCGAGGTACAGTCCCCGTTCGCAGAAGCGGCGGAGATCCTTCTCGTTGTGCGAGACGAAGAACAGCGTCCGGCCGCCGGCGAGGAGTTCCTCGATCCGCCGGTAGCACTTCTCGCGGAAGCCGCGGTCGCCGACCGCGAGCACCTCGTCCACGAGGAGCACCGGCTCCTCGAGCTGGGCGATCACGGAGAACGCGATACGCACCTTCATGCCGCTGGAGAGGTGCTTGTAGGGGGTGTCGACGAAGTCGCCGATCTCGGCGAAGTCGATGATCTCCTCGAACCGGTCGTCGATCTGCGACCGCGACATCCCGTGCAGGCCCGCCGTCAGGTAGACGTTGTCGCGCACCGTCAGATCGTCGACGAAGCCGCCGGTGATCTCGATCAGCGGCGCGACCCCGTCGGTCACGGTCACCGATCCCTCGTCCGGCAGCAGGACGCCGGCGACCAGCTTCAGCAACGTCGACTTGCCCTGGCCGTTGCGTCCGACGACGCCGATCGACTCGCCGGGACGGACGTGGAAGCTCACATCCCGCAGCGCCCAGAAGTCGTCAGGACGGGTGCGGCGCTCCCGGGTGGAGAAGAGGTCCTTGAACGAACGGCGTGCTCCGCGATTGCGGCGGAAGCGGACGCCGAGACCGTCGACGGCGATGACGGGGGCCACTCAGATCTCCTTCAGCACGTCGCGCTCGAAGCGCTTGAAGACAGCCCACCCGATCCCGAGCAGCAGGACGGACATGGCGGCGCTCACACCCACCAGGAACCAGTCCAGCTCCTCTCCGAAGAACGCGGACCGGTACAGGCTGAAGATGCCGGTCAGCGGGTTGAACGCCGACCAGAAGTGCAGCGAGAACAGCACGTCGTTCGAGGCTCCGGGATGGGTGGTCAAGTATGCGGCGCAGTGCCGCGCCGCCACCCCGTCCCCGCAGCCCCCCGGCAGGTCCCGGGCGCTGTAGATGATCGGGGACGCGTAGAACAGGAACCGCAGCGCCAGCTTGACCGCGCGTTCGAGGTCGCGGAAGAACACCACCAGCGGTCCGACGATCAGGCCGACGCCGACGGTCAGCACGGTCTGGATGAGGATCGCGAGAGGGAAGAGCAGCACATCCACATTGAGCCGCGCGCCGCTCAGGATGGCGAAGAAGGCGAGCACCGGCAGCGAGAGCAGGAACTCGATCCCCTTGGAGGCGACGATCCGGTTGACCCAGATCGTGCGGGGGATCATCGTCGAGCGGATCAGCTTCGCCTCGCGGATATAGGCACGGGTGCTGTCCGACACCGCGCCGTTGAACCACATCCACGGCAGCAGAGCGGCGAGGAGGAACACGATGTACGGGTTCTCACCGACGTTGCGCTTGAAGATGACCGTGAACACGAACCAGTAGATCCCGCTCATCACGAGCGGGTCGAGAATCGACCAGACGTAGCCGAGGGCGCTCGTGGAGTAGCGGACGCGCAGATCGCGCTTGGTCAGCAACCAGAGAGAGTGCCGGTAGCGCGTGAAGGGCGAGCGCTGGGCAGGGCGCACCTCAGTGGGGATACTGGTCACGGGAACCCATCGTATTGATCGAAGCTGCGTGAGGACTCACGCGACCTCGACTATACGAAAAGATTCGCGCGCTCGAGATCCTCCTGGAAGTCGACCTCGACCGCGTACAGGTCGGAGATGTCGACCGGCTCGACGAGCATGCGGTCCTGTTCGATCGCGAGCTCGACGCCGCGCTCGAAGTAGTCCTGGTCTCCGACTCGCTGCAGCTGGCGCAGCAGGGTCGCCTTGTCGGCAGCGGAGACGTAGTTGATTCCGACAGCCTCGCCGAGGCCGTTCTTCACGGTCTTCGACAGCTCGTGGATGTAGCCCTCGGGACCGGTCGTGTACTTGACCTCTTCATCGGCGACCGACGACGTGTTGACGGTGACGAAGCTCTGGTCGCGGGCGACGATGGCGGCCGCGCGGACGAGGACGGCCGGGTCGAAGACGACGTCGCCGTTCATCCAGAGCACCCCGCCGGGGGCGGAAGCCTGCAGGGCGCGCATGAGGCTCTTGGAGGTGTTCGTCTGGTCGTACTGCTCGTTGTAGACGAACTGGGCGTCGGGGAACGCCTCGATGATGTGCTCCAGCTTGTAGCCGACGACGATCGTGACCTGGGCGTCCTTGCCGAAAGCCGCGTGGATGTTGTCGAACTGCTGCTGCATGATCGTGCGGCCGTCGCTCAGCTCGGTCAGCGGCTTCGGGAGGCTCCGTCCGAGCCGGCTTCCCATGCCGGCCGCGAGAATCACTACCTGGGTCGTCACAATCATCTCCTTGGTCAGACGCGAACCAGATCAGTGGCTCCCTGTCGGTCGCCGCCGGCCTGATCCCAGGAGGTTCACCCAGGATTCATCCGCGCTTACGCGTGCAGACACGCCTTCATGCCTCAGCCAGAGTACCGGTGCCCCCTGCCTGGGGGCAGGGGTTGACGTCGGTCGTTGTTGGGTCGTTATGTTCCTCACAGGACATTCCGAGGCGTAACGCACCGCACCACACCGGACCGGGGGGTTCGCACGCAGGCGTGTGTTGGTACGTTAGCGGGTGTGAGTTTCGACCACGCACGTCCGCCCAGCACCGAGTCCGCCGAGCGGACCCAGGAAGCGGAGCGAGCCGTGGAGGACTCACAGAGGGGGGAGAACATGGCGGAATCCGCCGACACGCCGGCCGCGGAGAGCACGGCCGATCGCGGCGCCGCTCCGCGGAGCACCGCTCAGCGCGCGCCCGCCAAGACGGCCGCCGCCGCGGCCGGGACGAGCACCCGCGCGCCGCGCACGCGGACCACCGCCGCGAAGCCTCGGACGACTGCGCGCACCAAGGCGCCGAGCCCTCAGGCACAGCCGCAACAGGCACCGGCGGTCGCCGTGGAGGCGCCCGCGAAGCCGCTCGCCGCCCGCCCGACGGTGCTCGCCATCCACGGAGTGCACAAGCGGTACGGCGACATAGTGGCGGTCGACGGCGTGACGCTCGACATCGCCGAAGGCTCGTTCTACGGCATCGTCGGGCCGAACGGCGCCGGCAAGACCACGACCCTGTCCATCGTCACCGGCCTGCTCCGGCCCGACGCCGGCCGCGTCGTCGTCCACGGAGTCGACGTGTGGACGGAGCCGGTGCGCGCCAAGCACATCGTCGGTGTGCTGCCGGACAAGCTCCGGCTGTTCGACCGGCTCACGGGCGCGCAGTTCCTGCGCTACGCGGGGACGCTGCGCGGCCTCAGTGCGAAGACGGTGCGCGCCCGCACGACCGACCTCGCCGCGGCGTTCGGCATCGAAGACGCTCTGGACCGCCTGGTCGCCGACTACTCCGCCGGTATGACGAAGAAGATCGCGCTCGCGGCAGCGATGATCCACTCGCCGCGCGTTCTCGTGCTCGACGAGCCGTTCGAGTCCGTCGACCCGGTCTCGGCCGCGAACATCATCGACATCCTGCAGCGCTACACCGCTGCCGGCGGGACGGTCGTCGTCTCCAGCCACGGAATGGACATGATCCAGCGCGTCTGCGACAGCGTCGCCATCATCGTGCGCGGACAGGTGCTCGCCTCCGGAACCATCGACGAGGTCCGGGGCGAACAGACGCTCGAAGAGCGCTTCGTCGATCTCGCCGGCGGTCGCAAGGCAGCGGAAGGCATGGAGTGGTTGCACAGTTTCTCGGACTGAAGCTGCGGATCATGGGCAACGCCTTCCGGCGCGGCCCCTGGCAGGTCTTCGGCCTGGTGCTCGGGCTGCTCTACGGAGGAACCGTCACCGTCCTCGTGGTCGGCTCGCTCGTCGCCGCCCGCGTCGTCTCCGACCTCGCCGGCACCCACACGGTGCTCGTCGTCATCGGCTCGGTGGTCGTTGCGGCGTTCGCGCTGCTTCCCCTGCTCTTCGGAGTCGACGACACGCTGGACCCCCGCGAGTTCGCCCTGTTCGGCATCCCGAACCGGAGCCTCGCCACCGGACTGCTGCTAGCCGGGCTCATCGGCGTGCCGTCGCTCGTGCTCATCGTCTGCAGCGCCGCGACGGTGATCACGTGGTCACAGAATCCCGGCACGGTTCTCCTCGCCGTCGTCTCCGCCGCGGTGGCCGTGCTCACCTGCGTCCTCGCTTCGCGCGTCGCGACGGCCATCGCCCACGCGTTCCTGGCGACGCGCCGCCCGCGCGAGGCCGGCAGCGTGATCGGCATCCTCGTGCTCGTCGTCATCGCGCCGGTGATCATTCTGCTGGGGACCGTGGACTGGGGCCGCGACGGCCTGGGAACGCTCGATGCGTTCGCCGGGTGGCTTCAGTGGACGCCGCTCGGCGCTGCCTGGTCCGCACCCGGCGCCGCCGCCCAGGGGGAATGGGGAACGGCGCTGCTTCAGCTGCTCATCGCACTGGCGGCCCTCGGCGTCCTCTGGCTCGTCTGGATCGGACTGGTCGGCCACATCGTCGCGTCGCCGGAGCGGGAAGCCCGCTCCAAGGCGTACCACGGCCTCGGCTGGTTCGACCGTCTGCCGGGTGGACCAACGGCGGCCGTCGCCGCACGGTCGATGACGTACTGGGGGAGGGACGGCCGGTACTGGGTCTCTCTGGTACCCGTCCCCGTGATCCCGGTCTTCGTCGTCGTCGCCCTGACGCTCGCCGGCCTGCCAGCGCACTACATCGCGCTCGTGCCGTTGCCGTTGGTGTGCCTGTTCCTCGGCTGGAGCATCCACAACGATGTCGCCTACGACAACACCGCCATCTGGCTGCATCTCGTGTCCGGCGCTCGCGGCATCGCGGACCGGGCCGGGCGGATGTTCCCGCCGGTCCTGGTCGGAATCCCGGTGTTGGTGATCGGCTCGATCGCGACGACCATCGCGTACGGCGACTGGGCGGTCCTGCCGTCCGTGGCGGCCCTCAGCGGAGCCATCCTGGTGATCGGTCTCGGGCTCTCGAGCATCTCGTCCGCGCTCTTCCCGTACCCGGCGACCAAACCGGGCGACAGCGCCTTCACGCAGCCGCAGACCTCCGGTGCCTCCGCGGCGCTGGCGCAGTCTCTGAGCTTCTTCGCCATCCTGATCCTCGCCGCGCCGGTGCTGGTCCTCCTCGTGCTCGGGATCACCGTCGACGAGTTCTGGCTCGCCATCGCTCCGGTCGCCGCGGTGATCATCGGCTTCGGGACGCTGTTCGTCGGACTGTGGCTGGGCGGTCGCCTCTTCGACCGCCGCGGGCCGGAGCTGATGGCGTTCGCCAACCGCAACGACTGAGCGGGGAGCCGCCGCCCTCCGCCCTCCGCCCCCGCCCCCGCCCCCCGCCCCGCCGCGAGATTCGTCACGAATGTGCACTCCGAGCTCGCTGAGCGCGACATTCGTCACGAATGTGCACTCCGCCCTCGCTGAGCGCGACATTCGTCACGAATGTGCACTCCGCGCTCGCTGAACGCGACATTCGTCACGAATGCTCGCTCCCAGCTCGCTGAACGCGACATTCGTCACGAATGTGCGCTCCGAGCTCGCTGAGCGCGAGATTCGTCACGAATGTGCACTCCGCCCTCGCTGAACGCGACATTCGTCACGAATGTGCACTCCGAACTCGCTGAGCGCGACATTCGTCACAAATGTGCGCTCCCAGCCACGTGTCTACACTGGAGGCATGAACGACGCGAGCATCTCCGAGCCGGGCGGCGAACCCTCCGGCGGCGGTGCGATCACGCTCGAACGCGAGCTCCAGGAGCTCCTCCAGAACGAGGAGCCCGGCGATCACGAGCGGTTCTCGCACTATGTGAAGAAGGAGCAGATCCTCGAGTCCGCGGTCACCGGCAAGCCGGTGAAGGCGCTGTGCGGCAAGATGTGGACGCCGAACCGCGACCCCCAGCGGTTCCCGGTCTGCCCCACTTGCCGCGAGATCTACGAGGGACTGCAGGGAGACTGAGGGCTTCCGCGCCCGCGCCGGGCGCCGGTCAGCGCCCGGACGGGTGACCGCGATCACTCGAAGATCGTGGGCAGTACCGGATCGCCCCGGCCGAGCCGGAACGCCTCATCGGGCAGTTCGCCCATCGCGAGCTCCCGGTGTTCACGCGCCCGGCGCGTCCCGTCGGCGCCGAGGTGCTCACGGTGCACCTCCCCGTCGGTGATGAGGGGGACCAGGAGGTCGCGGCCCGTGTCATCCGGCGTCTCGCCCCTCTCGACGATGTGGACCACCTCGGCGACCGCCGTCCCCGACCCGTCCAGACGACGCACCGGATGCTTCCGCCCCCCGACGCCGGCCTTGCCGTCCGACTTCTTCGCGACCGAGATCCACTCGCCTTCGGTCCCGTTGGGGCGATGCGCCACGAGCTTGTAGACCATCCCCGATGCGGGGTAGCCGGAGCCGGTGACGACCGAGGTCCCCACCCCGTACGAGTCGACGGGCGAGGCGGCGAGTGCCGCGATGGTGAACTCGTCCAGATCGTTGGTGACGGTGATGCGCGTCTTCGTGGCGCCGAGGGAGTCGAGCTGGTCGCGCACCTGCTTCACGAGCTTCGGGAGGTCGCCCGAGTCCAGGCGCACCGCCCCCAGCTCGGGACCCGCCACGCGGACGGCCGTCTCGATCGCCTTCTCGACGTCGAAGGTGTCGACCAGCAGCGTCGTGCCGGGGCCGAACGCATCCACTTGGGCCCGGAACGCGGCCTCTTCGCTGTCGTGCAGCAGTGTGAACGCGTGCGCCGCGGTGCCCATCGTCGGAACGCCCCAGGTGCGGCCCGCCTCCAGATTGGAGGTGGCGGAGAACCCGGCGATGAAGGCCGCGCGCGCTGCGGCGACCGCGGAGCGCTCGTTCGCGCGACGGGAGCCCATCTCGGCCAGAGGACGCCCGCCCGCCGCCGACACCATGCGCGCGGCTGCGGAGGCGACTGCGGAGTCGTAGTTGAACACGCTCAGCAGCAGGGTCTCCAGGAGCACCCCCTCGGCGAAGGGAGCATCGACGACGAGGAACGGCGACCCGGGGAAGAACAGCTCCCCTTCGCGATATCCGCGGATGGTCCCCGAGAAGCGGTAGTCGGCGAGCCAGTCGATGGTCTCGTCCCGCACGACGTGGTTCTCGCGCAGGAACCGCAGCTCCGCCTCCTCGAACCGGAACTGCTCGATGAGCTCCAGGAGCCGGCCCGTGCCCGCGAGCACCCCATAGCGCCGGCCGGCCGGGAGGTGCCGGGTGAAGGCCTCGAACACGCACTCGCGGTCGTGTGTGCCGGCAAGGAGCGCTGCGTCGAGCATCGTCAGCTCGTAGCGGTCGGTCAGGAACGCGGAGGAGGCGGCTCTCTCGATCACGCGGCCCAGCCTACCCACCGGCGGATCGCGCCGGCCCCGGGCAGCGGCGGGTAGGCTGGTCTGCTGTGACGGATGCGCCGATTGGGATCTTCGACTCGGGTGTCGGCGGGCTCACCGTCGCCCGCGCGATCCGCGACCAGTTGCCCAACGAGTCGCTGCTCTACGTCGGCGACACCGCCCACTCGCCCTACGGGCCGAAGTCGATCGCCGACGTCCGGCGCTACTCGCTCGAGGTGCTCGACTTCCTGGTCGAGCAGGGCGTCAAACTGCTGGTGATCGCCTGCAACACCGCCTCCTCCGCCATGCTGAGGGATGCGCGCGAACGGTACGAGGTGCCCGTCATCGAGGTCATCCAGCCGGCCGTGCGCCGCGCTGTGGCCGCCACCCGCACCGGCCGCGTCGGCGTGATCGGGACCGCGGGCACCATCGCATCCTGTGCCTACGAGGACGCCTTCGCCGCGGCTCCCACGCTGCAGCTCTTCACCCAGGCGTGCCCGCGCTTCGTCGAGTTCGTCGAGTCCGGGGTCACTAGCGGCGAGGAGGTGCTGCGTGTCACCGCCGAGTACCTCCGGCCGCTGCGCGACGCGGACATCGACACGCTGGTCCTCGGCTGCACGCACTACCCGTTCCTGAAGGGCGCGATCTCGTACGTGATGGGCGAGGGCGTCTCCCTGGTCTCCAGCGACACCGAGACCGCGAAGGACGTCTACCGCACGCTCGTCGGCCAGGGGCTGGAGCGGCGCTCGCCGCTGCCTCCCGCCATCCGCTACGAGGCCACCGGCTCGGACGCCGGCCACTTCCTCCGCCTTGCGCACCGCTTCATCGGCCCGGAGGTCTCCCGCGTCGACCTGGTGCACACCGGCGTCATCGACCTTCCCCTCTGAACCGTCCCCACCCCTACCCAGGAGATCCCGTGACCGACATCACCCGCGCCGACGGGCGCACCCCGGACCAGCTGCGGCCGGTCACCATCGAGCGGGGCTGGAGCCGCCAGGCCGAAGGGTCGGCGCTGATCTCCTTCGGCAACACCCGCGTGCTGTGCACGGCCTCCTTCACCAACGGCGTCCCGCGCTGGATGGCCGGAAAGGGCCGTGGCTGGGTCACGGCCGAGTACGCCATGCTGCCGCGCTCCACCAACGAGCGGATGGACCGGGAGTCCGTGAAGGGACGCGTCGGCGGCCGCACGCACGAGATCAGCCGCCTGGTCGGCCGGAGCCTGCGTGCCATCGTCGACATGAAGGCGCTCGGCGAGAACACGATCGTGCTCGACTGCGACGTGCTGCAGGCCGACGGAGGGACGCGCACGGCCGCGATCACCGGCGCCTACGTCGCCCTGGCCGAGGCGCTCGAGTGGGGCCGGGAGCACCGCTTCATCGGGCAGAAGGCCACGCCGCTGATCGACTCGGTCTCTGCCGTCTCGGTCGGCATCATCGACGGGACGCCGATGCTCGACCTCGCCTACGTCGAGGATGTGCGTGCCGAGACCGACATGAACGTGGTCGTGACGGGTCGCGGCCTGTTCGTCGAGGTCCAGGGCACCGCCGAGGGCGCGCCGTTCGACCGGCGGGAGCTCGACTCCCTGCTGGATCTGGCGCTCGCCGGCACGACGGACCTCGCGCGCATCCAATCGGCGACGCTGACGCCGGTGGCCGCCGCGGAGGCGTGACCGTGGTCCGCGTCGTCCTCGCCACCCACAACCCGCACAAGGCCCGGGAGTTCCAGGAGATCCTGGGACACGAGATCCCCGGACTCGAGATCGTCGCGTACGACGGTCCGGAGCCCGTGGAGGACGGGATCAGCTTCGAGGAGAACGCCCTCCTCAAGGCGCGTGCCGCGGCCGAGCGCACCGGCCTCCCGGCTCTCGCCGACGACTCCGGGATCTGCGTGGATGTGATGGGCGGCGCACCAGGGATCTTCTCCGCCCGCTGGGCGGGCTCGCACGGCGACGCCGCCGCGAACCTCCGACTGCTCCTCGACCAGCTCGCAGACATCCCGGACGCGGAGCGCGGGGCGCACTTCACCGCCACGCTGGCGATGATCGTCCCGGGAGGCGAGCCGACCGTCGTGCAGGGAATCTGGCCGGGCGCCATCGCGCGCGAGCCGCGCGGTGAGAACGGGCACGGCTACGACCCGATCTTCCTGCCGGTGGGCCACGATGTCACGGCGGCGGAGCTGTCGCCCGAGGCGAAGAACGCCGAGAGCCACCGAGCGCGGGCCCTCGCCGCGATCGTTCCCGCCCTGCGGGAACTCAGCTGAGAACGGCACTCATTCCCAACTGGCAGGCACCCCTGGCGGGGGCGCCGACTTCTCTCTACCGTTGAAGCTGAGATGAGTCACGACCACGGCCGCACGGCCAACCGCAATCGCCTGCTGATCGCTATCGGCATCGTGGCGGTGGTCCTCGTCGTCGAGGTCCTCGGCGCGTGGCTGAGCGGCTCCCTCTCGCTCCTCGCGGACGCCGGCCACATGCTCAGCGACCTGGCCGGGCTGCTGATCGCCCTGGTCGCGACGATCGTCGCCGCCCGCCCGGCGACGGACAGGCAGACGTTCGGCTACCGGCGCATGGAGGTCTTCGGCGCGCTCCTCAACGGCCTGATCCTCGTCGTCGTCGCTGTCGTCGTGACGATCGGCGCGATCGGCCGGCTGGTCGGAGGCGAGACCGAGGTGCACAGCATCCCCATGCTGATCGTCGCCTCGATCGGCCTGGTGGCGAACCTGGGCGCGTTGCTGCTGCTGCGCCCGGCGGCGGAGCATTCGATCAACATGCGCGGAGCATACCTGGAGGTGTTCGGCGATCTCGTCGGTTCGGCCACGGTGATCGTCGCCGCCGTCGTGATCCTGCTCACCGGGTTCGCCCCGGCGGACGCGATCGCCTCGCTGCTGATCGCGGCGCTGATCGTGCCGCGGGCCTTCGTGCTGCTCCGGGATGTCGTGCGCGTGCTGAGCGAGGCGGCTCCCGCGGACACGGATGTGGCCGAAATCCGGGATCACATCCTCGGCACGCGCGGCGTCGTGGCCGTGCACGACGTACACGTCTGGGCCATCACCTCCGGAGCGCCCGTGTTCAGCGCGCACGTGGTGTGCGAGCCCGCGGTCTTCCGCGAGGGACGGACCGGCACCCTCCTGGACGAGCTCTCCGGATGTCTGGCGAAGCACTTCGACGTGGAGCACTCCACGTTCCAGCTCGAGCCGGCGGAGCACGCCGCCCACGAGGACGAGTTCCACCGCTGACGCGTCGCCGCGGCGGAGCCGGGTGAGCCGGCGGAGCCCGGCGGGAGCCGGAGCGGCGGCCAGCGGGAGCCGCAGCGGGAGCCGGCGGGAGCCGGAGCGGCGGCTCAGGCCTCCGGGCGGGAGGGCGCCGGCTCGTCCGTGACGGGCGCTGCCGCCTCGTCCTGGGTCGAAGCGGCCTCGGCTGCGGCGGCCTCGGCTGCGGCGTTCCGCTTCGCCTTCCGCGTGGACTGGATGTAGTGGTACAGCGTCGGGACGAGCGTCACCACGACCGCGCCGATCAGGATGACGTCGATGTAGCTCGAGACGAAGGTGGCGACCGGTGGGATGTAGCCGATGAGGAAGCCGAAGTACGTCATCCCGGCACCCCACAGCAGCGCGCCGAGAGCGTTGTAGAGCGAGTACTTCCGGTAGTTCATGTGGCCGACGCCCGCTGCGACCGGCGCGAACGTGCGCACGATGGGGACGAACCGGGCGATGATGACCGCGAGGGCGCCGAAGCGCTCGAAGAAGTGATTGGTGCGGCGCACATTCTCCATCGAGAACAGACCGGTCTCTTTACGTTCGAAGACCCTCGGGCCGGCCTTGTGGCCGATGAGGTAACCCACTTCTCCGCCGAGGAAGGCGGCGAAGGCGATCGCGAGGGCCACCCACCAGATGTCGACGCCGAACACCGTGGACGTGTGCGTGAGCAGCCCGGAGATGATCAGCAGAGTGTCGCCGGGGAACAGGAAGCCGATCAGCAGCCCGGTCTCGGCGAACACGATGCCGCAGACCACCAGCAGCGCCCACGGACCCGCCGAATGGATGATCGTGTTCGGGTCGAGCCACGGGATGAGGCCGGCGTGATGGATCACAGTTCTCCAGGAAGGATCGGTGGGAAAGCTGTGCCCGAGTTTAGCGTCGGCAGGATGAGCGAACCTGCACGAAGCGTGCGAATCGCCCCTGCGAGCAAAAGATCATCCCGCAGGCCTACGCCGCCGATCCCCCCAATCGACATTCGTCACGAATGTGCACTTACCCGCGGCGAAACGCGACATTCGTCACGAAT
>NZ_FOTM01000003.1:239502-259484 GCF_900114565.1 Leifsonia sp. CL147
ATTCGTCACGAATGTGCACTTACCCGCGGCGAAACGCGACATTCGTCACGAATCGTGAGTGCGGGAGAAGGGACTCGAACCCTCACGCTGTGAAGCACAGGAACCTAAATCCTGCGTGTCTGCCAGTTTCACCACTCCCGCGCTGCGCTCTGAGCTGTGCGCGGCTACGACCCTAGCTCATCCCATCAGTTCGCGGACGCGCGGGGCGACCTCCGTGCCGTACAGCTCGATCGAGCGCATCAGGTCCTCGTGAGGGAGGGTGCCGTTGCTCATCTTGAGGTCGAAGCGCGAAGCGCCGAGGCCGTCCGCCGCGTACGCGATCTTCTGAGCGACCGTCTCCGGCGAGCCCACGACCAGTGCGCCGTCCGGCCCGGCCTCGTGCTCGAAGCGCGCGCGGGATGCGGGCGGCCAGCCGCGCTCGCGCCCGATCCGGTTGCTCATCACCTCGTAATGCGGCCAGAGCGTGTCCTTGGCCTCCTGGTCCGTCTCGGCGACGAAGCCGGGGGAGTGGATGCCGATCGGCAGCGTCGTCTCCTGTCCGAACTGCTCGAGAGCGTTCCGGTAGAGCTGGGCCAGGGGTTCGAACCGCATCGGACCGCCGCCGATGATGGCGAGCATGAGCGAGAAGCCGTAGTGCGCGGCGCGGACGACCGACTCGGGGCTTCCGCCGACCCCGATCCACGTCTTCAGGAGGCCGTGCTCGAGGTGCGGATAGACCGGCTGCCCGGTGAGCGGTGGCCGCAATTCGCCTGTCCAGGTCACCGGCTCCTGCTTGCGCACCTCGGCGAACAGGTTCAGCTTCTCCTCGAAGAGCTCCTCGTACTGGGCGAGGTCGAACCCGAACAGCGGGAAGGACTCGATGAAGGATCCGCGCCCGAGGATGACCTCCGCGCGGCCGCCCGAGACGCCATCGAGGGTGGCGAACCGCTGGAAGACGCGAACGGGATCGTCCGAGCTGAGCACGGTCACCGCCGAGCCGAGGTGGATGCGCTCCGTCTGCCCGGCGATCGCCGCCAGGACGACCTCGGGCGCGGACACGGCGAAGTCCGTGCGGTGGTGCTCGCCCACGCCGAAGAAGTCGAGGCCCACCCGGTCGGCCAGCACCCCTTCGGCCACCACGTTGCGCAGCACCTGCGCCTGCGGAAGCGGCTTTCCGTCCGCACCCAGCGTCACGTCGCCGAACGTGTCCATCCCCAGCTCGATCGTCCCGGTCATCTCATCCTCGATTCATGCGTCTGCATGGAAGCAAGCGCCGCCGGTCCGAGGGTATTCCTCGCTCAGGCCGGGCGGGGCCTGCGGGGCACGTAGCGCGGGATGTAGCGGGCCAGCATCGCCGCGCCGGCGAGTCCGAGCAGGCCCATGGCCCCGCTCGCGAACGAGAGGGACACCAGGGCCGTGAGCAGCGACACGAACAGCGGAGCGGCCGCTTGCCCGGCGTCGGCGGAGAACCGCCACGCGCCGAGGAAGGGCGCCGGGCGGTCCTTCGGGGCCAGATCCGCCCCGAGGGTCATCACGATGCCGGAGCCGATGCCGTTGGCGACCGAGAGGAACAGCGATACGCCGATGTACCAGGCGATGCGCGCATCCACGTCGTGCGAGAAGGCGAGTACCACGAAGCCGAGGCCCAGGCCGATCATGGAGGGGATGGCACTCCACATGCGGCCGAACCGGTCCATGATCTGGCCGCTCGCATAGAAGAGGGCGAAGTCCACCGCGCCGGCGATGCCGATGATCAGTGCCGTGTTGGACTCGCTCAGGCCGATGGAGACGGCCCACAGCGGCATGAGCACCGTGCGCGCCGAGCGTACGGCGGCGACCAGCGAGACGCCCGCGCCCATCCGCATCAGGACCTCGCGGAAGGACCAGATCGTGCGGAAGAGACCGTGAGTGCGCTCTTCCGCGTCCTCTTCGCCGGCCGTCACCTGCGCGCCGGTCTCGTCGGTGACCAGCGGCGAGGGGCCGAACATCTTCTCGGGGTCGGGCAGGGCGAGCAGCACGATCACGGAGCCGAGGCAGCTGACGATGAAGATCCAGAACACCGACTGGGTGGATCCGGTCCCCGCGATCACCGCGGAGGCGATCAGCGGCCCGATGAACCAGCCGCCGCGGAAGATCCCGCCGAGCGTCGACAGCGCCCGCGCCCGGTAGCGGGCCGGGACGTAGGAGGTCATGAACGCGTGGCGGGCGAGTGCGAAGACGGCCGTCGCGATGCCGACCACGAAGATCCCGCCCATCAGCACCCAGTAGTTGGGAGCGAGGAGGCAGATCACGACGCCCCCGATCGCGATGACCGCCGCACCGATCATCGAGGTGCGTTCGCCGACGCGTGACACGATCCATCCACTCGGGATGTCGCCGACCAGCTCGCCCAGCATCACCATCGAGGCGATGAAGCCGGCCATCGCAAGGCCGGCACCGAGGTTGCCGGCGGCGACGGGGATGATCGGGATGATCGCGCCCTCCCCGATGGAGAAGAGGAGCGTGGGGAGGAAGGCGGCGAGGGCGACCGAGCGGAAACTGAAGGGGCGCTCGTCGGAAGTCATCTCGTTAACACCGTACAACTTTGTCGCGGCGCCCCCGTCCGCCCGCTCGGCACGGGCCGGTAGGCTGGAGCGCGACATGATCGAACTCGACCTCTCCTCTCAGATCGCCGACCTCCGTTCCACCTTCGCCGATATCACGGCGGTGGTCGGCGTCGACCGGCTGCGCGCCGAGATCGCGGATCTCAGCGAGAAGGCCGGCGCGCCGGATCTCTGGGACGACACCGTCAACGCCCAGAAGGTGACGAGCGCCCTGAGTCACCGCCAGTCCGAGCTGGCGCGCATCACCGCCATCCAGCGGCGACTGGACGACCTGGAGGTGCTGGTCGAGCTGGCCAACGAGGCCGAGGACGAGGAGTCGGCCGCCGAAGCGCGCGCCGAGCTCGCGTCCCTCCAGAGCGCCCTCGGCGAGCTCGAGGTGCAGACGCTGCTCAGCGGCGAGTACGACGAGCGAGCAGCCATCGTCACCATCCGCTCGGGCGCCGGCGGCGACGACGCCACCGACTTCGCCGAGATGCTGCTGCGCATGTACCTGCGCTGGGCGGAGCGGCACAAGTACCCGGTGAAGGTGATGGACACGTCCTACGCGGAGGGCGCCGGCATCAAGTCCGCCACCTTCGAGGTGGATGCGCCCTATGCCTTCGGGACGCTCTCCGTCGAGGCCGGAACGCACCGCCTGGCCCGCATCAGCCCGTTCGGCTCGGCGGACAAGCGCCAGACGTCGTTCGCCGCCGTCGAGGTCATCCCGCTGATGGAGGAGGCGACCGAGGTCGACGTTCCGGAGGGGGACATCCGTGTCGACGTCTTCCGTTCCTCCGGCCCCGGCGGTCAGTCGGTCAACACGACCGATTCGGCTGTGCGGATCACGCACCTTCCGACCGGGCTCGTGGTCTCCATGCAGAACGAGAAGTCCCAGATCCAGAACCGCGCCGCGGCCATGCGCGTCCTCCAGACCCGGCTCCTGCTGCTCCAGAAAGAGGAGGAGGCTGCCAAGAAGAAGGAGCTCGCCGGGACGATCACGGCGAGCTGGGGCGACCAGATGCGCTCCTACTTCCTGTACGGGCAGCAGCTCGTGAAGGATCTGCGCACGAGTTTCGAGTCCGGCAACCCGAGCGCGGTGTTCGACGGCGACCTCGACGGCTTCATCGCCGCAGGGATCCGCTGGCGGGCGGGCAACAAGGCCGAGGCCAACGCGTAGGACGACCCTCGCCGCACCGGGCGGCTCATAGCCCGGATGCGGATCACGCGCACCCCGCATCCGGCTGACTGTCAGCTTGACCGCAACGGGCATGTCGTTGCTGCGGATCGGCCTGGGACTGCATAGTCTCAAGGGGTCATGATCCGGTTCGAACACGTATCCAAGCAGTATCCGGGCACAGCGCGCCCGGCACTGAACGGCATCAACCTCGAAGTGCTGCGCGGAGAGTTCGTCTTTCTCGTCGGCGCCTCGGGTTCCGGCAAGTCCAGCTGCCTGCGGCTCATCCTCAAAGAGGAGAAGCCGACCAAGGGCACGATCCACGTGCTCGGGCAGGACCTGGGCACGATCTCGTCGCGCAAGGTGCCGTACTTCCGCCGCAACATCGGCGTCGTCTTCCAGGACTTCCGCCTGCTGCCGAACAAGACCGTGTTCCAGAACGTCGCGTTCACCCTGCAGGTGATCGGCAAGTCCCGCGGCTTCATCCAGGAAGCGGTCCCGGATGTGCTGAAGATGGTCGGGCTCGACGGCAAGGCCCAGCGCCTCCCGCACGAGCTCTCCGGCGGTGAGCAGCAGCGCGTCGCGATCGCACGAGCGGTCGTGAACAAGCCGCAGGTCCTCCTCGCCGACGAGCCGACCGGAAACCTCGACCCCGCGACGAGCGCCGGCATCATGGCGGTGCTGGAGCGCATCAACGCGGGTGGCACCACGGTTCTGATGGCCACGCACGAAGCCGGCATCGTCGATCAGATGAAGCGCCGCGTGATCGAGCTCGTCGGCGGCCAGATCGTCCGGGACGAGCGCCACGGAGGCTACGGCTTCACCGCCGCCGTCCCGATCGCTCAGCCGCTCGAACGGGATGAGCCGGTCTCGGCGGCGACTCCCGCCTACGCTGCGGCGATGCCCGCAGCCCCAGCCCCGGCGGCGCCGGTCGCGCCCGCGCAGGCGCCGATGTCGCGCCCGCACTCGCCCACCTCCACGCCGGCAGCGCCGGTAGCCGTACCGCAGCAGGCTCCCGCTCCCCAGCAGGCTCCCGCGCCCGTGCAGTTCGCGACCGCGCCCGTCCCTCCGGCACCTGCGTCGGAGGAACTGCCGGAGCACCTCAACTTCACCGCCAACCTCGACCTGCGCGGCCTCCGCGAGGGCTCCGAGCGCGATGACGACCAGAATGTGGGGCCGACGAAATGAGGTTCGGGCTCATCTGGTCCGAGGTCGGAAACGGCCTCCGCCGCAACCTGTCGATGGTCATCTCGGTCGTCCTCGTCACGTTCATCTCGCTGACCTTCGTCGGTACCGCCGCCCTCCTGCAGATGCAGATCGGCCAGATGAAGACGTACTGGTACGACCGGGCTCAGGTCGTCGTGTACATGTGCACCGAGACCGACAACTGCCCGGGCGGTGCGGCGACCACCCAATCCATCGAGGCGGTGAAGAAGCAGCTGCAGTCGCCGGAGCTCTCGCCGTACATCAAAAAGTTCTACTTCCAGGACCACCAGCAGGCCTACGAGCAGTTCAAGCAGGAGTTCAAGGGGAGCCAGATCGCGGACTTCGTCACGCCGGAGATGATCTCGCAGACCTTCTGGGTGAACCTCAAGAACCCGAATCAGTCGGCCGTCCTCACCGAGACACTCTCCGGCACCCCGGGTGTGCAGAGCGTGGTGGATCAGCGCAGCTACCTGGACCAGATCTTCAACATCCTGAACGCCGCCAGTCTGACGGCGATCGGCATAGCGGTGGTGATGCTGATCGCGGCGGTGCTCCTCATCGCCACCACCATCCGGCTCTCGGCTTTCTCGCGAAGACGGGAGATCGGGATCATGCGCCTGGTGGGAGCGTCCAACCGCTTCATCCAGACGCCGTTCATCATCGAGGGCGTGATCGCGGCGCTCGTCGGGTCGATCCTCGCGTCGACGGTGATCGCGCTCGGCGTGCGCTTCTTCGTGCACGACTATCTGGGCCCGCGCATGAAGTCCATCAACTTCGTCGGGATGGAACAAGCCTGGCTGGTGATCCCGCTCGTGATCGTGGTCGGGGTGGTGCTCGCGGCTGCGTCGGCGAACTTCGCGATCAAACGCTATCTGAAGGTCTGACCCCGAAGAGATCCGACAGCGGATAGACTGGTCTGCTGCCCGGCGAACCCGCCGGAGTGCAGGTCCAGTGCCGACGTCAGGAGTGAGCTGTGCCGAAGGAACGTGGTCAGAAGGTCGTGGCCACCAATCGCCGAGCGCGCCACGACTACACGATCGAGGACACCTACGAAGCGGGCCTGGTGCTCACCGGGACCGAAGTGAAGTCCCTGCGGCTCGGCAGGGCTTCGCTGGTGGACGGCTACGCGTTCGTCGACGGCGGTGAGGCGTGGCTGGATGCCGTCCACATTCCCGAGTACGCCGACGGCACCTGGAACAACCACGCCCCGCGGCGCAAGCGGAAGCTGCTGTTGCACAAGGCGCAGATCGTCAAGATCGAGAACAAGGTGAAGCAGGGCGGGTACACGATCGTCCCGCTCTCGATCTACTTCAACGAGGGACGCGCCAAGGTCGAGATCGCTGTCGCCAAGGGCAAGCGCGAGTACGACAAGCGGCAGGCGCTACGCGAGCGGCAGGACCAGCGCGAGGCGCAGCGCGCGATGTCCACCCGCGGCCACTTGGGGGAGTGAGAGCCCGAGGGAGTACCGGCTTCCCCGTGCCAACGTGATGAAGCGGGAACTGCTGGCGCGCCTCGAGGGGGAGAAGGCGGAGCGCGTCCGGGAGGCGAGTGTGTCGGCTGCGACCTCGAGCGGTCTTCCCTCGTAGTGGTGTCAGTCGATCAAGTCTGTGCGGCCACTGATGTACGTCGTGACGTGACGTGGCGGTCGGCTGTCATATCCGGCCGCAGGTCGGCTGCTTGGAAGTAGTCGCTGAGGTTGCCTGGGGCGGTTTGCCGGCGATGTGTACGGTGCCGATGGGGTTGGCACAGATGTGGTCCTTCAACCTTTGCAGCCATCCGGGGTATTCGCGTGTTGGCGGGTATTCATTGTGGTGGTCCGGGCCCGTAATCCGTTGGTGGGCAGTGGATGTGGGATTCATCGAAGGTGACGTTCAAGTACGCTCGCCGGTACTGGAGAATGGGCGAGTCCCAGACCTGGAGGACTTTCACGGTGGCGGGTCCGAACCGGTAGCTGTGACCCACCTTCGCCATCACGTCGAAAACCGTGCGGCTGCCCCAGGAGTTTGTATCGTGGCCGTCGGTAATCGGTTTGTATCTACCATCGGCCGGATCGATCCACGACGTGAGACGGAATCGGAGTCGGAACGAGTCGGCGGTCCAGTTCCACGACCCTCGGGTTCCCACGCCGACTCGACATCCGTTGACGACTTTGGACGAGGTGAAGTGTTCATCTGGTGGAACGTTGGGATACTCCGACCGTCCAAAGTCTCCGGTGACGACGTTGTTCGTTCCGGCGGGTTTGGGTGGTGGGACGAGGAAGGCGTTGATGATGATCGCGGTCGCGATGAGCGCGGCGATCGCGCTTGCGGTGATGGTGAGCACGCGCCGGCGCAGTGAGCTTGAGGGGTGACTGGTCATCGGATGGGTGCTCCGATGTTGATGTAGAAGCCGGCATGGGACAATTCGTCGAAGGTCAGGTGCAGGTACTCCGGCTTAAAGGCGCCACTGTAGTCAGCGTCGTGTCCCCAGGGGTTGCGAAGGGTGATGGTGCCGTCCGCGCTGACGTTGGTGATGGTGTATTGGTGCCAGTCGACCATGTCGTCGCGATCGCTGATGTAGGTGGTGACGGTGACCGGCCGGCCATCGGTCAGATCCTTCCGCAGGTCGGGGAGTTGGTAGCCGGGAAAGAGCCAGTCGGTGAACGGGTCACGTGGTGTGACCCAACGTGCCCGGTCCCCGGTCAGGGTGGCCATCGCGCCGCCGGACCCGAAGTTCTCGTTCACGACCGACCAGCCACCTGTGAGGTTGTCGTACGAGCCCGCATCCGGCAATGCTGCGCGGGCCTTCTCGAAGATCGACGCCCAGTTCGGATCCTTCTTTCCCAAACCATTCCAAACCCCGTTTCCGGCCGCCCCATTGTCACCCTCGGGGAAGTAGTCGGTGACGGTGACTTTGACGGGCTTGCCGTCGATGTAGAGGGTGACGGTGTAGGTGCCGTTGGGGTTGGCGTGGATGTGGTCCTTCAACCATTTCTGACCTTCCGGCGTGTTCGCGTAGGCGGCGAGGGTGCCGAGCCACCAGCAGTCGTTCACGTCTCCTTGGTTGATGTCTTCGGGGGAGTACCTGCCGGTGAGATCTATTCCGGACCACTTCTTCCAGTCGGTCCCGTTGAGGAGTCCGGGTTCGAGTTGGGGGAAGTTGTTGTGCAGCCAGTCCACGTCGCCGCGCTTTGCGCCGCTGAACAGCCAGGAGGCGAGCCCGTACCGGTCGGTTCCCATCGCGGACAGGAGGTCTGAGAATCGGTCCCGCTCTTGGGGGGTCATCCGTTTGAGCAGGTCGACCACATCCTGCGGGCTGTAGCCCTGCTTCTTCGCCCACGCGATCCATTCGGCGGGAGTGGCTCCGCGCAGGAATTGCATCGTGAGCTCCTTGAGAAGCTCCTCACTCGAACGCTTCGTCTTCGAGTCGGCGGGTCTCGCGGTCGATGGTGCTGCGGTGCGGGTCTGCTGCTTGAACAGTCCACGGGTGTCCGACTCGAACATCTGCAACGCCCGGACCCGGCCCTCCAGGTCGTTCACATCGCGCTCGAGCTGATCCAGGACCAGGTCCAACCGGCGGTTGACCTCGTGCAGGGCATCGCTGACCCCGGGGATTGCGGCCATCCCCGCGGCCGCCGACCGGTTGAAGTCGATCATCCGCTGGGTCGCGTCCCGTTGGATGCGCGAGGCGGTTAGCTGAATGTTCAGCTCGTCCTCCTTCAACACACCCAACGGAGCCACCTTCGCATCCGCATACGCGTACCGGTCAAGATCCGCCTGGATCGCGTCGAGCTTGCCGATCTCCGCCGTGAGCCGCGGAGAGATCCCCTGCGAGAACAACGCCCCGACGGCTGTGTACGCCTTCCCAGACAGCTGTCCGCCGGGAGCGACGGCAACTCCAAGCCGGGCACACGCCTGCCTTGTCGCATCCAGCCTCGAACGCGCCGCGGCAAGATTCGCTGACAACGCATCCATCACACGGCGCGAATCGCTCGGATCGTAAACCAACCCTGCCATCGAACACCCCTTCTCGCAGGAACACCGGCAATTGTGCTGCAACACTGAATTGAAACACACATCGGTGTGTGGAGTGTAATAATAACAGGGCCCGAGAGCATCCACCGCTCTCGGGCGACGGCAGCTTCGTGGAGAGTCAGCCCGAGTCGAAGTGCCATGGCGCGGGAGTGACAGACTAGCCGCATGGATTCGACCGCTCAGCGCATCCCGATCGCCGGTACCTACAACTTCCGGGATGTCGGCGGGTATCCGGTCGACGGCGGCGTGACTCGCCCGGGCAAGCTGTTCCGGGCGGACGCCCTCGGACGGCTCGGTCAGGAAGGTCGCCAGGGGTTGCGCGAGCTGGGGATCCGCATCGTCATCGACCTCCGCGACGACTTCGAGGTCGAGGCGCTGCCGGATGACCTGGATGGGCTGGATGTGGACGTGCTGCGGCTTCCCGTCTTCGAGGGCTCCGGCGCGTCCGCGTCGAGCATCGGGTCGACCATCGTCGACCTCTACGAGAAGATCGTCTTCCAGCACACCGAGGTGGTCGTCCGGGCGCTGCGGCAGATCGCCGACACCGGCGACGTACCCGTCGTCGTGCACTGCACGGCGGGCAAGGATCGCACGGGCATCGTCGTCGCGCTGGCTCTGCTGGCCGTCGGCGTCGACCGCGAGACCGTTCTCGCCGACTACGAGCTCAGTGAAGAGAACCTGGCCGGCCCCTGGATCGAGGGGATGCTCGCGCTCGTCCGGGGCTACGGGGTCCAGGTGACGCCGGATCTCCGCGTCATCCTGGGTGGGAGCCCGAGGGAGGCGCTGGAGACGACCATCGACCGGATCGAGCGGCGCGCGGGCAGCGTCCGGGCCTATCTGCTCAACGCCGGACTCGACGAGTTCGAGCTCGTCCGGTTGCGATCGGTGCTCGTAGCACCGGCCTGATGGGTCTGCATTCTCACGGGACGCATAACGACCTCCCAGCCGGGACAAGGGTCCCGGCGGTTCCATAAGAGGATGAGCGACACCCAGCCCACTGAACCGCTTCCGTCGGAGCCCGGCCGAACGCCACCGGGGCCGTATGCTGGGGCGCCGGACGGCGCGGGGCCGCATGGCACTGCGCAGTACGGCGCGGCGCCGGGCGGCTCGGCGCCGGGCGGCTCGGCGTCCTACGGCGCGGCGCCCGGCGGTCCTGGGCCGTACGGGCCCGGGGGCTACCGGCCCGTGCCGGGCGAGCCGTTCTACAAGCGGCACGGGCTCGCTTTCGCCATCTCCACACTCGTCCTCTCGATCGTCGTCGTCCTCGGGATCGTGACGGCCGGCGCCTTCGCCGTGGCCAGCGTCGTCGCGCACGTCGGAGAGCGGACCATCTCGCACATCCTCCCGCCCGGACACGGCGGGGCGCCCATGCCCGGGCAGCCCGGGAAGGGCAATGGCAACGGCGGAGGCGGCGGCGGAGGCGGCGGCCAGAACGGCGGCGGGACCCAGCAGGGACGCGTCCTGCTGCGCGGCACCATCGCATCCATCTCGGGTGACACCTGGACCATCGACCGGCAGAACGGAGGATCCGTGGAGGTGACGGTCTCGTCCTCGACGATCTTCGGCACGCCCGGCCAATCGGCCTCGAAGTCCGACTTCGCGCAGGGCGACGAGGTCATCGTCATCGGGAAGGGCGCCGACGGCTCGGTGACCGCTTCGCGCATCCTGAAACTCGCCGCGTTCCCGACCCGGCCGCCCTCGACGCCCGGATCGCCCGCAACGCCGGGGTCCTAGCCGGCTCGTTCGTTCGACGGCTGGCGTGCCGTCAGCTCGCGGCGAAGTCTGCCACCGCGCCTCGGTCAGCGACCAGATCACGCAAACTCGCTCGTGAGCGAGAGGGGCTGCTGTGTTGTGAGCGCGCGTGCCCGGGACGGTGATGATCCTCTCAGCCGTTCCTCGATCGTGACATAAAGGTCCGCTCGGCGGTGTTGTAAGATGAGAAGCTCGCCGCCTCGTGGCGGGATCCGTATCTGGACAACTCAACAGCGCGCGACAGCGACCCGGCCTCACGGCCGCTCATGGGGATGATCGGTTTCGACATTGTCTGCGAGATTGTGAGAAGCGGGTCGAGGACGCATGGTTATCTCGTTAACGATCCATGCAAAAAAATAAGTGCCAATAACAACAGCACTGTCTCGGCCAAGGCCGACTTCGCCCTCGCGGCGTAAGTTCACCTCCGCCATTTGAGAGACCGTCAGTCCGGGAATCGTTCCCTACCCGGATCCTGGCGTCAGCTAGGGGACTTGCTTCTGCGTTGAGCATCAGGGCGCAGAGGGACTTCCACTGATACTGGGCCCGTCGGAGTAGATGCCAGCGACAAATTCCGGGGCCGAGAAAGCGAATGCACTGGCTACGCCCGTAGAAGGCACATGACCACAGCAGTGGACGGGGGTTCGATTCCCCCCATCTCCACCATCGGTCGCTGTCGCGCGTTGTTGAGCTCCAGAACGATGCAGCCGCTTGTGCTCCGCCCCTGTTGGAGTGCACATTCGTGACGAATGTTGCCTCGGAGGGCGTTGGAGTGCACATTCGTGACGAATGTTGCCTGGCAGGGTGTTGGAGTGCACATTCGTGACGAATGTTGCCTGGCAGGGAGGGGGAGTGCACATTCGTGACGAATGTTGCCTGGCAGGGAGGGGGAGTGCACATTCGTGACGAATGTTGCCTAACAGCGCCGCGGAGTGCACATTCGTGACGAATGTTGCCTAACAGCGCCGCGGAGTGCACATTCGTCACGAATGTTGCCTAACAGCGCCGCGGAGTGCACATTCGTGACGAATGTTGCCGTCAGGCTCCCGCAGCGGTGACGATGGCGTCGGTGAGGAAGCCGGCGAGGAGGCCGCCGAAGATGCACCAGGCGACCAGGGTCTTCATGCCTGTTCGGCGGGCGACGGCGAGAAGTTCGATGACGACGTAGAGGATCGATCCGGCGGCAAGGCCGAGGAAGCCGATCGAGACGATGTCGCTGCTGAACGACTGACCGACGATCGTGCCGACGAAGGTCGGTCCGCCGCCGATCACGCCGAGCAGGGCGAGGTAGCCCCACGACGGGCGCGTCCCGCTGAGCGGCGCCACGATGCCGAACCCTTCTGTCGCGTTGTGGAGGCCGAAGCCGATGACCAGGAGGACGGCGAAGGCGAGTTGGCCTTGAGCGGCCGAGGTGCCGATGGCAAGACCTTCAGCGAAGTTGTGGAGACCGATCCCGATCGCGATCGTCAGGGCGAGGCGGCGGGCACCGACGGCGTGCTCCGTAGAGGGGGGCGCGGCCAGAGCGATCCCGGCTGACCCGGGCGGGCTGATGGGCGTACCGCCGTGGGTGGCCGCGGCGATGGGGGATGCCTGGGCGACCGCGCGACGACGCAGGTGACGGTCGACGTAGACGAGGCTGAGCAGTCCGACGCCGATGCACACCGCCATGAGCACGCCGTTCACGAGCGCGCTGCCGATGTCGTGCTTGTGCAGGGCACCGTCGACCGGCTCCCACGCCTGCGAGAGCACATCCCAGAGCAGGAAGAGCAGGATCCCCGTGGCGATGGCGTTCAGAGCAGCCTTCAGCCCGACGGTGCTCGACTTCACACGGCCCAGCGGCAGCCCCAAGAAGATGGTGAGGCCGGCGACCGCGCCGAGCAAGACGACGCTGAGGGGGGACATGCATCTCCTAGGTGGTGTGGCGTGAGGGATGGCGAGGGCTGCGAAAACAGCACCTCCTAAGGTAAGCCTGCCCTAACTGTGAATGGGCTGGCAACCGAAGCGTAACGACGCGCAAACGCGGCTGTCAGGGCCGCCACTCGTCGAGTCCGGCGAGCAGCTCCTCCTTGCGGGCGGCCGTGGCGAACGAAGACTCGATGGACGTGCGGGCGAAGCGCCGCGCCTGGTCCGCGGTGAGGCTCAGCGCATCCCGGACGGCCGTGAAGTTCTGGCCCGCGTAGCCGCCGAAATAGGCGGGATCGTCGGAGTTGACGGTGACCCGGACTCCCGCCGCGTCCAGTCGCAGCAGCGGGTGGTCCCGAAGGTCGGGGGTCGCCTGCAGGCGCACGTTCGAGAGAGGGCAGACGGTGAGCGGGATGCGCTCCTCGGCCAGTCGCGCGACCAGCGCCGGGTCTTCGATCGATCGGATGCCGTGATCGATCCGTTCGGCGTGGAGCAGGTCCAGGGCCTCGCAGACGTACGACGGCGGACCCTCCTCGCCGGCGTGCGCGACGACATGCAGGCCGGCCGCGCGGGCCCGCGCGTAGACGCCTTCGAAGAGCGACGGCGGGTAGCCGACCTCTGCGGAGTCGAGCCCGACCCCGATGATGCGATCGGTTCGGGCGAGGCCCGCGGTGAGGGCCTCCTCGGCGGACGGGACCGGCTGGTCGCGCAGGAAGCACAGGATGAGGCCGCCGGACATCCCGAGGTCGCGCTGGGCCTCGTCCAGGGCATCGCCGAGGCCGTCGACCACGTCGTCGAACGCGACCCCGCGTGACGTGTGCGCCTGCGGGTCGAAGAACAACTCGGCGTGGCGGACCCCCTGCGCGTGCGCACGGCGCAGGTAGCGCCGGGTCAGCTCGGCGAAGTCCTCCCGGGTCCGGAGCACGGCCATGGTCGCGTAGTAGAGGTTCAGGAACGACTGCAGATCGTCGAAGTCGTACTGTGCCGACAGCTCCTCGACGGTCGCGTACGGCAGGCCGACGCCGTTGCGCTCGGCGAGCTCGAAGGCCAGCTCCGCCTCGAGCGTGCCCTCGATGTGGAGGTGCAGTTCGGCCTTCGGCAGAGCGAGGAGGGCGGCGTCGGAGAGGTCGTCGGTCATGCTCACGATCCTCTCATCGGTCGAGGACGCCGCCGTGCACGCACCGAGCGATCGCCCGCCGCGCCCGGCGGGATCGCCCGTCGCCCCCGGCGGGATCGCCCGGCCAGTGGATGCGCTCAGCCGACGCGCAGCAGGATCTTCCCGCGGTGGGAGGACGACTCCATCCGCCGATGGGCGGCCGGCGCATCCTCGAGGGGGAACACCGAGTCGATGACCGGATGGATGCGTCCCTCGGCCAGGAGCTGCCAGACATGCTCGCGGACCGCCGCGATGATCGCGACCCGCTCAGTCAGCGGGCGAGCGCGGAGCGTCGTCCCGAACAGCGTCGCCCGCTTGCGCATCAGCAGGCCCAGGTCGACGGACGCGGGCGTCCGGTCGCGTGTGGCGATGCACAGGATGCGGCCGCCGGTCGCCAGCACATCGAGGTCGCGGGGGATGTAGGCGCCCCCCACGATGTCGAGCACCACATCCACCCCGCGCCCGCCGGTGAAGGCGCGTGCGGCCTCCACGAAGTCCTGCGTCGTGTAGTTCACCGCCGCGTCCGCGCCGACCTCGCGGCAGAAGTCGGCCTTGTCGTCGCTGCCGGCGGTCGCGATGACCTGAGCGCCGAACGCGCGACCGAGCTGGATGGCCATCGTCCCGATGCCGCTGGAGCCGCCGTGCACGAGGAGTGCCTCTCCGGCCGACAGCCGGCCCAGGCCGAAGACGTTGGACCACACGGTCGCTGCGACCTCCGGGAGTCCCGCCGCCTCGACGAGATCCACACCGTCGGGAACCGGCAGGACGAGCCCGGCGTCGACCGTCGCGTACTCGGCGTAGCCCCCGCCGGAGAGCAGCGCGCAGACGCGGTCGCCGGCCCTCCATTCCTGGACGTCGGCGCCGACCGCATCCACGATGCCCGACACCTCGAGACCCGGCCACTCCGGCGCACCGGGCGGGGAGGGGTAGAAGCCGCGACGCTGGCTGAGGTCCGCGCCGTTGAGACCCGCGGCGGTGACCCGGATGCGCACCTCGTGCTCTGCGGGCACCGGGTCGGGGCGCTCGGCGAGCGTCAGAACCTCGGCGTCACCGGGTTGCGGCACCACGACCGCGCGCATCAGGAGAGCCCCATCGGCTGCGGCTCCGCTTTCTCCGGGCGCCGGCCGAGCACATCCCGGATCTTGACCTTGCTGGAGTACTCGATCGAGCCGTATCGGAACAGGCGCACCGCGATCCGCAGCACGACGACCGACAACACGAAGAGCTCGACGATGATGACGATCGCCTGCCAGAGCGGCAGCGAGCCGAATGCATTGAGGATGAGCGCGGTGATCGGTGCGGTGAACGGGAAGAAGGCCAGCACCTGCACGATCGGCGACTGGGGCGAGCTGATCGCGAAGCCGGACGCGTACAGCGGGATGATGACCGCGAACACGACGACCGAGAACAGCGGAGCCGCATCCTTCGCCGTGGGCATGATCGCGCCGACGGCCACGAGCGCGCCGGTGAACAGCGCGAAGCCGCCGATGAGGATCAGCGTGCCGACGATCATCTTCTGCGGCTCGAAGACCAGGGTGCTCAGGTCGAGGCTCGGGATCTGCAGCTGTTCGCGGAAGAACACGTACCCGATCAGCGTCGGAAGCGCGAAGACCGCGATCTGGATGATGCCGACGGCGAACAGCGAGATCACCTTGCCGATCAGGAGGTTCGTCGGATTGATCGTCGTCAGGATCATCTCCGTGACGCGGTTCTCCTTCTCCTCCAGGGTGGAGTTCAGCATCTGGTTGCCGAGGAAGACGATGACGATGAAGAACGCGGCCAGGAACAGCAGCGCCGGCAGGATCGCGGCGAACCCGGGCGCCGGCTTGCCGTCCTTGAACGTGGTCGTCGCGGTGGTGACCGTGCCGCGCAGCACCGCGACGTCCGTCGGATTGCCCAGGCGATGCTCGACGCTGGTGGACAGGAGGGACTGGGCGACCGCCGAGTACTTGCTGTTCTGGAAGATGCCGGCATCTTCGCCGAAGATCTTCACGGTCTGTTTGGCGGGGTCGGCAGGGTAGGCGAAATAGGCGGGCGTCCCGCCGATCTGCACCTCCTCCACTCCCTCGGCCTCCGATCGGATCTCGGTGCCGCCGTACTCCTTGGCGATCGCCGGATCGATGAGGCCGGAGGCATCCGAGTAGAGGAACTCGAAGCGTTCGTTCTTCTGCTTGTCGGCGGTCTGCGTCGTCGAGACGTTCGAGGCGATGATCAGCGAGCCGAGGCCGAACACCAGGATCGGCAGGATGAGCGTGATCGCCCAGAACCGCCTCTTGGTGACGGTGCGCCGGAACTCGAACGACACGACGGTGCTCAGGTTGTGACGGGCCATGGCTCAGTCCTCCTCGCGGCTCTCTGCTCCGTAGACCTCGACGAAGATGTCGTCGAGGGATTTGCGGGTCGGCGCGAAGCGGGAGACCTCGACGCCCGCATCCACGAGGCTCCGCAGGATCGCGGCCGGATCGCCTCCGTCGGCCGGCTCGAGCTCGGCGTGGCCGTCGTCGTCGGAGAGGACGCGGTAGGCGGGGGAGCCGGGGAGGTCGCCGCCGTGGTCGACGTGGATGACCGTGCCCCCGAACTGCTCCTGCACCTCCTCCACGGTCCCGTAGGCCCGGGCCACGCCGTCCTTCAGCAGGATGACGCGGTCGCAGAGGCGCTCCACCTCCTCCATCTGGTGGGTCACCATCATGACGGTGGATCCGGCGCGCTTCTGGTCGTCGATGATGTCCATGAGCAGGCGCCGGTTGACCGGGTCGAAGCCCTTGGTCGGCTCGTCGAGGATGAGGAGCTCCGGCTCGTTCATGATCGTCACGCCGAGCTGCACCTTCTGCTGCTGGCCGCCGGAGAGCTTGTCGAGGCGCACCTTCTCCTTCTCGCCGATGCCGACGCGTTCGAGGTATTCGCGTGACCACCGCCGCGACTGCTCCGCGCCGAGCCCTTTGAGCCGGCCGAAGTAGACCATCACATCGATCACGGATTCCTTCTTGTACAGCCCGCGCTCCTCGGGGAGATAGCCGAGACGCTCACCGGCTTCCGGGCTGAACGGGCGGCCGTCGATGTGGAGGACGCCGGCGGTCGGCTGGTAGATGCCGAGCAGGGCGCGGATCGTGGTCGTCTTGCCCGAGCCGTTGCTCCCGAGGAAGCCGAACGTCTCGCCGCGCTCGATGCCGAAGGACAGGTCGCGGATCACGGTGGTGCGGCCGAAGTCCATGCGGAAATTGGCGATGTGGACCAGCGGCTCCGAGGTCGTGGGGGTGGATGCGCTCACCGGAGTCAGCCTAGGGGCAGCGGGTGACATCCCGGGCTTGACCGGCCGAAGTGGCCGCGTCTATTGTTCAATAGCTACGTTGATAAAGAGGCGGTTTGGGCATGACGGACGCGGTGGATGATCGGCTCGACCGCGCGTTCCAGGCGCTGGCCGATCCCGTGCGCCGTGCGATGATCGCCCGCCTCAGCCGGGGACCGGCGACCGTGAACGAGCTGGCCGAGCCGTTCCCGATCACGACGCAGGCGGTGTCGCGGCACATCCAGGTGCTCGAGCAGGCCGGTCTCGTCACCCGCACCCGCGAGGCGCAGCGCCGGCCGGTGCACCTCGACGCCGGCGCGCTCGAAGAGCTGACCGCTTGGATCGATCGCTACCGGCTCGTCCACGAGCAGAGCTTCCGTGCCTTGGATGCGGTGCTCGGCGAACTCGGCGGCTCCGGCCACGAGGGCTGAGCGCCGCGGGAACCGACTCGGCGGAGATCTCCTACGCGAGTGCTTCGAGCAGGGCGGGATGGAGCAGGCCGTTCGAAGCCAGCGACGACCCGTTGCCCGGCCCGGGGGTGCCATCGACGGACGTGAACGTGCCCCCGGCCTCCTGGACGATCGGGATGAGCGCCGCGAGGTCGTAGGTCTTCACGCCGAACTCGCCCACCGCATCCAGAAGACCCTCCGCCAGCAGCATGTACGACCACATGTCGCCGTAAGCCCGGTCGCGCCAGATGCGCCGGGTGAGCGCGATGAGCCGGTCGAGGTAGCCGGCCTGATCCCATTGGGCGATGCTCTGGAAGCTCACCGATGCGTCGTCGAGCTCGGCGACGCCGGACACCCGGATGCTGCGCGGCTCGGCGCCGGGCGCATCCGTCGTCCAGGCCCCACCACCGGACACCGCCCACCAGCGGCGGCCGAGGGCGGGGGAGCTGACGACGCCGACTCGCGGCGTACCGTCGACGGCCAGCGCGATCAGTGTTCCCCACACTGGGACGCCCCGCAGGTAGTTCGCCGTTCCGTCGATCGGATCGACGATCCACTGCCGTGCCGAGTCGCCCTCGACGCCGTACTCCTCGCCGAGGATGCCGTCGGCCGGCCGATCCGCCGCGAGCCCTTCGCGGATCGCGCGCTCGACCGCCAAGTCGGCCTCGGTGACGGGGGAGCGGTCCGGTTTCGTCTCGACGTGGAGGTCGCGGTCGCGGAAGCTGCCCAGCGAGATGCGGTCCGCCTCGTCGGCCAGGCGCAGGGCGAGAGCCAGGTCGTCGGACAGAGAGCTGGGCGCTGCGGATTCGGTCACAGCGTCGAGCCTAGCGGGGCGGGCTTGGCAGGCGGGCGTCCCGAGGGTACCTGTGGAGGCATGCGAAGAATCGTCTACGCGGGCAGCACGTTCTACACCGGAGACACTCTGGCGGAGACACTGCTCGAGTACGCGCGGGCGCTGGCTCGGCACGGTATCGCGGACACCGTGTTCGTCCCCGGGCGCACGACGCAAGGGGACTACGACCGCGTGGAGCTGCTCCTGGGGCCCGCCAGCCAGATCGTCAGCGAACCGGTGGAGCTGATGGGAGCCGAACTCGAGGATGCGGACCTCGTCGCCCACCTTCAGGAGTTGACCGAGCAACTGGCTCCTCGCAAGCCGCAGACCGAGTCGGCTGAGGAGGCAGACGAGACCGACGCGCGCGACTACGACGAGCGCCTCTGACCGGAAGCCGGCTGGGGTTCACCGGGTGCGAACGACCACTCCCATCGGGACGGGTGCGGCCACCGGACCGAGACGCGCCGGACGCTCCGTCAGTTCGCCGTCCTCACCCATCACGACGAGGCCGTGCGAACTCGCGGCCGAATCGGCGAGCCGCTCCACCCAATCCCGGTTGATCGCCGGCACGCGCGACCCGTCGAATTTGAAGTAGATCGGGATGCTCGGGTCCAGCCAGATGGTGCTGCGGCCGTCTCCGACCTCCGGTGCGTCCCTCCACGACATCGCGAAGGACTCCCTCCGGCGCAGCTTGTTGACGATCACGATCTGCAGGTGGGCCAGCAGCCGGTCGTCGAACTCGATCACGATCGAGTCGTACGTCAGGGTTCCCATGCGCTACCTCCTCGGGCTGCGCGGTTCTTCTGCCAGTGTGAACCTCTTCGTGCACGAAAGACATGTCTGCGCAAGAGATTGCAGTGGTGAATCGGGCCGCCGGCGCAGGTCGTGCAGGTACCGGGCTGCGTCGTCCTCATCTCGCGCCTCGCCGGCTGCACGCTGTTCGGTCCGCCGGTACGCCCGGTCCGCCTGGTGCGCTGGCCGCCGTTCCGATCTCAGAGCGCATCATCCTGATCACTTGAGAAGTCGTCAGGCCGCGGAAGGGTCCGGCCCGATCGGGAGCCTCCGCCGATTGGCGACAACCGCAGATCGGATGCTAGTGTTGAGCCTCGGTTCGGGAATCCGGACCGGATGCGCCTCTAGCTCAATCGGCAGAGCAATTGACTCTTAATCAATGGGTTCAGGGTTCAAGTCCCTGGGGGCGCACCACACACCGCGAGGTGGCGAGAAGCCCCCGATTCCTTGGAAACACTGGGATCGGGGGCTTCTTCGGGTTCGTGGGTAGGTGCGCGATAAGGCCCTTTGCGGCTTATAGGCCAAAAAGAGTGGATGGTGTGGGCGTGTCAGCTGTGGCCGGCCCAGCCTGATCGTGTCCAGAGGCCTTCTTCGGGGTTGAGGCCGGTGTCGTAGAGGGCTGGGCCGATGGGTTCGTCGTTGGCGCTGGTTGGTGGTGCTTGTTGTGGGATGTGGGCGTGTTTGTGGGCGTGGTCGATGGTGGTCTCGTGGAGGAGCAGGAACCATTCCACTGCTCGGCGGCGGTGGTGGATGGGCATGCCGCGGTGGTGTCGGAGCAGGTGCCGGATTTGGCTGTTGAGGCCTTCTAGGGGTGAGGTGGCGCGGGGGTTGCCGTGTTCGAGGTTGGTGAAGATGTGGCCGG
>NZ_FOTM01000009.1:0-22481 GCF_900114565.1 Leifsonia sp. CL147
AGGTTCGCCTGCGACAAATACGCCGCCGCCCGCCGCAGCACCTCGTTCTCCTGCTCCAACAGCCGGTTACGTTTCCGCAGCTCGCGCAACTCGGCGGACTCACTCGTCGTCACGCCCGGACGGTTGCCGTCCTCGACATCGGCCTGGCGCAACCAGTTCTGCAGACAGGTCTCGCTGATCCCGAAGTCGGTCGCGACCTGCTTCAGCGTCACACCGTCCTCACGACGCCGCGCGACAGCCACGACATCATCGCGGAACTCACGGGGAAAGGGTTTGGGCATAATGACATCCTCTCTCGCGATGCACACAGCACCACAAGTCAGTTGTCACCTATCCCTGCACCAGTCCCGATCGTGAAACGACCTAGGTTTGTGGTTGCCACGTCCCGGGACCTGCCGCTGGCTGACACCAGCTATCCGTATGTGTTCCCGGACGCCACCTACTGCAAGGCCCGGGTCGGCCGGCGGGTGGTCTCCCACGCTGTCGGGGTCGGCGTCGCCGCGGATGGCCGCGGGGAGGCCCTCGGCTCCCTTGGATGCAGCGGCTTGATCGTTTGGACCTGATGATGACTTTAGAGGCGACCATCGGGTTGGCAATCTCCGCCCCGGCAGCGGTTATCGCAGGCGTGAGCTTGATCGTGTGGCGAAAGCGACTTTCCGCGTGGTACGCGAATATGTTCTCCGTGATCGGGAGAGTAGGCGCTCCTTTCGCACGAGCATCGACCGTTCGAACCGTAGCTCTTGTCGGCTGCGCCATTGTCGTCATCGGTCTGACTAACGCAGCACGCCTGCCTTTTGGGCTGCTCTCCTGATGAATGATCCGGTAACCGCAGCCATAATCCTCATCTTGTCGTGCATCAGCTTCGCGATGGGCATTGCATTGTGGGTCGCGCGCTCCCTCGTGGAGCGGAGTCTTCGACGGGCGCGCATGTCGCCACGGGGCGCCAGTGCGGCAACAACGGTGGCCTCGACGGCCTGTGGGTGTTCGGGATTTTGGCGGCAGTCCTGTATGTCGCGTTCAAGTGAGTCGGGGTGTCGCGGCCTCGACATTTCCCAGTTCAATGACCGACTCGAACGCCCCTGGTTTGATGTCGCATCTTTTCGAGTTGAAAGGATCCTGTCATGCCGAAGAAGATCGATCCCGCTCTGCGTGATCGGGCCGTGAGGTGCCGGAGTATCGGACTGAGTACCCGTCGACTGCGAAGGCGATCTCGTGGTCGACCCGGTGCGCGAGGCCGGATGGACCAAATAGGACGGTGCTACGGGAATCGGGCCGTCGCATCGCGACGGCGCTAAAACGTTGTCGTGAACCGACGGTCCGCGATTGCGGCAGGACCGGAGAGCACGTCAGGCGCACCCCTGACGGTCTGCGTCACGACTCCCTGCCGGCGTCGTCGTTAAAGGTGTGCAGTGTTTTCTTGGCCTTCTTCTAGTGGTCCCTCGCCGGGTGGTTGACCGATGACTAGTCACTGGACATGGGACGAGCGAAGCCGAGGTCTCGGAACCTGGAGCGATGATCAGGAGGGGTAGTCAGCGATGGCGGGAAAAACTAGCCGTCACGCGTAGGCGTATGTCGCGATCTCGTGAGCCGACTCTACCGTTCGGACTATGTCCCGAAAGAAAATGGTCGTGGGAACAGCGCGCCCGACGGATTCGCTCCATTGTCATCACCTGTTGGTCGATCTATGTCGTGATGTCGATAGGGGCGACCATTTTGATTGTCCCTCAAATCCTCGGTCAGGTCCCCGGGGTGTTAATGGTGTATTTGATCCTTCTCGCGGTCTTCATCCTTCCGCCCGCCTGGGTTCACATCCTTTGGGTCAATTTTCCGGAAGCCCTTTTCGTATCAGGCGGCCCTCGAAGCATCGGATTCAGCGACCTCATCCAAGCGCAGATCTCGGCCAAGAACAATCATGCAAACCCGTACGGTGTGGCCCCATTTCCCGCGAAACTGCGGACCATGGTTTCGCAATCAGCCTCCGCCGACGATGGTATGCGAATCGGAGACATTGCGTCCGTGACAGTGGCGTGGGACGACTATCTCTACACGCCCACCAGGCTACTTTTCCCAACGACCAGGCTCCCGAGGACCTCGTGGAGGGCAAACCTCGAGATCGGTCCGATCGCCCTGACCCTGACCGCGGGACGATGGCGCCCTGCGATAGTCCTCGAGCTCCCCTATTCCATGATCGTCGGGGTGTGGAACGGGAGCAAGATCGCAACGATCGACTCAGGCCGGGTCCTCGTCGTAGTCGTCGACACCGGTGAGGATGAGCTCCTGTTCCCGTTCGAGATCATGCGCTGGAAGGACAGGCCCAGACAGAGCTCGGCCGTAGATGAGCTCATTCGCCTGGTGGAGCAACGTAGGGGGCTGAACGTCGAGTGAAGACCTACTCGTCACACCCGAATCAGAATGCCTGACCGAGTGAACCGGTCCAGAACAGGGGCCCACGGCTCGGGCTTCGTTTATGGTGGCCGGTGCTACTGGAGACTGGGTCACACTCGATGGGGACGTTGGAGTCCAGCGCTGCTCGTATTGCGGGGCACACAGCTTTCTTTGATCGGCGACGGGGGTCTCGTCTTCGGATCGGCTATTGCCGATGTGGCTGCCGAGTTCACCCGCTCCGCCGGGCTGAGACTGAAGGTTGATACTGATGTCTTCATGCTCTCGCACAGTGCCCCGATCGGGTCAGGTCTCCTGTCGCCGGGACTGCGTGCCAGACAGCTGGAGCTTGACGCAGAGATTCTCTCGTCGTTCGCCTCGCTCGGGCTCGCCAAGCCTCCAATCGGCTACTGGCGAAACTGGAGGCCATACCTTGTGGCGGCTGGACGTGAGGTTCACGGGACAGAGGGTCTTCTTGAGCTTGTTCTCATCCGTCTGTCGGTGTTCGTTTCGATCGTCGGGCTGGCAAGCCTGGCATTGCTCGTAGTGTGGTTGATCGCGAACGGGGGCCGCCCATTGTGACCGGCAGGATCCAATTCAGCTGGCCTAAGGAGCCTGCAGCTCATGCGGAGTTGAAATCAGAGCCTTGGCAGGCAAATCTGTCGCGCCCGAGAAGACGATTGCTGGTACTCGCAGGCGCTTCATTAGTGCTGTTTGCGCTCGTGTGCGGAGTGCGGACAACGCTTTCATTCGTGCTGTTCGACTGGTCGGGCTACGCGAAGGCTATTGAGCGGGCCGCGCAACAATACGGAGGTGCAAGCGGGATACCAATCGGGATCGGTGTCGTTTCCCTGGTTGAGGGTCACCTGGCGATCTTCGCGGGCGGAGCGCTACTGGCCTTCGCGGCTGCTGTCGGCATTCACCGGCTTCGAAGGTGGCCGCTCTATGTCGTTGTCGCATTATTGCTAGCGAGCCTCCCTTCGGCATGGCTCTCCGGGTGGATAGGCGCCGTATTAGTCCTCTTGTCAGCAACATCCCTCGTAGCGCTGATGTGCGCCAAATTCGCCGTTCCGCTCGTCACTGCCGGCTTCGACCAGGATGACCGAACATGGATCGCATACGTGTTGCTGGCGGGTGGAGGATTGTTTGGGGCGCACAACTTCTATCTCAAGCGTGCGTGGGCCGGCTTTCTCCACATACTCCTCGCACTGGTGGGAACGTTCGGATGGGGAAGCATCGTTGGATACGTTGCGCTTGGGGCCCTTGTCGCTCTATGCGGGGTTGATGCCACCGCCATACCGAGGCGAGTTGCCGGGTTGGGCCTCCACGTAGCTCGGTATCGACCGTGACCCCTACTGGGGAACGGCCGCCCAGCCCCAGTCGCAGCATCGGTATGGGTACGGACCAAAACCCACAAAGCCTCGTCGATGTCATGGGTTCTCGTCATCCTTGCCTAAGTTTCCAGGGACTGGCCCAGTGAATTCTTGTCAGTCTGATCCTCGGCCTCCGTGCGCACCCACGTATGCCAGACCGGTTCCGGCCCACCCGGCGCCGCCCGTGCCGGTATTTGATCCCAACACCGGAAATCCAATCAACTACAAGACGGTAGGGCCGAACAGTAAAGACAACACTCAGCGGCGCCATGTTGGGGATGCTCCCAAGTCGCAGACCTCTTGCAGCCCATTGGGGGTGTGCTGGGAACTGCCTCCGCCAAATCAGTGCGTCGCCGCTGGTGGCCCGGTCACGGTCGGGAGTGTGTTCCAGTTTTGCTAGGCCTTCGTATGCATAAGCGGTCTTCCAGTCTGCAGAATTCCAAGCCAAACCTGTGGCGAACGGCTTTCGGACATGTCGATGTCAAGAGCTGGTTGCTTCTCGCCCTCAGCATATGCGCGGCTCTTCTGGCACTGACGCCTTTGTGGGGCGTCGGTTTGGTGGGCGTGGTCGCCTGCACCGCGGTGACACTCGCCGTTTCGGCTCGACGCACCCCAGCCTTCTCGTGGGTTCTCATCGGGGTGGAACTGATCGCGTTCTTCCTAGCCATGCTCCATGGCCCGGCTACGCTGTCCGGCCGCATTTTCTACTTCTGATTGCCCAATAGTCGTCAGTGTTGCGCTCGAACAGGTCGGCCTCGGTGTACCCAACAGCTGTCCGCCAAGTGCTATGCACAACATTCTCTAAGGTTCACACTCATGTTGACTTCCACATCCGCTAATGGGAAGCACTTCGCTGACCTGTCAGGACTCTTTTCGCTTGGCGCCGGTTGCCTGGTGGCTCTTGCGAACCTAGCCTCCGGCGCCACCATTTGGATTCCTAGCCCCGGCCGCCTGGGTGTCGAGCAGCATGCGTGTTCACGACTTGGTATTGCGCGTGCGTAATCCAAGGAAAGGAGTTAGTCCTCCCGATCCGCGTAAGCGACCCTTCCAGCGACTTCCTTACCGCCGAATACAAGTCGGCTGTTGCGGAAGCACCGGCGATCTCCGCGCTCCTCAAGGACGAAGAACGCCAGTCACGGTGAAGGTCCCTGATGACAGTCCGTGAACTCCCACGGGTTGGCCTACCGCCTGTTGACCGGCGGCGAATTTGGGTCCAGCCCCCACCCGCCCACCGAGGGGCGGCGGCGGCCCGAATCGCCGCCGCCCCGGTCGGTCGGCCTACTGGATCCCTTCGCGGATCAGTCGCCACTGCTGGGTCGGGGTGCCGTCCGCCGTGCGCTGCTGCGCGTAGGCGCCGTCAGCCGTGGACGCGCCGGCGATCTCGATCGGCTTGCCGCTGTTGGCGTTCGTCAGCGTCCACCAGCCTCCAGTGCCGATGGTCGGCGCCCACACCTGGGTGAGGTTGCCGGTCGGGCCCCACTGGCCGGCGCGCACGCCGTCCGCGGTCTGGGCTCCCGGGATCTCGAGCAGCTTGCCGCTGTTCACGTTGAACAGCTGGAGGCCGTTGGAGACGGGGTGGATGTTCCACACCTGGCACGCGTTGCCGGTGTCACCCCACTGGCCGGCACCCGCGCCGTCCGCCAGGGACGCGCCCGCGATCTCCAGGTACTTGCCGCTGTTGCGGTTGGTGATGCGGAATTGCGGGTCGAGCGCTGTTGCCGGCTGGTAGAGCTGGATGGCGTCGAGCTCCGCGTAGGAGGTCCCCTTGGTGAACGCGATGGTGTTCGCACCGGCGTTCAGTGTCACCGTCTTCTGCACCCAGCCGTACCGTCCCCAGTTCACCGTCGCCGGGTAGCTGAGAGTGGATGCGGTGCCGCCGTTCACGCTGACGTTGTGGGTGGAGGTCGCACCCGTCCCGTTGTCGTAGCGCACGTTGACCGTGTACGAGCCGGCGGCCGGGACGTGGACGGTGAACGTGACGGAGCTCGTCGCGTTGTTGATGTTGCCGACCTTGCTGCCGTTCGAGGCGTTCCCGTCGGTCACGAGCGAGGTGTCGGAGGTCCGCACCGCCTTCTCGGCCTCGTACTGCTGCGCATCCAGCGGGATGGAGCCCACCCGGATGTCGTTGTACGTGGTGGTGAGGTTCTCGACGTTGGTCGCCTGATACAGCGTGCGGCCGTCCACCGAGTAGTCGATGCTCTGCGCGAAGCCGCTGAAGGTGCCGCCCTGGTTGTCTGCGGCGTCGTAGGTGACCGCCATCGGCAGCCGCTCCCACGGCCCGTCGCCGAGGTTGTAGTTGACGTAGAAGTCCTGGCCGCCGTCGATGGCTCCGCTCGCGGTCAGCGCCCACTTGGATGCGACGATCACCATGCCCTTCGGGCCACCGGTCGGAACCCACTTCACGTACGGCGACGACCCGATCCCGCGCCCGTTCGCGAGTGTGATCTGGGTTCCGATGCTCGTGGTGGGCGACCAGTTGAGGCCGTCCGGTGAGGTCTTGAAGTACACCGGTGCCGTGTTGTTGGTCTGCGACGGCCGGTTGACGACCTCGAAGGTGGCCAGGTACCGGCCGTCCGGCAGCTTGGTGACCGTGATCATGCCGGGCCGGTCGGACTGGTTGTTCGGGGCCGAGACGTTCGACTCCGCTCCCCAGGTGGCGCCGCCATCCGTGGAGCGCCGGTAGGCGACCGCCTGGAGGACGCCGCTGGACTTCTGCCGCTCGTCGGAGAAGTAGGCCGCCAGGCCGCCCTGCCCGTCGATGGCGAGGGAGGGCTCCCACACGGTCGAGGTGGTGGAGGTCGGGCTCGGGTCGTAGACGGCGGGGCCGCCGGTGTCGATGGTGCTCAGGTACGACCAGCTCGATCCCTGGTCGGAGCTCTTGTAGACGACGAGCCGGCTGCTGGAGCGGTCCTGCGGCATGATCATGCCGGCCAGCAGGAGGGTGCCGGCCGGGAGCCCGCCGGTGGCCTGCGGGACCTCGAACAGGAACGGCTGCGAGGTCCGTGTCAGCGTCGGGAAGTCGTTGCTGGGGACGATGTCGGTGACGTGCGCCCAGCTGGTCCCGTTGTCGGTGCTGCGGTAGATGGGGTACACCTGGACGCCGTTGACCAGCACGAGCTGGTCGTAGGTGACCAGCTGCGTGCCGTTCGCCGCTCCGCTGTTCTTGAGCACGATGTTCTTCGCGTACGTGGTGCCCGCCGGGCGGCCGCCCTCCGGGTTGAAGGAGGTGCCGGCGGCCGGCGAGTAGACGAGGGATCCGTTGCCGGTGGTGACCGCCGACGCCGGCGTCGCGGTCAGGGTGGCGGCGATGAGCGCGCCGGCGACGGCGCCGGCGGTGACGAGAGCGCGGAGCCGCAGTGCTCCGGGTCTCGTGCCGCGGGGTCGTCGCCTCGGCGACGAACCCGACATGGTGCGTGATGGAAGCATGGTGTTCCCCTTCTCACTGGTGACCCGTCCGCGGATGCGGCGGGATGTCACGGCGTCGGGCCCGTCGTCACGTGTCAGCTCAGCAGGATCTCGGTCCAGGAGATCGCCGGGAGCTGGATGCGCAGCCGAGAGCCCTCGCGCCGGACCGGGAGGTCGCGCAGCGCGACCCGCTCCGGGTCCTCGAGGGTGTTGGCCGCATCCGGGTCCGGGTCGCTGAGGGTGCGGGCGGTGGCGGTCAGCGCGGTCGCGCCGGCGCCGAGGGCGGTGAGGTCGACGACCAGCTCGGTCGCCTCGTCGGTGGCACGGTTGACGGCGTAGAGCGCGTAGCGGCCGGCCTCCTCGGCGTGGGTGGCCACCGCATCCACGAGGGGGACGGCGCCGAAGCGCTCGGTCTCGTAGGTGCCGCTCGTCACGTCCGTTCTGAGCGCGACGCCGCGGCCGTGCGCCGAGGTGGCGGCGAACGGGAAGAAGGTCGTCTGCTTCCAGGAGGGACCGCCCGGCTCGGTCATGATCGGGGCGATCACGTTGACCAGTTGGGCGAGGGAGGCGCTGGTCACGCGGTTCGCATGCTTCAGCAGGGTGATCAGCAGGCTGCCGAAGACGACCGCGTCCGAGACGGTGTAGGTGTCCTCCAGGAGGCGCGGGGCCACCGGCCAGTTGTCGGTGCCGGTGATGCGGTCGACGTTCTCGAAACGGGTGTTGTACCAGATGTTCCACTCGTCGAAGGAGATGTTGATCGTCTTCGTGCTGCCGCGCACGGCCTTCACGCTGTCGGCGGTGGCGACGACGCTGCGGATGAAGTAGTCCATGTCCACACCGGAGGCGAGGAAGCTGCCCAGGTCGCCGGTGTTCTCGTAGTACGCGTGGCACGAGATGAACTCGACGGCGTCGTACGTGTGGCTGAGGGTGACGCGCTCCCACTCGCCGAAGGTCGGCATGGACGAGCTGGACGAGCCGCAGACGACGAGCTGCAGGTCGGGGTCGTACGTCTTCATCGCCTGCGCCGTCTTCGCGGCCAGGCGGCCGTACTCCTCCGCGGAGCTGTGGCCGAGCTGCCACGGTCCGTCCATCTCGTTGCCGAGGCACCACATCCGCACGCCGAACGGCTCGGTGCGGCCGTTGGCCACGCGCCGCTCCGCCAGGGCGGATCCGCTGCGGTGGTTGGTGTACTCGAGCAGGTCGAGCGCCTCGGAGACGCCGCGCGTGCCCAGGTTGACGGCGAGCATCAACTCGCTGCCGACCTTCTCCAGCCAGCTCTGGAACTCGTGGAGGCCGACCTCGTTCGTCTCGGTCGAGTGCCAGGCGAGGTCGAGCCGCTCGGGCCGCTCCTCGACCGGTCCGACCGAGTCCTCCCAGCGGAACCCCGAGACGAAGTTGCCGCCCGGATACCGCACGGTGGTCACGCCGAGCTCCTTCACGAGCTCGATCACGTCGGTGCGGAAGCCGTCCGCGTCGGCGGCCGGGTGGCCCGGCTCGTAGATGCCGTCGTAGACCGCCCGGCCGAGGTGCTCGACGAACGAGCCGTAGAGGCGGGGGTCCACGGCCCCGATTTCGGCAGACGGGTGGAGGGCGAGGTGTGCTTCGTGCATCGGATCTTCCGGTCAGTGGAGGGCGGGTCGGGCGGCGAAGGCGGGCGCCGGCTCGGCGAGGCGGACGGCATGCCGGCGGTACCGTTCGGCGACGGGATTCGGAACGCGGAGGAGCCCCTCGGGCGACTCCACGAGGTCGTGCAGCCCCATGGTCAGGAGGTGGTCGGCGCGGGGGCGGTCGCTGTGCCGCCACGTCCACTCGTACATGTCGAATAGCGGCCACCAGGTGTAGCCGACGACCGGTGTTCCGGCTTCGCGCAGCTCCTCGACGAGGGCGAGAGACGCATCCAGCCAGTGGATGCGCTCCTCGGCACTCGCGGTCACGCACGTCTCCGTGACCATGACCGGGGCGCCGTAGCGGGCCGCGAAGCCCACCAGTGCCTCGCGGAGGCCGTCGACGCCGCGGTCCACGCTGGGCCGCGGGTCGGCGAAGCCGCCGCCGTGGTGCACGCCGGGCTCGAACAGCTCCGTCGAGTGCCGGGGGTAGTAGTTCACGCCCATCACGTCCGGGCGCACGGCGTGGGCGCGGAACCAGTCCAGCTCGGCGTCCGTGACGGCGGGGGCGAGCCGCGCACGCAGCGGGTGGGCGTCATCCACCCGGCCGGTCACGAGGTCCTCGACCAGGTGGACCTGGTGGCGCAGCCGCTGCGCTTCGGCCCGATGCTCCGGGGCCGTGTCGTCGCCGATGTAGCTCACGGCGGCATCCACGTGGACGAAGGTCGCGCTCTCTCCGACGCGGGCGGCCAGCGCCTCCTGGCTCAGCACGAACCCGCGCGCCAGGTTGGCGGCGATCGTGGCGAAGCCGTCCGCTCCGGTCAGGTACGGGGGCCAGTATCCGTACTCGCCCGAGAACAGCGAGTGGATGACCGGCTCGTTGACCGGAGTGTAATCGGACACCCGGTCGCCGTAGCGCTCGCCGAAACGGTCGGCGAACTCCGCGACGTTCTGCGGGTAGTCGGCCGCCGCGAACTGGCCGTCGAGCCAGGTCGGGGTCCCGTAGTGGAGCAGGTCGATGATCGGGCGCAGGCCCGCCTCGAGCAGCGCATCCACGGCCCGGTCGGTCCAGTCCCAGTCCCAGCGGCCGGGCTCGGGGGAGATCCGGTACCAGGGGACGCCCCACCGCAGCAGCTCGGCGCCGACACCGGCGGCCAGAGCGAAGTCCTCGCGGTAGCGCTCGTAGTGCTCGGTGAGCGCGTACTCGTCGATCGCCCGCTCTCCGGGCCGCTCTTGCGGCACGAAGGTGTCCTCGATCCCGAGTCCGAGGTGCAGGCGGCCGTCCTCGAACCAGCGCGGGGCCGTCACTTCAGCCCCGTGGTCGCGACGCTCTCGATGAAGCGTCGCTGCATGATGAGGAACATGACGGCAAGGGGCAGGACCGCGATCAGCGATCCGGCCATCATCGTGCCGTAGGGGATGATCCCGCTCGGCCCGGTGAGGAGCGTCAGGCCCGAGGTGATCGTCCCCATGTCCGGCGACGTCGTGAAGACGAGCGGCCACAGGAGGTCGTTCCAGTTGTTGACGAAGGTGAAGATCGCGAGCGTCAGTAGAGCGGGGACGGCGTTCGGGAGGACGATGCTGCGGAAGATCCGGAACTCGCCGGCGCCGTCGATCCGGGCGGCGTTGTCCAGGTCCCGCGGCAAGGCGATGAAGAACTGGCGGAGGAAGAAGATCCCGAAGGCGTCGGCTGCGCGCGGGATGATCAGCCCGGCGAACGTGTTCACCCAGCCGAGCTGCGCCACCAGCTGGTAGACGGGGATGAGCGTCGCCTGGAACGGGATCATCAGGCTCGCGACGATGACGATCAGCACGACGCGGTTGCCGCGGAAGTCGATCCGGGCCAGGGCGTAGGCCGCGAGCGAGTCGAAGACCAGGGCGAACGCCGTGACGCCGCCGGAGAAGACGAGGCTGTTGACGAACAGCCGGCCGAACGGGAGGTCGCTGAAGATCTTCGTGAAGTTGTCCAGTGTCCACGTCCCCGGAAGGAGCGTCGGCGGGTAGGCGTTGATCTCGGAGGCCGGCTTGAACGCGGTGAAGACGATGACGATCACCGGCAGCAGCACGACGAGGGTCAGTACCAGGGCGGCCGCGAAGAGCAGCCAGCGTTCGGTGCTGCGGCCGATGCGCCGCCGGCGCGGCGCGGTGGCCGTGCGGAGCGGGCTCGGGGCGAGGGTGGTGGTCATGCGAGGTCCTTCTCCCGGCGTCCGAAGAAGCGGAACTGGATGAGGCTGAGGAGGAGCGTCGCCGCCAGCAGCACGTACGAGAGCGCGGTGGCGAGCCCGAGGTCGAGCTTCTTGAAGCCGTCCTGATAGATCTCCATGACGACGGTCTGCGTGGTCCGGTACGGTCCGCCTCCGGTCATGACGTAGATCTGGTCGAAAGCCTGGAGCGCCGCGATCATCGCGAACACGACCACGAAGGCGAGGGTGTTGCTGAGCTGGGGGAGGGTGATGCTGATGAACCGCCGCCACGCTCCGGCTCCGTCGATCTTCGCGGCCTCGTAGAGCGACTCCGGGATCTCCTGCAGGCCGGCGATGAAGATCACCATGTAGAACCCGAAGTTCTTCCAGATCGCCACGAGGACGACCGTCGGCATGGCGAGGGCCGGATCCTGCAGCACATTCCCGAGCTGGACCCCGGCGCTCCGCAGCCAGAAGTTGAGGAGGCCGACCTGCGGGTCGAGGAGGTAGGTCCACGCGAAGGCGGCGACGGCGAGCGAGACGATGAACGGGAGGAACAGGGCCGTCCGGAAGAAGCCCCGGCCGATCAGCCGGCGGTTGGTGAGCAGGAGCGCCAGGAGCAGCGCAGCGATCAGCGCCGTCGGCGTGAAGAGCACGGTGTAGAGCGCGGTGTTGCCGAGGGTGGCGAACACCCGGGGATCGGTGAAAACCGTCACGTAGTTGTCGAAGCCGACCCACTGCTCCAGGCCGAACCCGCTGGCGTTGGTGAACGACAGCCGGAGGGCCGAGATCATCGGCCAGCCCACGAACGCGAGGAGGATGACGACCGCCGGGAGGAGGAACAGCATCGCCAGGGGGCCGCGGCGGGTGCTCCGGGGGCCCGAGCGCTGTCTGCCGCCGAGCGGCGCGGGTGGGCGGTAGGGCCGCCGTCCCGTGCGGGAACGAGTGAGAGTGGTCATGATCGCTTTCGGGCTGGTGGTGGACCGCCGCCGCTGGGGACGGCGGCGGTCCACCGGGAGATCACTTGGCGAGGGCCTGCTGCACCTGAGCGGATGCCGACTTCAGCAGGGACGCGGGGTCGCCTCCCGTGAGGGCCTTCTGCGTCGCCTCGTCGACCGCGGAGAGCACATCCGTGCTGTTCGCGATACCGGGGAGCAGCGGCCGGGCATCGCCGACCAGGTCCGTGAGGGACGCGACGACCGGGTTCGACGACACGGCGGACGACGGGATATCGGTGCGCAGCGGCGGCCAGCCGGAGCCGAGCGACCACGTGGTGGAGACCTCCTTGGTGAAGAAGTAGGTGAAGAACTTCTCCGCCGCAGCCTTCTTCGCCGGGTCGGCCTGGGCCGTCACGGCCGCCGAGATGCCGATGGCCGACGCAGCCGCGCCCTTCGGACCGGCGGGGATTCCGGCGATGCCGTAGTCGATCTTGTTGTCGGTCGCGACGCCCGCCATCCACGGGCCGCCGATCTCCATGGCGGCCTTGCCCGACGAGAACAGCTTGTCGGAGGCGACTCCATCGAGTCCGGTCGGCGAGATCTTGTCCTTGGTGACCGCGTTCGCCCAGTAGCTGAGCGTCTCGGTGTTCTGCGACGAATCGAGGGCGGACTTGGAGCCGTCCACGATCTTGCCGCCGTTCCCGTAGAAGAGGCTCGCCCAGACGCCGTTGCCGACGGTGGCGTGGTCGGGCAGTGCGAGGCCGTACTGCTCGGGAGTGCCGTCGCCGTTCTGGTCGACGGTCAGCTTCTTCGCGTCGGCGACCCACTCATCCCAGGTCTTGGGGAAGGAGCTGATGCCCGCCTTCTGGAACAGCGCCTTGTTGTAGATGACCGAGAGGGGGACGAACCCGGTGGGGACGCCGTAGTACGATCCGCCGATCTTCTCCATGTCGACGGCGGCGGGGCGGATCGAGGCCTTCGTCTCGGCGTCGCTGGAGTAGAAGTCGTCGAGCTTCGCGAAGGCGCCCTTCGAGGCGTAGACGGGGAGGTTCTCGGCCGGCATGGCCACGATGTCCGGGCCCTTCTTGGCGGAGAGCGCAGGGAGGAGGGTGTCTCCGATGACCGCCCACGTCTTGGTGGTGGTCTTGATCGTGATGTTCTTCTGGGACTTGTTGAAGTCCTCCACGATCTTGTCGAGCACCTTGCCGTCGGCCTCGGTGTATCCGTGCCAGAAGGTCAGGGTGACCGGACCGGAGCTGTTCGAGCTGGGGGAACTCGAGCAGCCGGCCAGCGCGAGAGAAGCGCCGGCCACGACGGCCAGCGTCGCAAGCATTTTCTTCATTGAATGCCTCTCATGGGACCGACCGCTTCGTCGATCGGTTCGGGTTTACAACGATGCAATCCAACGTTGTAAAAGCGAGTATGACACGCCACCCGGAACCCGTCAAGGCGCGTTTCGGGCCGGTGTGCGCTCCGCTCAGCCCCTGCACATTCGTGACGAATGTTGCGTTGGGAGGGCGTGGGGGTGACATTCGTGACGAATGTTGCGGTGGGAGGGCGTGGGGGTGACATTCGTGACGAATGTTGCGTGGGGAGGGCGTGGGGGCGACATTCGTGACGAATGTTGCGTGGGGAGGGCGCCGCGGCGGTCCCGTGGATCGACGGAGCGATCCCCGGTGCAGCGGCGCGAGCTCAGGGGCGCCTGCGGTCCGCGAGCACGGCGTCGATCGCGTCCAGCACGTCCGGGGCGAGCTCGGGTCCGTCGAGCGCCCCGAGGTTCTGCTCCAGCTGCGCGACGCTGCTCGCACCGATGATCGCGGAGACGACGACCGGGTTCCGCAGCACCCACTGGAGCGCCAGCTGGGCGAGCGACTGGCCCCGGCCGGCCGCGATGTCGTTGAGCGAGCGGACGGTGGCGAGCACATCCTCGCTCAGATCCGACTCGTGCAGGAAGGCGCTCGTCAGGGCGCGGGAACCCTCGGGCACCCCGTCCAGGTACCGATCGGTCAGCATCCCCTGGGCGAGTGGCGAGAAGACGATCGCAGCGGCGCCGGCACGCTCGACGGCGCCGAACACGTCGCGCTCCGGCGTGCGGTCGAACAGGGAGTAGCGCGGCTGGTGGAGGAGCAGCGGAGTGCCCGCCGCGGCCAGCAGCTCTGCGGCCGCGGTCGTGCGCGCGGCGTCGTAGTTCGAGATCGCCGGGTACAGCGCCTTGCCCTGCTCGACGGCGGTCGTCAGGGCGCCCATCGACTCCTCGAGCGGCGTCTCCAGGTCCGGGCGATGGTGGTAGAACACGTCGACGTAGTCGAGCCCGAGGCGCTTCAGGCTCTGCTCCAGCGACGAGAGGAGGTACTTGCGAGAACCGTGGTCTCCGTACGGACCGGGCCACATCAGGTAACCCGCCTTGGTGGAGACGACGATCTCGTCCCGGTACGCCTGCAGATCCGTGGCGAGGATGCGGCCGAACGTCTCTTCGGCGGCCCCGGGCGGCGGCCCGTAGTTGTTCGCCAGGTCGAAGTGCGTGATCCCGGCGTCGAAGGCCCGCAGGACGATCGCGCGCTGCGTCTCGAAGGAGCGCGTGGCGCCGAAGTTCTGCCAGAGGCCCAGCGACAGCGGAGGCAGCACCAGTCCGCTCCGTCCGGCGCGCCGGTACGGCATCGAGTCGTAGCGTGCGGGATCGGCGGCGAAGGGCATCCGGAAGGCTCCTGATCGTTGGGGGATTCGAGAGCAACGCTAGCGCGAAGAGGCGCCCTCAGATCTCGACGTCGCTGCCCATCGTCACGGTCCGCAATGCCGGTAGCCGGAAGCGGGCCGCAGGATCCGCCGCATTGTGCGCGAGGCCGACGAACAGGGAGCGCCGCCAGGGCACCATCCCTCTCGTCCGGGTGGTCCGGATGGCGCCGCGCGAGATGAAGTATGAGGCGTGGGTGAACCCGGCCGGGTCGAGGGGCAGTATCCCGGCGCGGCAGGCGGCACGCAGCGCTCGCGGGATGTCCGGCTCGTCCGAGAAGCCGAAGCGGATGCTGAGGAACTCGATCCCGTCGTCCGCGTACCCGAGGTCGTCGTAGGCGAAGGCCTCCGTCGTCGGAACATGCGGCACCTGCGCGGTGCTCACCGCCACGATGACGACGTGCTCGTGGAGCACGTGGTTGTGCTTGACGTTGGCGCGCAGGGCGAGGGGAGTCGTGTCCTTGTTGGGGTGCGGGAAGATCGCGATGCCGGGCACGCGCGGCAGGTTCTGCTCCCGGACGTGCTCGATGAACTCGGTGAGGGAGCCCTCCTTCTGCCGCCGGTCGCTCTGCACCAGCTGCCGGCCGCGGCGCCAGGTGGTCATGACCAGGATGACGACCGCGGCGATCAGGAGGGGGACCCATCCGCCGTTGATGATCTTGGAGAGGTTGCCCGCGAGGAACGTGAGCTCGAGCCCGCCGAAGGCGACGGCCGCGAGGACGATCTTCCACGGAGCCCATCTCCACAGCGGCCGGGCGACGAGCAGCAGCAGCAGGGTGTCCACGACGAGCGCGCCCGTCACCGAGATGCCGTAGGCGGTGGAGAGACGCTCGGACGATCCGAAGGTGAGCATGACGGCCATGACGCCGACGAAGAGCAGGAAGTTGATCGCCGGAAGGTAGATCTGGCCGCCTTCCCGCTCCGAGGTCTGCCGGATGGTGAGGGGTGGCACCAGGCCGAGCTGGACCGCCTGCCGCGACAGCGAGTACGCGCCGGAGATCACGGCCTGGCTGGCGATGACGGTCGCGACGGTGGCGAGGATCACCATGGGGAGCCGTCCCCAGTCCGGGATGAGGAGGAAGAACGGATTGGCCCGTGCCGCGGGATCGCGCAGGATGAGCGCCGCCTGGCCCAGGTAGTTGAGCGTGAGCGCCGGGAAGACGAGGAAGAACCAGGCCCGGCGGATCGGCGATCGCCCGAAGTGGCCCATGTCGGCGTAGAGGGCTTCGGCGCCGGTGATGACGAGGACCACCGCTCCCAGGGCGATGAACGAGATGCCCGGGTGGGCGATCATGAAGACGACCGCGTAGCTCGGGGAGAGGCCGAGCAGCACCGCGGGAGACTGCACCACCACGACGAGGCCCGCGACGGCCAGCACCGTGAACCAGAGCACCATGACCGGCCCGAAGAGGACGCCGACCCGCCCGGTGCCGTACTTCTGGACGAAGAACAGCACGATGAGGATGACCGCTGCGATCGGGATGATGAGGTGCGCGATCCCGGGAGTGGTCACCCGAAGACCTTCCACGGCGGAGAGCACACTGATCGCCGGCGTGATGATGGAGTCGCCGTAGAAGAGGGAGACGCCCACGATCCCGATGACCAGGAGGGTGCCCGCCTTGCCGGCCCGGCCGGCGTAGAGCCGCTGGGCCAGCGCCGCCAGCGCCATGACGCCGCCCTCGCCGTCGTTGTCCGCGCGCATCAGGACCCCGAGGTATTTGATCGAGACGATGATCGTGATGCTCCAGAACATCAGGGAGATCACCCCGAAGACATCCTCCTCGTTGGCGCGCACGGCGCCGCCGTCCAGGAGGAAGACCGTCTTCAGCGCGTAGAGGGGGCTGGTGCCGATGTCTCCGAAGACGACGCCGAGCGCCGCCAGAGCGGCCGCCGCCAGCGCTCGCGGGCGGTGGGAAGCCGCCGCGGGTGTTCCTGCATTCGCCGTCGGTGGCGCAACGAACTCTCGCACCCGGGCAACGCTACCCCGCCTCCCCCCTCGCCGCGCTGCGAAGCAGCCGAGCACGCGAAAAAAGTCGCGGCACGCCACTCAGCGGCGTCGGCGCGGGGCCGCGGAGCGGCCAGGCGGAGCGGGGCGAGTTGCGCGTGCAGGTTGAGCGTCGGGTGCCGCTGGCCGAGCTGCCGGCCCCTGCACGCGGAGGCGGCCGAGCGGCCCCTCTCGGGCAAGGCCATCGTCCTGGTCGCGTGATCGTCGGAGGAGGAGGCGCGCCTCACCGCCCGGCCGGCCGCGGCGGCGCCGTGCTCTGCCGCACCAGCAGCTGCGGCACCGGGTACTCGGTGGGGCTCGCCACCTGCTCGCCTTCGAGCTGGGACACCAGCACGTCGATCGCCCGGGTACCGAGCCAGGAGAAGTCCTGCCGGATCGTGGTGAGCGGCGGTGCGAAGTGCTTCGCCTCCGGGATGTCGTCGAAGCCCACGATGCTCAGGTCGCCCGGGACGGAGATGCCGAGGTCCGCGGCCGCATGCATCAGGCCGAGCGCCATCTGGTCGTTGGAGGCGAAGACCGCCGTGAAGTCCGGATGGTCGAGCAGCTTCAGGCCGACCTCGTAGCCGAGGTCGGCCGTCCAGTCGCCCAGCACGGGAGGCGTGACCGGCAGGTCGTGGTCGTTCAGCTCGGCGAGGAAGCCGTTCATCCTGTCCTCCGCCTCGTTCCAGTCCTGCGGACCTGCGAGGTGGCGGATGCGGGTGTGGCCGAGCTCGATCAGGTGCCGGGTCGCGAGACGCGCACCCGCGGCCTGGTTGAAGGCGACGAGACGGCCGTCGCTGTCGTCCTTCCCGTGCAGACTCACGAACGGGACGTGGACGCCGACGCGCGCGAGCGCCTCCTGCGCCCGCTGCTGCGGCGCGATGACGACCACGCCATCCACTCCCTGTGCGGCGAACGCGTCCAGCGCCTCGGCGATCGCGGCGTCGTCCTCGCGGGCCAGCGTCGCCGAGAGGATGGCGTAACCGCGGGCGCGCGCCGCCTCGCCGATCGCCGTGGCGGCGCTGAACGGGCCGTAGTGCGAGCGGGACGAGACCAGGAGGCCGAGGGTCTTGGATCGCGCGGTCGCCAGCGCGCGCGCCGCGCTGTTCGGTCGCCAGGCGTGCTCCTCGATGACCTTCCTGACCTGCGCTTCGGTCGATGCCTTGATGTAGCGCTCGCCGTTGAGGACGCGCGACACGGTCTGGCGCGAGACTCCGGCCATCCGGGCGATGTCACGGATGGAGAGCGCGCGCTGCTCGTCGGGTGCCTGGTCGTTCATGCATCCTGTCTCGTCGGCGAGAGCGGCGGCGCTGCCACGGCCTCGTGTGTCCTGCTCATATTTTTTCGCGAAGGACTTGACGGGAGCCTGGTCGGGGTCATAGCGTCTAACCCGTTCTGGGACCGGTCACATATATCGCGTACGGACCAGCATACGACGAGGGAGTCGCAGATGTCAGCAGCCGGATCGCACAGCCGCGATCGCCTCTGCGTCCCGTCGTATGCCTGCGGCCGCATGCGTGCCGGTTCCGAGCTCGGCGAACCCGTGCGCACTGGGCGCACCGGTCGTCACACCGCCCGAAGGGAATCACAGTGAAGTTCAGGAAAGTCGCACTCGCCGCCGCCGCACTCGGCGTCGCGGTCGCACTCGCCGCCTGCTCGGGAGGAGGCCGCGGAAGCGGCTCCGGCTCGACCACCGATAACAAGGGCGCCCTCGTGGGCGTCGCCATGCCGACCAAGGTGTCGGCCCGCTGGATCGCGGACGGCAATGCCGTCAAGTCGGACCTCGAGAAGGACGGCTACAAAGTCGACCTCGAGTATGCCAACAACGACATCCCGACCCAGGTCCAGCAGGTCAACACGATGATCACCAAGGGCGCGAAGGTCCTGATCATCGCCTCCATCGACGGCGGGTCGCTCACCGACCAGCTCGACGCCGCGGCGAAGGCCGGCATCAAGGTCATCTCGTACGACCGCCTCCTCACGGGCGACAAGAACGTCGACTACTACGTGTCGTTCGACAACTACAAGGTCGGCGTCTACCAGGCCAACTCGCTCCTCACGGGCCTCGGTGTCCTGGACAAGGACGGCAAGAAGACCGGCCAGAAGGGCCCGTTCAACATCGAGGTGTTCGCCGGCAGCCCGGACGACAACAACGCCACGTTCTTCTACAACGGTGCGATGGACACGCTGAAGCCGTACATCGCGGATGGCACGCTGGTCGTCAAGAGCGGCCAGACCAACTTCAACCAGGTCGCCATCCTGCGCTGGGACCCGGCCACCGCCAAAGCCCGCATGCAGGACCTCATCGCCAAGTCGTACTCCGGCGGCGCTGACGTCCAGGGCGTCCTCTCGCCCTACGACGGCCTGTCCGACGGCATCCTCAGCGCGCTCGAGGGCGCGGGCTACGGTTCGGGCGGCAAGAAGCTCCCCGTCATCACCGGTCAGGACGCCGAGGTCGCCAGCGTGAAGCAGATCATCGCCGGCACGCAGTACTCGACGATCTACAAGGACACGCGCAAGCTGGCCAACGAGGCGGCCAAGATGGCGAACGACGTGCTCACCGGCAAGACCCCCGAGGTCAACGACACCAAGAGCTACGACAACAAGGTCAAGGTCGTCCCGAGCTACCTCTTCCAGCCGGTCGTGGTGACGAAGGACAACTACAAGGAGATCCTGGTCGACAGCGGCTACTACAAGGAATCCGACCTTCAGTAGTACCGGCCCGACAGTCCGGGCGGGCGGGCATCGACCCGCCCGCCCGGATCGCATTTGCAACTAAGGGAGACCATGTCCAACACGATTCTCGAGATGCGGAACATCTCGAAGTCCTTCCCCGGCGTCAAGGCGCTGCAGGACGTCTCGATCAGTGTCGAGGAGGGATCGGTCCACGCGATCTGCGGCGAGAACGGCGCAGGCAAGTCCACGCTGATGAAGGTGCTGTCCGGCGTCTACCCGCACGGCACGTTCGAGGGCGAGATCGTCATGAACGGCGAGCCGGTCGAGTTCCGGTCGATCAACGACTCGGAGGCGGCGGGAATCGTCATCATCCACCAGGAGCTGGCGCTGTCGCCGTACCTCTCGATCGCCGAGAACATCTATCTCGGCAACGAGCGCCAGCGGCGCGGCTTCATCGACTGGAACGAGACGAACCTCGCGGCGGGCAAACTGCTGGCGCGGGTCGGCCTCCACGACAACCCGATCACCAAGATCAAGGACATCGGCGTCGGCAAGCAGCAGCTCGTCGAGATCGCCAAGGCGCTGTCCAAGGAGGTGAAGATCCTCATCCTGGACGAGCCGACGGCCGCCCTCAACGACGACGACTCCGCCCACCTCCTCGAACTGATCCGCCAGCTCCAGGCGCACGGGATCACGTCGATCATCATCAGCCACAAGCTCAACGAGATCAAAGCGATCGCCGACCGGGTGACCATCATCCGCGACGGCCACACGATCGAGACGCTCGAGATGGGCCAGGCGGGCACGAGCGAAGAGCGGATCATCAAGGGGATGGTCGGCCGGGATGTGGCCAGCCGCTTCCCGGACCACGTGCCGCACATCGGCGACGAGCTCCTCCGCGTCGAGGACTGGACGGTGCATCACCCGCTCGACCGCAACCGCAAGGTCGTCGACAACGTCAGCTTCCACGTGCGCGCCGGCGAGATCGTCGGGATCGCTGGACTGATGGGCGCCGGGCGCACGGAGCTCGCGATGAGCATCTTCGGCCGCAGCTACGGCGTCGGGATCAGCGGCCGCGTCTACAAGCGCGGGCAGCAGATCTCGGTGAACACCGTGGCCAAGGCGATCGAGAACGGCATCGCCTACTCCACGGAGGACCGTAAGCACTTCGGCCTGAACCTGATCGACAACATCTCACGCAACATCTCGATCGCGGCGCTCGACAAGCTCGTCAACTGGTTCCACTTCGTCAACGAGCACCGCGAGTCGCAGGTCGCCGAGGAGTACCGCAAGTCGATGAACATCAAGACGCCCAACGTCTTGGCGCTCACCGGCAAGCTCTCCGGCGGGAACCAGCAGAAGGTCGTGCTGTCGAAGTGGATGTACTCCGACCCCGAGGTGCTCATCCTCGACGAGCCGACCCGCGGCATCGACGTCGGAGCGAAGTACGAGATCTACACGATCATCGACCGGCTCGCGGACCAGGGAAAGGGCATCGTCGTCATCTCCTCCGAGCTGCCCGAGTTGCTCGGCATCTGCGACCGCATCTACACCCTGAGCGAGGGCCGTATCACCGCCGATGTGCCGCGGGAGAAGGCCACCGCCGAATACCTCATGCAATTCATGACCCAGGAACGCGAGAAGAACCACGCATGAAACCGCTTACCAAAGCCCTGAACTACCTGACCGGGCAGCTGCGCCAGATCGGGTTGTTCATCACCCTGATCGCCATCGTCGTCTTCTTCCAGGTTGCGACCGGCGGCATCACCCTCGCTCCCATCAACGTGTCGAACCTGATCGTGCAGAACAGCTACATCCTGATCCTCGCGATCGGGATGGTGATGGTGATCATCGCCGGGCACATCGACCTGTCAGTCGGTAGCGTCGTCGCCTTCATCGGCGCGATGGCCGGCGTGATGATCTCGGAGTGGCACCTGCCCTGGCCGCTGGCCATCGTGTTCTGCCTCGTGCTCGGCGCCCTGGTCGGGGCCTGGCAGGGATTCTGGATCGCGTACTTCGGCATCCCGGCGTTCATCGTGACGCTGGCGGGCATGCTGGCGTTCCGCGGCGCGGCCCAGATCGCCCTCGGCAACCAGCAGATCTCGTTCTTCCCGAAGGAGTTCCGTGCGATCGGGTCGGGCTTCCTCCCCGCCTTCGGCAGCACCGGGTACGAGCCGCTCACGATGATCCTCGGCCTGCTGGCGAGCATCGCCATCCTGGCCTCGTCGATCCGTCAGCGTGCGGTGCGCCGCAAGTACGACCTCGAGGACGAGCCGCTGTGGTGGTTCATCCTCAAGCTGGCCTTCCTCGTGCTGCTCGTGCTGATCGTGACCGTGCTGCTCGCCAGCTACAACGGCACGCCGATCGTGCTGATCATCCTGGCGCTGCTCGTGATCGGCTACTCGGCGATCATGAACCGGTCGGTGTTCGGACGGCACATCTACGCCATCGGCGGCAACCTGGCCGCGGCCGCGCTGTCCGGCGTCAAGACGAAGCGCGTCACGTTCCTGCTCTTCGTCAACATGGGTGTGCTGTCGGCCATCGCGGGCCTCGTCTTCACGGCGGGCCTGAACCTGGCCAGCCCGAGTGCGGGAACCGGATTCGAGCTGGATGCGATCTCCGCCGTCTTCATCGGCGGGGCCGCCGTCACGGGTGGTATCGGAACGGTCACCGGCGCCATCATCGGTGGTCTGATCATCGGTGTGCTGAACAACGGGATGTCGATCCTCGGTGTCGACAGCGACTACCAGCTGCTCATCAAGGGCCTGGTGCTGCTCGCGGCCGTCGCGTTCGACGTCTACAACAAGCGCCGCTCGGTCGGCCAGTAACCCGCACCCGCACGAAGGGGCACCCGGCTCACGCCGGGTGCCCTTCGTCGTCCGCGCTGCCCGCCCCGCCTGCCCTGCCCCACCACCAGCCTCGAGGTGCTCGTTGTTGCAGTCGACACGCCGTGTCCAGCTGCAACAACGAGCACCTCGATAAGCAAGCGGCTCCCCCTTCGGCCCCCGGTCGGTCGTCGCGCCATCCTGCCGAGGTGCTCGTTGTTGCGGGCGAAGCGCGGTGTCCGCGTGCAACAACGAGCACCTCGGCGATTCGCCTGTCCTCCGCGGCCCTCCCCATCCCTCCGCGGCCCGTCCGTCCCCGTCCGTCCCCGTCTCCCGTCCCGGCCCCCGGCCTCGAGGTGCTCGTTGTTGCGGGCGACACGC
>NZ_FOTM01000009.1:22491-148365 GCF_900114565.1 Leifsonia sp. CL147
CCCGTCCGTCCCCGTCTCCCGTCCCGGCCCCCGGCCTCGAGGTGCTCGTTGTTGCGGGCGACACGCCGTGCCGGGGTGCAACAACGAGCACCTCGGCGATTTGCCCGTCCTCCGCAGCCCTCGCCTGTCCTCCGGGGCCCGTCCCTCCCAGTCCCTGCGCGGCCCGTCCGTCCCCGTCTCCCGTCCCGGCCCCCGGCCTCGAGGTGCTCGTTGTTGCGGGCGACACGCCGTGCCGGGGTGCAACAACGAGCACCTCGGCGATTTGCCCGTCCTCCGCAGCCCTCGCCTGTCCTCCGGGGCCCGTCCCTCCCAGTCCCTGCGCGGCCCGTCCGTCCCCGTCTCCCGTCCCGGCCCCCGGCCTCGAGGTGCTCGTTGTTGCGGGCGACACGCGGTGTCCGGGTGCAACAACGAGCACCTCGGCGATTCGCCCGTCCCTCCGCGGCCCGTCCCTCCCGGTTCCGTCCCCCGTCTCCCGTCGCGGCCCCCGTCCTGGTCTCCGGTCCCGGCCCCAGTCCTCCAGCCTCGAGGTGCTCGTTGTTGCAGGCGACACGCCGTGTCCGGGTGCAACAACGAGCACCTCGGCGAGAGGCGGCAGCCGACGAGGGGGGACGAACGGAACGGGACGGGAGACGGGGACGGGACGAGACGGGACGGGACGAGACGAGACGAGACGGGACGGGACGGGGACGGGACGGGGACGGGACGAGACGGGACGGGACGGGGACGGGGACGGGGCGGCGGGTTACTCCCGGCCGAGGCCGGGGTGGATGCGCGCGAGGGCCGGGGCCGCGGCCACGAACTTCGCGAGGGTGACTGTGTCGAGGTTGGGACCGTACGCGGTCGGGTTGCCGAGGGTCAGCGCGCCGCCGTCCGTGGTGAGCGACAGCGGGATCGTCTTGTCCCAGTAGCTGTTCCACGAGTAGTTGTGGCGGAACGCCGCCCGCGCTGTGGCGCCTCCCGTCTCCGTCACGTCGAGGAAGCGGCTGATCACCTGCGGGTTGTAGTTGATCGCGGCGGACTTGTCCGCGTTGGATGCGCCGAGCACCAGCTGGTACTCGCCGGCGGCGAAGCCGCTGGGCCGGGGGACCGTCAGCGTGTTGGCCGCGCCGTTTCCGAGGTAGCCGACGTCGCGCACGACGCCCTGGGTGTCCGCCGACCCGTTCGAGTTGGCGGGGTCCGTCTGGACGACCGCCGCGCCCGACCGGGGCAGCGCCTCCGCCTCGCTGTGGAACACGAGGGACGGATCCGCGTCGGCCGCCTTCTGCGCCGCACCCCGGAGGGTCGAGACGTCACCGACGAGGATGCTGCCGGTCGCCGCACGCACGCTGAGCTCGTTCACGCCCTGCGGCAGGAACACGCGGACGGTCGCGTCGTACACGCCGGGCCCGGCGGCGGCGGGCAGCGGGATGCTGCGGCCGTTCGCGGTCAGCACGGGCGTGCCTCCGCCGCCGGCGGTGGCGAAGTGCGTCGTCACGTCGTAGTACCCGGTCTCCGCCGTCGCGGCGAAGAACGTCGCGCTGGCGTCGCCCGTGAGGGAGGCGTACCCGCGCGCCACCGGCTGCTGCCAGGAGAGCGTCGCCCCGCCCGCCAGCGTCGCATCCACTGCGGGGTACGTCGCGCGCTCGCCCGAGGTGACGTCGTACAGGTCGAAGCGGTCGAGGGTGATGTCCGCTCCGGGCAGCACCGTGGTGCCGTCCTTACTGGCCCGCAGCGACAGCGCATGCGTGCCGGCGGTCAGGTGGAGGGTGACGTCGGCCGTTCCGCGGTAGCCCCAGTTGAGGTCCGCCGAGTACTTCACCAGCTGGTCGAAGGAGCCGTCGACGAAGAGCGCGTGCTTGCCCGGCGTCGCGTTCGACCCGCTCAGGATCGAGAGCCGGTAGTCGCCGGTGGCCGGCACCGTCACGTTCCAGGTCGCGGAGGAGCCTGCCCGGTTGAACGAGCCGACATCCTTGCCCCCGGAGGCCATGAACGACCACTCGCGTGACGGATCCTGGGTGTAGACGGTCGCGTTCGCGATGGTCGCGTTCTCGGCCTCCGTGCTGTTCACCAGGTCCGTCGCCACGGGCTGCGGGTCGGTGAGCTGCGGGGTGATCTGGAGCTGGTATCCGGCGTAGCGGTCGCTGTTCGGCACGGTCACCGAGACGGCGCCGTTCACGATCTTCGCGGTGGTCGACAGGATCACCGGCGGCTGCAGCGACGCGCCCTCGGCTCCGTTGAGGCGGTCGGCGCGCACCTGCACATCCACCGTCTCGCCGAAGGTGGACACGTCCAGGCCCTTCACGTCGACCGCGACGTCCGAGCTGCCTCCGCCGAACAGCACGGTCGCCTTGCGGGCCTTCGTGTCGATGGCGGCGAGGCCCTGGAGGGTGTCCGGCACGTTCAGCTGCGGGGGAGTGACCTCCGCCGTCGTCGAACCCGCGAGGCTGCCGTACCAGTTGAACATCCACCAGCCGCCGTTGGCGCCGTTGTTGCGGGAGGAGTTGTCGGAGAGGTTGCCGGCGTAGTTCCAGTACGCGGTCTGCGCGTCGACCTTCTCGCTCTCGAACATGGAGATCCACTGCACCAGCTGGCCGGGCACGCCCATGTCGCGCAGCATCCCGAACTCCGTGATGTTGACGGGGATGGGCGCGATGCCGAGTCGCTGAAGCAGGGCGGTGTACGCATCGTGGTGGCCGCGGAAGGTGGCCAGGTTGTTCGTGCCGAGCTCGTGCCAGATGAAGACGTCGGGCAGCTCGGAGTGCGCCTTCGCGTAGCTCAGGAAGTCGGCGCTCCGGTCGGCGTGCCAGGTGGAGTCACCGGGGCCGCCGATGCGCGCGTGGCCGAGTCCGTGTTCGGCGTACACGCTCTGGATGACCTGGTACGCCGCCGACCAGTCCGTCAGGAACTGGTCCTTCTGCGTCGACCAGTTGGGGTACCAGTTGCCGCCGTCCGGTTCGTTGAACGGGATGAACACGTACTTCTCGGGATGCTTCGACGTCGTCGCGACCGCTTCGACCGCCTGCTTCAGGATGGGCAGGTAGTCCCAGACGCCGTCGCCGTTCGCGTCGCCCGGGCGCTTGCCGCCGTTGTACGGCCAGTCCGGGTACATGTCCTGCACGTAGACGTAGAGGTCCTGGCCGCCTGCCGCGAAGAACGACGACTCGACCTGGAGCGCATCGCCGTTGGGGTGCTGTGCTCCCTGCGGCGGCTTCTGCGAGGTGTTCGTCAGGTGCGCTCCGTCGAGGACGGCCTGGCTCGGCACTCCGTCGTCGCCGAGGCCGTAGAGCGTTCCGGTCGAACCTCCGCGGAACGTGCCGGTCGTGTGCGAGAAGTCGACACCGAGGTGGTCGACGCCTGCTGCGGAAGCGGGGAGGGTGAGGCCGCCGGCCGCGAGGGCGACGCCGGCGGCGAGAGCGATGGAGGGCGGGAGGATGCTGCGCAGACGATGCCTGCGAGATGTGCCGTTCAAGCGGGTACTCCTTCGTACGGATCGGTTGGACGGTTCCGGTCAGCGTCGGGTCCCGACCGGCGAATCGCCGGCCCGGGCACATCCTGAAACCGCTATCATGATAGCGATACCGTGCCTGAGCGCAATAGGGCGAACGGCTCAGTACTGGTCTATCTGATACCGCTACCAGTTGTCACTTGCATTTCGTTCTGATAGCGCTATCATAAGTCGACGCGGTCAGCCGGCCGCACCGTCCGTACGAGTCCGCAATGATGAGGAGACCGATGACCGACCGCCTGAGCTGGGGCACCGGGACGCTGACTGTCGAGTTCGAGTGGTCGGCCGATTCGGCACCCCGTATCGCCGCGGTCGAGAGCGCCGGGCTCCGGCTGGAGATGCCGGCTGGGCTGCCGCTGGTCGATGTCCTCACCGTGCGGCACGGACACTCCCTCGCGAGCGACCGTCTGGTGCACACCGCGATCGGCCACGACCTCCGCTATGCGGGCCACGAGGAGACGACGAGTGCCCGCGGGAGCGAGCTGCGCATCCACCTCGCCCATGCCGCGAGCGGCCTGAGCGTCGAACTGCGCCTGGAGCTCCCGGACGGACTCGCCGTCCTGCGCTCGACGGTCACGGTCGCCAACGGCGGCGAAGAGGCCGTGGTGCTCCGCAGCATCCCGACGCTCGCCCTGTACCTGGGCGGGAACGGCCGCAGCGACATCCGCGAGTGGGAGGTGTACCACGCCCTGAGCGACTGGCTCGGCGAGGGCCGGTGGATGCACGAGCCGCTGGGCGGCGTCCGCTTCCCCCGCCTCGAGCAGCACCTGACCAACCACAACCCGCGCGGCGAGTTCAGCGTCATCTCCTCCGGCACCTGGTCCACCGGCAAGCACCTGCCGATCGCGGCCGTCCGGTCGCCACGGCTCGGCGCCGCCTGGGCCTGGCAGATCGAGCACAACGGCGCCTGGCGCTGGGAGATCGGGGAGGACACGGCCAGCGGCTACCTCGCCCTCTCGGGCCCCACCGACACCGACCACCAGTGGAGCGAGGAGCTCCGGCCGGGCGACACCTTCACGACCGTCCCGGCCGCCATCGCGCTGGCCGCCGACGTGACCTCCGCGATCGGTCAGCTGACCCGGTACCGGCGGGCCGCGCGCCGTCCGCATCCCGACAACGTCGCCATGCCCGTCGTGTTCAACGACTACATGAACACGCTCAACGGCGATCCCACGACCGAGAAGCTGCTGCCCTTGATCGACGCGGCAGCGTCCGTGGGCGCCGAGGTGTTCTGCATCGACGCCGGCTGGTACGACGACAGCGGCGACTGGTGGGACACGGTCGGCGAGTGGATGCCGAGCACGACCCGCTTCCCGGGCGGCCTGGCGCAGGTGATCGACCGCATCCGCGACGCCGGGATGGTGCCGGGGCTCTGGCTGGAGCCCGAGGTCATCGGGGTGAAGAGCCCGATGGCGGCGCAGCTGCCCGACGAGGCGTTCCTGCAGCGTGCGGGCGAGCGGGTCGTCGAGCACCACCGCTTCCACCTCGATCTGCGCCACCCCGCGGCGCGCGAGCACCTCGACGGTGTGGTCGACCGGCTGGTCGCCGAGTTCGGCATCGGCTTCTTCAAGCTGGACTACAACATCAACCCCGGGCCCGGGACCGACCGCGACGCCGACAGCGTGGGCGCCGGCCTGCTCGCCCACAACCGGGCGCACCTGGAGTGGCTGGACGGCCTCCTCGACCGGCACCCGGGCCTCGTCATCGAGAACTGCGCCTCGGGCGCCATGCGCTCCGACTTCGGGATGCTGTCCCGGCTGCAGCTGCAGTCCACCTCCGATCAGCAGGACTTCCTCAAGTACCCGCCGATCGCCGCCAGCGCGCCGGCCGCGATGCTCCCCGAGCAGGCCGCGAGCTGGGCGTACCCCCAGCCCGAGATGACCATCGAGGAGGTCGCGTTCTGCCTGGCGACCGGGCTGCTCGGCCGCTACTACGTCTCCGGGCACCTGGCCCGGATGGACGCCGAACGTCTCGCCCTGGTGTCCGAGGCCGTGGAGGCCGCCAAGGCTCTGCGCGGCGAGCTCGCCGCATCCACTCCCTTCTGGCCGCTCGGCGTCCCCACCTGGGACGGCGCCTGGACCGCCCTCGGCCTGAGGACGGAACGACCGGGGACGGACGGCGGCGCTCTCGTCACCGTCTGGAACCGCGACCCCGCAGTACCCGAGACCGTGCTGTCCCTCCCGGCGTTCGCCGGGCGGGAGCTCGCGGTCACGCCCGTCTTCCCGCGAACCCTTCCCAAGTGGCAGACCCACTGGGACGCGGGGACTGGAGAACTCCGCATCGTCGCCCGCACAGGCGTCATCGGCGCGCGAGTCCTCCGCCTGGAGGCCGCGACGAAGGTCGCGTCCGCATCGCATTCCGCAACACGAACCCAGTAGCGCTACGGTCGCTACGTCACACAAGGAGAGCAGTTCGATGAAGATCGCTTGGAAAGGCGCCGCGACCATCGCGGCCATCGCGGCGGCCGCCGCCCTCGCCCTCACAGGATGCAGTGACCCCGGCTCCGGAGGCGGAAGCGCCGGCAGCGCATCCTGGCCGGCGCAGAACACGAAGCTCGACGGGGTGAACCTCACCATCTGGGCCGCCCAGAACTCGAATAAGACGGCCGACAGCGTCATCTCCGGTTTCGAGAAGCTGACGGGCGCGAAGGTCAAGGTCGTCACCATCCCTGACCCGTACGAGCAGGGCGTCCAGACCAAGGTCGCGACGGGCGACAAGCCGGACCTCGCCTTCTGGCAGCCCACCGCGTCCGAGCTCACCGCTCTGAACGCCACCCAGAACCTCCAATCGCTGGATGGCGCGCCCTGGGTCAAGAACTACACCGGCAACCTGGCCGATATGACCGGGAAGCTGGGCGACACCCGGTACGCAGCGCTCGTCACGACGCCGGCCGTCATCGGCGTGTACTACAACAAGGAAGTCTTCGCGGCGAACGGCATCACCACGACGCCGAAGAACTGGGACGAGTTCATCCAGCTCGCCCAGCAGCTGAAGGCCAAGGGCGTCGACCCGTTCTACGAGATGGGCGGCGACAAGTGGGCCACCCAGTGGTGGGTGCAGGCGCAGCTCGCCGATGCCGCCAAGGACGGCCTGTGGGACAAGGTGAACAAGAACCAGGAGAAGTTCACCGACCCGACCATCCAGGGCGCCATCGACAACTACCAGAAGCTGATCCAGCAGGGACTGTTCAACTCGGACATCAAGACGGCTACCTTCGTCGATCAGGGCACAGCGCTCCTCGGCGGCAAGGCGGCCATGGCCATGCAGGTGAACTCCTTCTTCGGTGAACTGCAGGCCACCTCGAACACCGCTGACCTGGACAAGAAGATCGGCTTCTTCCCGATCTCGCCCACGGGCAACGTCGGCACCTACATCCCCGACCAGTCCAACGCTCTGGTCGCCTTCAAGTCCGGCGACAGCAAGCGCGAGGCGGCCGCGCGCCAGTTCCTCTCCTACTGGCTGGGCGACGGGTACAAGGACTTCGTCAAGGCGCAGTCGACGGTCTCGCTGATCAAGGGCGTCGACACGCCGTCCGATGTGCCGCAGGCGCTCAAGGATGTCGCCGCGTCCCTCGACAGCTCGGTCGGCTCCATGCAGGCCCTCGCTGTCGCGAACCCGGACCTGTACCTCAACCTCGCCGACATGATCCAGGGCACCAAGACCCCGGTCCAGGTGGCGCAGACGACGCAGGACCAGTTCGCTCAGCTGGCGAAGGCACAAGGAGTCAAGGGCTTCTAGCCGGGATGCCGGGGCGGCTCCGAGAGCCGCCCCGGCGCACCCGTAGCGACCCCCGGAAAGGCAGCACCCCGTGACCGCACAACTCGCCCCGCCGGCCCCCACTGCCGCAGCGCAGGCGCGCAGGCGACCGCCGCGCTCCGGCGGGCGCCGACGTCAGGATCACCCCGCCTGGTTCCTCGTGCCGGCGCTCGTCGTCCTCGTCATCTTCTTCTTCGTCCCGACGGTCTTCAACTTCGTCTATGCCTTCACGAACTGGTCGAGCTTCCACAGCGACATCGGCTTCGTCGGCTTCGACAACTTCGCAGCGCTCTTCACCAACGGCAGCCTGCTGAACGACCTGCGGATCACACTGGTGTACGCGGTGCTGGTGGCCATCTTCCAGAACCTGTTCGGGCTCATCCTCGCTCTCGTGCTGGAGCGGGACACCGCCGTCAACCGCTTCGCCCGGGTCGCATTCTTCGTGCCGGTCGTGATGTCGGCGCTCGCCGTCGGCTATATCTTCCAGGCGATGCTGAAGCCGGCGGGCGCGCTGAACCAGATCCTCGGCTTCCTCACCGGCCAGCACGTGACGATCGCCTGGCTCGGCAGCACGACGTGGACCATCGTCGTCGTCGCCCTCATCCACGCCTGGAAGTGGATGGGCCTCTCGATGCTGATCTACCTCGCGGGCCTGAAGACCATCAACGAGGACATCCTCGAAGCGGCCCGGCTCGACGGCTCGGGATGGTGGACCACCTTCCGCAGCATCCGCTTCCCGCTCCTTGCGCCCGCCGTGACGTTCAACGTGGCCACTGCGCTGCTGGGGTCGATGAACGGGTTCGACATCGTGCAGGCGACCACGGCCGGGGGACCGGGCGGGACGACGGAACTGCTCAACATCTTCATCTTCCGGACGTTCGGGCAGGGCCTGTTCGCCCAGGCGACGACGATGAGCCTCTCCCTCTTCCTCATGGTGACGGTCCTCGCCTTCCCCGTGATCTATTTCCTGCGCAGAAGGGAGAACGTGCTGTGAGCGCGCTCGCCTCCACCTCCACCCCGGCGCGTCGCCGCCGGTCCCTGCGGCCGGCGCGGCTGATCCAGCCGGCCGTCGCGATCCTGCTCGTGGTGCTGCTGCTCGGCATCCCGTTCTGGCTGGTCGTCGTGACCGCCGGGAAGGACCAGGCCGAGGCCCTGAACCCGAGCCTCGCCCTGCCGACCAGCTGGCAGCTCCTCCAGAACTTCGGCACCGTGCTCGACCAGGGCCGGATGATTCCCGCCTTCCTCGGCAGCCTGCTGATCATGGTCCCGTCGGTGTTCGGCGTGCTCCTGCTCGGTGCCATGGCGTCCTGGATCCTCGGGCGCCGCCGGAGCAAGCCGATCGCATTCGTCTACGCGCTCGGCATCAGCGGGATCGTCCTGCCGCCGGCCGTGGTCACGATCGTGCTGCTGCTGAGGCAGCTCGGGCTGGCCGGCACCGCGATCGGGATGATCGGCGTCTACATGGGCATGTACATGTCGACGGTGATCTTCTTCGTGACCGGATTCGTCCGCACGATCCCGGTCGAGCTGGAGGAGGCGGCCCGGGTCGACGGCGCAGGCCCGGTGAAGGTGTTCTTCCGGATCATCCTGCCGCTGCTCGCGCCCACACTCGCGACGGCCACCATCCTGATCTGCCTCTACATCTGGAACGACGTGTTCTACGCGCTGTTCGTGATCGGCGGCCGGCTGGACACGCTGCCGCTGAACCTCTACCAGGTCGCGAGCTCCGGGCTGTACCTGCAGAACTGGCACCTGATCTTCGCCTACATCATCCTGATGAGCCTGCCGCTGCTCATCACCTTCACGGTGATGCAGCGGCGGATCATCGCCGGCGTCACCAGCGGAGCGGTGAAGTGATCGGTGGGGCGGGTGCGGCTGCCGGTTCGGCTGCGACGGGCGCGTCGCTATGCTGAGGGCGATGCCGAACAATGCCCCGAAACCGCCCGTGATCAGCGACGTCGCACGCCGCGCGGGCGTCTCGGTGCCGACGGTGTCGCGCGTCCTCAACGGCGCCGCCTACGTCTCCGACGAGAAGCGGACCCGGGTGATGCAGGCCATCCAGGAGCTCGACTTCCGGCCGTCGGCGGCAGCGCGCGCGCTGGTCGCCCGGCAGCCCAAGCTGATCGCGGTGATCGCCGGGAACACGTCCCGCTACGGCTACGCGGAGACCATCCGCGGGGTGGAGGAGCGGGCACGCGCAGCCGGCTACACGGTCAGCATCACGGTGGTGGAGTCGGCCGACGACGACATCGTCGAGGGAACCGTCTCCCTCGTGCTCGACCAGCCGATCGCCGGCGTCGTCGTGCTCAAGTTCGACCCGCCCGGCGTGGCGGCGCTCCACCGCATCCCGAAGTCGATCCCGACCGTGTCGATCTCGGGCGTGCGTGAGAGCGGTGTGCCGCAGGCCGTCCTCGCGGAGGCGGAGGCGGCGGAAGAGGTCACCGCCTACCTGCTCGAACTCGGCCACGCGACGGTGCATCACGTCCGTGTCCCTCCGTCGCGCAAAGAGGATGGGCGGACCACGGGCTGGAAGCGCGCGCTCACCAAGCACGGCGCGCCGGTCCCCGCGCCGGTCGACGCGACCTGGGAGCCGGAATCCGGCCGCGAGATCGGCCGCGCGCTCGCCGACGACCCCACCGTCACCGCGGTGTTCTGCGGGAACGACGAGATCGCGATGGGTGTCATCCGCGGGCTCGTCGAAAAGGGAAAACGGGTGCCGGACGACGTCAGCGTGGTCGGCTTCGACGACCATCCCCTCGCCCGGATGTGGAGCCCGCCACTCACCACGGTGGACCAGGACTTCGTCGGCCTGGGGTCGCGCGCCTACGACCTGCTCGAGGCCGTGATGGCCGGAGGGAAGGTGCGCAGGTTCTCCTCCGAGCGACCGACGGTCATCATCCGCGAGAGCACGGCGCCGCCTCCCGCGTGAGCCTTCGCTGTGCGGGAGGGGTGCCGTTGCCGGAGGCCGGGCGCTAACCTCCCCTCAAGGGAGGTGCACTATGTCGTTCCACGACTTGCATTTCGGACCCGAGCCGCTGCTTCTGCCGAACGCCTGGGATGTCGGCTCGGCCCTCGCCTTCGCCGCGGCGGGCTTTCCAGCGGTCGGCACGACCAGCTTCGGCGTGAACGCCTCGGCCGGGCGCCCGGACGCCGAGAGCGCCAGCAGGGAGGCCACCCTCGCGCTGATCGGCCGGATCTCGGCCCTGCCCGTGTACATCACCGCCGACATCGAGGACGGGTACAGTGACGACCCCTCCGAGGTCGCCGACCTCGTCGCCGGGCTCGGCGCGGCGGGGGTCAACCTCGAGGACTCCGCCGGCGGCCGGCTCGTCGACCCGTCGATTCCGGCGGCGAAGATCGCCGCGATCAAGCGGGCGGCCCCGGAGGTGTTCGTCAATGCGCGTGTCGATTCCTACTGGTTCCACGAGGACGACACGGTCGAGGCGGTCCGCGACCGGGCGAAGGTCTACGCGGATGCCGGCGCCGACGGGATCTTCGTCCCGGGCGCAGCAGATCCTGCGACGCTGGAGCAGCTGGCGTCCAGCATCCCGCTTCCGCTCAACGTCCTCGTCGTGCCGGGACTGACCCTCGCCGACCTGCAGCAGCTCGGCGTCCGGCGGGTGAGCACCGGCTCGCTCCCGTACCGCGTGGCGATCGACGCAGCGGTGGGCGTGGCCACTGCGGTCCGGGACGGCCGTGAACCGCCGACCGCGACCTCCTACGCCCTGTTCCAGCAGCAGCTCCTCGACTTCAGCCGGTGAGACGTGCGAGGGCGGCGTCGCCCGCCGGGGCGGCGCCTGGGCCGCCACGCATCGCCCGAGGGTATTAGTGGGAGCGTGGATACTTCGACGAATCAGGAAGGCTGGGCCAACTGGGCGGGAGACCCGGGCGAGCTCATGTACGGGCTCGACCTCTCCCGTTTCGCGGACGGCGACGGGGACGGCTTCGGCGACTTCGCCGGGGCCATGCGGCACCTCGATCACGTCGCCTCGCTCGGTGTGACGTGGATCTGGCTGCTGCCGTTCTATCCGAGCGCCCGGCGGGACAACGGGTACGACGTCGACGACCACCTCGCCATCGACCCGCGCTTCGGAGACGTGGACGGGCTGCGCGCCCTCCTCGGCCGGGCGCACGAGCTCGGGATGCGCGTCCTGATCGACGCCGTCCTGCACCACACCTCCGATCGGCATGAGTGGTTCCTGGCCGCGCGGGAGGACTCGCGCGGGCAGGCGGGCCGGTTCTTCGTGTGGAGCGACGACGACTCGATCGAGCCGGGCGACCATCCCATGTTCCCCGGCGAGGACGACAGCGTGTGGCAGTACGACGAGCGAGCGGGCCGCTATTACCACCACCAGTTCTATGCGTTCCAGCCCGACCTCAACGCGACCGATCCGGATGTCTTCGAGGAGATCGTGCGCGTGCTCACCTTCTGGCTGGAGGTCGGTGTCGACGGCTTCCGCATCGACGCAGCGCTGCTCCTGGTGCAGGGGAAGGGCCGGCCGGACACGGATGTGGAGGACGGCGAGTTCTTCGACCGCCTGCGGGCACGGCTCCGCCAGGTGCGGCACGACGTCGCGCTCATCGCCGAGGCGGACGAGTCGCCGGAGCTGATGGCATCCCTGGTCGAGCGGGGCCGCTTCGAAGCGGTCATCGACTTCACGCTCAACAACGCGGTGATCCTCGCGCTCACCCGCAGTGACGCCCGGCCGATCGTGGATGCGCTGCGCCGGCTCGACGACACCATCCCGCCGGATTCCCGGCTCAACTTCCTCCACAACGCGGACGAGATCGACCTGCAACAGCTGAGCGACGACGAGCGGCGGGAGGCGTTCGACGAGTTCGCGCCGGAGCCGGACATGCTGATCTACGGCCGCGGCATCCGCCGGGCCTGGGCGCCCATGATGCAGCCGGACCAGCGTCTCCGCATGACGATGAGCCTGCTCTACGCCCTGCCCGGCGTGCCGCTGCTCCTGGCCGGCCAGGAGCTGGGCCAAGGCGACGATCTCAGCGTCGAGGGGCGCGGTGCGGCGCGCACGACGATGCAGTGGGACGACTCCCGGTGGGGCGGCTTCACGACGGCCGGCTCATCCCCTCGAACGCTGCCCGCGCAGACCGACGGACCATACGGCTACCGGACGGTGAACGTGCAGGCGCAGGAGCGCGACCCCGGGTCGTTGCTCGCGCTGGTCCGCACGATCGGCCGCCTCCGCCACGAGCGCAACGCCGACGCCAACGGCTGGAAGGCGCTCGACGTCGGCCGGCCGTCGGTCCTCGCGCTGCGCCGCGACGGACTGATCACCCTCCACAACCTCTCGGACGAGACCGTCGAGCTCGACCCGGTCGACGGGTCGGAGATCCTGCTCGCCGAGGGATGGGACGGCCGCACCCTCGGGCCGTACGGCTTCGCGTGGCTGTCCGCCGGGAGTGGTGCACATTCGTGACGAATCGTCGCTTGGGGCGTGCGTAGGTGCACATTCGTGACGAATCGTCGCTTGGGCCGCGTCTAGCGGCACATTCGTGACGAATCGTCGCTTGGGTCGCGTCTTGCCGCACATTCGTGACGAATCGCCGCTTGGGTCGCGTCTAGCCGCACATTCGTGACGAATCGTCGCTTAGGTCACGTCAAGCCGCACATTCGTGACGAATCGTCGCTCCGGTCGCGTCTAGGTGCACATTCGTGACGAATCGTCGCTTGGGTCAGATGGCGCGAATGGTCCAGGAGGCGGTGGCCGCGGCCCCGGGCTCGAGCACGATGAGGTCCGTTCCCGAGTTGTAGGCATCCGGAGGACACGTCATCGGCTCGACGGCGAGGCCGAGCCGGTTGAGCTCCGGCAGGGCCTGATCGGCCGTGTGGATCTGCACCCAGGGGCAGTCGGAACCCCACACCATCTCGACGCCGGTGCCCTGCGGCGCCGTCAGTCGCACCGTCGTTCCGCCATCGGCCGTGCGGGTGAGCCCCGTGAACGCGTGGTCGATGAAGGTGTCACCGATGACGCGCGGGGTGCGGTAGTCCCAGGCGCCGCCGTTCGCGGTCGTCACCTCGGCCAGCCCGGTGGGGATGAGGCGGTCCTCTGTCACCGCGAGCACCTGCTCCGCGGGAAGCGTCAGGGTCCAATCGTCCACGCGGCCGTCGCCGGCGACCAGGTACGGATGCGGGCCGGTGCCCCACGGCGCCCGGGTACGGCCGGTATTGGTGCCGGTGACGCTGGTGTGGAGGCCGTCCTCATCCAGGGAGAAGGCGACGGTCACCTCGACGCGGTGGGGATAGCCGTCCTGCGCCTCGATGGTCGCCGCGAAGGTGACGCTGTCGGCGGCGCGGTCGACGGCCACGAAGTCGAGCCAGGCGGCGAGACCGTGGAGGGCGTGCCCCCTTCCGGGCTCCGTGAGCGGGAGCTGCTGCTCGACTCCATCGAAGGTGTACTGCCCGTCGACCACCCGGTTCGGCCAGGGCGCGAGGGTGGCTCCGCGGAAGGCGGGCCGCACCTCGTCGGCGCCGAACGGGACGACGAGGTCCCGCCCGTCGAACTGAAGCGTCCGCAGTGTCGCGCCCACGGACGCGATCGTCGCATGGTAATCGCCCGCGGTGAGACCGAAGTGGGTTCCGGAGATGGGTATGCTCATCCGCCCATTCTCGCGCACCCCCGTCCCTCCCCCCACCATCGAGTACACGAAGACTGCACGTTTTCGAGCGTCTGAGCGTGCAGTCTTCGTGTACTCGATGGTGGGGCGGGTGGGGCGGTGGGGCGGGGTCAGGCGGTGGCGCGGAGGGCGGCGTAGAGGTCGGCCCGGGCGGCGAACGTCGACAGGTCGCGGCCGAGCAGGCGTTCGGCGTCGGCCACGCGGGCGCGGAGGGTGTGCCGGTGGACGCCCAGCCGGCGGGCGGCGACGTCGTAGACGCCGTCCGCATCCAGCCACGTCCGCAGCACCGCGGGCAGCGACGGGTCGGCGGCGACCAGGGGATGGAGGGTGGTCTGGGCGACGGCGCGCGCGTCCGGTGTGTGCAGGAGCGCCAGCATCCCGGCCGCGGCGACATCGTCGAAGACGGCTACCGGGTCGTCGGCCGACGCGCGGTTGCGGGCGGTCTGCGCCTGCCCGAGGGCGGCGGGCAGAGCCTCCAGACCGGTGGGCGCCGAGAGTCCGCCGCGGAGGTCGAAGCGCGCGGCGAGGGCCGCGGCCGCCGCGTCGTCGCCGAGCACCACGAGGTCGGCACCGTCGCGCGCGAAGAACGCGTCGGAGTGCGACTCGAGCCAGTCGAGTCCCGCCGCGACCGCTGCGCCGGAGAGGACGGCGAGCCGCAGGGGAGCGGGCGGAAGCGATCCGAGGACCGGCTCGGCGATGGAGGCGGCGACTCCGGTGTTCCCGGAGAGGAGCGCGCGCCACACCGCGGTGCGCAGCCGTTCCCGGGCAGCGTCCGCCGCGCGGGACTGCTCGAGGGCGAGGCCGGCCAGAGCGACCACGCCGGTGACCACCTGCTGGGCCGCCGCGTCCAGCCCCTCCGAGCCGACGGCGAGCACCCCACGGAGGCGCCCGGCGGCGCCGAGGGTCTGCAGGGCGAACGGTCCGGCATCCGTACCGACCGTGCCCGCCGCCCGGCGGCCGCTCCGCAGCAGCGGGTCGGCGGCCTCCATCAGCGCCTGGCGCGCCCGCGCACCCAGAGCACCCGCCGGGTGGCAGCGCCCGACCGTGCCGTCGGCGCCCACGAGAGCCACGGGCCGCTCGATCTGGCGCGACAGCTCGGAGAGCACGGCGCCGAGGGCGTCGGGGCGCAGCGCGGCCAGCGAGATCGCGCGCGAGGCCCGCAGTGCCCAGGTGCTGCGGGCGTAGGCGTCGGCCGCCACCCGGTCGGCGACGAAGCGGACGACCGCGATGAACGGGGTCCGGTACGGCACCTCGAACAGCGGCAGCCGGTGCCGCGTGCACGCCTCCACCAGGGAGGCGGGCGTCCCGGCGCGGACGACCTCGGTCCCGAACCCGAGCCCGGCGATGCCGTGGTCGGCGAGGCGCCGCACATACGCCTCCGCATCCTCCGGCGGCTGCGTCACGAGGAGCAGCTGACCGGGCGACAGGAAGGGCGTCGGATCCGGGAGGTCGGAGCTGTGCGCCCAGGCGAGGGGGGCATCCAGCGCCCCGGAGTCCGGGGGAGTGAGCAGGCGCAGGCCCAGCTCGCCGCGGGCGAGAAGCTGGGTGAGGGTCGCGGGCATGAGGCTCCATCTGCCAGGGTGTCGATCCCCGACGCTGCGATTGTACGATGCGTCCAGCCCTTCGAGAGCGCCGTCTTCTTACGATTCGGGACATGACCATCCTCGACACCGCACAGGAGACCGCCGGCGCCGCGCGCCCCGGCACGCCCGAGGGCGCACACGTCGGCGGACCCTCGCTCCCGCAGGAGCGCCGGCTCGTCACCGCCATCCCCGGCCCGGAGTCGCGCAAGCGAGCCGAGCGCAAGGCCCAGGCCGTCGCGGCCGGCGTCGGCACCACCATCCCCGTCTTCACGGTGGCGGCGGGCGGCGGCGTGCTGGTGGATGTGGATGGCAACTCCCTGATCGACTTCGGCTCCGGCATCGCGGTTACCGGCGTCGGGAACTCCGCCCCGCGCGTGGTGGAGGCCGTGACCGCGCAGGTCGCCGCCTTCACGCACACCTGCTTCACGGTCGCGCCGTACGACTCCTACGTCGACGTGGCCGAGGCGCTCAACCGGCTCACCCCCGGCGACTTCGCCAAGCGCAGCGCCCTGTTCAACTCCGGCGCCGAGGCGGTCGAGAACGCCGTGAAGATCGCCCGCCACTACACCGGCAAGCAGGCGGTCGTCGCGTTCGACCACGCGTACCACGGCCGCACCAACCTCACGATGGGGCTGACGGCCAAGAACCAGCCGTACAAGAACGGCTTCGGCCCGTTCGCGCCGGAGATCTACCGCGCGCCGCTCAGCTACCCACTGCGCGACGGCGGGCTGTCCGGCGCGGAGGCGGCCGCGCGCGCGATCACCATGATCGAGAAGCAGGTCGGCGCGGACAACCTCGCCGCCCTCATCATCGAGCCGATCCAGGGCGAGGGCGGGTTCATCGTCCCGGCGGACGGCTTCCTGCCCGCGCTGCAGGACTGGGCGAGGGCCAACGGCGTCGTCTTCATCGCCGACGAGGTGCAGACCGGCTTCGCCCGCACCGGCACCATGTTCGCCTCGGAGCAGTTCGGCATCGTGCCGGACCTCATCGTCACGGCCAAGGGGATCGCCGGCGGACTGCCGCTGTCGGCGGTCACCGGGCGCGCCGAGATCATGGACGCCCCGCAGGTCGGCGGCCTCGGCGGCACGTACGGCGGGAACCCGCTCGCGTGCGTCGCCGCGCTCGCCGCCATCGAGACGTACGAGCAGGAGGACCTCGCCGCACGTGCCCGCCGGATCGGCGACATCCTGTTCGAGAAGCTCGGTGCGCTCCGGGATGCGGACCCGCGCGTCGCGGAGGTGCGCGGCCGCGGCGCCATGGTCGCGATCGAGCTGGTCGACCCGGTCACCGGGAACCCGGACGCCGCGCTCACCGCCCGGGTCGCCGCCGCCGCCCACGCTGCCGGCGTCGTGCTCCTCACCTGCGGCACGTACGGGAACGTGATCCGCTTCCTGCCGCCGCTGAGCATCCCCGACCACCTCCTCATCGAGGGACTGGACGTCGTCACGGAGGCGGTGGCAGGCGCATGACCATCGTCGAGAACCCGAGCGGAGCGGCCCCCGGCGCCATCTCTGCTGCCTCGTCGGCCCGCGAGGCCGACCTGCTCGCCCGTATCCCGGACGGGCTGTTCATCGGCGGGCGCTGGGAGCCGGGGACCCGCGACCCGATCGAGGTGCAGGACCCCGCCACCGGCCGCGTCCTCAGGCGGATCGCGAACGCGACGCCGGAGGACGGGATGCGGGCCCTCGACGCCGCGGTCGCGGCGGCCGACGAGTGGGCCGGCACCGCGCCCCGCGTCCGTGCGGAGATCCTGCGTCGCGCCTTCGACCTGCTCCAGGAGCGCCGCGAGGACTTCGCGCTGCTGATGACGCTCGAGATGGGCAAGCCGCTCGCCGAGGCGAACGGCGAGGTCACGTACGGCGGCGAGTTCCTGCGGTGGTTCTCGGAGGAGGCGGTCCGCATCTCCGGCCGTTTCGGCCAGAACCCGGAGGGGACCGGCGCGATGGTCGTCTCGCAGCGTCCGGTCGGGCCCTGCTTCCTGATCACCCCGTGGAACTTCCCGCTCGCGATGGCGACCCGCAAGATCGCGCCGGCGCTCGCCGCCGGCTGCACGGTCGTCGTCAAGCCGGCCGAACTGACGCCGTTGACGACGCTGTTCTTCGCTCAGCTGCTCGCCGACGCCGGCGTCCCCGCCGGCGTTGTCAACGTCATCCCGACCAGCACGGCCCGGACCGTCTCCGAGCCGATCATCGCCGACCCACGCCTGCGCAAGCTGTCGTTCACGGGCTCCACACCGGTCGGCCGGTCGCTGCTGGCGCAGGCCGGCCAGAACGTGCTCCGCACCTCCATGGAGCTCGGCGGCAATGCGCCCTTCGTCGTGTTCGACGACGCCGATCTCGACGCGGCCGTGAACGGCGCCATGCTGGCCAAGTTCCGCAACATCGGGCAGGCGTGCACCGCCGCCAACCGGTTCATCGTGCACGAGTCGGTCGCGGACGAGTTCGCCCGTCGCATCACGGAGAAGGTGGAGGCGCTCGTGATGGGGCGCGGCACCGAGGAGGGCGTCACCATCGGGCCCCTCATCGACGACCGCGCTATCGCCTCGATGTCTGCTCTGCTCCGGGATGCGGTGTCCCGCGGCGCCCGCATCCTGACCGGGGGCAGCGCGCCGGACGGCGAGGGGAACTTCTTCGAGCCGACCGTGCTCGTGGATGTGCAGCCCGGCAGCGACATCCTGGCCGAGGAGATCTTCGGACCGATCCTGGCGATCACCACGTTCTCCACCGAGGAGGAGGCCATCGCGGCCGCGAATACGACCGAATACGGCCTCGTCGGCTACGTCTTCACCCAGGACCTCACGCGCGGCCAGCGGATGATCGACCGCATCGACACCGGCATGATGGGCCTCAACACCGGGCTCGTCTCGAACGCGGCGGCCCCGTTCGGCGGCGTGAAGCAGTCGGGCCTCGGGCGTGAGGGCGGACTCGAGGGCATCCACGAGTACCTGAGCACGAAGTACACGCTGATTCCGGCCTGACCGGGGATGCGCGGCCTGACCGGGATGACCGGGATGACCGGGATGCGGCGGGAGCGCGCCGCTGCCCGTCAGCGGGAGCGTTCCTCCTGCTGTCCGGTCGTGCCCCCTTGGCGCGAAGCGTTCAGTTCCTGCTTCACATCGTGCTCGATGAGCACGGGCACGAAGTCCCGCACGGGAGCGCCGTCGAACTCTACGCGGTGCTTCTCGACCAGCTCGTCGATGCGTTCCCGCGGGACGTCGGGGTAGCGGCCTGCGAGCCGCTCGGCTGCGTGCTCGACGGCGATGTCCTCGTCGTCGGCGTTCTGGCGGTCGTCGGTCCTCATGGCGGGATTATGCACCTCGGTGGTTAACGTCCGAAAGGCTGTCTGGCAGTGTGGTGGCCATGGATCAGACCAGCGAAAGCAGCGAAAGCGGCGACACCATCGAGGTGGTCGTCGTCCGCGTGTTCACCAACGAGAGCGGTCGCAACGGCAACGAGCTCGGCATCGTGCGCAGCACACCGGCGACGAGCGCGCGGGAGCAGGAGATCGCGACCGCGCTCGGCTTCAGCGAGACCGTGTTCCTGGATGCGGTGCATCAGGCCGAGCGTGCCGCGCGCATCCGCATCTTCACCCCGGCGAAAGAGCTGCCGTTCGCCGGCCATCCCAGTGTCGGGACGGCCTGGTGGCTGGCCGACCGCCGCACCCCCGTGGATGTGCTGCACGAGGCGGCCGGCGACGTCGAGGTGGCGGTCGACGACGACACCGCATGGATCACGGCGCGGCCCGAATGGACGCCCTCGTTCGACTGGCTGCCACTGGCCTCGCCGGCCGACGTCGAGGCGCTGGATCCGTTCGCCTTCCCGACGGGCCAGCACTACGCGTACGCGTGGATCGACGAGGGCGCCGGGCGCCTCCGCGCGCGCATGTTCGCCCCCGAGATGGGCATCGTTGAGGACGAGGCGACGGGAGCCGCCGCCATCGGCCTGACGGCCCGGCTGGAACGGCCGCTGCGCATCCTGCAGGGCGAGGGGTCCGAGCTGGTGACGGAACTGCTCGCCGACGGCCGCATCCGCGTCGGTGGCACGACGGTCTACGATCGCACGATCGAGGCGACCCTCTAGCCGACTGGCCGGCTGGCCGGCCGCCCGCCCGACCGGCCGGCCGGCCGGCCGACGTGCGCCCGCCACTGTCCTCGGCGGAAACGGAGGAGGGTGGCGGGCGACACGCCGTGGGAAGCGGGAAAGGGAGGCGTCCGTAGGGGATTGAGCCGCGGACACCTCCCTTTCCGTCGGCGCTTCGCGTCAGCGCCGGGAGGAACTGCTAGTCGGCGACGCCGACGTACTCGGCGGCCTCGTCGGGTGTCTCGGTGCCCGACTCGAGCCGGTCGCGGAGTGCCCGGCCGAGCGACGCATCCACGTTCGTCCAGTACTGGACGGCGCGTTCGCGGATGTCCTCGCGGGTCACGCCGCCCACCGCGCCCGCGATGGTCTCGAGGAAGCGGGCCTTGGCCGCGTCGTCGTAGACCTCCCGGTAGAGCGTTCCGGCCTGGCCGAAGTCGTCGTCCTCGGCGTGGAGGGTGGCGGCCGAACGAACGAGCTCGCCGTCCGACTCCCAGGAGCCCTCGCCAGCGCGCTCCGGCTGAGCAGCCGGTCCGCCGAACGAGTTGGGCGCGTACACCGGCGCATCGGCCGGCTTGAAGCCGTGACGCCCCGCGCCGTCCTGCGAGTAGTTGTGGACCGGAGCGACCGGACGGTTGACCGGGAGCTCGTTGTAGTTGGTGCCGACGCGGTAGCGCTGGGCGTCGGGGTAGGAGAAGACACGAGCCATCAGCATCTTGTCCGGGCTGATGTCGATACCCGGGACGGTGTTGGCCGGCGAGAACGCCGCCTGCTCGATCTCGGCGAAGAAGTTCTGCGGATTGTCGGTGAGGGTGTGGATCCCGACCTCGATCAGCGGATAGTCGCTGTGCGGCCACACCTTGGTGAGGTCGAACGGGTTGAAGCGGTACGTCTTGGCGTCCTCATACGGCATGACCTGGACGGACACCCGCCAGGCCGGGAGGTCGCCCGCCTCGATCGCCTCGTACAGGTCGCGGCGATAGTAGTCCGCGTCGGCGCCGGCGAGCTGCTGCGCCTCGACGCCGCCGATCTCCTCGTTGCCCTGCAGCGAGTGGAAGTGGTACTTGACCCAGAAGCGCTCCCCGGCCGCGTTGATCCACTGGTAGGTGTGCGATCCGTAGCCGGGCATGGTGCGCCAGGAACGGGGGAGGCCGCGGTCGCCCATGAGGTAGGTCACCTGGTGCGCGGACTCGGGGGACAGCGTCCAGAAGTCCCACTGCATGTCCGCGTCACGGAGCCCGGAACCGGGAAGTCGCTTCTGCGAGTGGATGAAGTCCGGGAACTTGATGCCGTCGCGGATGAAGAAGACCGGCGTGTTGTTCCCGACGATGTCGTAGTTGCCCTCGGTCGTGTAGAACTTCACCGAGAACCCGCGCACATCGCGCCAGGTGTCCGGGGAGCCCTGCTCGCCGGCCACGGAGGAGAACCGCTGGAGTGTCCGGGTGGTCGCGCCCGGCTGGAACACCGCAGCCTTCGTGTACGCGCTCACGTCACCGGTGACGACGAACTCGCCGAACGCCCCGCCGCCCTTCGCGTGGACGATGCGCTCGGGGATCCGTTCGCGGTTGAACTGGGCGAGCTTCTCGACGAGGTAGCGGTCGTGCAGTGCGGTGACGCCGTCGCGGCCGGCGGTGAGCGAGTGCGCGTCGCTGGCGACCGGGCTCCCGGTCTGGGTGGTCGTGTAGTCGTCCGTCATCGTTCTCCTTCATCGTGGTGAGCGCGCTCGGAGCGCGCCTGGCAGGACGGGCACAGACCCCAGAAGGTGACTTCCGCGGTGCTGATCGCGAATCCGCCGGCATCCGAGGGATCCAGGCAGGGCGCGTGACCCACGACGCAGTCGACGTCGCCGACGGCGCCGCACGCGGTGCAGACCACGTGGTGATGGTTGTCGCCCACGCGCCGCTCGTAGCGAGCGGGTGAGCCGGCCGGCTCGATCCGCCGCAACAACCCCGCCGCCGTGAGGTCGCCGAGAACGTTGTGCACGTTCTGGATCGACGTTCCCGGCAGCATCGGAAACAGAGATCGGAAGACCGTCTCCGCGTCCGAGTGCGGGTGGTGGGTCAGCACCTCGAGCACGCCCAGCCGGCCTCGCGTCGCCTTGAGGCCGGCCTCGCGCAATTCGCTCTCGAGGCGTGCCGCGTCCATGGGTCGACCCTAGCCGATCCTATTTTGAATTGCTAAAAATTGCCGCGGCTCCGGGCGTGGCGCGGGTCGATCTCGCGCCGCCCCGTCCGGACGATCACCTGTTCCAGGGCGACCGTCACCGGACCGATGGCCCTGCGGATGGTGGTCAGCGCTTCGTGCTGGTTGTCGGCTTGGACAGCGACCACCATGCGTCGTCGGTCCTGGCTGCGAATCACGGTGAGTTCCATGACTCTCCTTTCCGCCCCCTGCGGGCCTCATTAATGACAGACGGGCCCGCCGACCGGTCATGACGCCGATCCGGGGGATCTACCGCGAGCGGGAGCGGAGCCGCGTCTCCTCGAGGTCCAGCAGCGACTGCGCCTCCGTGAGCACGCGGGACGGGTACGAACCGCGGGCGCGCTCCAGAAGCAGGCGGGTGCGCTCGGCGTCGACCACGGCGAGCCGCAGCGTCCGGTAGACGTGGTGCGGACGGCTCTCCTGCGGGGTGTCGTTCAGCAGCGTCCGCTCCCACGCCGACTCAGCGCGCAGGTACGAGGACTGCCGCACGCGCTCCACGACCTCCGGGTCGATCTGGGTGGTCGATGCCGCCGCCGTCTCCGGATCGTCCAGCACGGCGAGTCCGGCCTCGCTCAGGTCGTCGAGCAGCTGCGCCAGCAGCCGGCGGTCCTCGCCCGCATCCGCACCCTGCAGGCCGAGCGCGCGGATGAGCCAGGGCAGCGTCCCTCCCTGCACCACCAGGCTGAGGAACGCGACCGTGAAGGCGATGAGGATCAGCTGCGGGCGGTACGGGATGCTGTTCGGCAGCGACTGCGCGGCCGCGAGCGTGACGACGCCGCGCATCCCCGCCCATCCCAGGACCACGCCGCCCTTCCCGTCGATCGCCTCCTGGCGGTACTCCTCCAGGTCGCTGCGATGCCGCTCGTAGCGCCGCTCGGCGCGTTGCTTGCGCAGCGCCTGCCAGCGGTAGCGCACCGGATGGTCGCGGTAGTAGCTGATCATCAGCCACTCGCGGAGGACGCTGCGCTCGGCGCGCTCCGCGCGTCTCTTCAGGCCCAGGATCAGCGGCACGATCAGCACGAACCGGATCACCATGAGGGCGAGGACGGCGATGACGCCGAGGCCGACAGCGTTCCAGACGCTGAGCACCTCGGGGTTCTCGACGTCCGCGATGAGAGTGCGCAGCTCCAGTCCGATCAGCAGGAAGACGCCGTTCTCCAGGAGGAACTGGATGGTCCGCCAGTTGATCTGGTCGCTGATCCTGGCCTGGGCGCTGAACCGGCTGGGCGCTGCGTGCCCGGTGTAGAGGCCGGTGATGACGACCGCCAGCACCCCGGAGCCGTGCAGCGCCTCGGTCGGCGCGAAGGCGGCGAACGGCACGACGACGGAGAGTGCGGTGTCGAGGACGGGATCGCTCAGCTTCGAGCGGACCCAGACGGAGACGAACCCGACCACGAGCCCGACCACGGAGGCGATGACTACCGCGGAGAAGAAGTCGACGACACCGGCCCACGGCGTCGTCAGCGTCCCGAGTGCGGCGGCCAGTGCCGTGCGGAGCAGCACCAGGGCCGTCGCGTCGTTGACCAGGCCCTCGCCCTCCAGGACGGTGAGGACGCGCGGCGGCAGGCCGAGCTTGCGTCCGATCGAGGTCGCCGCCACGGCATCCGGAGGGCTGATGATCGCGCCGAGGGCGATCGCCGCCGCGAGGCTGAGGTGGGGCAGCATCGTGAACAGGATGAAGCCTGCGGCGAAGGCGGTGATCACGACCAGCACGACCGAGAGTCCTGCTATGGGCGCCAGATTGCGCCGGAAGTCGGTGAGCGGGACGCTGATGGCCGCGGCGAACAGGATCGGCGGGAGGAGCCCATCCAGGATGATCTCCGGCGGCACCCCGATCTTCGGCACGCCGGGCAGGAAGGAGAGCATCACGCCGACGATGACGAGGATGATCGGCGCGGCCACGCCGAGCTTGCGGGCGAAGGCTGCCACGCCGACGATGACCGCCACGGCGATCACCGCATAGACGCCCAGCTCCATCTCCTCAGCGTAGAGGGAGCGCCCGGATCAGAGTGCGGTTCCCTGAGCGGGGTTCAGCGGGCGGCGCTTCAGCGTGCGCGGAGCCCGTCGATCGCCATCGCGATCACCCGGTCGCGCTGTTCGTCGTCGTCGAAGGCGACCCCGGCGATGCCGGAGACCATGCGGATGACGTCGCCGACCTCCGCATCCTTCCGCAGTTCGCCCGCGGCCTGGGCGCGGGCGATCAGGGGCGCCCCCGCGTCGTAGAGAGAGGTGCGGCAGCTGAGGAGGACGGGCGACTCCTTGTTGAGTCCCTCGATCAGGGCGCGCTTGGTGCCGACGTAGCTGACGAAGCGGCGCAGCCAGACCAGGACGGCCTCCCACGGGTCGAGGGAGCCTGCGTCTTCGGCCGCGCGGACCACGGCCTCGACCTCGTCGATGTAGACGGCCTCGACGAGAGCGTCGCGTGTGGGGAAGTTGCGGTACAGCGTCCCGATCCCCACTCCGGCGCGGCGTGCGATGTCCTCCAGCGGAGCCCCGGGACCCTGCTTCGCGAACGCCTCTCGCGCAGCGGTGAGCAGCGCTTCGAAGTTGCGTCGCGCATCCGCCCTCTGAGGTCGGGCGACGCTCGAGGTGAGTGTCTCGGTGCCGGTCACGGCGACGGTCCTTTCGGGTCGTTCTCCCGTCCGGTCGACCGGAGCGGGAAATGGGGCTTGCGAACCGGAGGCACCCTCCGGTACTGTGGAGCACATAACCGGAGGGTGCCTCCGAACGGAGCCTCCCTCCAATTCTAGCCCACATCCGGCATCATCACCTCGAGAAACGGAAACTCCCGACAATGTCTCGATCCCACCCGGGCCTGACCTTCGCCATCCTGGCGCTCAGCGCCGGCTCCTTCGCGACCTTGCAGTCGCTCGTCGTCCCTGTCCTTCCCGTCATCCAATCCGACCTGCACACCACCACCGCGGGTGTCACCTGGACCATGACCGCGTGGCTCATCGCCGCCGCTGTCGCCACCCCGCTGCTCGGCCGCGTTGGCGACATCGTCGGCAAGCGCCGCATCTTCGTCCTCGCTCTGCTTGCGGTGGCTCTCGGCAGCGTGATCGCCGCCGTCGCCCCGAGCATCGGCGTGGTCATCGCCGGCCGCGTCATCCAAGGGCTCGGCGGGGCCATGTTCCCGCTCGCCTTCGGCATCATCCGGGATGAGTTCCCGGCTCGCCGCCTCCCCTCGGCGATCGGCGCGATCGCGTCGATCATCGCGATCGGCAGCGGCCTGGGGACGGTGCTCGCCGGTCCGCTGGCCGCTGCGCTCAGCTGGCGTGGACTCTTCCTGCTGCCGGTCGTCCTGACCGTGACGGCCGCCGTGTTCGCGCTCATCTTCATCCCGGAGTCGCCGACGCGTGCCGTCGGCGGGGTGAACCCGTGGGCCGCCGTGCTGCTCTCCGGCTGGCTGGTCGCGCTCCTCCTCCCGCTCAGCACCGGGGCGCAGCTGGGCTGGTCGTCTCCCGGCGTGATCGGCCTGTTCGTCCTCGCCGCCGTGCTCCTCGCCTCGTGGATCCTCGTCGAGCTGCGCTCGCGGCATCCGCTGGTCGACATGCGGCTCATGCGCGAGCCCGGCGTCTGGTCGATGAATGCGGCCGCCGTCTTCATCGGCGCCTCGATGTTCGCGGTGTTCGCGTTCTTCCCGCGGTTCGTGCAGACTCCGGCCTCCACCGGGTACGGCCTGGGCGCCTCCGTGGCCGAGTCCGGGATGCTGATGCTCCCGATGCTCGTCACGATGGCGGTGACCGGATTTCTCAGCGGCCCACTGGCCCGCTGGATCGGCTTCCGGTCGCAGATCGTCCTCTCCGCCGCCCTCATGGGCGGGGCCAGCCTCTCGCTGGCATTCCTGCACGGCTCGCTGTTCGCCGTGGCGGCGGCGTCCGGTGTCTTCGGCCTCGGGCTCGGCCTCATCTACGCGGCGATCACCAGTGTGGTCGTGCAGAGCGTCCCGGCGACGCAGACCGGGATCGCGAGCGGGATGAACGCCAACCTGCGCACCGTCGGCTCTGCGATCGGCGCGGCCGTGATGACCGCGCTGGTGACCGGCGCGATCGCCCCCGACGGGTTGCCGGCCGAGTCCGGCTACACCGAGGGCTTCGCGACGGCCGGCATCCTGGCGCTGGCCGCGGGTGTGGTCACGCTGGTCGCCGTCGGCATCATGCGCTCGGCGCGCCGCACGGCCGAGGCGGAGACGACGGCGGTCGTCGAGGCGGAAGCGCTGGTCGCGGCGGAGGCGTTGGTCGAGGCGGAGGTCGAGGCGGAGGTCGAGGCGGAGGCGCTGCAGTTGGTCCCCGCCGGTGCTGCGGAGGGGGAGTCGGTTCCCATCGGTGCTGCGGAGGGGGAGTCGGTTCCCATCGGTGCTGCGGAGGGGGAGTCGCGGCTCAGCACGCTGCGCGACCCGGCGCTGCGAGAGGCAGCACTCCGGGAGGCAGCGGAGATGGCCCGGCTCGCAGCGAAGGTCGAGGCCGAACTCGCCGCCGAGGGCGCGGAGCAAGGACGCGGACGGGAGACCCTCGAGGTCGCCTGATCGCCCACGAGGACCCGGGCCACTGCCCGGGCCACTGCGGCCCGGGCCTTTCGCCGCCCCGGCTGCCGGCCCCGGGGGCCGCCGGCCTCCGGGGCCGCCGGCCCCTGCACACTGAAGGAGATTCGGACCGATCGCGTTCGAATCTCCTTCAGTACTGCCATTCGAAGGAGATTCGACGCCCGATCTCCTTCGATAGCCGACCAGGCCAGGGCAGGCCAGGGCCGACCGGGCCAGGCCAGCCACGCCAGGGTCAGCCCCGCAACGCGGCCGCCTCACTCCGCCAGCGGACGAGTAGCGCCCACGGATCGGGCGCGCCCTCGCGCAGTCGCTCGATGTGGGCGACCAGCGCCGGATCGGTCTCGAACCATTCGGTGCCCGGGATGCGCAGGGGCGCGAACTCAGCATGGCGGCGCTGCTCGAGCGTCCGGTCCCCCCGCTCGAACGCGAGGACCTCGTCGTGCGGCAGGCTCGCGAACCGCTGGACCGGGTTCGCGGTCGTCCCGATCTTGATGCGGTCCCGAAACCGCAGGTAGTAGACGACATCCACCCGGGAGGCGGCCGGGTCGTCCGGGGGAGGGTCGCCGACTCGCCACTCGCACACGGCGCACAGCCAGCCGGACGGGTAGCGGACCCCCAGCCGCGAGCCGCAGAAGGCGCAGGGGGAGGGCAGGACGTCCGTGACGCCGAACTCTCCGGCCACCCAGTCGTGCACCTCCAGGAGGTGCGGAAGGCACAGCGCGACGGGCGCACCTGCGTGCGCCGGGGACCCGCAGAGCGCGCACGGCGCGGTCATGCCCTCGTCACGGGCTCAGCGTAACCGCGGCCTCCGACACGCGCCGGTGCGGACCCGCCAGGTCACTGCGGCGGCCGGCACCGGATGACGTCGAGCTCGCCGGAGAGGCCGAGAGGACCGTCCCCGTGGGCGGTGAGCACCGTCGATCCCCGCCGGAGCGGAAGGGAGCCTGTGGCCGTCTGGAGGGCACCCGTCCCGTCCAGGACGACGAGCACCGAGAAGCCCGGCTCCAGCTCGCGCGATCCGGACACGTGGAGGCGTTCCGCGGCGAAGAACGGATCCGCGTCCGCCGGGAACAGCGTCTCGGCGTCCCGGCCCTGGCGCAGCGCGTAGATGCGCTCCTCGGGCGTGACCTCCCGGACCAGCCCGCCGATCGCCGTGGAGAGGTCCAGGCCGAGCAGCGCATCCCTCTCGGGCAGCGATCGCCGCTCGATCAGGATCGAGAGGTCGGTCGGCTGCTGGAGTTCGACGAGCGTCACGCCCGGACCGATCGCGTGCGCCAGCCCGGCCGGCACCAGGAGGGTGTCTCCCGCCGCGAGCGGCACCCGGTTCATCGCCGCGAGCATCGCGTCCGCATCCTGCCCGGCCCACCACGCTTCGACCTCGGTGGAGGCGACCGGGCGCCGGAATCCGAGCGCGGCGTAAGCATCCGGCTCCGCCTCGATGACCGCCCAGGCCTCCGTCTTGCCGAGTGGGCCGCCCAGGTGGCGAGCGGCGAACGCGTCGTCGGGGTGGTAGTGGACGAACAGCCGCTCGGCCGTGTCCAGCAGCTTGACCAGCAGCATGGTGCGGGCGCCGAAGCGCTCCACGTGGTGCGGGCCGAGGAAGAACACCGGATCCGCCGCGACGGCGTCGCGGAGCATCCGGCCGTCGGGTAGCACCGTGAGCCCGACGCCACCCCCGGCGAACACCTCCGTCGTCGACCCCACGAAGTCCTCGGGGGTGAACGGGCTCGGCTGCGGGGTGCCGCGGAAGCGGGCGATCCCCGCCCCACCCCGGTAGGGCCGGTCGAGCGGCTGGTTCGGGCCGAGGAGCACGGGTGTTTCGGTGGTCATCGACAGCAATCTAGTCGCCTGCTGGAGGCGACGCCGACGCGATGGCCGCAGCCCGGCCGCGTCGCGGGAGCATCACCGCCCGGCGGGCTGCCGGATCGCCGGACTCGATCCGGTTCCACACGGGACGTGAGAGCTCCTGTGACACTCGGTGACGCACGCTTTTGGCGGCCACGGTACGGATCACTAGGGTGACGGGCATGCCCGATGAGGATCGCCCACTGGACTTCGAGACACGTCAGATCCACGCGGGAGCCGTGGTCGACGCCCAGACGAAGGCACGGGTGACGCCGATCTACCAGACGGCCGCCTACGTCTTCGACAGCTTCGACGACGGCGAGGAGCGGTTCGCCGGCCGCAGTGCGTTCCGGGCGTACTCCCGGAACGAGAACCCGACGAACGCGGTCGCGGGCCGTCGGATCGCCGATCTCGAGGGCGGTGTCGACGGCATCGTGGTCGCCAGCGGGCAGGCCGCCATCGCGACGGCGATCACGGCGCTCGCCGGTGCGGGCGACCACATCCTCGCCACGCGGTCGCTGTACGAGGGCACGCGCGAGATGTTCAGCGGGGTACTGAAGCGGCAGGGGATCGACTTCGAGTACGTGCCCGACGACGCAAGCGACGAGGAGTGGGCGGCGCGGTTCCGGCCGCAGACGAAGGCGGTGTACACCGAGACCCTGCCGAATCCGCTCGGCCAGGTCGTCGACATCGCCCGGATCGCCGGGCTGGCGCATGCGGCGGGTGTCCCCCTGGTGGTCGACAACACCGTCCCGACGCCCTATCTCTGGCGTCCGATCGAGGACGGCGCCGACATCGTCATCCATTCGACCTCCAAATGGCTCTCCGGTCACGCCTCGGTGATCGGCGGCGCGATCGTGGATGCGGGCCGCTTCGACTGGGCGGCCCAGGCGGAGCGCTTCCCGCAGCTAGCCGGAGAGCCGCGGCCGGGCGTCCCGTCGTTCGTGGAGCGGTTCGCCAGCGGCGCGTACCTGGCGTACGTCCGCGCGGTCATCGTCCTCGAGTACGGCCCCACCATCCCGCCGACCAGCACCTTCCTGCTGCTGCACGGCATCGAGACGCTGTCGGTCCGGATGGACCGGCACATCGCGAACGCGCAGGCGGTCGCCGAGTGGCTGGAGGGCCGGCCGGAGGTCGCACAGGTGTTCTACCCCGGCCTGCCGTCCAACCCGTACTACGAGCGCGCGCAGCGGTACCTTCCCGCAGGCGCCGGCTCGATCGTGTCGATCGACCTGGCCGGAGGGAGGGATGCGGCACGCCGCTTCATCGACTCCCTGCGGCTGATCTCGCCCATGACGCACATCGGCGACGTCCGCACCCTCGCCATCCACCTGGGCAGCACCATCCACGCCAAGCTCAGCCCGGAGGAGCAGGCGGACGCCGGGATCACGCCCGGCCTCATCCGCTTGTCGATCGGGATCGAGAGCGCGCGCGACATCATCGCCGATCTCGAGCTCGGGCTGATCGCGGCCGGCTGACCGGTCAGCCTGATGCGGCCGTCGGGGCGGCGGTAACCAGCACAGCCAGCAACGATGACCGGCCGCGCGGTAGACACTAAAGCTCTGCGTGTGTACTGCTTGCATTTCTGGAATCGACCTGTGAGCGGGCTGTATCCTTGAAAGGCGGGAGATCCCGCCGCGTGCGGAAGTCCGTGAAGCGAGCAACGGAGTTTCGAATGGTGCAGGGTGACGCTGACCACAAGCCGCTCTCTTCTGGGGCTTTCTTCTCGCCGCCCTGACAGTCGCGTTGACCGTTGCAAAGCTCTTGATGGAACGGAGCGAGAAGCATCGCGAGGCGAGGGAAACGGTGCGCAGAATCCAGGCGGCAGAGGACGCGGCGGCAAATGCCACCACGATCCTCACCGCGAGTATCAAAGCGGGTCTGGAACAGACCATCGAGAAGATTGCCGAGATGCCGCACCTGGATGACGGGCGGCTGAAGGACCGCCTGGAGATGGTGGCGAATCTGGCCGTGGGCGCTCTGCGGCTGATGCTCTACCCGAGAGTCCCGGCGGTGCGCGCGAACGTGTTCAAGCTCACGCCGGACAAGGACGGGCTGAACTGCATGGCATCTTCCACGAAGCACCAGCCCAGCGCGTTCCGGCCCGGCGAAGCCGAGACCGTCGATGCGATCGCCTTCCTCAACAGCGGAGACCCTCTCATCTTCTACGACGACCTCGCTGTGCGGAAGCCGTGGCGCGCCGCAGACCGCCGCCGGACCTACAAGACATTCGCCTCTTTTCCGATTGCGGCACCTATCCCTCGCAATGATGAGCCCCGCAACGTGTGCGGGATGCTGACGATCGATTCGCCGCACCCAGGATCATTCACTCAGATCGACAAGGACACGGCAGAGATCGTCGCAGACCTGTTGGCGACAGCGTTCGCGATCGTCGAGAGTCGACTCCCGTGAACCGACTCGTGGCTCCGTCTCAAAGACTGCATTCTCCCCGATTGCGCGGCCGATCTCAGCTCGGCGGCATACACTGAAGCCATGAGCGAGGCGCAGGCAGCACGGGGGCCCGGTTTCGGCGTCATCCGTGTGCAGCCGCGCGAGCGGCGGACGACGGTCGACTTTTCCGAGCAGAAGAACATCGACGCGTTCTATGAGAGTGCGCGCAAGGCCGCGCAGCTCGAACGCGAAGGTCGAAAGGCGGCCGCGCACAAGTCCTCCGGCCGCTAGCCGCTGCGGGTTGCACCGTCAGCCGGCGAGCGCGGCCGTGGAGCGCGCCGAGACGGTGGCGGCGATCCGCCGCACGGCCTCGATCACGGTCGAGGGGTTGCACGCCAGGTTGATGCGGGCGAAGCCCCGGCCCGGCTCCCCGAACGCGAGGCCGGAGTTGAGGGCGACGCGGCCCTCCTCGATCAGCACGGCCGCCGGATCGTCGCCGAGACCGGCATCGCGGAAGTCCAGCCAGGCCAGGTACCCGGCGTCCGGCCGGACAGGCCGCACGGAAGGAGCATGGGCGGCGAGCTCCGCCTCGAGCAGGCGGTAGTTCTCCACCAGCAGTCCGACCAGGTCGTCGCGCCAGCCGACGCAGGAGAGGGCGGCGACATTGGCGTGGAGCCCGAGGATGCTCGTGCGCGCGGCCAGCTCCTGCGGAAGGGCGGTGAGGAGGGATGCCGACCACTCATCTGCCGCGACGATGACCGCGCACTTCAGGGCGGCGAGGTTCCACGCCTTGCTCGCGGAGGTGACGGTCACGGCGCGGCAGCCGGCCTCACGGGCGATCGGGGCGAAGGGGAGGAAGCGGGTGCCCGGATGGGCGAGGGGCGCGTGCACCTCGTCGCTGACGACGAAGACGCCGTAACGGGAGGCGAGGGCGGCGAGGGCCTGGAGGGTCTCGCTGCTGTGACATCGACCGGTCGGATTCTGCGGGTTGCACAGCAGCATCGCATCGGCGCCCGCGGAGAAGGCCGCTTCGATGCCGGCCAGGTCGAGACTCCAGTCGTGGTCCTCGAGCAGCGGAACGGTGACCGCGATCGCGTCCGCTTCCTCCACCATCTCGAAGAAGGGCGGGTACACCGGCGGCGTCAGGACCACGCGGCCGCCCTCCGCAGGCAGCGCCAGCCGCAGCGCCTCGACGACGCCGACCGTCACGTCCGTGGCCAGATGGATGTCGGCGGGGTCGACGTCCCAGCCCCACGATGCCCGGGCGAAGTCCGCGAAGGCCGGAGCGAGCGGTCCGGCGGAGTCCAGGTACCCGGTATCCGAATGCTGCAGGGTCTGGGCGACCCGCTCCAGGATGGCCGGCTCGACGTCGAAGTCCATCTCGGCGACGAAGACGGGCAGCACATCCGCCGGGTAGCGGCGCCACTTGATGCTCGACCGGGTGGCATAGAGCTGCTCCAAGGGGCGTGCCGGTGCGAAGCTCATGCACAGATCGTGCCCTGAGACGGGGCGCGAGGGCGACCCGGACGTCAAAAAGCGTAGTGAAGCGACGTGCGACGCCGAGAACCGAGGATGCGCGGGACCGGCGTCGCGTGGACGCCGGCCCCGCTCGGGAGGCTCAGCGCGACGCATCCTGTGAGGCCTGCGCCGTGCTCAACAGGTCGGCGGTCGCCTCCCAGAGACGCTTCTCGCGGGCGCGGTCCTGCGCGACCGGGCGCACCTCGGTCAGCTTCGTCTTCACCACGAACGCGCCGTCGCGCAGGTGCGCCCACCGGTCGTCGAGCGCCATCGAGGCCAGCAGCGGTCCCGAACGCTCGGGCGTCGACACGCCGGGCACCCGCGCCAGTGCGCGACCGATCCTCTGCACGGCCTCCGGCGCGGTCCGGCCGAGTGCGGTCCCGGGCATCCACCCTGGCTCGAAGACCGAGACGGCGATACCGTCGCCGACCCGGCGCTGGAGCTCGTGGGCGTAGTAGAGGACGGCCAGCTTGGCGTTGGAGTAGGCGACGCCGGCGGCGTTCATCCCCGGCGCCTGGTCGCCGGTGGCCGGGCGGGCCAGTTCGAGCGGGTCGGCCCACACGGCCTCCGGGACGTGCAGCAGCTTCCGCCAGATGTTCGCGTGGTAGGTGTTGGAGCCGAGCAGGACGATCCGCGCCGGAGCGGCGAGCGAGTCGAGCAGGTCGCCGATCAGCTGAGCGTGGGCGAGGTGGTTGACGGCGAAGGTCAGCTCGTAGCCGTCGGCGGAGGCGCGCCGGGTGTCCGCGGTCGTGGTGCCCGCGTTGGCCACCAGCGCCCGCAACGGGTGGAGGTCGCCGGCGGCGAGCAGATCGCGCACGGCCGCTCCCGCGGTCCGGACCTCGGCGAGGCTGGACAGGTCGCAGCCGATCTCGCGGACGGTGGCACCGCGGGAGCGGGCCTCCTCCGCGACGGCGGTCAGGCCGGGTCCGGCCCGGCCGACCAGCAGGAGGTCGGGCCGGCGGCCGTCGGGCCGGTCGGCCAGGGCGAGAGTGGCGTAGCGGCCGAGGTTGCGGGTCGGGCCGGTGATGAGCACAGTTCCTGGAGGGGTCATGCCGCCAGCCTGCGGGGTCTGCCGCACCTCATCCAGTCGACTGGTTTTCGTAGGACTGCCAGGGCCAGGACACCGGGCGGGAGGAGGGGCAGACTGGAGCGGTGGAGACGTGGGAGTTCGGGCGCACAGTACGCCGGTGGCGTGACCGGGTGACCCCGGAGGCCGTCGGAGTGCCCGTCGGGCCGCGCCGACGAGCTGCCGGTCTGCGCCGGGAGGAGCTGGCAGCGCTCGCCGGGATCTCGGCCGACTATCTGACCCGGCTGGAACAGGGTCGCGCGACCGCCCCATCCGCACAGGTGGTCGAGTCGCTCGCCCGCGCCCTGCGCTTGGCCGGTGCCCAACGCGACCTGCTCTACGCACTGGCGGGCCACGCCGCGCCGGGCCCGGAGGTCGTGCCCTCGCACGTGCCGCCGAGCGTGCAGCGGATGCTCGACCGGCTGTCGACTACGCCCGTCGTCGTGTACGACGCGAGTTGGACGCTGGTGCTCGCCAACGCGCCCTTCGACGCGCTGATGGGCGAGACCACGTCCTGGCGAGGCCTCGAGCGCAACGCCGTCTGGCGGAATGTGGCCGGCCTGCCTTCGCGGGTGGTGCACACTCCGCGCGAACAGGCGGACCACGAAGCCCGGCTGGTGGCGGATCTGCGACTGACGGCCTCCCGCTATACCGCCGATCGCTCACTGCGTCGCCTCATCGCCGGCATGAGGTCCGGCAGCGCGCGCTTCGCCGGGCTCTGGGACACCGAGGCGGCGCCGCCGCCGGCCGGCCTCTCGCGGCGGAAGACCGTTCTCCACCCGGTGGTCGGCCCGATCACGCTGGACTGCGACACCCTCGTCGCCGCCCTGGACGACCTGCGCATCTCGATCTACACCGCCGAGCCGGGGACCGAGGATGCGGAACGGCTGGCCCTTGCCACCGTCCTGGGCACGCAGTCCCTGGTTCCGTGACCACTGATGTCGGTGGTCGCCCCTAATCTGGGGACAGCGAGAAAAAATCTTCAAAACACTACATGTAGTGGAATGACAATCGTGTCATTCGGGTTATATAGTGGGTGAACACCGCGGGAACGCGGACCACCGACTTCTAGGGGAGGCCATGATGGACTACGAAAACGACAGCGTTGGCGGCTACTCGGTTCCCGTCGACCCCATGGACTTGCTGCAGTGCGACAGCTGCCAGTAAGGCGCTAGCACCGAGCGTGAAGACCCCGGAGGCCATCGGCCTCCGGGGTCTTCTGCCGTCCGGGAGCGCTCGCCGGTGCTGTCCACGGAGTCCCGAGCGGCTTGCCGACGCGCCGATAGAATCGACAGGTGCCAGTGAATCCAGAGCTGCAGGGGCGGGAGTTCCCGCCTGCCCGGCCGTACCTCGTCGGACGCGAGAAGATCCGGGAGTTCGCCACCGCCGTGTTCGCCACGTCGCCGATCAGTTTCGATGTGGAGGCGGCCCGCGCGGCCGGTCACCCCGACCTGGTGGCGCCTCCGACGTTTCCCATCGTGGTGCAGGAGTCGACTCTCGCACAGTTGCTCGCGGAGCCGGACGCCGGGATCGACTTCAGTCGCGTGGTGCACGGGGACCAGCGATTCACGTTCACCCGGCCGGTCGTCGCCGGTGACGAGCTGACGGCGACGCTCCGCGTCACCTCCGTCAAGTCGCTCGGCCCGCACTCGATGGTGACCGCCGAGTCCACCATCGTCGACGCGGACGGCGCGCACGTCGTGACCGCCACCTCCACCCTGGTCGTCCGAGGAGACGAGTGATGCCCGCCCCCGCCCCCGACTTCGACACGTTGACCGTCGGCGACATCGTCGCCGAGCGCACTGTGGACCTGAGCCGCGACTCCCTGGTCCGCTACGCCGGCGCGTCGGGAGACTTCAACCCCATCCACTACCGCGACGACATCGCCACCTCCGTCGGGCTGCCCGGCGTCATCGCCCACGGGATGCTGACCATGGGCCTCGCTGTCCAGCCGGTCGTCGACTGGGCCGGCGACCCCGGTTGTGTCGAGGACTATCAGGTGCGGTTCACCCGTCCCGTGGTCGTCGACCCCACGGAGGGCGCCACGGTGACCATCTCGGCGAAGGTGGGGCACGTGGATGCGGAGGCGCGCGTCGCCCGCATCGACCTGACGACGACCTTCGGCGGCGACACTGTGCTCGGCAAGGCGCAGGTCCGCGTCCGGCTGGCATGACGGACGCGACACCGGCGCTCGCCGAGCTCACCACGATCCGCGTCGGCGGCGTGCCGGAACGGCTCGTGGTGGCCGACGACCGTGCCGCCGTGGTGGATGCGGTCCTCGAGGCCCGGGACGCCGCCGAGGACTGGCTGCTGCTCGGCGGCGGGTCCAACACGGTGGCGAGCGACGACGGATTCGACGGGACCGTCATCCACATCCGCAGTCGAGGCATCGAGCGGCTCGACGCGACCGAGGGGCGCATCCGCCTGCGGATCGAGGCGGGCGAGCCCTGGGACGACGTGGTCGCCTTCACGGTACGGCACGGCTGGTCGGGCGTGGAGGCGCTGTCGGGGATCCCCGGATCGACCGGGGCGGCTCCTGTCCAGAACATCGGTGCGTACGGCCAGGAGCTCGAGTCGGCCCTCCTCGGCATCGAGTTCCTCGACGATGCGACCGGCGAGGTCTCGTACCTCGCACGGTCGGAGCTCGGCCTCGGATATCGCACGTCCGTGCTCAAACACGACCGGCGTGGGGTGGTGCTGTCCGTCGACCTGGAGCTCACCGACAGCACGGTCCCGGGGGACGTGGGGGCCCCGCTGAGCTCACCCATCGCGTACGCCCAGCTCGCGGACGCCCTCGGCGTCCGGCCGGGCTCGCGGGTGCCGATCGCCGAACTGCGACGGGCGGTGCTCGCCCTGAGATCCTCCAAGGGGATGGTCCTCGATCCGGCGGACCCGGACTCCGTGAGTTCGGGATCGTTCTTCACCAATCCGATCGTGTCGGAGAGCTTCGCCCGATCGCTCCCTGCGAACGCGCCCCGCTGGCCGCAGGATCCGCTGGAGGCGGATACCGTCCTGACCATTCCGCCGGGCGGCGTGGACCCTGTCGACGTCCCGCGCCTCGCGGGCAGGGAGTATACGATGAAGCTCAGCGCGGCCTGGCTCATCGAGCACGCCGGAATCGGCCGAGGCTTCGCCCTCCCCGGTTCGGGGGCCGCCATCTCGTCGAAGCACACGCTCGCGATCGTGAACCGGGGCAACGCCACCGCGACGGACATCGCCCAGCTGGCTGCGTTCATCCAGTCGCGCGTCCAGGCGGAGTTCGGCGTCCTGCTGCAGCCGGAACCGGTGCTGGTCGGGCTGACGCTCTGACCGAGTCCTCGACTCATCCGTCCGGGAGATGCCCGGCCGATTCTGAGAGGGTTCTCACGCTCGGCTCCGTAGGCTGAGGGAGTCACGGCGCGCCCGCGCCGGGACGGATCGAAGGGGACGACATGGGATTCCTGGACCGCCTTCTCGGACGCGAAGACCCGCGCTCGGGCAGCACCCAGCCGCCGAGCGCCACCGACCGGCAGCCCGCTGCCGCCCCGGGCGCCTTCCCCTCCGGGGCGCCCGGTGTGCCTCGCAACGAGGACGAGATCGCCGTCGAGCGCTACCGCTATCTGCTGCGCACCGCTCCTCCCGAGACGATCGAACAGGTGCATGAGGAGGCGTTCGCGAAGCTGACTCCGGAGCAGCGGCGCCTGCTCTTCCAGCAGCTGAGCGAGAGCGCCCCCGCGGGCGAGCAACCGCGCGGCGACGACCCGCGCTCGCTGGCGCAGGCCGCCACACGCTCGGAACTCCGCCAGCCCGGCACCCTCGAACGCGCGCTCGGCGGCGGCCGCGGCGCGGCCTTCGGCGGTGCAGGAGGCGGTGGGATGGGGTTCGGCGGCATGTTCGCAAGCTCGCTCTTGGGGAGCGTCGCCGGTTATGTCATCGGGTCCGCTCTCGTCGGCGCGTTCCTTCCCTCGCCGGCGGACCAGCAGGCGGACGGCAGCGCCGGCGACCAGAATGCGGACAGTCAAGCCACCGACCAGAACGGAGACCAGGGAGGCGACGCCGGTTCCGGCACGGAGAGCGCGTCGGGCGGGGACGGTTCCGTCGACGCGGCCGGCTGGGACGCAGGCGCCGGTTCGGCCGGCGACTGGACCGGAGGTGGCGACTGGACCGGTGGCGGCGACTGGACCGGTGGCGGCGACTGGACCGGTGGCGGCGACTGGGGCGGCGGAGGCGACTTCGGCGGAGGCGACTTCATCTAGCCGCACTCCCGGCCACGGGAACACGACACACTCAGCTGCGGAGCGCGGCGGCGAACGGCAGCACCGCGTTCGCGCCCGCTCCCAGCAGTTGCTGGCCTGCGACGGTCACGGTCCAGCGGCTGTCGATCAGGTCGTCGACGAGCAGCACGGGAACGCCGGCCGGGAGATCGAGTCCGTCGACAGAGAAGCGATCCCAGACGGACGCCAGCCGGAACGCGCTGTTCCCGCCGGGACTTCCGGACGGCGGTCCGCCTCGCCACGCCAGGGTTCCGGCGAACGGAAGCCGCCCCACGTTCGCAATGCCGCGCGCGAGCGATTCCACGAAGACCGGCCGCCGCCGGGACGGCATCGCCGCCACAGCGCCTGGCCGCGCGTTCCAGTCCCAGTCGGAGAGCACGCGCACGCAGGCGTCGAGGATCGCCGGTGGCACCGGCTGGTCGGGCGCGTCGTCGGCGAGCAGCTCCCGGAGCCGCCCACCCCATCCCAGGTCGGTGAGGCGGGCGAGGGCGCGCCCGGGTTGCAGCAGCTGGTCGGGGCGGAGTCTGCCACGGACAGGCAGGCCGAGCCGGTCGGCGCCGGTGGGCCACAGCTTGCGCGGTTCCACCTCGACGCCGACCCGGTCGAGCAGCGAACTCACGTCGCCGGCCGCGCGTCCATCCACCTCGGCGGTGTACCACACGCCCGCGCAGTTGTCGCACCGGCCGCAGGGACCTGCGTCCGGGTCGTCGAGCGCCCGCTGGAGGAACTCCATCCGGCATCCGGTGGTGGTCTCGTACTCGAGCATCGAACGCTGCTCTGCTTCGCGGGCGGCAGCGATACGCGTGTAGCGCTCCTCGTCGTACTGCCAGGGGGAGCCGGTCGCCACCCAGCCCCCGCTGACGCGGCGGACGGCACCGTCGACGTCGAGCACTTTCAGCAGCAGCTCGAGGGTGGACGCCCGCAGGTCGACCCTGCTCTCCAGAGCGCGCGTCGACAGCGGCTCCGATCCCAGTGCCTCTAGCACGGAAGCGGCCTTCTCGCGGGACGGCATCGATGCGGTCGCGAAGTACTGCCAGATCGCGCGGTCCTCCGGCCCGGGGAGCAGCAGGACGTCGGCGTTCTCGGTGGCTCTCCCGGCGCGTCCGACCTGCTGGTAGTACGCGACCGGCGAGGACGGCGCACCGAGGTGCACCACGAACCCGAGATCCGGCTTGTCGAAGCCCATCCCGAGAGCGCTGGTCGCGACCAGAGCCTTCACCTCGTTGCGCTTCAGCCGACCCTCGAGGTCTTCCCGTTCGGCCGTGTCCGTCTGACCCGTGTAGGCGTGCGCCTCGTGGCCGGCGCGGCGCAGGACGCGTGCGGTGTCCTCCGCGGCCGACACCGTCAGCGTGTACACGATGCCGCTCCCGGGCAGGTCGCCGAGATGGCCGGCCAGCCAGGCCAGCCGGCTCGTCGCATCCGGCAGGGGGAGGACACCGAGCCGCAGCGAGCGACGGGCGAGCGGGCCGCGGATCGTCAGCACGTCGGCCGCTCGGCCGGCCCCGAGCTGCTCCACCACGTCGGCCACGACCCGCTCGTTCGCCGTCGCGGTCGTCGCCAGTACGGGGACGCCATCGGGGAGGAGTGCGATCAGATCGCGGAGCCGCCGGTAGTCGGGCCGGAAGTCGTGTCCCCAGTCCGAGATGCAGTGCGCCTCATCGACGACCAGGAGTCCGCTGCGTTCGACCAGTGCGGACAGTTGCGTGTCGCGGAACCCGGGGTTGTTGAGGCGTTCGGGGGACACCAGGAGGACATCCACCGTGTCCTCCCGCAGTCGTGACGCCACGTCCTCCCATTCGTGCCGGTTCGCGGAGTTGATGGTGACGGCTCGGACGCCGGCGCGCTCCGCCGCGGCCACCTGGTCGCGCATCAGGGCGAGGAGCGGGGAGACGAGGATGGTCGGCCCGGCTCCCTGGGCCCGGAGCAGCATCGTCGCTACGAAGTAGACCGCCGACTTGCCCCAGCCGGTCCGTTGCACCACCAGAGCCCGCCGGTGATCCTCGACGAGCGCCGTGACGGCCTCGAGCTGGCCGTCGTGAAACTCCGCGTCCGGCCGCCCGACGAGTGCGCGGAGACGAGAGAGGGCGTCATCTGCCGAAGAGGGGGAGCCGGGAGGTGTGGAGCCTGTGGTCATGGAGCCATCGTCGCAGGGACGTCCGACGCCCCGCTCCCGGATCCGTCAGATCGGTGGAGTGGGGCGTCGTGACGCAGCCTGTGGACGGAATCCGTTCAGAGGCCCGGATGGATGCGACGGCGCTGCGAGGCGCGGATGCCGCCGAGCACGGCCGACACGACGATGACGAGACCCACCACGGCAGCGGCCAGCGCCCACGCGGACCCGGGGGTGAGCGAGGCGAGCCAGCCTCCCGTTTCGTCGATCCGCTCGCGCGAGGAGAGCACGAAGAGGACGGCGGCGGCGAACAGTGCGAGGAGGGCTCCCCACACGACGCCGCCCCAGCGCAGGGGTGCGATCGAGGGATGCTGCGGTTCGGTCATGGTCTTCTCCTGGTCGGACACGATGTTCAGTGCTGGAGGAGGGCCGGAAGGCCCTCGCTGGTGAGGTGGATGCCGGCGGCGCCGTCACCGGCGAGGAACAGCGCAGCGGTGGTCAGCACGGCGAGCAGGATCCCGAGGAAGATCAGGAAGCCGCTGCGGCGGCGCGCGAGTCCGGCGATGAGGACGACGATGCCGACGACCAGCGTGGCGGCTGCGAGGCCCGCGGCGGTGGTGAACCGGGATACGTCGGCGAGGAGCGGCCAGACGATGGCCGCGACCGCCCCGGCGACGAGGGCCAGCCCGACGGTCAGCCATCCGACGGCGGCCCCGACCCGTGGATTCGCCGCCCGGTACGCCTCCCTCCGCGCGGCCGCCTCGGCCGAGGCTGCGGCGACCTGGGAGCGCAGCTCGGCGGACCGCTGCGCCTTCACGGCGCGCATGTCGGCTGTCAGACGCTGCTTCCAGGCGGCGTGCTCCGCCCGCCACTGGGCCTGGCGCTGCTGCCAGTCGGCCACCTCGTCCGCCGAGGCACCATCGGCGGGCGCCGGCGGTGCTGCCGGCTCTGTCGCGACATCCAGGTGGGGTGCTGGGGCGCTGACCGTCTCGGCGTCCGGCCCCGAAGCAGGAGCAGCGCCCGATGACGCCCGCGCATCCGAGCGCCGCACCGCGAGCACGATCAGCGCGACCACCGCCCCGATCACCAGCAGCGTCCAGATGACCCGGCCGAGAGCCTCCCCCCAGGCCGGGACGTTCCAGAACGGCCCGCCTGCCCACCACAGTCCGCTCGTCCAGGGGATCAGCGAGAGCAGCACGATGACCCCGATCGCGACCATCGGCGGCTCGAAGTCGCCCTCGAACAGCCGCTGCAGGTGGATGCGACCCTCGCGGTCCGGGAGCAGCGCCCACGCCGCCGCGTACAGGAGCAGGACGGGCGCGCCGAGGATCCCGGCGACGACGAGGATGCCGCGCACGATGAGCGGGTCGATGCCGAGCCGGTACGCGACTCCGGCACTCACACCGCCGATCCAGCCGTCCGCCCGCACGACGCCGAGCCCGCGCATCCAGTCGAAGAAGCGCGTTCCACGACCGGAGAAGCCGGTCTTCGGGCCGCCGTAGGGGTTCGAGGGCGTCCCCACCGGGGGAGTCGATTCGTTCTGTGACATGCTCCTCATCCTGCCGGGGGCGTGGCTCCGGCAGGTATCGGGTGAACCCCTGAGCGGACCCTGATCATTGCCGCCGCCGGATGCGGGTCGGCTCGGGGTCTGCTTGGATCGGGCTATGTCGTCACCAGCCCGCACCGGGTGGCGGACCGCGTTCCAGCGGCCGCCCGTGCAGCGGCCGCCCGTCCCGCGGCCGCCGCTCGCCCGGCCGCGCTCCTGCGTGCTGGGCGGCGTGAGCGTCGCGCTGGCCGACCACCTCGGGTGGCCCCTGGTCGCCGTGCGCTGGGCCTTCGTGGGAGCGGCCTTCCTCGGCGGCGCCGGCGTCCTGCTGTACCTGTGGTTCTGGGCGTTGGCGCCCCTGCGTCCTCCGGTCGGGACCGACCCGGCGGAGGGCGTCCGCCGCCGGGTCGACGTGCCCTGGGTCCTGGCAGGCGCGGGCGCGGTGGCGGGGGTCGCCGCGATCGTGCTCGCGGCGGGCGGAGCGCTTCCGCCGGGCTTCGGCGCCCTGGTCGGCTCCGCGGCGCTGCTCGTGCTGGCCGTGGCATGGGAGCAGGTGGCCGACGAGGAGCCTGCCGCCTTCGCCCCGCTGAATCCGACCGCCTTCCGGCTCTCCTGCGGCGCCTTCCTCGTCGTCGTCGCGCTGGCGCTGGCCCTCACCCAGAACGCCGGAGGGTCAGGGATCCTGTGGCTCGGCATCCTGATCACGACGTTCGCCGGAGCCGCCGTCCTCGTCGCGCCCTGGGGCCTGCGGCTGTGGCGGGAGCTCATCACCGAACGGACCGCGCGCATCAAGGAGGAGCAGCGGGCCGAGATGGCCGCCCACCTGCACGACTCGGTGCTGCAGACCCTCGCGCTCATCCAGAACCGCGCCGGCGCGTCGAGCGAGGTGGGCCGCATCGCCCGGGCGCAGGAGCGCGAGCTGCGCGAGTGGCTCTACACGGATGGCGGCGACGCGTCGCCGGCGGAGGATCGCGACCTCGCCGCCGAGCTGCGGGAGGTCGCCGCCGCGCTCGAGGTGGACCACGCCGTCCACTTCGACGTCGTCTCGGTCGGGGAGCCGGTGCGGCGGGCGCCGTCGGAGCTCGGGGCGGCCTCGCGCGAGGCGATGCTCAACGCTGCGCGTCATGCCGGTGGAGAGGTGTCGGTCTACGTCGAGCACGCCGGGGACCGGGTGGATGTGTTCGTGCGCGACCGCGGACCCGGATTCGACCTGGGGTCGCTTCCGGAAGGACGCCTCGGCGTCAGAGAATCGATCATCGGCCGCATGCGGCGCGCCGGCGGGCAGGCGGCCGTCGTCGCGCGGGAGAGCGGCACCGAGATCCAGCTGACCATCGAGCTGCCGAAACACGATCCGAGCGAGACGACATGACCGATCCGGCCCCTGACAGCACCAGCCGACCCGTCTCGGTGGTGATCGTCGACGACCACTCCATCTTCCGTTCGGGGCTGCGCGCCGACCTCGACGAGCGGCTGCGGGTGGTCGCCGAGGCAGCCGACGTGGATGCCGCGGTCGCGGCGGTCCTTGCGACCCGGCCGGACGTGGTGCTCCTGGATGTGCACCTGCCCGGTGGCGCGGGAGGCGGCGGGGCCGAGGTCGTGCGGCGCACGAGCGCGGAGGCGCCGTCGACCCGGTTCCTGGCGCTGAGCGTCTCGGACGCCGCCGAGGATGTCGTCGGCGTGATCCGGGCGGGCGCGCGGGGGTACCTCACGAAGGGCAGCTCGGGCGGCCAGGTGAGCGACGCCGTCGTCGCGGTGGCCGGTGGGGACGCCGTGTTCTCGCCGCGGCTGGCCGGCTTCGTGCTCGACGCCTTCGGTGCGGCCTCGGGGGAGCAGGCGGAGTCGACGGACGAGCTCGATCGCCTCTCGGCCCGGGAGCGCGAGGTGATGCGGCTGATCGCGCGTGGCTATGCATACAAAGAGGTCGCAGCCGAGTTGTTCATCTCGATCAAGACCGTCGAGACCCACGTCTCCGCGGTCCTACGGAAGCTGCAGCTGTCTTCGCGGCATGAGCTGACGGCGTGGGCGCTGGAGCGCAAACTCCTGTAGCGCGGCCGCTTTGCGAGCGGCACGCCGCGTCCCGTACACTTGACGCGGTGGTTGAATCTGCCAAGCTTTTCTGCGCCCATTTTTCCGGGTGGCGACGGCAGTACTGCCCCGCCCCGGCCGCGCATCCGCAGCACGTTCGGATGTTCGATCGGCTAGCCTGGAACGACAGCGGAGGAAGTGCGCGATTCGCTGTCCTAGGGCGGTAGCTCAATTGGCAGAGCAGCGGTCTCCAAAACCGCAGGTTGCAGGTTCGATTCCTGTCCGCCCTGCAAGTCGGTACCCAGGTGCCGATCCACGAAAGGTGTAACGAGGTGGCCCGAAAGGTAATCGACGAGCCGAGCGAGGATGTCGTCGCGAACGCGAAGAAGGATCGCGCCGCACGGCGCAACCCCTTCGCGCGGATCGCCCTGTTCATCCGGCAGGTCATCGGCGAGCTCAAGAAGGTCGTCACCCCGACCCGCAAGGAACTGTTCAGCTACACCGGCGTCGTGCTGGTGTTCGTGGTGATCATGATGGCCCTCGTGTCGCTCCTGGACTGGGTGTTCGGCTTGGGTGTCGTCTGGGTCTTCGGGCACCCCAAGTAGACGATGTCGACCGGGCCGCACGGCCCTCCCGACGAGAAATGGAATGAATTCAGTGTCTGAGACGAATCGCGACGACGTGGACTGGGCGCCCGCTGCTGAGCAGTCCTCCGAGGACGACGAGGCGCAGACCGGCAACGTGCTCGCGAGCGAGGACGAAGCGTCCGAGGCCGCCGAGCACGAGGCGCTTCACGTGGTCGCCGACGACGGAACCGAGATCGACCTCGATGCGGTGCTCGACGCCATGGCGGAGGCCGTGGACCCCGAGGCCGATCGCGCCGTCGACGAGGCCCTCGAGGTCGACAGCGCCGAGGAGGCCGAGGCGGCCGTGAAGGCCGTCGAGGACGAGGAGGACACCTCCACCGACCCGTACGAGGAGTTCCGCGCCGAGCTGCGCTCCAAGCTGGGCAAGTGGTACGTCATCCACTCCTACGCGGGCTTCGAGCGCCGCGTGAAGTCAAACATCGAGAACCGCATGGTCTCGATGAACATGGAGGACTACATCTACGAGGTGCAGGTCCCCATGGAGGATGTGGTCGAGATCAAGAACGGCCAGCGCAAGATGGTCAACCGTGTCCGCATCCCGGGCTACGTGCTGGTGCGCATGGACCTCAACGAGGACAGCTGGTCGGTCGTGCGCCACACCCCGGGTGTTACCGGGTTCGTCGGCAACGCGCACAACCCGACCCCGCTGCGTTTCGAGGAGGCCTTCTCGATGCTGAAGAGCCTCGTGCAGGTCGAGGCCGCTCCGGCCAAGGGCGCTGCGAAGGGCCAGAAGAGCACCGCGCGGACCGTCATCACCGAGGTCGACTTCGAGATCGGCGAGACCATCACCATCAAGGAGGGCTCGTTCGCGGGCCTGCCCGGTTCCATCAGCGAGATCAAGCCGGAGAGCGGCAAGCTCACCGTGCTCGTCTCCCTGTTCGAGCGCGAGACCCCCGTCGAGCTCAGCTTCGACCAGGTCACGAAGCAGTAGGAACATCCCCCACGATTTTCAGAACACCGGGTCTCGGAAGGGCCGAGAAACCGGGAGAGCGACGAGGGCTGCGGCCTGAACCGCTCGAACACACAAAGAAGGAAGAGACATGGCACCGAAGAAGAAGGTCACCGGTCTGATCAAGCTTCAGATCAAAGCCGGCGCCGCCAACCCCGCCCCGCCTATCGGCCCGGCGCTTGGTCAGCACGGCGTGAACATCATGGAGTTCTGCAAGGCGTACAACGCGGCCACCGAGGCGCAGCGCGGCAACGTCATCCCGGTCGAGATCACCGTGTACGAGGACCGCTCGTTCACGTTCGTCCTCAAGACCCCGCCCGCAGCCGAGCTCATCAAGAAGGCGGCCGGCGTCGCCAAGGGCTCCGGCGTCCCGCACACCACCAAGGTCGGCAAGCTGACCCAGGAGCAGGTGCGCCAGATCGCCGAGCAGAAGATGGTCGACCTCAACGCCAACGACATCGACGCGGCGTCGAAGATCATCGCAGGCACCGCCCGCTCGATGGGCATCACGGTCGAGGCGTAAGCCCGACTCCCCAGACACATCGTGGAAGAGCCGGCCAGGCTCGCACCACATTCTCGTTAGGAGAAATCACATGGCACAGAAGTCCAAGGCCTACCGGGCCGCGGCCGAGAAGATCGAGGCCGGAAAGTTCTACACCCCCGCCGAGGCCGTCGCCCTGGCGCGGGAGACCGGCTCCGCCAAGTTCAACTCGACCGTCGAGGTCGCGCTGAAGCTCGGCGTCGACCCCCGCAAGGCGGACCAGATGGTCCGCGGTACCGTCATTCTTCCTCACGGTACGGGCAAGACCGCCCGAGTCATCGTGTTCGCGACCGGCCCTGCGGCCGAGGCGGCCATCGCGGCCGGCGCGGACGAGGTCGGCGGCGCTGAGCTGATCGAGAAGGTCGCCGGCGGCTACACCGACTTCGACTCGGCCGTCTCCACCCCGGAGCTCATGGGCCAGGTCGGTCGTCTCGGTAAGGTGCTCGGCCCGCGCGGCCTCATGCCGAACCCGAAGACCGGCACGGTCACCCCGGACGTGGCGAAGGCCGTCTCCGACATCAAGGGCGGAAAGATCGAGTTCCGCGTCGACAAGCACGCGAACGTGCACTTCGTCGTGGGCAAGGCCGGCTTCACCGCCGAGCAGCTGAGCGACAACATCACCACCGCCCTCGAGGAGGTCGTGCGCCTCAAGCCGTCCGCCGCGAAGGGCCGCTACATCCAGAAGGGCGCCGTGTCGACCACGTTCGGCCCCGGCATCCCGCTGGACGTCAACGCCATCTGAGTCCGTTCCAGGAACAACCGACGGGGTCGGGACCGGTTGCCGGTCCCGGCCCCGTCGGCGTCAGTGGAGGGGACGGTGCGGAGGCCCGGGTGCGAACGGAACCGTCTACCCCCTCTTGTAGAGGTAGAACGTCCAGGTCTAGTCTCGCCATGTCGCGCGTCGCGCGATGGCTCGCTGTCGAGTCCGTCCGAACCAAAGGATGACATTCATGGCACTTCGCACCACGCGGTCCCTCCACAAGAGGGCGCTCGGTATCATCGCCACCACGTCTGCCGTGGTGGCGTTGTCGTTGGCGGGAGCATCTGCTGCCGGCGCCGCCGACCGGGTGACCTACGCCGGCTCCGTCCCGTCCTGGGCCACCGCCGGCAACGATGCAGGCGCAGCCCCGGCCGACACCACGGTACAGGGCGAGATCTATCTGCCTCTCCGCGACCAGCAGGGCGCCGAGGCGCTCGCAAAGGCCGTCTCCAGCCCGCTCGACCGCGGCTACCGCAAAGCGCTGTCGCCGCAGCAGTGGATCAACCGCTTCTCGCCGACACAGGCCGACTTCGACGCACTCGTCAGCTTCATCAAGGCGGCAGGCCTCACCATCCAGGGGGTTCCGGCCAGCCGGCAGTACGTCGTGTTCCGCGGCACTCCGGACCAGCTCGGATCGGTGTTCGGCACCTCCCTCCACTCGTTCAAGCACGGCGGCCGCCAGCTGATCGCTCCGGCCTCCGCACCGTCGGTGCCCGCATCCATCGCCCCTGAAGTGTCGGCGATCAGCATCGAGCAGTCGCGTACCACGACGCGACCGGACTCGATCGTGCAGGGCGACCTCGGGCCGTCCGGCGCTCCGCAGCCGGCCCGCAAGGCGGCTGCCGCTCCGGTGATCCAGACGCCGTGCTCGCACTACATCGGCGAGAACGTCGTGACCGTCCCGGCCGCCTACGACGGTCAGACGCAGTACAGCACGTACAACTGCGGCTACACGCCCGAGCAGCTCCGCAGCGCGTACGGACTCACCGACCTCGGCAACCGCGGCATCAACGGCAGCGGACAGACGGTCGCGATCATCGACGCGTATGCTAGCCCCAGCATCGTGAAGGACGTCAACAGCTACTCGCTGCAGAACGGCGAGCCCGGGCTGACGAACTCCACCTACCAGCAGCTGGTGCCGAACCCGAGCGAGTTCACCGACCAGGCCCTGTGCCAGCAGCCGAGTGGATGGCAGGGCGAGCAGACGCTCGACGTCGAGTCCGTGCACGGCATCGCACCGGGTGCGCGCATCCTGTATGTCGGCGGAACGGACTGCTCGGGCGGCCTGGACATCGCGATGTCGAAGATCCTCGACAACAAGCTCGCGAACATCGTCAGCAACAGCTACGGCAACGTGGGCGAAGCCGTTCCGGCCGACGTGATCCAGGGAGAGGTGAACCTGCAGCTGCAGGCTGCAGGCGAGGGCATCGGGCTGTACTTCTCCAGCGGTGACAACGGTGACGAGGTCGCGAACCTCGGCTACGCCTCCCCGGACTTCCCAGCGTCCTCCCCGTGGGTGACCTCGGTGGGCGGCACGAGCACGGCGATCGACAAGAACGGCAAGATCGCGTGGGAGACCGGCTGGGGAGACCAGTTCGACCAGATCGTCAAGAACCCGGACGGCACGCTGAGCTACGCGCTGCCGTTGCCCGGCACCCGGTTCGTCGGCGGTGCGGGCGGTGGAGTCAGCGCGGTCTTCGCGCAGCCGGACTACCAGCGCGGCATCGTGCCGGCGGCTCTGGCGAACGGCAAGCGCGTCTCTCCGGACGTCGCGGCCCTGGCCGACCCGTACACCGGCTTCCAGATCGGAATCCGGCCGATCGTCGACGACACGACGCTGGCGACAGGCGACTACATCAACGAGACCTACGGCGGCACGTCGCTGGCCTCGCCGATCGTTGCAGCCCAGATCGCGATCGTGCAGCAGGCGACGCATGCCACCATCGGGTTCGCGAACCCGACGCTGTACGGCGTGAAGCGCATCCTGCCCGGCGCGTTCCGGGATGTGCTGCCGCAGAACCCGCCGCAGGCGCTGGTCTACACGAGCCACATCAGCGGAAACACCTACCTGGTGAGCATGGACCAGGACACGTCGCTGAAGACGGCGAAGGGCTACGACGACGTCACCGGCCTCGGAGGCGTCTCGTTCGACCTGCTCAGCCGGGTGGCACAGGGTCGGCACTGACCGACCCGCAGCATCCCCGTACCGGCCGCCTCCCGATCGGAGGCGGCCGGTCCGTTGCGTGCCGGCCGCCGGCCGGTTGGTTACTCTGAGAGGGTGACCGTCACCATCCGCCCGGCTCTCACCGGCGACGCCGCGGCCCTGGCCGCCGTCGCTGCGGCCACCTTTCCGCTCGCCTGCCCGCCGCACACGACCCCGGAGGCGAAGGCCGCCTTCATCGCCTCGGTGCTGTCGGAGGAACGGTTCGCCGGCTATCTGGCCGATCCGTCGCGCCGGCTGCTCATCGCAGAGGACGCCCACGGTTCCGCAGTCGGCTACACGATGGTCAACCTGGGCGAACCGTCCGATGCGGAGGTGCGTACCTGCCTGCGCATCCGCCCCACCGCCGAACTGAGCAAGTGCTATGTGCTCCCCGGGCACCACGGCGAAGGCGTTGCGGGCCGGCTCCTGGCCGCGAGTCTCGACGCCGGAACGGTTGCGGGCGCTGCGGGGATGTGGCTGGGCGTCAACGAGGAGAATGCGAAGGCCCAGCGCTTCTACGCGAAGCACGGCTTCGAGCAGGTGGGGTCCAAGCATTTCCTCGTCGGCGATCGGTACGAGGACGACTGGGTGATGGAGCGGGCGCTCGCGCCGGCCCCGTAGCGCTCAGCCCTCCGCGACCTTCAGCGCGATCTTGCCACGGGTGTGGCCGCTCTCGATCGCGCGATGCGCGTCGGCGATCTGTTCGAGCTCGAAGATCTGGTCGACGTGGACACGGACGTTCCCGGACTCCAGCAGGCGGGCGATGACGCCCAGGGTGTTGCCGTCGGGCGCAACCTTGTAGTCGGTGCCGCGCACGCCCGCCGCAGCGGTGTCTTCGGCGAACGTCGGCCAGCTTCCCGTCGGCGCGTTGACGATGAGCCCGCCGGGGCGGAGGGATGCGAGTGAGCGGCTCCCGGTGTTGTCGTGCACGTTGCCCAGGAGGTCGATCACCACATCCACGTCGTGCACCACGTCCTCGAAACGGGTGGTGCGATAGTCGACGACCTCCGCGGCGCCGAGCGAACGCAGCCAGGACGCCTTGGATCCCGATGCGGTCGCGATGACGTGCGCTCCGAAGTAGGAGGCGAACTGCACAGCGAAGTGGCCGACCCCTCCGCTGCCCGCGTGGATGAGCATCCGCTGTCCGTCGTGCGCCTTGGCGACGTCGACGACCATGCCCCACGCGGTCAGGGCCGCGAGCGGGGCGGCGGCCGCCTCGATGTGGCTGAGCGTGGCCGGCTTCCGCACGACGCTGAGCGACGGCACGGCGATGTACTCGGCGTAGCTTCCGCCGAGTCGCGGGACCATCACCATCCCGAACACCTCGTCGCCGGGGCGGAGGGGATGCGCGCTGTACGGCGACTCCACCACCACACCGCTGAAGTCGTGGCCCAGCACCACCGGGAACGAATGGATGGCGCTGAACACTCCGCGTCCGGCCCGCGTCTTCGCGTCGATGGGGTTCACGCTGGATGCGACGACCTTGACGATGAACTCCGCATTGACGCGATCGGGGTACGCGATCTCGCCGATGCGCAGAGCCTCCGGCGCTCCCGCCGTATCCAGCAGCGCTGCTCGCATCGTCTTCGGCATCCGTCGTCCCCTCGTCGGTCGGCCGCGCTGGCGGCGTGGCGTCCTCTCAGTCAATCCTGCCCGTGCTTCGCCGGTGTTACGGTCGGGTCACCAGATGTGAACAGTGTGTTTCGGATACCCCCAGGTCGTTCCCAGCCGCACGCCGGTTAGGATGCTGCGACCCGGCCGACCGCGGCCGGCGTGGCTGACACCGGTCGGCCGCGGCACACCGGTCGGACGACCGGGACCACGACGGCTGACCGAGGAGCGACAGGTGCGACGACTGCTGCGGATCTCCCGCCAGCCTTTCGGCCTCCCGGTATCGGCGCGCGGCTGGCAGCGCGCGGTGCCTGTGCTCCTGGCGATCGGAACGCTGTGCGTGCTCGGCGGGCTCACCGTCATCTGGGCCGCCCGGCTGACCGTGCCCTACGCCGTCTACGTCAGCGAGCTGGGCGCGCGCGGCGCCGCGACGGCCGGACCGTTCGCCGTCGCGCTGCTGCTCATCGCGGCCGGCGGCTTCGCGATCGCCCTGGCCAGCGGGCACATCCGTTCGTCCGCCCCGATCCTCAACCGCTGGTCGCCCGCACTGACTCTGGGCTTCGCGGCCCTGTGCTTCGTGCTGGCGTCGCAGGTGACGTGCACCGCCTACTGCCCGGTCCCCCTGGTCGACCCGAAGTCGACACCGCAGGACCTCATCCACACGGTGTCCGCCGTGGTCGGGTTCGCCGCCGCCTGCTTCGCCATGCTGCAGGTGGGGTTCAGCCGGAGCCTTCCACGCATCTCCCGGCTGTCCCGGGTGACCTGCGCGACGGTCGCGGTCATCACGATCATCGGGGGACTGCTCGCCATCGTCCGCGTGGGAGCCGATGTCGGTGCGTGGTTCGAGCTGGTCGGAACGACCGTTGCGGTCGGCTGGATCGCGGTCTATGCCGTCGCGCTGACGCGCATCCCGGTCATGGCCGCGGCGGATGCGGTCGCGGCGGCCGGTGATGCCGCCCGGTCATCCACGGGGGTCGGACCGGAAGCGGGCGCGGCCGTCGAGGTCGCCTGACGGAGCACCTCGATCAGGTCGGCCGCAAGAGCGACCAGCTTCGCGATCTCGGCCTCATCGCGGTCCACCCAGCGGCAGCGGGGCTCGTCTCCCAGCGGGACGAAGCCGTCGTGCTGCTCCCAGACGAAGAGCGTCCGCTCGGCGCCGAGAACGTACTGCTGCCACCAGATCTGACGAAGATAGGGACGCGGGATGCTGCGGAGCGGCTTGTTCGTCGTCTTGATCTCGGCGAGCTCGATGCGGCCGGAGCTCCGGAGGATGAGGCCGTCCGGTGTGGCCAGGTGCCGGCGGTCGCGCTCCGCGTGGAAGAGCAGGTCGGAGGGCTGGATGCCGTGGGTCGCCGCCACCCAGGCCGCGATCTCCGGCTCGCGGGAGCGGCCGTGCTCGGTGAAGACGTTGCCGCTGAAGCCCGTCCCGTGCAGCTTGTCGTAGGCGGCGGCGCGGATCGAGCGCGGCGACGAGAGCTTGGCCACGTCCGTCGCGGTGATGCCCCGGCTGCGGGCTCGCAGCCAGCCCGCGCGGTCGCTCGAGCGCGCGACGACGCGCGCGAGGTGCCCGGTCTGCCCCGGGACGGCCGGAACGACCGGGACAGGCGCGGGACGCGCCGGGCTCAGGTCCGCGAGCACTCCCGGCCGGTAGAGGTCGGCCGTGCGGGAGGAAGCGGAGTCGAGCACCTGTCCATTGTGCCTCGCGGTGCCGACGGTGCGCGTCACTCCACGCGGGTCGCCCCGACTTGGCGGCGTGCCTCGTCGATCGTCGCCAGCGTGTCGACGGCCTCCGCGAGGGGATGCAGCGGCGACTCGCTGCGTCCCTCGGCCACGTAGCGCGCAAGCGCCGCCGCCTCGTACGCCATGCCGTCGCGGTGCGGGCGGCCGTACGGGTCGCGCCAGTGGGACAGCAGCGTCCCGTCGGAGTCGAAGACCCGGAGGCCGCTCGGACCCCAGAACGGGCTGTCGGTCTCGATCCTGCCTGCACTGCCGCTGATCGTCGCGAGCGACGGAGTGGAGGCCAGGAGCGTCGTGCTCAGCAGCGCCTGCGCCCCGTGCGCCGAGGAGAGCACGAGCGCGACCTGGTCGTCCACGCCCGTCGGGGCGAGCGTCCCCGTCGCGACGATGCCGGCGGGCGGCCCGATGGCGAACGACGACCAGGAGACCAGGTAGACGCCCAGGTCGAGGAGCGCTCCGCCGGCGAGGGCCGGGTGCCAGAGCCGGCTCGCCGGGTCGTAGCGGGAGCGTCCGCCGAAGTCGGCAGTGACGAGCCGGACCTCGCCCAGTGCTCCGTCGGCCAGCAGTTGCCGCACGATGTCGGTCTGCGGCAGGTAGCGCGTCCACATCGCCTCCATGGCGAAGACGCCGGCGGCGCGTGCCGCCTCCACGATCCGGCGGGACTGGTCGGCCGTCACCGCCATCGGCTTCTCGATGAGGACGTGCTTACCGGCGGCGATGGCGAGCAGCGCATGCGCGAGGTGCTCGCTGTGCGGGGTCGCGACGTAGACCACCTCGACCTCGGGATCGGCGACGAGCGCCTCGTAGGACCCGTACGAGCGTTCGACGCCGTGCGCAGCCGCGAAGGCCCGGGCGCGCTCGGCGGACCGCGAGCCGGCGGCGACGACCCGCTGGCGCGTGTGACGGTGCAGTGCGTCGGTGAAGCCGGCGGCGATGGCTCCCGGCCCGAGGACGCCCCAGCGCAGGGGCAGGGCGTCCGCGGGATCGGGATGGCGCGGTCCGGGCAGGGCGGCGAGCGTGTCGGCCATGGGTGTCGTCTCCTGGTGTCGTCCGGGGTCCGTGCGGGTTCAGACCGGCTGCGGGTTCGAGACCTCGGGCGCCTGACGGATCCCGGGGACCGGCGCGGCCCACCGGACGCCGTTGGCGAGCACGCGCCGGATCTGCGGGTGGAAGTACACCGGGTACTCCTGGTCCCCGGGGCTGAAGTAGAAGATCTTGCCCCGACCGCGCGTGAACGTCACGCCCGACCGGAACACCTCCCCGCCGGTGAACGAGCTGATGAACACCAGGTCGTCCGGGGTCGGGATGTCGAAGAACTCCCCATACATCTCCTGCGCCTCGATGACGATCGGCTGCTCGACTCCCTCGGCGATGGGATGCGTCGGGTCGACGTTCCACACGAGCTCGCGCTCGCCGCCCTCCGGATTGCGCCAGCGGAGCGAGCACGTCGTCCCGAGCATCCGGATGAAGATCTTCGAGAAGTGGCCGGAATGGAGGACGATCAGCCCCATCCCGCCGAGGACATGGCGGCGGACGCGCTCCACCACGTCGTCGGACACGCGGTCGTGCGCGATGTGGCCCCACCACAGGAGGACGTCGGTCTGCTCGAGATCCTCCTCGCTGAGTCCATGCTCCGGCTCGTCGAGGGTCGCGGTGCGCACGGCGACCTCCTCGCCGAGCAGCTCGCGGAGGCCCTCGGCGATGGCGCCGTGGATGCCGTGCGGGTAGATCGCGGCGATCTCGGGCTGGGTCGCCTCGTGGACGCCCTCGTTCCAGACGGTGACGCGCAGCGCCATGGTCATGCTCCTTTCGTAGCACCGTCGAGTCCACAATGACTTGCGGTTTCGGCGGAGATTTCGTGCAGTCAGTGCGTACTCGATGGTGGGGGCTAGGGGGTGGGGGGCAGGCGGACTTCGGCGCCGATGCGGGCGGACTCGTAGGCGGCGTCGATGACGCGAGCGCGGTCGAGGGCGAGGGAGCCGTCCCAGTTCGACCAGTTCGCCGGATCCGCGACGTGCTCGAGGAAGGTCTCGACCACGGCGAGATGGCCGCGCCCGGGATCGGCGGTGACCGAGATGTCCTGGCTCTGCTCGCCCTCGCCGGTGAAGATGGTCAGCTCGCCGGAGGGCGCGTAGTCGACGACGCGCAGGTCGGCGCCTCCCTCGGTGCCGTACAGCGTGATCCCGAACTCGTCGCCGGCGGGACGGTAGGCCGCCCAGCTCGTCTCGATGACGATCGAGCCGCCGCCCTCGAGGCGGAGCAGCAGGCTGGCGAGGTCCTCGACCTCGTAGGCCGATCCGACGTGCTGCTTGGACGACGTGGAGCCGCCCCGGCCGCGCACCCCCAGCTCCGCGTGCGTCACCGCCGAGACCGCAACCACACGCGGCTCGCCGAACAGATGCAGTGCGTAGTCGAGCACGTGCACCCCGATGTCGATCAGCGGTCCGCCTCCGGCCATCTCGCGGTTGGTGAACCAGCTGCCGAGAGCCGGGATGCCGGCGCGGCGCAGCCAGATGGCGCGCGCGTGGTACGGCCGGCCGATCCGGCCGTCGTCGATCGCCGCCTTCAGGGCCTGGATGTCGCCGCGGCGGCGGTGGTTGAACGCGACCTCCAGCACACGGCCGGATCGGTGGGCGGCATCCACCATCGTCCGGGCCTCTGCGGCCGTCCGGGCGATCGGCTTCTCGCTGAGCACGTGGATGCCGGCGTCGAGTGCGGCGACGGCGATCGGGGCGTGCAGGAAGGTGGGGACGGCGATGCTCACGACGTCGAGACCACTGTCCGCGACGAGCTCCGTCGCGTCGCGGTAGAGGCGCTCGATGCCGTACTTCTCGCCGAGTTCGGCTCGGGGGCCGTCCTCCATCCCGGCGATGGCGACGAGCTCCACGCCCGGGAGGTCGTCGTAGGCGGCCATGTGCTGCTGGCCGGCCCAGCCGAGGCCGATGACTCCGGCGCGCAGGGGGCGCTCGAGGCGTTCGCCGTCGGCGACCTGGGGGACTTGCGTGCTCACGGCACTCCTTTCGGTTTCTGTGTTCGAATCGATTCGATTGTGGACGAGTGGATGGGATGCTCCGGGATGCCGCCCGTCAGCGGAACAGGGACCGGGCAGTGCCGGCGTCGGGATCGAGCGCCCGCTGGATGACCATCATGGCCGCCCCGATCGCGCCGCCGGTCTCGCCCGAGCGGGACTCCGTGATGGTGAGGTGCTGCGTCGCCAGCGGCGTGGACCGCTGATAGACGACCTCGCGGATCCCGGCGAGGAGCTGCTCGCCGACGCGAGAGAGGCTGCCGCCGACGACGATCATCGACGGGTTGAGGAGGTTGACGCAGGTCGCGACGACCGCGCCGAGATCGCGCCCGGCCTGACGGATCGCATTCTGCACCGCGGGGTTGCCGGTGCGTGCCAGGGTGACGACGTCGTCGCTGGTCTCAGCGGGGATGCCCGCCGCAGTGAGTGCGCGAGCGATCGCCGGCCCGCTGACCAGGGACTCGAGGTCGGCGTCCTGCTCGCCGTGGCTGGGCGTGTCGCTGCCGAACGGGACGCGGACGTGCCCGAGGTCGCCCGCGGAACCGAGCGCGCCGCGCTGGAGCCGGCCGCCGCTGATGATCCCCGCGCCGACACCGGTGGCGACCTTGATGTAGAGCAGGTCGGTCTCGTCGGGCCACATCAGCGTCTGCTCGCCGAGGGCGAGCAGATTCACGTCGTTGTCGACCAGCACCGGAACGTCGAAGACGCGGCGGATGTACCCCGGGATGTCGAAGCGGTCCCAGCCGGGCATGATCGGCGGGTTGACCGGAAGGCCGGTCGAGTGCTCCACGGGGCCGGGGACGCCGACCCCGACACCGATGAGCTCCCCGGGCTGCCGGCCGGAGGCGATGAACAGCTCGCTCGCGACCTCGAGCGCCCAGTCGAGCACGGACAACGGCCCGTCGGCGATCCGGAGCCGCCGTGACTCGCTGGCCGTGATCGTTCCCGCGAGGTTCGCGAGGGCGACCACGCCGTGGGTGGCGCCGAGGTCGATCGCGATCACCACCCGCGAGTCCGGGTTGAAGCGGATGCGGGAGGGAGGCCGCCCGCCGGAGGACACGTCGTCGCCCGCCGGTGCCACGAGACCGGCTTCTGCCAGCAGGTCGATGCGGGAGGCGATGGTGGAGCGCGCCATCCCCGTCGTCTCGGCCAGCTGCGCGCGGGTGCGCGGGATGCCGTCGCGCAGGATCGCGAGCAACTCCGCGGCGTCTGCCGCGACGAGCACCGAGTCGCGCGGGCTGTCCGTCATGAGGGTATTGAACCACATTGCCGGGCGGCGTCTCAAAGATCCGCTCCGCCCGCTCGACTTTTGATTGACATCCGGCAGAAGTCGGACTTGAATGGACCCACGCCATCCGGCGCCTCCATCCCCACAACTCGACGAGGAGAACAGTGTCGACGTCAAAAGTCTCCGTTCAGCTGTACACGGTGCGCGAGCTCCTGACCGAAGACACGGTCGGTACGCTCAAGCGGATCGCGGACATCGGTTTCACCCAGGTCGAGCCGTTCGCGTTCGTCTCCTTCGGCGATGCGTTGCGCGACGGACTGGCGGAGGCCGGCCTGTCCGCTCCGACCACGCACCAGAGCTTCATCGGCGGCGACCTGGACGAGGTCTTCGGCGCAGCGAAAGAGCTCGGCGTCGAGACGGTCATCGACCCGTTCGTGGCTCCGGACCGGTGGCAGACGGCGGATGACGTGGCGCAGATCGCCGACCAGCTGAACGCTGCGGCCGAGGTCGCGTCCCGGCACGGGGTGCGCGTGGGCTACCACAATCACGCCCACGAGCTGGAGAGCACGATCGAGGGCGCGACCGCTCTCGAGTTCTTCGCTGCACAGCTGGCCCCGGAGGTCGTGCTCGAGGTCGACACCTACTGGGTGACCGTCGGCGGCGTCGACCCGGTGGCCCTGCTCCCGAAGCTCGGCGACCGCGTGGTGGCACTGCACATCAAGGACGGCCCCGGCACCACCGAGACGAAGGATCAGGTCGCCGTGGGGCAGGGCTCGCTTCCGATCGAGCAGATCATCGCCGCGGCGCCGGATGCGCTCCGCGTCATCGAGCTCGACGACTCGCGCGGCGACCGGTTCCAGGCCGTCGCGGACAGCTTCGCCTTCCTCACCTCCAAGGGCCTCGCATGAGCGCCGCTCAGGGCCGGACCGGTCGCGTCGGGGTCGGGGTCATCGGCGCCGGCGTCATCAGCAACGAGTATCTGAAGAACCTGACGGCGTTCCCGGACCTCGACGTCCGCTTCGTCGCCGACATCGATCTCGCTCGGGCACAGGCGCAGGCGGAGAAGTTCGGGGTGGCCGATTCGGGCACCGTCGAGCAACTGCTCGCCGACGATGCGATCGAGATCGTGGTCAACCTCACCATCCCGAAGGTGCATGTCGCGGTGGCGCTGGACGTGCTCGCCGCCGGCAAGAACGTGTGGAGCGAGAAGCCCTTCGCGCTCGACCGCGCGAGCGGGCAGCAGCTGCTGCAGGCCGCGCACGCTCAGGGCCTCCGCGTCGCCACGGCGCCCGACACGTTCCTCGGGTCGGGCATCCAGTCGGCTCGCCGCCTGATCGAGCACGGCGACATCGGCGCACCTCTGACAGCTCTGACGCTCATGCAGAGCCCGGGCCCCGAGTCGTGGCATCCCAACCCCGACTTCCTGTTCCAGGAGGGCGCCGGCCCGCTGTTCGACATCGGCCCGTACTACCTGACAGCCCTCGTTCAGCTGTTCGGCCCGGTCGCCCGCGTGAGCGCGAGCGCATCCCGCGCGCGGGAGACCCGCGTGATCGGATCCGGACCCCGGGCGGGCGAGGAGTTCGCGGTGACGGTCCCGACGCACGTGAGCGCGCTCTACGAGTTCGAGAGCGGTCAGACGGCGCAGTCGGTGTTCAGCTTCGACTCCAAGCTCAAGCGGACCCAGTTCGAGGTCGCCGGTCTGGAGGCAACGGTCGTCGTGCCCGATCCGAACACGTTCGAGGGCGAGCTGGAGGTGCACGACGCCGAGGGCATCCACAGCGTCCCTTCGACCGGGACGACGGACACCCGCGGCATCGGTGTCGTTGAGCTGGCGCGGGCCATCCGCGCCGGTGTTCCGGAACGGGCGTCGGGTGAGCAGGCGTATCACGTGCTCGACATCATGGTCTCGACGATCGAAGCGGGAGAGACGCGGAGGCCGGTCGAGATCGAAAGCACCGTGCAGGTCACGCCGGCGCTCGCCGAAGACTGGGATCCGCTCGCGGCGACCCTGGTGTGAGGATGAGCGACATGACGGACGGGACAGCGCTGACCGGCGGCGGCCTCAGCCGCCGCGACGGAAGCTCGGCCGGATCACGGCTGCGTGTGGCGATCGTCGGTGGCGGCTTCATGGCCGAGGTGCACTCGCGGGCCGTCCGGGCCGCGCGCGCCGACCTCGCGGGCATCGTCTCCTCGACGCCGGAGCGCTCGGCAGCTGCGGCGGAACGCCTCGGCATCGGCCGATCCTACGGATCGCTCGACGAGCTCCTGGCCGATGACGCGATCGACGTGGTCCACGTCACCACCCCGAACGCCCTGCACGCCGACCAGGCAGTGGCCGTCCTCGCCTCCGGCAAGGACGTGGTCTGCGAGAAGCCGATCGCGACGAGCATCCCGGACGCCGAGCGGATGGTCGCTGCCGCCCGGGGGCGCACGGCGACCGTGCCGTTCGTCTATCGGTTCCATCCGCTGGTGCGCGAGGCCCGGGCCCGGTTCGCCTCGGGCGAGGCCGGCCGCGTACTCAGCGTGAACGCGTCCTACCTCCAGGACTGGCTGCTGGGCTCCGGCGACGACAACTGGCGCGTGGATGCGGAGCAGGGCGGTCGCTCGCGCGCGTTCGCGGATATCGGCTCCCACCTCGTCGATCTCGTCGAGTTCGTGAGCGGCGACCGCGTCAGCCGGGTGGTCGCCACCAAGCGCACGGTGTTCGCCGAGCGGGCGGCGCACGCCGGCATCACGACGGAGGATGCTGTCGCGGTCGTCATCGAGACACGCTCCGGCGCTCTCGGAACGCTGCTCGTGTCCCAGGTCGCGCCCGGCCGCAAGAACCGCCTCTGGCTGGAGATCGCGGGCAGCGCCGAAAGCGTCGCCTTCGACCAGGAGCAGCCGGAGACGCTCTGGATCGGCCGCAGGAAGGGTAGCCTGACCATCCCGCGGGACGCCGACCAGCTCAGTGAGGACGCGGCGCGGCTGTGCGTCCTGCCCTCGGGGCATCCCCAGGGCTATCAGGACGCGTTCAACGCGTTCGTAGCCGACAGCTACGCGGCGGTCGCGGGGGAGAACCCCGACGGCCTCCCGCGGTTCGCCGACGGCCTGCGCGCTGTGCGGGTCACGGACGCCGTGATCGACTCCGCCGAGTCGGGCACCTGGATCGAGATGGGAACGAACGAATGACCGACGACACCACCCCCCGGAACGACGCCGAGTCCGGCCGCACGCACCCGGTCACCCTCTTCACCGGCCAGTGGGCCGACCTCACCCTCGAGGAGGTCGCCCGGTACGCGTCCGAGTGGGGCTACGACGGCTTGGAGATCGCCTGCTCCGGCGAGCACCTCGACGTCTGGCGTGCCGCGGAGGACGACGACTACCTGCAGGGCCGCCTCGACATCCTGGACAGGTACGGCCTGAAAGTGTGGGCGATCAGCAACCACCTGAAAGGTCAGGCGGTCTGCGATGATCCGATCGACTTCCGCCATCAGGCCATCGTCGGCTCGAAGGTGTGGGGCGACGGCGACCCCGAGGGGGTGCGTCAGCGCGCCGCAGAAGAACTGAAGCTCACCGCGAAGGTCGCCCGCCGACTCGGCGTGGACACGGTGGTCGGCTTCACCGGGTCCAGCATCTGGCCCTACGTGGCGCAGTTCCCGCCCGTCCCGGCCGAGGTGTTCGAGCGCGGCTACCAGGACTTCGCCGACCGCTGGAACCCCATCCTCGACGTGTTCGACGGCGAAGGCGTGCGGTTCGCGCACGAGGTGCATCCCTCGGAGATCGCGTACGACTACTGGACGAGCGTCCGCACTCTGGAGGCGATCGACCACCGCGAGGCGTTCGGCTTCAACTGGGACCCGTCGCACATGATGTGGCAGGACATCGACCCGGTCGGCTTCATCGTCGACTTCCAGGACCGCATCTATCACGTCGACTGCAAGGACACACGGTTGCGTCCGAAGAACGGCCGCGCGGGCGTCCTCGGCTCCCACCTGCCGTGGGGCGACCCGCGGCGCGGCTGGGACTTCGTCTCCACGGGCCACGGCGATGTTCCGTGGGAGGACGCCTTCCGCGCACTCGAGTCGATCGGGTACACCGGCCCCATCTCGATCGAGTGGGAGGACGCCGGGATGGACCGCCTGCACGGGGCAAAGGAAGCCGTCGGCTACATCCGCTCGCTGCTCTGGAAGCAGCCGACCGCCTCCTTCGACGCGGCGTTCAGCAACCAGGACTGAGCCCCGCGGCCCGAGCGGCCGGCGCAACCGGTCGATGGTGAGCCGGCGTCAGCCGAAGACGACGTCCGCGGCGTCGACCACCTCGGCCGTACGCCCGGGCGCGCGGTGGTTCGACCAGTACAGGTTGGTGTGGGCGATGACCTGCTCGGGCGGTGGTGCGCCCCATGCGGACAGGTCCTCGGTGGTGTGCGCATCCCCGACCAGCGTGACGTCGTACCCGCGAACGATCCCACCGTGGATGGTCGACCGGATGCACTCGTCCGTCTGCGAACCCGTGACGACGATCCGGCCGACCCCGGCCGCCGCCAGCACGTCCTCCAGGCGCGTGTCCTCGAAGGCGTCCGCGTACTCCTTGGGCACCAGAGGCTCTTCCTCGGATCGCGTCAGTTCGGGCACGTACTGCCAGGCGTCGCTGCCGTAGGGGACGTTGTCGTCCGAGTGCTGGATCCACACCACGGGCACGTCCTCCCGCCTCGCGCGCTCGACGAGATGTTGGATGGTGCCGACCACCTCGTCGCGTCGCACTGCGCCTCCGATCACGCCGTTCTGCACATCGATCACCAGCAGCGCGCTCGCCGGCCGTCCCTCGAGAGTCGTCATCGTTCCTCCTTCGAGACAGGATGCTAGCCCCGGCGGGTGCGCCCGCACAGGGCTACGCTCGATCCGTGACGAGCAGCGAAACCGCCATCCGCGGCGAGGACTGGTACGGTCGCGAGCTCGACAGTGTGGAGTACACGGGTGTCGTGTTCGAGAACGTCGACCTGACGGAGGCGCGCACCGCGGGCGCCACCTTCAGCGATTGCGTGTTCCGTAACGTCCGGTTCAACGTGAGCGAGCACAGCGACTCGGCTTTCGTGAACTGCCGGTTCGACGTGTGCAACTTCTTCGACGCCACCTTCCGTCGCTGCAAGCTGACCGGAAGCACCTTCCATGGCTGCGAGTTCGCGTTGCTGAAGGTAGAGGGCGGCAACTGGTCATTCACCGGGCTTGCCCGTGCCGAACTCCGCGGGGCGTCCTTCGAGGGTGTTCGGCTCCGGGAGGCGGATCTCACCCAGGCGCGCTGCCAGGAAGCGCGGTTCGAGGGATGCGACCTCAGCGCGGTCACGCTCGCCGGCGCGGACCTCAGCGCCGCATCGCTGGCCGGCAGCGATCTGACCGGGATCGATCCGGCCGACGTCGTGCTGCGCGGGACCGTCATCGACGAGCGGCAGGCCGTGGTGCTCGCCGGAGCGATGGGGATGGTCGTCGTCCCGGTCCCCTGATCCGGCGAGGGCGCTACGCGACCTCGCTGACCTGCCCGTGCTTGATGTGGAGCCGGCGCTGCGCCCGCTTCGCCACCGCGGAGTCATGGGTGACGATGATGACGGTGAGGCCGCGATCCCGCCACAGGCCCTCGAGCAGGTCCATGATCTCGTCCCGGGTCTCCTCGTCCAGGTTGCCGGTCGGCTCGTCGGCGAGGAGCACCTCCGGGTCCTTCACCAGTGCCCGGGCGATGGCCACGCGTTGCTGCTGACCGCCGGACAGCTCGGACGGCAGGTGGTTGCCGCGGTCCGCGAGCCCGACCGAGGCGAGCGCCTCAGCAGCACGTCGCTTGCGGTCGGCGGCGGTGACGCCGAGCGGCGCCAGGGCCGTCTCGACGTTCTCCTGGGCGGTCAGGGTCGGGATGAGGTTGAAGCCCTGGAAGACGAAGCCGATCTCTTTCGCCCGGATCTTCGCCAGCCGGGCGTCGTGCTGCTTCGAGAGGCTGTCCGATCCGAGCTGCACCGAGCCGGAGCTCGGCCGGTCGAGCGCGCCGAGCATCTGCAGCAGCGTCGACTTGCCCCCGCCGGTGGGACCCTGGATGGCGACCAGCTGGCCGTCCGGGATCTCGAGGGTCACATCCTTCAGGGCGACCACTGTGCGCTTGGACTGGGTGTAGCTCTTGGTGACATCGGTGAGGGTGTACATCGTTGCTCCTTCGGGGGCGGGATGGCCGGGTTCAGGCGACAGAGCGCAGGGCGGCCGCGGGGCGGAGACGGGAGGCGCGCCAGCCGCCGACCGCGCCGGCGATGAGGCCGCCGAGGATGGCGAGCGCGACGGCTCCGACGATGATCCAGACGGTCACCGGCGCATGCAGCGCGATGTCCGCGGTGGAGGTGGACGCTTGGCGCAACCCGCTGAAAGCGCCGCCGCCGCCGCCGAAACCGGCGAAGCGGCCTCCCGTACCCGTGGTCGCGGCGCCGGCGCCCGTCCCGCGTCCAGCCGCCGTCGCCACGCCGCCGTGGCTGATGCTGCCGGTCAGGGTGGGGGAGATGACGTTCACCACGAGTACCCCGAGGAGGCCGACCGCGACGCCGATGACACCGCCGATCAGCCCCTGCACCACGGATTCGCCGGCGACCTGCCCGACGATCCGGCCGTTCGACCAGCCGATCGCTTTGAGCGTTCCGAACTCCCGCGTTCGCCGCGTGACGCCCGAGATGGTGAACAGGATGGCGATGAGGAACGCCGCTGCCAGCACGATGACCGAGAGCCACGTCCCGAGGTTCGCGATGAGCGCGCCGGCGCTGCCCAGCGAGCCGGAGACTGTGGAGGCCAGGTCGGCCTGCGTGCTGACCGTCGCTCCGGGGATGGACTTCGTGAGCGCTGTCTTGATCTGGTCGATGTCTCCGCTGGAAGCGGCCTTCACGTACACCGAGGAGATCTTGCCGGTCTGCCCGGACAGCGTCTGGGCGACATCGAGCGGGATGTAGGCGTTGGCCGCGGTGGTGGAGTCGGAGCCGGTGGAGGTGACGATCCCGATGACCGAGAATCCGGTCCCGCCGATGGTGACGGTGTCGCCGACGGTCTTGCTCGCCGACTTCGCGTAGCTGGCGTCCAGGACGACGACATCCTTGCCGGAGTCGGCGGCGGTGAAGCTGCGGCCGCCCGTCAGGGTGACGGATGCCAGAGGTCCGACGGACTTGCCGGCCGGGTTCAGCCCGAGGACCGAGAAGGAGTCGACTGTGAACGAGCTCCCACCCGCTCCGTCGGCTCCGCCCGTGGGAGGAGCCGTGGGCGAGGCCGCCTGGCCGCTCTGGCGCTGCTGCCGCAACTGCTGGAAGTTCGGGAGGGTGCCGCTGAAGCTGGTGTTCGTGAGCGACAGCACCGCCGCCGCGGAGGCCACGTTCTGCACTTTCTGCACGGTGCTCAGAGTGGATGCGTTCATCACCGTCGTGCCGCGCGTCGCCTGCAGGCGCGAGGTGTTGACCTGCCGGGCGGTTCCGGTGTCGGTGCCGGAGTTCGCGCCGAAGTCGAACCGCGGTCCTCCACCCTGGCCTTGGAGGCCGGTGGCGTTCTGGGCGGTGGCCGGCTGGCTGACGGTGATGTCGGTGCCTACGCCGTACACGGATTGCAGGACGCTCTCCTGCGCCTGACGGACCCCGGCCGAGACGGCGTTGACGATGATGACGAGAGCGATCGCGAGGGCCATGCCCGTCGCGATGATGATCGTCTGCTTGCGGCGATTGAACAGCTCTCGCCGCAGATAGGTCCCGAACATTGGCTTCCCAACTGTGGTGGTCTCGGATGAACTTCTTGCCGGAGGTTAAGCACCGCGTTGGGGGGACCGCTATGACGTAGCTATGCGTCTGCCGTGCACCGAAGCCCGGAGTCGGAGAGAGGTCACAGGGATCGTGCCCGCCCCGGTGTCGCTGGGACGGGCACGAGTAGGCGCAGGGTGTCAGGCCAGCTCTTTCACCTTGCCCTGCTTGATCCGGACCCGCCGTTCGGCGCGCTTGGCCACGGCGCTGTCATGCGTGACGATGACCACCGTCAGCCCCCTATCACGCCACAGGCCCTCGAGCAGCTCCATGATCTCGTCACGCGTCTCCTCGTCCAGGTTTCCGGTGGGCTCATCCGCGAGGAGTACCGCGGGATCCTTGACCAGCGCTCGCGCGATCGCCACCCGCTGCTGCTGACCTCCTGAGAGCTCCAGAGGGAGATGGCTCCCACGGTCCGCAAGACCCACGGACGCGAGAGCATCCGCAGCGCGGCGCGTGCGTTCCGCCGCCTTCAGACCGAGTGGGGCCAGCGCCGTCTCGACGTTCTCCTGCGCGGTGAGCGTCGGGATGAGGTTGAACCCCTGGAAGACGAAGCCCACCTCCTTCGCCCGAATCCGTGCCAGGCGGCCGTCGGGCAGCGTCGACAGTTCTTCGGATCCCAGGTGCACGGTGCCCGAGGTCGGGCGGTCGAGCGCTCCCAGCATCTGCAGCAAGGTCGACTTCCCGCCGCCGGTAGGGCCCTGAACGGCCAGCAGCTGGCCATCCGGGATCTCGAGACTGACATCGCTCAGTGCGACGACCGCGCGCTTGGACTGGGCGTAGTTCTTTGTGACGTTCGTGAGTGTGTACACGGTTCTTCTCCTAGGGATCGGGCGACACCGGGGTCCGGCGAGGGTGGGGTCCGGCGAGGGTGGGATCAGGCGAGGGTGGGATCAGGCGACGGAGCGCAGCGCGGCTGCGGGCCGCAGCCGGGACGCGCGCCACCCGCCGACGGCTCCGGCGAGGAGGCCGCCGAGGACGGCCAGAGCGACAGCCGCGACGATGATCCAGACGGTCACGGGCGCGTGGAGCGTGACGTCCGCCGAGGTCTCGGACGCCTTGCGCAGAGCCTCGAAGGGGCCGCCCCCGCCCAGCCCGCCGCCCCCGGTTGCTCCGTCGGCCCCGCGGACGACCGGGCCGGCGTCGGCGGAGGAGCTTCCCAGGGTCCCGGTGAGTGTGGGAGCGATCAGGTTGATCACCACGATGCCGAGGATTCCGGCCGCCACTCCGATGAGACCCCCGATGAGGCCCTGCACGACGGACTCGCCGGCGACCTGGCCGACGATGCGGCGATTGGACCAGCCGATCGCCTTCAGCGTGCCGAACTCCCGGGTCCGGCGCGTGACGCCGGAGATCGTGAAGAGGATCGCGATGAGGAATGCCGCGGCGAGGACGATGATCGACAGCCACGTGCCCAGGTTCGAGATCAGACCTCCGGCCGTCCCGAGCGAGCCCGAGACGGTGGAGGCGAGATCTGCCTGCGTGTTGACGGTCACTCCGGGAAGGGCTTTCGCCAGATCGGATTCGACCTGCGCGACGTCGTCGGAGGAGGCGGCGCTCACATAGACCGAGGAGACCTTGCCGGTCTGGCCGGAGAGCTCCTGCGCCACATCGAGCGGAATGTAGGCGTTGGACGCCGTGGCCAAGCCGGAGTCCGTGGAGGCGACCGTCCCGATGACCGTGAAGTCCTTGCCGCCGATGGTCACCATGTCGCCGACCGCCTTGCCGGAGGTCTTCGCGTAGCTCGAATCGAGGACGGCCACCTCGTTGCCCGCATCGGCTGCCGTGAACGTTCGCCCCGCGGTGGTGGTCACCGCGGCGAGCGGTCCGACCGACCGGCCGGCTGGATCGAGCCCCAGTACGGAGAAGGAGTCGACATCGAACGCACTGCCTCCGGCGCCGTCCGCGCCGCCGATGAAGACCTGCTTGCCGCCGCTTCCCCCGCCCGGGCCGCCCGCGCCCCCTGCCTGCTGGTCGAACGAGGGAAGGGTGCCGCTGAAGGTCAGATTGGTCAGCGACAGCACGGATGCGGCGGCCGTCACCTTGCCGACCTTCTGGATGGTGTCGAGCGCCTTCGCATCCATCGTCGATGTTCCGCGTTCCGGAATCAGGCGGGCACTGTCGATCTGGCGGGATCCACCGGTGTCGGTCCCGTCACCGGCTCCGAACTGGAACTTGGGGCCGCCTCCGGAGGCAGCTGCCGAGACCGGCTCGCTCACGGTGATGTCCGTGCCGACCCCGTAGACGGATTCCAGGACGCTCGCCTGCGCCTGCTTCACTCCCGCGGAGGTGGCGTCGACGATGATGACGAGTGCGATCGCGAGGGCCATGCCCGTTGCGATGATGATCGTCTGCTTGCGGCGGTTGAGCAGCTCACGCCGTAGGTAGGTTCCGAACATGTAGATCCAAACTGTGATCGAGCAAAAGGTTTCTCGGGGGACGCTAAGCAGGGCGGGTTGGCGATGCCTGTGGGTAAGCTATCTGAAACCAAAATGCATGTATGAGTTGGTAGATATCCGTCAGGACGCGCTGGGCGATGCGTCATTAAAGATGTGCCGACGTCGCCATTTCACCGACCACATCCCGCCAGCCAGGTATCCACTCGCAACGCTTCGATCGACGGATTGCGGGTTCTCGGGATCCTCGCGGTGGTCTTCGCCCACGTGTACACGCCGCCCGTCGTCCACCAGTGGGTGTACCCCTGGCACGTTCCACTGTTCTTCGCCCTCGCCGGCTACTTCCTCACGCCAGGACGCCCGTTCCACGACCAGTTGAGAACGCGGACTGTGACCCTCGTCCTCCCCTATGTGGGCTGGCTGCTCGTGGTCTCCGCGCTCGCGATGGCCATCCCGAACCCGGTCGGCCGCCTCCACATCGCCGACCTCGGAGGAGCTTTCGTGGGAGGGAGCAACGGGCACGAGCCTTTCGGCGCGTTCTGGTTCATCGGCGCGCTTTTCGTCTCGACGCTGCTCTACATCCCCGTCAGCAGACTGGCCGCCTGGCAGCAGGCCGTGGTGGCACTGGGAGCACTGGCGGCGGGGACATTCTGGGGGGCTTGGCTCGCCGCCCTGCCGCTCAGCATCGGGCAAGGCCTCTACTGCCTCTGCTTCGTCATCGCCGGCCGTGGAATCGCCGCCGTCCAGCAGCGGATCCGGCACCGGATCCGGCTCCGGCGTCTCATCGGGCCGATCCTGCTCGGCTGCGCCGTGATCCTCACAGGCGTGCTGCCCGTGACGCCCCCGGACCTGAAGAACGGCATCCTCGGCACTCCCATCGTGATGCCGCTTCTCTCCGTGCTGTTCGTGGCCGCGCTCATCCTGGCCGCCAGCAGCATCCGGCTGCCCCGGTGGGCGGTGCCCGCCGTTCTCGCCGTGGCGGGGACGGCGACCGTCGTCGTTCTGAGCCACAGCCTGGTCATCTGGGAGCTGAAGCAATACTCGGCGCAGCCGAAATGGATCCTCCTCGCGGCGGTCCTCGTCCCCGTGGCGGCAGCACTCCTCCTCAGGCGACTGAAGCGGATCCTTCGAGCATCCGCCCGCTCAGACACTTCATAGGTTCCACAAAGAGGCCATCCATCCACCGCCTCATAATGGGAAAGGTGACGATCAACGCGCGTACCGCCTCCGGCTCCTCCAGCCAGCCCCGGTCCCTCCTGCGCCGCTCCGACGGCAGCGCCATCCGTGTGCTCGTCGTGGACGACGAGGCGACGCTGACCGACCTGCTGGCCATGGCCCTGCACTATGAGGACTGGGACGTCAAGACCGCGTCGACGGGCCAGCAGGCCCTGCAGCTCTCGCGCGAGTTCAAGCCCGATGTCGTGGTGCTCGACATCATGCTCCCCGACATCGACGGCCTCCAGGTTCTGTCGCGGATGCGCGCCGACGGCAACGAGGCCCCCGTCCTCTTCCTCACCGCGAAGGACTCGCTCGACGACCGCATCGCGGGGCTCACGGCAGGAGGCGACGACTACGTCACGAAGCCCTTCAGCCTGGAAGAGCTGGTCGCGCGCCTCCGGGGACTGCTGCGCCGCTCGCGCGCGGCGGTGGCCGACCACGAGGACCCGGTGCTCATCGTCGGCGACCTGGTGCTCGACGAGGACAGCTACGAGGTGCACCGCAACGGAGAGCCCATCCAGCTGACCGCCACGGAGTTCGAGCTGCTGCGCTTCCTGATGCGCAATCCCCGGCGCGTGCTGAGCAAGGCGCAGATCCTCGACCGGGTGTGGAGCTACGACTTCGGCGGCTCCTCCAGCGTCGTCGAGCTGTACATCTCCTACCTGCGCAAGAAGATCGACGCCGGCCGCACCCCGATGATCCACACCGTCCGCGGCGCCGGCTACATGGTGAAGGCTGCACAATGACCTCCGCCCGCATCGCGGGCCCCCCGAAGACCGAGACACCGGCGGGCACGCCGACCGCGAGCCGGTTCCCGCACCTCCGCCCGATCCGCTCGTGGACGCTCCGCAGCCGGGTCGTGCTCGTCGTGGTGGCGATGCTCGCGGTGCTGGGCGCCGTGATCGGGACGGTCAGCGTGTTCGCGCTGCAGAACTACCTGATGCAGCGATTGGATGCCCAGCTCACGTCGGCGCTCATCCGCGGACAGCACGCCGCCGACCGGATCAACGGCGGCGGTCCCACGGTGCCGGAGGCCGCCGGGGTCGTGCAGACGCCGGGACAGCCGACGGGAACCCTCGGCGCCGTCCGGAGCTCGGACGGCGGTCTGCTGTTCCCGCCGGTGATCCTCGCCGACCGGCCGACGTCGTCGACGAATCAGCCGCTCGGCCCCAAGCAGGTCACCATCGACGGTCTGGCGCTCCTCAGCGTCCCGGCGGACGAGCGGCCGCGGACCGTCGATCTCGGTCCCTCCCTCGGTTCCTACCGCATCGCGGCCGCCGAGCTCAGCAACGGCGACAGCGTCATCATCGGGCTCCCGCTCAGCGACGTGAACGCGACCGTCGGCCGGCTGACCCTCGTGATCCTGCTCGTGACCCTGTCGGGGCTCGTCTTCGCCTTCCTGCTGGCGAGCGTCGTGGTCCGCTTCGCCATGCGCCCGCTGGAGCGCGTGGCCGGCACCGCCGAGCAGGTCGCCTCCCTGCCGCTCGACCGCGGCGACGTCGCGCTGTCCGTCCGCGTGCCGGAGGCCGACACCGACCAGCACACCGAGGTCGGCAAGGTGGGTTCGGCGCTGAACCGGATGCTCGGCCACGTGGCCTCGGCGCTGACCGCTCGCCAGGCGAGCGAGCAGAAGGTGCGCCAGTTCGTCGCGGACGCCAGCCACGAGCTGCGGACGCCGCTCGCCTCCATCCGCGGCTATGCCGAACTCACCCGCCGGGCGCCGCACGACCTGCCGCCGGAGGTCACGCACTCGCTCGGGCGCATCGAGTCCGAAGCGACCCGGATGACCTCGCTCGTCGAGGACCTCCTGCTGCTGGCCCGGCTGGACGAGGGTCGTGAGCTCGACCACGACCCGGTCGACCTCTCCCTGCTCCTGGTCGATGCCGTCAGCGACGCGCACGCCGCCGGACCGGACCACGAGTGGACGCTCGACCTCCCGGACGAGCCGGTGGAGGTGGTCGGAGACGCTCCGCGCCTGCATCAGGTGCTCATGAACCTGCTGGCCAACGCGCGCGTCCACACTCCGGAGGGCACGAAGGTGACCGCGGGACTCCGGGTGGATGAGGACGTCCGTCAGGCGGTCGTCACCATCGCGGACGACGGCCCCGGCATCCCGGACGAGCTGCAGAACACGCTCTTCGAGCGCTTCGCGCGCGGGGACAGTTCGCGCAACCGCGCCACAGGATCGACCGGACTCGGGCTGGCGATCGTCCAGGCCGTCGTGCACGCGCACGGCGGAGAGGTGACAGTCAGCAGCGCGCCGGGGGACACCGTCTTCACCGTCACGCTTCCGCTCGCGCCGACGGCCGAGCAGACGGCCGAGCAGACGGCCGCGCCGACGGCCGCGTGAGTGGATTTGCGCGCGGCGCCGCCCATCCCGTAGCCTGTACGGAGCCAAAGACCGCTGGTTGTCGTGCGTGCACGACCGAAGATCCACTCAGGTGGGGCCCGCGCAGGTGTGTGAAGCAGACTCCGTGAATTCTCGCGGTCCCAGCTCCGTGCCCTGTGCCGGAGCTTTTTTCTTTGCCAGGGGCCGGCGGTGGCGCACCGCTCCCGCGGTGTGCGACAAGAAGATTGAGGAGTAGGCCATGGCGAACAAGGAAGCCACGGTTGCCGAGCTCGAGAACCTGTTCACGAGCTCGTCCGCCGTTCTGCTGACCGAGTACCGCGGTCTCACTGTCGCTCAGCTCAAGCAGCTGCGCACATCCATCAGTGAGCACGCGACCTACGCCGTGGTGAAGAACACGCTGACCAAGATCGCGGCCAACAAGGCAGGCATTTCGTCGTTCGACGAAGAGCTCGCCGGGCCGTCGGCGATCGCCTTCGTGCACGGTGACCCTGTCGCCGTCGCGAAGTCGCTGCGTGACTTCGCCAAGGCAAACCCTCTGCTGGTGGTCAAGGGCGGTTACTTCGACGGTAACGCCCTGACCGCAGAAGAGGTAGGCAAGCTCGCCGACCTCGAGTCCCGTGAGGTACTGCTGGCCAAGCTGGCCGGCGCCTTCAAGGCCTCGCTGTTCGGAGCCGCATATCTGTTCAACGCACCGCTGTCGAAGGCCGTTCGCACGGTCGACGCGCTGCGTGAGAAGCAGGAGTCCGCTGCCTGAGTCCTCACGGACCAGGCCAGCGGTGAGTAACCACACACACTAAGGAGAGAACAATGGCAAAGCTGTCGACTGAGGAGCTGCTCGACGCGTTCAAGGAGCTCACGCTCATTGAGCTCAGCGAGTTCGTGAAGAAGTTCGAGGAGACCTTCGAGGTCACCGCCGCCGCCCCCGTCGCCGTGGCCGCCCCGGCCGCCGGTGGTGCGGGCGCCGCTGCCGAAGAGGTCGAGGAGAAGGATTCCTTCGACGTCGTCCTCGAGGCCGCCGGTGAGAAGAAGATCCAGGTCATCAAGGAGGTGCGCGCCCTCACCAGCCTCGGCCTCGGTGAGGCGAAGGCCCTCGTTGACGGCGCACCGAGCAACGTGCTCGAGGGCGCCAACAAGGAGACCGCCGAGAAGGCGAAGGCCCAGCTCGAAGAGGCTGGCGCCACCGTCACCCTCAAGTAGTCGATGCCCCTCGGGGCTCTTCTGCAGACAGGCTGACAGTCGTCTGATCGCGACGCGGACTCCTCCCAATAAGAGAGTGTCCGCGTTGCGGAGGGCGTCGCCCCCGACAACGGGGCGACGCCCTCCGTGCGTTAAGCGGACGCGCGGACGCGGATGCTCATCCATTTCCGCGTCCGATCGCGCCTGCGCGTGCATCGGTGTGCGAGGACGCGCAACCGGAAGAAGAGCAACGATGAGTTCGACCACCTGGCGTGCCTGCGCTGCGCTCCTGCGCAGCCTCGGCCACGCCATCCTTCACGGGGACGACCGCGACGACGGCCGCCACCCGCCGGATCTGTACCGCAGGGCCCTCCTCTACGAGCGCTACCTGCGGTGACAACCACGCGAAGCGCTCCCGGCCTGACCGGCCGGGGGCGCTTTTCGTCATGTCAGGCCGAGCAGGGCCGCGACGCCGAGCCCGTCGATCCGTGCGGGGTCCGCGAGGACGTCGAGTCGCGCGATCCGGTCGCCCTCGAATTCGAAGGCCACCAGCGAGACGACCCGGCCGGACAGCACGGCAACGACGCCGGGACGTCCGCCGAGCCGGACGGGTGTGGAGTGGAGGGCGAGCCGGCCGGCGAGCACCGCCTGGGCGGCGATCGCAGACGGGCCGATGAGGTGCTGCTGCGCCGTCCCGTAGTCCGCGTCCAGCACGACGCCGTCGTCGAGCAGAGCGAGCAGACGGTCGAGGTCGCCCTCCCGTGCCGCCGCGAGCCACGCCTCCACGAGGGCGCGCTCCCGGCGCGGATTCCGGAACGGGACGCCGGAGCCGGGGGAGCCGGAGCCCAGGGAGCCGGAGCCGGGGGAGGCGGAGCCGTGCAGACGCCTCCTGGCGCGGGAGGCGAGCTGTCGTGCCGCTTGCGGAGAACGGCCGAGGGCGTCGGCGACCTCGTCGAACGGACGGCCGAAGACGTCGTGCAGGACGAAGGCGATCCGCTCGGCGGGGCTGAGGGCGTCGAGCACGAGCAGCAGAGCGGTCGCCACCCGGTCGCCCTGCTCTACCTCGATCTCGGGGTCACCGACGGCCGAGACCGGCTCCTCCGCCCACGGCATCACCTGCCAGGACCGCTCGCGCGTGCGTCGGGGAGACCGCAGCAGGTCGAGGCAGACGCGCGAGACCACCGTGGTGAGCCACGCGCCCAGGTTCTCGATCCCGGAGGTGTCGGTCCGGCTCAGGCGCATCCACGTCTCCTGCACGGCGTCCTCCGCGTCGGCCGCCGAGGACAGCAGCCGCGTCGCGATCGCGGTGAGCCGCGGCCGTGCTGTTTCGAACTGTGCCGCGAGTCCTGCTGCGTCGGTCATGTCACATCCACTTCCTCTCGCTCGTCACCATATCGACGGGCCGGAGCCGGCTTGTGTGACACGACGACAGGAGGACGACCATGGAAGACACGATCGTGGTGACCGGAGGGACGGGCCGGATCGGGCGCAGTGTTGTCCCGCTGCTGCGGGCGGCCGGCAGGAACGTCCGGATCGTGAGCCGCCATGAGCCCGCCGTCGCTCCCGACGACCAGGGCATCACGCACGTCGTGGCCGACACCGTGGAGGATCGCGGGCTGGTGGCTGCGCTCGCGGGTGCAGAGACCGTCCTGCACCTCGCCGGGAGCCAGAAGGGCGACGACCGGGCCGCGGCCAACATCGCGCGGGCGGCGCGCGAAGCGGGGACGCGGCACCTCATTCTCATCTCGGTGATCGGCGCGGGCCGGATGCCGATCGGCTACTTCCGGGCGAAGGCGGAGTCCGAGCGGCAGGTCGCGGAGTCGGGCGTACCGTGGAGCATCCTCGCGGCCGCGCAGCTGCACGAGTTCCTCCTGCCGATGGTCGGTGGGCTCGCTCGCCTCCCCGTGACGCCGGCACCGACAGGCCTGCGGTTCGAGCCGGTGCACCGGGAGGAGGTCGCTGAACGCCTTGCGGAGATCGCTCTCGGCACGCCGGCCGGCCGCGTCCCGGATCTCGCGGGCCCGGAGGTCCTGGAGCTCGGCGAGTTGGTCGAGAGCTACAGCGGGCGTCATCGGCCCCTCCTTCGCATCCCGGTGCCGGGCGCCGTGGGACGGGCGTACCGGGCGGGGGCCAACCTTGCCGATGCTTCCGCACAGCGCGGGCGGCGCACCTGGAGCGACTTCGTCGGCGAGCTCGCCGAGTCCGCAGTGACGGCGGGGAGGGCCGCCGCGAGAGGGTGAGGGAGGTCCGAACCGACTTCGCCCCGGGCCGGGGCCTCTCGGAATTGATTTATATAGACTAGCTATATATAATCGTTCTCATGCCCGAGACCCCCGAACTCCGCCAGATCATCGGCGACCTCGTCGTCGCCGCTCACCGTCTCACCCGGCTCGCCGCGCAGGTGACCGGCAGCACCGAGTCGCCCGCCACGTGGCGGACTCTCAGCGTGCTGCAGACTTCCGGCCCCGTGCGCCTCGGCGAGCTCGCCACCCAGAGTCGCGTCGCCCAGCCCACGATGACCAAGCTCGTCCGGAACCTCGTGGAGGCGGAGTGGGTGAAGCGCATCGCCGACACGGACGACGCCCGCGCCTGGCAGATCGCGATCACCGATCGGGGAGCGGACGCGCTGCAGGCGTGGCGCACCGAGCTCGCGTCGGCCCTCGTGCCGATGTTCGCCGACCTCCGCGAGGACGAGGTGGCCGCGATGCGGACCACCGTCGAGATCATCCGCTCACGAGCCGACCTGTCGACCGCTGCCTCCGCTGCCGTCGCCGGCCGCCGCTGAGCCCATCCCGCCCGTCCCGCCCGATCCACCCCATCCACCTTCCACTGGAACCAACCGAGGAGTCGTCACCCCTTCATGTCGCACGAGAGTCCCACCAGCATCCTGAAACAGCCGACCGCCGTCTGGGCCGTCGCGTTCGCGTCCGTCATCGCCTTCATGGGCATCGGACTGGTCGATCCGATCCTGCCCGCCATCGCCAAGAGTCTGCAGGCGACCCCCACCCAGACGGAGATGCTCTTCACGAGCTATCTGCTGATCACCGGCGCCGCGATGTTCTTCACCAGCTGGATCTCGAGCCGGATCGGCGCGAAGAAGACCCTCCTGATCGGTCTCGCGCTCATCGTGGTGTTCGCGCTCGCTGCCGGCCTCTCGCAGAACGTCGCGACCATCATCGGCTTCCGTGCGGGCTGGGGCCTCGGCAACGCGCTGTTCATCTCCACTGCGCTGGCGACCATCGTCGGTGCGGCCTCGGGCGGAACGTCCGCGGCGATCATCCTCTATGAGGCGGCACTCGGCCTCGGCATCGCCATCGGTCCGCTGCTCGGAGGACTGCTCGGGAGCTGGAGCTGGCGCGGTCCGTTCTTCGGCACCGCGACGCTCATGGCGATCGGCTTCATCGCGATCGTCCTGCTGCTGAAGAAGAACCCCGAGAAGCCGCGGCCGACCTCCCTGTCGGCGCCGTTCCGTGCGCTGGCCAAGCCGGCCCTCGGCTTCCTCGCCGCCGCCGCCCTGTTCTACAACATCGGCTTCTTCGTGCTGCTCGCGTACACGCCGTTCGCTCTGGTGCCGCTGGGCGTCGAGGATGCGATCACGCTGGGCCTCATCTTCTTCGGCTGGGGCGTGGCGCTCGCCGTGACCTCGGTCTGGGTCGCGCCGCTCCTCACCTCCCGGCTGCCGCGGACGCGCGTGCTCTGGCTGGTGATGCCGCTCCTCGCCCTCGACCTGCTCGCCGCGGGGCTGTTCGTCGGATCGCTCCCCGCTCTCATCGTCTGCGTCATCGTCGGCGGCCTCTTGCTCGGCATCCTGAACACGGTGCTGACGGAGTGCGTCATGGAGGCCACCGACCTGCCGCGCTCGGTCGCCTCGAGCGCCTACTCGGGCGTCCGGTTCCTCGGCGGCGCGATGGCTCCGCCGGCGGCCACCCTGCTGGCGGACACGGTGAGCCGGTCCATGCCGTTCTATGCCGGCTGCATCTCGGTGCTCGTGGCGGTCACCCTCATCGTGATCGGGAACAAGCACCTCAAGCGAGTGGATGCGCCGCACGAGACGAGGGAGCAGGAGGCCGAAGTGCTCGCCCTGGCCGACGCCGACTGACGGCGACGGCCGGGCCGGACCGCGGCGGAGTCGTGGCGAGCCGGCGATCGATCCCCGGGAATGCGAAGAGCCGCCCTGTCCTAGCCAGGGCGGCTCTTCCCGTCACTACGGGCCCCGAAAGCCCGACGGGCGACCCCATCTGCCGCTCGTGCCTACCCGAAAGGCGCGCCCGGCCGGATGTCGCATAGTCATTCTTTCAGACGGGCGGCACGGATCGGCGCATCAGCGCGGGGGTGCCGTGGATGACCGGACCACCAGGCTCACCGGGGAGCTCACCGAGTGGGTGCGCGGTTCGGCCCCGCCCAGCTCGTCCAAAAGGATGCGCGCGGCCGTCGCGCCCTGCTCGAACGGATCCTGCGCCATGGTGGTGAGCCCGAAGCCGGCGGCGTAGTCGTGGTCGTCGATCCCGATGACCGAGAGGTCCTCCGGCACCCGGAGGCCGCGATCGCCCGCCGCCAGGATGGCTCCGAACGCCATCTCGTCGGAGCCGGCGAAGATCGCCGTGGGGCGCGGCCCCGGCCGGTCCAGCAGCCGGTTCATCGCCGCCCGGCTCTCCGGCAGGGAGAACCCGCCCCGGATGAGCCAGTCCGGCTGCACCGGAAGTCCGGCGTCGCGCATCGCATCCCGGAAACCGTGCAGCCGGCCGATCGGCACCTGGCTGTTCAGTCCCTCCTCGTCCTCGCCGCCGAGGTGGGCGATGGCGGTGTGGCCGAGCGAGATCAGGTGGGACGTCGCGGTGTAGGCGGTGGACTTCTCGTCGATGCCCACGCTGCGCAGCCCCTTCACCGGACCGCCGACGACGATCGTCGGATGCCCGAGCGACGCGAGCTGCTCCCGCTCCTCGGTCGTGAAGTCGAGGCAGAGCGCCAGCAGAGCATCCGTCCGCTTCCGCAGGATGCTGCGGTGGAACACCCGCTCCCGGTCGCCGCGGTGGCCGCCCAGATTGAACAGGATCATGTCGTAGCTCGCCGCCCGGAGCTCCGAATCCACCCCCTCCAGCACCTGCGTGTAGAACCAGCGGCTGACCGACGGGACGACGACCCCCATCGCCAGGGTCCGTCCGCTGGCCAGCCCCGATGCACTCGAGGACGCCACGTAGCCGAGCTCGTCGGCGGCCCGTCGAACCGCAGCCCGGGTCTTGTCGGACACGTTCGGCAGCCCGCGCAGTGCCCGCGAGACGGTGGCCGTCGAGACACCGGTCGCGCGCGCGACCTCCTCGATACCTGCCACGATGCGCCTCCTGCTTCAGGAGTCCTGGTGCGCGCGGCGCTCCTCGTCGGCCTCCCGCTGCGCCAGGATGCGGCGGCGCAGCTGCAGGAGACCGACGAGGGCGAGGACGAGAACCAGCAGGGTGATCGCCCATCCGAGCGCCGGTTGCCCGGTCAGCTCGCAGACGATGGTGATGACGAGGAACGCGAACGCGAAGAACCCGACGAAGCCGATGCCCACATCGGTCGTCTCCCGCGGGTCGCTCCAGCGCATCCGATCAGCCCTTCACTCCGCCGGCCGTGAGGCCCGCGACGATGCGGCGCTGGAAGATCAGCACCAGGATGATCAGCGGCACCGTGACGATGGTGCCCGCCGCCATGATCGCGGTGTAGGGCTCCTGGTGCGGCTGGCTGCCGGTGAAGGAGGCGATCGCCACCGTCACGGGCTGCGTCGCGTCGCTGGAGAGCTGGCTGGAGATCAGGAACTCGTTCCACGAGGAGATGAACGCCAGGATCGCCGTCGTGAACACGGCCGGGGCCGCCAGCGGCAGGATGATCTTCCGGAACGCCTGCGCCTGGGTGCAGCCGTCGATCCGCGCTGCCTCTTCCAGGTCCCACGGCATCTCGCGGAAGAACGAGTTCAGCGTGTACACCGTCAGCGGCAGGGCGAAGGAGATCTCCGGGATGATCAGCGCCTGGTAGGTCCCCATCCAGCCCATGTTCGTGAACAGCTGGAACAGCGGCGTGATGAGCGCGACGCCCGGGAACATCGAGGCGGCCAGGATGACGCCGAGCACGATCCCCTTGAAACGGAAGTCGAGCCGGGCGAGCGCGTAGGAGGCGAAGATGCCGACCACGAGCGAGATGACGGTCACGCAGACGCCGATGAACAGCGAGTTCAGCAGCGCCTGGCCCAGATGGTTGCCCAGGTTGGTGGAGAGGGCCGTGACGTAGTTGTCCCAGGTGACGTGCGTGAACCACGGCGTGTTGTCGTTCGTGTAGCCGACGTCGCGGAACGACGTCACGATCATCCAGTAGAACGGCAGCAGGCACCAGAGCACGATCACGATCGCCTGCACGCCCGTGCGGATGCCGGCGTTGCGGATCCGGGAGTGCGAGCGGTTGCGGTTGCGCGTGCGGGGCAGCGCGCCCGCCTCGGCGGTGGCCGTTGCCGGCCCGGCGACGGTGGTCATCACTTCGCCCCCTTCTGTTGCGTCTCCTGCGTTCGGACCACGTTCGTCCCGAGGATCCGGACGAAGATGAACGCGATCAGGAAGATGATGATGAACGTGATGGTGGACAGTGCGGCCGCGCTGTTGAAGCCCTGCCTGATCTGATCGACCACCAGGATGGACAGGGTGGTCGTGGCATGCCCGGTTCCGCCTCCACCGCCGGTGAGGATCTGCGGCAGGTCGTAGATGCGGAGCGCGTCGAGCACGCGGAACAGGATGGCGACCATCAGCGCCGGTTTCAGCAACGGCATGGTCACCCGCCAGAACCGCTGCCAGGTGGAGGCGCCGTCGACCTTGGCGGCCTCGTACACGTCCTCGGGGATGATCTGGAGTCCCGCGAGGATCAGCAGCGCCATGAACGGCGTGGTCTTCCAGGTGTCGGCGATGATCACCGCGAACCGGGACGCCCACTCGTCGGAGGTCCACAGGATGTGGGTGGAGAGGATGGCGTTGGCGACGCCGGCGAACGAGAAGATGAAGAACCACAGCTTCGCGGTCACGGCGGTTGGGATGGCCCAGGGGATCAGGATCGCGGCGCGGACGAAACCGCGTCCGCGGAACGCACGGTTCATGATCAGCGCGAACCAGAGGCCGAGGCCGGTCTCCAGGATGACCGTCGTCACCGTGAAGAAGAAGGTGACGAAGACCGCGTTCCAGAAGCCCGACCCGAGGTTGCCGGGCGGGCAGGAGATCGTGCTGCCGTTGGGTCCCATGCACTGCTGGAACAGCCAGTGGGCGTAGTTCTGGAAGCCGGCGAATCCGCCCTGCACGAACAGGCCGGTCGCCGGATCGAGACCGGCGTCCTTCTGGAAGGACATCACGATCGCCGAGACGACCGGGTAGCCGATGACCACGGCCAGAAGGATCAGGGTCGGGAGGATGAGATAGAGGGCCCAGCGGCTCTGCTGGGCACGCTGGCGTTTGGCGCCCGCACGCAGCGGCGGTCGGCCGTTCGTGCCTGTCCTGGTGGATGAGGGGGCGACGACGTTCGACGTTGACATGTGTGCCTCCGGAAGCTCTGTCGGAAGGTGAGGGGCCGGGCGGCGGGGAAGCTCCCGCCGCCCGGCTACCGGGATTCAGGCCGCGATCAACCGGCGCTGGCGGTGCTGATCGCCGACGCCATGTCCTTCAGGGCCTGGTCGACCGTCTTGTCACCCTTGAGCGCTGCGTAGGCGTTGTCCTGCACGGCCTTGGTGATGGCCGGGTAGAAGGGCGAGACCGGACGCGGGACCGCGTTCTCGATCGACGTCTTCAGCGTGGTCAGGTACGGCAGCTTGCTGTTCAGCGAAGCGTCGTCGTACAGCGACGACACCACCGGGGCGAGCGAGCCCTGCGTCACGAAGAACTTCTGCGTCTCCTCGGTCTGCAGGAACTTCAGGAACGCGAACGCCGTCGCCTTGTGCTTGGAGTACACGCTGATCGCCGCGTTGTGACCGCCCAGGCTCGAGACGCCCGGCTTGTCCGCGCTGATGCCCGGCAGCGGCGCGATCCCGAAGGTGTCCTTCACGACCGACGAGCCATCCGTCTTGGCCAGGTTGTACACGTACGGCCAGTTGCGCAGGAACAGCAGCTTGCCGGCCTCGAACGCGATCCGGCCCTGCTCCTCCTGGTAGGTGATCGCCTCCGCCGGGATCTGCCCGTTCTTGAAGCCGTCCACCAGCCGCGAGAGACCCGCCTTGGCTTCGCTGCTGTCGACGGTGACCTTCTTGCCGTCGGAGCCGACGATCGTGCCGCCGTTGGTGTTGATCGCCTCGGCGACGTTCACCGTCAGGCCCTCGTACTGGGCGAACTGACCGGCGTAGCAGCCGATGCCCTTCGCCTTGGCGATGTCGCAGTCCTTCAGCATCTCGTCCCACGTCTTCGGCGGGGTCGGCACCAGATCCTTGCGGTAGTACAGGATGCCGCCGTCCGAGGTCTGCGGCGCCGCGTACTGCGTGCCGTTGTACGTGCCCGACTTGACGGTCGGGGCGAGCAGAGCGGAGTTGTCCATCTTGAACGTTCCGGTCAGCGGCTGGAGCCAGCCTTTGGCGGCGAACTCACCGGTCCACACCACGTCCACGTCCACGACGTCGTAGTTCGGGTCCTTCGCCTGGAAGTGCTGCACCAGGTCGTCGTGCTGCTGGTCGGCCTGGTCGGTCTGCTCCTTGAAGGTGACCTTCTCGCTGGGGTGGGCTGCGTTCCACTTCGCGATGAGGGGTCGGACCACATTCGAGTTGTCCTTGCCCTGCACGTAGGTGATCGGACCCTTGCTGTCGGTGTTGGCGCCGGCGTCGCCGCCGCCGCTTCCCGATCCACCGCCACCGGTACATCCGGCCAGCGTGAGACCGACGAGGGCCACACCGGCGATCACGGAGAGACGTGCTGCTTTCATTTCACTCCTCGTTGAGCTCTTGGTGCGGACGCAGATGTGCGCCCGCTGGTCACCGTACCCCCACGCTCTCGCGTTCTGCAAGCGTTTGCGTCAAGCGCTTGCATCACGGTTCCGTCACGTCGGCCGGCCCCCGCGCGAGGGCTACGCTGAGTCCATGAGTGGGATGCGCGGCATGGCTGCGGCCGGTGGCGGCGGTGGCGGACGCGGGCGTATCAGCGGAGGAGACCGGGCCGCGCAGCGCGCGCTGAACGCCGAGGCGCCGCGGATCCCGAACCTCTTCGGGCGCATCCTGGAGCTCTTCGCACCCCACCGGATGGCCATCGTCGTCACCATGGTTCTGGTGCTCGCGGGGGCGGCCCTGACCGTGGTCCCGCCGCTGCTGACGCAGCGCGCCTTCGACGACGGGCTGTTCCCGGGCGACGGCAGGCCCGACCTGCCGGTGCTCGTCGAGATCGTGGTGCTGATGCTCGTGGTGTTCCTCGCCTCAGCCCTCCTCGGCCTCTGGCAGACCTACCTGACCGCGTCGGTCGGCAACAAGGTCATGGGTGCTCTCCGGGTGCGCCTGTTCTCGCATCTGCAGTCGATGGAGCTCAGCTTCTTCACGCGCACCAAGACCGGCATCATCCAGTCCCGGCTGCAGAACGACGTCGGCGGTGTCGCGAACGTCCTCACCAACACGATGTCGAGCATCCTGGGCAACACCGTGACGGTGATCGCCGCGCTGGTGGCGATGCTGCTGCTGAACTGGCAGCTGACCATCGTCGCTGTCGTGCTGATGCCCATCCTCGTCATCGCGCAGCGCCGCGTCGGGCAGGTGCGTGCCCGCATCGCGACGAAGACCCAGGAGTCGCTGTCGGACATGACCGCGATCACGCAGGAGACGCTGAGCGTCTCGGGCATCCTGCTCTCGAAGAGCTTCAACCGTCAGGCTGCGGAGGTCGAGCGGTACTCCGGCGAGAACGACAACCAGATCCGCCTGCAGGTCTCGCAGGCGATGAGCGGGCAGTGGTTCTTCGCGATGGTGAACATCTTCCTGTCCTCCATCCCGGCGATCGTGTACCTGACCTCGGGCTGGCTCATCCTCGGCGGCGCGCACGACATCTCGGCCGGCACCATCGTCGCGTTCACGACGGTGCAGGCGCGGCTGCTCTTCCCCCTGCTCGCGCTCATGCGGGTGTCGCTGGACTTGCAGACCTCCAGCGCGCTGTTCGCCCGGATCTTCGAGTACCTCGATCTGCGGCCCGCCATCTCTGACCGGCCGGACGCCGTGCCGGTCGATCCGTCCCGGCACCTCGGGCGCATCGAGTTCGACCATGTCGTGTTCCGGTATCCCGACGCCCGGCCGGGCGAGCGCAACACGCTGGACGACGTGTCGTTCGACATCCGGGCCGGCGAGTTCGCGGCGTTCGTCGGCCCCAGCGGCGCCGGGAAGACGACCGTCTCGTACCTCATCCCGCGGTTCTACGACGTCACGAGCGGCCGCATCCGGTTCGGCGATGCGGACCTGCGCGACCTGCAGCAGGAATCGCTCGTGTCGCACATCGGCGTGGTCAGCCAGGAGACGTACCTGTTCCACGCGACCATCGCCGAGAACCTCCGGTACGCGCGCCCCGATGCGACCCAGCAGCAGCTGGAGGATGCGGCCAAGCGGGCGAACATCCACGAGACGATCGTCAGCTTCCCGGACGGATACGAGACCATCGTGGGGGAGCGCGGCTACCGGCTCTCGGGCGGCGAGAAGCAGCGGATCGCGATCGCCCGGGTGCTGCTGAAGGATCCGGAGGTGCTGATCCTCGACGAGGCGACGAGCGCCCTCGACACCATCTCGGAGCGGGTCGTGCAGCAGGCGCTGGACACCGCCTCCAGCGGCCGCACCACCATCGCGATCGCCCACAGGCTCTCGACGATCGTCTCGGCCGACGTCATCTTCGTGATCGACCACGGGCAGGTGGTGGAGCGGGGCACGCACCGCGAGCTGCTCGACGCCGGCGGGGTGTACTCGCGGCTGTACCGGGAGCAGACCGAGAGCGCCCTGCTCGAGGAGTGAGTCCGCTCGTCTCCTCGTCTGCTGGTCTCCCGCATTCGGGAGCGGGAGAGTTAGACTGGGCTAACTTTCGGTGCGGGAGGACGGATGAGCGTCGATGTCGATCAGCGCACCGTCCGTCGTGCGCCGACACGGCTGGTGCTGCTCCTCGGGCCGGCCTTCGTCGCGGCCATCGCCTACGTCGACCCGGGCAACGTCGCAGCGAACCTGACGGCCGGGGCGCGCTACGGCTACCTGCTGGTCTGGGTTCTCGTCGCCGCCAACGCCATCGCCGTGTTCGTGCAGTACCAGTCGGCGAAACTCGGGATCGTCACCGGGCGCAGCCTCCCCGAACTGCTGGGGGAGCGGCTGGGGACAGGCGCCCGCCGCGCGTACTGGGCGCAGGCGGAGCTGGTGGCCGCGGCGACCGACATCGCGGAGGTGATCGGCGGCGCGATCGCGCTCAACCTGCTGTTCGGCCTCCCGCTGCCGACCGGCGGGGTCATCGTCGGGATCGTCGCGATCGGCATCCTCGCCATCCAGTCGCGCGGCGGACAGCGTCCGTTCGAGGCGGTGATCCTCGGCCTGCTGGCGGTCATCGCGGTGGGCTACCTCGCCGGGCTGTTCGTCAGCCCGGTCGACTGGCGCGCTGCCGCAGCGGGCGTGGTCCCGCGCTTCGACGGTGTCCCGACGGTGCTGCTCGCGACGAGCATGCTGGGGGCCACCGTGATGCCGCACGCGATCTATCTGCACTCGGCCCTGGCGCGCGATCGGCACGGGGTGGCGGGCGACCCAGGCCGCCTCCGCACGCTGCTCCGCGCGACCCGGGTGGATGTGGTGCTCGCCCTGGTCATCGCGGGTGCGGTCAACATCGCCATGCTCCTCGTGGCCGCCTCGTCGCTCCGCGGCGTCGCCGGGACGGACACCATCGAGGGAGCGCACAACGCGATCGCCGCGGAGCTCGGTCCGGCGGTCGGCGTCGTCTTCGCGGTCGGGCTCCTCGCCTCCGGCCTCGCCTCGGCCTCCGTCGGCAGCTACGCAGGAGCCACGATCATGGGCGGGCTGCTGAAGATGCGCGTGCCGCTGCTCACCCGGCGGGTCGTGACGCTCATCCCGGCGGTCATCGTCCTCGCGCTCGGCGTCGACCCGACCTGGGCGCTGGTGCTGTCGCAGGTGTTCCTGAGCCTGGGCATCCCGTTCGCCATGATCCCGCTGCTGCGTCTCACCGCTTCGCGCGCCGTCATGGGCGCCGCCGCCGACCCGCTGTGGGTGCGCCTCCTCGGCGGATGCGTCGCCGCGCTCGTCGTCGCCCTCAACCTCGCCCTCGTCATCCTCACGCTCGCCTCCCCCTGACCCGACCCCCACCATCGAGTCCACAAAGACTGCACGCAAAACACCGTCGAAGCGTGCAGTCTTCGTGGACTCGATGGTGGGGCGGGAGCGGCTCAGGGGCGGGAGGCGACCCAGACGGCCGAGGCGGCGGACGGAGGGAGGGTGACGGACCGGTCGCCGAGTCGCAGGGCGAGGTCGTCGGCGGGCGCGCTGCGCGCATCCACCTGCAGTACGGCGTCGAGGCCGACTCCGCGCTCGGCGAGGTAGCGCAGCACGGCCGGGTCGGAATCCGAGATGCGCACCACGACCACCGCGACTCCGGGCGGTGCGCCGAGGAGCGGCACGGCATCGGGGCGGCGCGGCGTGCCGTCCGCCGTCGGGATGGGGTCGCCGTGCGGATCGCGCGCCGGGAACCCGAGGCGCCGATCCATCCGCTCGACGAGCTGGTCGGAGACCGCGTGCTCCAGAACCTCGGCCTCGTCGTGCACCTCGTCCCAGCCGTAGCCGAGCTCCTCGACCAGGAACGTCTCGATCAGGCGGTGCCTGCGCACCATGGCGACCGCGTGAGCGCGCCCCGCCTCCGTCAGCCCCACCCCGCCGTACCGCTCGTGCGCGACGAGGCCCTGCTCGGCCAGGCGGCGGATGCCGTCGGAGACGGTCGCCGCGCGGACGCCCATCCGCTCGGCGAGCTGCTTCACCGTGACCGGCTGATCCGACCATTCCGTCGCCGACCAGATGATCTTCAGGTAGTCCTGCGCGACGGACGACAGGTCGGACACGGGCATGAGGCGATTGTAGGGCCCGGTCACACGGTCGTCCCGAAGCGCGGTCGCTGTTACCGTGGTCGGGTGAAGTACGCACAGACCATCATCGACTTGGTCGGCGACACCCCGCTCGTGAAGCTCAACAGGCTGACCGACGGGATCGCGGCGACTGTTCTCGTCAAACTCGAGTACCTGAACCCCGGAGGTTCGTCGAAGGACCGCATCGCCTCCCGCATCATCGACGCTGCGGAGCAGGACGGGCTGTTGAAGCCCGGCGGCACCATCGTGGAACCGACGAGCGGCAACACCGGAGTCGGACTCGCACTGGTCGCGCAGCAGCGCGGCTACCGGTGCGTGTTCGTCCTCCCCGACAAGGTGGGGGAGGACAAGATCAACGTCCTCACCGCCTACGGAGCGGAGGTGGTGGTGACGCCGACGTCGGTGCCGCCCGAGCATCCCGACTCCTATTACTCGGTCTCGGACCGGCTGGCCGCCGAGATCCCCGGCGCGTTCAAGCCCAACCAGTACTTCAACCCGAACGGCCCCCGCAGCCACTACGAGACGACGGGCCCCGAGATCTGGCGCGACACGGACGGCCGGATCACGCATCTCGTCGCCGGTGTCGGCACGGGCGGAACCATCACGGGCACCGGACGGTACCTCAAGGAGGTCTCCGAGGGCCGCGTCCGCATCGTCGGGGCCGACCCGGAGGGGTCCGTGTACTCCGGCGGAACCGGCCGCCCGTACCTGGTCGAGGGCGTCGGCGAGGACTTCTGGCCGGGCGCCTACGACCCGACCGTCGTGGACGAGGTGATCGCCGTGAGCGACGCCGATGCGTTCCGGATGACGAGGCGTCTCGCGCGCGAGGAGGGCATCCTCGTGGGAGGCTCCAGCGGCATGGCGGTCGCCGCGGCGCTGCGGGCGGCGAAGGATCTCGGCCCGGACGACATCGTCGTCGTCATCCTCCCGGACGGCGGCCGCGGCTACCTGGCGAAGATCTTCAACGACCGGTGGATGCAGTCCTACGGATTCAGCGAGGTGCCGGACGAGTCCACGGTGCACGACGTCCTCGCGAAGAAGAAGGGGGCGCTGCCCGACCTGGTGCACACGCACCCGGCCGAGACCGTGCGCGACGCGATCCAGACCATGAACACCTACGGGGTGTCCCAGCTCGTGGTGCTGACGGCGGAGCCGCCGGTCGTCATGGGCGAGGTCGCCGGCGCGCTCGACGAGCGGTCGCTGGTGGATGCGGTGTTCAGCGGGCACGCCGAGATGAGCGACAGCGTGGGCCAGCACCTCGGCGAACCGCTTCCGCTCATCGGCGTCAACGAGTCCGTGACCGCTGCCCGGGCTGCCTTGGCCACCACGAGCGCCCTCCTGGTGACGGACGGCGGCAAGCCCGTCGCGGTGCTCACCCGGCAGGACCTGCTCAACTACTTCAGCGACTGAACGACACCTTCGGAGAAGGACGACAATGACACACGGCTTTGCCACACGCGCCATCCACGATGGTCAGGAGTTCGACCCGACCACGGGCGCGATCATCCCGCCCATCTACCAGACGTCGACCTTCGTGCAGGACGGCATCGGAGGTCTTCGCGGCGGCTACGAGTACGGCCGCTCGGGCAACCCGACGCGGACTTCGCTCGAGACGCTGCTCGCGTCGCTGGAGGGCGGCGCCCGGGCCCTCTCCTTCGCGTCCGGGCTCGCTGCCGAGGATGCGCTGCTGCGCGCCGCGCTGCGCCCCGGCGATCACATCGTGCTCGGCAACGACGCCTACGGGGGGACCCACCGGCTGATCGAGCGCATCCACGGCGACTGGGGCATTCGCAACACCACCGTCGACCTCGCCGACCTGGACGCCGTGCGCGAGGCGCTGGCGAGCGACGGCACCCGGATGCTGTGGATCGAGACCCCGAGCAATCCGCTCATGAAGATCAGCGACATCGCGGCCCTGGCGGAGCTCGGCCACGCCGCCGGCGCGATCGTCGTCGTGGACAACACCTTCGCCTCCCCGGCGTTGCAGCAGCCGCTGTCGTTCGGGGCGGACGTGGTGGTGCATTCGACCACGAAGTACCTCGGAGGTCACTCCGACGTGATCGGCGGAGCGCTCGTCTTCGCCGGGGAGGAGCTCGCCGAGAAGGCGAAGTTCCTCCAGTTCGCGGCGGGCGCGGTGTCCTCCCCTATGGATGCGTGGCTCACCGTGCGCGGGATCAAGACGCTCGACGTCCGCCTGCGCCGGCACAGCGCGAACGCGCAGGCGATCGCGGAGGCCCTGGTCGGCCATGACGGCATCGAGGCGGTGTACTACCCCGGCCTGCCGGACCACCCGGGCCACGACCTGGCCGCACGTCAGATGAGCGGATTCGGCGGGATGCTCTCCGTCGCTGTCTCGGGCGGGGCGGCGGCGGCGCGCCGGTTCGCGGAGTCGACCCGGGTCTTCCAGCTGGCCGAATCGCTCGGCGGCGTGGAGTCGCTGATCGGCTATCCCTCGGAGATGACTCACGCCTCGGTGCGTGGGACGGCTCTCGAAGTGCCGGACGACATCGTCCGGCTCTCGGTCGGCATCGAGGACGTGGACGACCTGCTCGCCGATGTGGAGCAGGCGCTCGGCCGGTAGTCGCCCACGCTCACCGTCGGCCACGCTCACCGTCGTCCACGCTCACCGTCGGCTGAGCGGACGGCGGGAGGGCCGGATCAGGCGGCGGGGTAGATCCGCGTCGCCCGCTCGAAGAAGCGCGGCTGCGCCGGATCGGTCCGGATGAGACCCGCGCGATGGAGCGACCGCAGGGCGGCGAAGAGTCCCGGGATCCGCATCCCGTGCAGCTCCTCGACCGCGATGCCCGGGCGCTCGACGATGAGCGACAGCAGTCGCGCGCGCTCCGCCGGGGTGCTGCGCTCGGTCAGCAGCGACGGCTCGAACGGGATCCGCGCCTTCGTGTCCCACATGCCGGCTCCTCGTGTCGCGCCCATCGGTAACGACGATTTGTTGCGTCGCTCGGTCAGTTATAGGGCACGATCCGGCGTCCGGCAAATGGTATATGACGAAAACCACAGGAATGACCCCTCTACGCCGCAACAGACCCGCGTGGGAACGATCCCATCACGCCGGCAGTTCCTTCACGGCAAACGGGTATTGTCCGAGCGTGATCGGTCGCCGATAGTGGAGTGGTGAGGACGTTCGGAGTGGAGGAGGAGCTCCTCCTGGTGGATGCGCGCGGGATGGCGGCGGCAGTAGCGCCGTCGCTCCTCGCCGACGCGCCACCGGGCGTCGGCGGGCCGTCGGTGAGTGCCGAGTTCCAGCAGGAGATGATCGAGACCCAGACGCGTCCCTTCCTCACCGCCGGCGACCTCCTCCTCGACATCGTCGGCGGCCGCGAACTGGCGGACGGGCTGTCGCGGCGCCACGGCGCCCGGGCGATCGCCGTGGCGATGTCGCCGATGCGGCTGCGTCCCCACGTGACCGAGGACCCGCGCTACGCCAAGATGATCGAACGGTACGGGCTCACCGCCCGGGGGACGCTGGTGTGCGGCTACCACGTCCACGTCGGCATCGAGTCCCGCGAGGAGGGCGTCGCCGTGCTGGACCGCATCCGCACGTGGCTCCCGACCCTGCTCGCGCTGAGCGCGAACTCGCCGTTCTTCGGGGGAGCGGACACCGGCCACGCGAGCTACCGCTTCGCGGCGTGGCACCAATGGCAGAGCGCGGGCCCGACCGACGTGTTCGGCTCGGTGGAGGCGTACGACCGTTTCGAGCGCTTCCTCGTCGACACGGGCGTCATCCTCGACACCGGGATGCTGTACCTCGACGCGCGCGTGTCGCACAAGCAGCCGACGGTCGAGGTGCGCGTCGCGGACGTGTGCCTCGACGCACGCGACGCGGTCGTCATCGCGGCCCTCGTCCGGGGGCTCGTGGACACGGCCGTGGCGGAGTGGCACGCCGGCGTGGAGCCTGCCCCCGTGCCCTCCGCCGCCCTGCGCCTCGCCGAATGGCAGGCCGCCCTCACCGGAGTGGCCGGCGCGCTCCCGCATCCCGTCACCTGGCGCGAGGGCTCCGCCGTCGAGGCGGTGGATGCGCTGCTCGCGCACACGTCCGCAGCCCTCGAGGCGAACAGCGACCTGATGCTCGTGCGCACGGGTCTCGCGCGCATCCATGCGACCGGGGGAGGGGCGGGGCGACAGCGCGCGGCGTACCAGCGACGGGGCAGGATGCGCGATGTGATCGCGCTCGCCGTGGCGGCGACGCACGACCAGGCGGAGGACGACGACCAGGTCGTCGCGTGACGCGGTTCCGACCGTCCCGAGCGCCCTTCCGCGCGCCCGGGATCGCGCCTATTCTGCGGTCATGACGGAGAAGGAGCTCGCCCACCAGCACGCCGTCTACACCTATGGGTCGCTGCCGTTGACGCTCATGTACAGCCCGACCGCGACGGCTGCCTGGGAGGTGTATTACGGGGGCGAGTACCTCGGGCTGATCGAGGAGGTGCACACCACGGGCGAGCTGTGGCCTGCCTTCGTCGCGCGGCTTCCCGGCGACGAGGACGTGGGCGAGGGCATCCCCGCGCGGGACTGGCGGGTGGCCGTCGAGGTGCTGGCAGGGCAGGCGGGGCTCTGAGGCGGCTCTGAGGCCCGGGAGGTTCCTGGATGCGCGGCCGCGCATCCATCTCGGCGCTCAGAAAGCGAACTCGGACCACTCGTCGCGGGCGAGCACCACCTGCTCGCCGTGCGAATCCACCAGCCACTGGTCCCGCGTGCAGCCGCGATAGGTGCACAGCAGGGTCTCGCTGGTCCATCCGTCGGCCGAGCGGATCCAGCGCACCAGGTGCACGTCCTGTCCCGGTTTCGGTACGTTCCCGGTCGGTGATTCGAAGGTCGTCACGCTGCACCCCTCCCCTTGTGCGGCCTGTCTGACCTCGACCCTACCGGGGTACACGAGCGGGGGACAAGAGATGGCGGGGATCAGTTGCCGCTGTCGTCCTGCATCGGGTCGAACTCGTCGTGCTCCGGCTCGACCAGGCCGTCGGCGTCGTAGGGCTCCTCGTCGCCGCCGTCCTCGGCGATCGCGTCGGTGTCGATCGGCTCGCCCGACGGAGTTTCCAGCCAGTGCTCCTTGGCGTCGCTCATGGTGTGACCCCTCTCCGGATGCTCTGAGCGCGATGGTAGACGGGTGGCCGCCCGGGGGGAAGGGCTCGGGACGGCGCTCATTCGCCCGGCTCCTGACCCGTCAGCCGCACCTCCTCCACATCCAGCCGCCGCTGCACATCCCGCAGCACGATGTCGTCGATCTCGCCGCGATCGCGCAGCCGGGTCACCTCCTCCCGTTTCCGCTGCAGCAGTGCGAGCCGGAGCTCCGTGTCCTGCCTGCTGCGCTCCGCGACCTCCTCGGCGTCCCGGGACTCCTCCTCCACCTCCAGCAGTTCGAGGTGCTCCTCGAACTCGCCCTGGATGCGCTCGCTGATCGTCCGGTCGACCCTCAGCCGGCGGGCGAGACCGGGCAGCTCGTCGAGCGCGGCCCGGGTCGCGCTGGTCTCGGCCAGGTGCAGCTCGTGCCCGACCGAGTCGTCGGAGGGGAGATGCGCCCAGCGCACGACCGCCGGCAGGAGCAGCCCCTGGAACACCAGGGTCGTGACGATGACGCCCGCGGTGACGAACACGATGAAGTCGCGTCCGGGGAAAGGGGAGCCGTTCATCAGCGTTGCGGGAACCGCCAGCGCCGCGGCCAGCGACACGGCGCCGCGCATGCCGGCCAGACCGCTGACCACCCGCGCCCGGTCGCTCATCCGCCGCTCGCGCTGCTGCGGCCGGCGGTCGAGGAGCCGGATCAGGTAGACCGTCGCGAAGAGGTAGGCGAAGCGGACCGCCACGATGACGCCCGTCACGGCGGCGATGGCCGCGATGCCCATCCCGAGGTCGCTCTGCGCGAGCTCGGAGGTGGCGCGCGGCAGTTCGATGCCGACGAGGACGAACAGGCTCGCGTTGAGCAGGAAGGTCGCGAACGTCCAGAACGCATCGGACTGCCTGCGGCCCTCCGCGACCCCGGTCCGCGGACCCGACTGGCTGATGATCAGGCCGGCGACGACGACCGCGAGAACGCCGGATGCGTGGATGAGCTCGGCCAGCAGGTAGGCGACGAACGGCGTGAGCAGCATGGCGATGTTCTGCGTGATGGCGTCCCGCAGGCGGCGGCGGGCGAGCAGGGCGAGCCACGCGATCAGCGCACCGACCAGGGCGGCGCCCACGTAGGCGACGACCAGCGTGAGGGAGACGACGCCGGGGCTGACGTCGGTGTCCCCGACGGTGAACCCGACGGCGAGCGACCACAGCACCAGCGCCGTCCCGTCGTTCACCAGGCTCTCCGCGCGCAGGATCGTCACGTTGCGGCGGGGGAGCGAGCGCGTGAACGATGTGACGGCAGTGGCATCCGTCGGCGCGATCGCGGCGCCCAAGGTCCAGGCGGCGCCCCACGGCAGCCCCATCGCATGTGCGAGCACCGCCACGGCGGCGGCCGTGACCACCACCAGCCCGGTGCTCATCAGGACGATGCCGCGGAGATTGCTGCGGATCTCGCGCAGCGACGTGGTCAGGCTCTCCCAGTACAGGATCGCGGGAAGGAACAGGAACAGCACCACCTCGGGGGCGAGCTGGATGTCGCGGAACAGCGGCACCAGCCCGATGAGGACGCCGATGCCGACGAGGAGGAGCGGCTGCGCGATCCCGGTCTTCCGGGCGATCAGCTTCGACACCAGGGTGGTCACGCCGATCACGACGACGAGTTCGAGTCCGAGCACGGGGCCTCCTTCCGGGCCATCCTCCCGCGGGGGGACGGAGGCGGGAACCCTTGGCCGGGGGAATGGCCGGGATGCGGCGCGCTGCGGAGCAGCGCGGTACGCGGCGGAGCAGCACGAAGCGCTGCGGATGCGGCTCGCCTGCACCGATGTCGGAGGTCCGCGACATGATGGGGGGATGACGGAGCGCAGGCCATCCCCCACGCGAGCCGGCGGGGGTGAAGCGGCCCTTCCGGACCCGCAGGTGCCGGCCGCGCCGCACGGGCATCTCGGGGTGGCGGGAGGCACCGCGCTCTACATCGCAGCGGTGCTCGGCACCGGCATCCTCGTGCTGCCGGCGCTCGCCGCCGCTGCTGCCGGGCCCGGGGCGATCCTCGCCGTCGCTGCGCTCGCGCTCATCTCCATTCCGCTCGCGGCGACGTTCGCGGCTCTCGCCCGGCGGCATCCCGATGCGGGAGGAGTGGCGACGTTCGCGCGGCGGGCCTTCGGGCCGGGGGCCGCCCGGATCATCAGCTACTGGTTCTTCTTCGGCACGCCGATCGGGGCTCCGATCGCCGCGCTGATGACCGCGCGCTACGTCGTGGCGGTCGTGGGAGGCGGCACAACGAGCACCACCCTGATCGCCGTCGGGCTGATGGTGATCCCGATCGTCGTCACGGCGTTCGGGGTGCGGTTCGCCGCCTCCGTCCAGCTGGTCCTCTCCGGCGCGCTGGTCGCCGTGCTCGTCTTCGTCCTGGCAGCGGCCGCGCCGCACTCGCAGGCCGCCAACCTGCAGCCGCCGCTGCCGCACGGCTGGGGCGGGGTCGGCCTGGCGATGAGCCTCTACATCTGGGCGTTCGCCGGGTGGGAGGCGGTGGCGGGCATCGGCGGCGAGTTCCGCAATCCCCGCCGGGACATCCCGCGCGCCACCGCGCTCGCGCTGGTCATCGTCTCGGTGGCGTACCTCGCCATCCAGACCGTCACCGTGGTGGTGCTGGGCGACCATGCGGCGTCGAGCGCCGTCCCGCTGCTCGACCTCGTCGAGGTGGCGACCGGCTCGGGAGGCGGGGTGGTGGTCGCCGTCATCGCGGCGATCGTCGTCACCGGCGTCTTCAACGCCTACCTCGCCGCCTTCAGCAAGTTGGGCGCCGCCATGGGCCGGGATGGCGACCTGCCCGCCTGGTTCGGGCGGGGAGTGGAGAACGGTGCCGTCGCCCGGCGCGGCCTGCTGCTCTCGGCCGTCGTGATGGCGCTGTACTCGGCCGTGGTGCTGGCGAACGGCGACCTGCAGCCGTTCATCCTGGTGCACACGAGCATCGCCGCGGCCGTGTACGGCTTGGGCGTCGCCTCCGCCCTTCGGCTGCTCCCGGCCCGTTCGGTGGGATGGTGGATGGCGCTCCTCTCGTGTGTGCTCGCGGCAGGGTTGCTCCTGCTCGCGGGATGGCATCTCGTGTTTCCGGCGGGCGTCGCGGTCATCGCCCTGGCCGTCGGGGTGCTGGCGCGGCGGCGTCCGCGGCCCGATGCCCAGCCCCGAGGGGCGGCATCCACGGCTCCCGATCCCGGATAATGGGTCCCGGGGGCGCCGGTGATCGGCTGACGGCCGGCCCCGGCAGGGAGGGGATGCTGTGACGGAGCACCAGCGTGCGGCCAGCATGCGTGACGTCGCGGCCCTCGCCGGTGTCTCGCACCAGACCGTGTCGCGGGTCATCAACGAGCATCCGAGCATCCGCGAGGCCACCCGGCAGCGTGTGCTGGATGCGATGAGCCAGCTGCACTACCGGCCCAACCGTGCCGCACGCGCCCTCGTCACCGCCCGCTCCCGGACCATCGGCGTCCTCGCGACGTCGGCCGCGGCGCTGTACGGGCCGGTCTCCAGCATCAACGCGATCCAGGATGCGGGCCGAGCGGCCGGCTACTACATCGCCGTCGCCCAACTGGCCGACCTGAGCCCCGGCTCCATCGCGGCGGGACTCGACCATCTGCTGGCGCAGTCGGTCGAGGGCATCGTGGTGATCGCCCCGCAGGAGGTCGTGCTCGACCAGCTCCAGACGGCGGGCCTCACTGTGCCGTACGTGACGCTGCAGGGCGGTCCGTCGACGGTGCAGCGGGAGCTCACCGTCGACCAGGTCGCCGGTGCACGCACGGCGACGCGCCATCTCATCGAGCTCGGCCACGGGAGGATCGCCCACATCTCGGGGCCACTGGAGTGGTTCGAGGCTCAGGCGCGCGTCCACGGTTACCGGGTGGAGCTGGCGGAGGCCGGACTGGCGCCGGAACCGGCGGTGGCAGGCGACTGGACGGCGGAATCCGGCTACCGCGTCGGCCTGCGCGTGCTGGCGGACCCGGCGGTCACGGCGGTCTTCACCTCCAACGATCAGATGGCGCTCGGGCTCTACCACGCGGCGCATGAGGCCGGACGGCGCATCCCCGGGGACCTGAGCGTGGTCGGCTTCGACGACATCCCGGAGGCCGCGCACTTCTGGCCGCCGCTGACGACCGTCCGTCAGGACTTCACCGAGCTGGGACGACGCAGCATCGAGAGCATCGTCGCCGAGATCGAGGGCGGGACCGAACCGACGGCGGTCAGTCTGCAGCCGGACCTGATCGTGCGCTCATCCACCGCTGCGCCGGTCTGAGCGAGGATCCGGGACGGGGTCCGCGGAGGACGCCTGGCGGGACGCGAGCGGGGATCCGAGTGGGGATCCGAGCGGTGATCCGAGCGGGGACTTCCGCTGTCGGCGCGCCGTCCTAGGCTGGTGCCCGTGAGCTCACGCGACCTCGATTCGGCGCCGGTGGCCTCCGTCCCACCGGAGACCGCCAGCGCCGGGGGTGTGCTGAGCCCGCAGTTCCGCTGGACGAGCATCGGGATGTGCCTGCTGATCACGCTCGCAGCGTTCGAGGCGCTCGCGGTCACCACGATCATGCCGATGGTCAGCCGAGAGCTCGACGGCGCCGCGCTCTACGCCTTCGCGTTCGCCGGCCCCTTGGCGGTCGGCGTGGTCGGGATGGTGTCGGCGGGTGCCTGGGCGGACCGCGGCAACCCGCGGACGGCTCTCATCGCCTCTGTGGTGCTGTTCGCGGCGGGACTCTCCATCGCCGGAACAGCGCCGACGATGTGGGTGTTCGTCGCCGGGCGGCTCGTCCACGGACTGGGCGGCGGCGCCCTCACGGTCGTGCTCTACGTCATCGTCGCGCGCGTGTATCCGCCGGCGCTGCATCCACGGATCTTCGCCGGCTTCGCGGCGGCCTGGGTGATCCCGTCGCTGATCGGCCCGTTCGTCGCCGGCGTTCTCAGCGAGACGGTCGGCTGGCGCTGGGTGTTCCTCGGGGTGGTGGCGCTGGCCGCACTCGCCATGCTGATGGTGGTGCCCGTGATGCGACGGGTGCTCCGGGCGGGCGAGCGGGCGCCGTTCCGTGCGGCACGGTTGGTCTGGGCCGTGCTGCTCGCTGTCGCGGTGCTCGCGCTGACACTGGCCGCGGAATCCACTGGGCCGGTGCTGTGGATCGTGCCCCCGCTCGCTGCGATCGTCGCCGTCATCGCCCTCCGGCCGCTCGTCCCGAAGGGGACGCTGCTGGCCCGTCGCGGCCTCCCGAGCGTCATCCTCATGCGCGGGATCATCGCCGCCACGTTCTTCGCGACGGAGGTGTATGTCCCTCTGCTCATGGTGTCCCAGTACGGGCTCTCCGCCGCCGTCGCCGGGCTGGCCTTGACCGCCGCAGGGCTCACCTGGTCGGCGGCCTCATGGGTGCAGGGGCGGTTCCCGCGTATCGCCCATGTCGTCGCGGCCCGGCTCGGTGCGCTCGGCCTCACGATCGCCCTCGCCTCCCTCATCGCGACGGCCGTCTGGCACCTGAACCCCTTCATCGTGGTGGTCGGCTGGGCCTTCTCCGGCGGTGGAATGGGCATCCTGTATCCGCGTCTCGGGGTGCTGACGCTCGAATACTCCACGCCGGCCGACCAGGGCTTCAACAGCTCCGCCCTGACGATCGCTGACTCCACCGGTTCGGCTGTCGCGCTCGCCGCGACCGCGATCGTCTTCGCCGCCCTGCGCGCCCTCCCCGGTGGCTGGCCCTTCGCCGGCGCGTTCACCGTGACCGCCGTCCTCTGCGCCCTGGCCTGGCTCTTCGCCCCGCGCCTCCGCCCCTGACGCCCCCGCCCCACCGTCGAGTACACAAAGATTGCACGCGACACGCCGGGCGGCCGTGCAATCTTTGTGTACTCGACGGTGGGGCGAGGGTGCGGATCAGCGGGCGGGGCGCTGAACGGCGGCGTCGGCCTCCTCGACGATCGCGCGCATCCCGTTCTCGGCAGCGACCGCGTCGCCTCGGCGAACGGCGGCGGCGACGTCCTCGTGGAGACGGATCGCCTCCGGGTTCGCCGTGTGGGGCATCAGCGCGTGCGTGGTCCGGCCGCTGAGAGCCTCGGCGACCGCACCGCTCAGCGCCGCGAACAGCGGATTGCCGGATGCCTCGAGCAGGATGCGATGGAAGTCCCGGTCGTGGGCGAGGTACTCGTCGTGGTCGGCGGAGCGCTGGGTCGCCGACATCCCGACGATGGCCGCGGTCAGAGCGCCGCATTGGTCGGGGGTCGCCCGGGTGCTCGCCAGCCGCGCGGCGACAGGCTCCACTGCGAGGCGCAGCTCGCTGAGATCGCTGAGAGTGGTCAGGCGATCAGGGCCGGCGAGCCGCCAGGCGAGGACGCGGGGGTCGAGCGCCTGCCAATCGGCGGCCGGCAGCACGACGGTGCCGCGGCGTCGTCGCGCCTGAACGAGCCCGAGCGACTCGAGAACCCGGATGCACTCGCGGAGCACCGTGCGGGAGATACCGACGCTTTCCGGTGTGAGCACCGTACCGACGGGGATGTGGCCGGTGACGATTCGCGCGCCCAGCGACGCGATGGCCTGCTCGTGCAGGGAGCCGGTCGTTGGCTGGGTCACGCTTCATTATCGGGCCTGGCGTGTCATCCGGTCAAAACGGCACGTAACGCAGTTATATACGTCGTTACCGTCATAGATTGGACACAAATCGGATTTATTCCTAGAGTGTTCGTGCCCCATCCGCAATCACGACCGAGGACGTTCATGACTTCAGCGACACTCACGCACCTGGCCGCAGCAGCGGCACCAGCGCCTGCGCCCCACCCCACCGGCTCCGAGGGCCAGCTCATCATCGCCGCCCTCGCGGGCATCGCCGTGATCGTGGTCCTCATCATCTGGCTCAAGCTCCATCCGTTCCTGTCCCTGCTGCTCGGCTCGCTCGTGGCCGGCCTCGCCGCGGGAATGGCGGCGGATGCGGCCGTCGGCAGCTTCATCACCGGCTTCGGCGCCACCATGGGCAGCGTCGGCATCCTCGTCGCCCTCGGGGCCATGTACGGCAAGCTGCTCGCCGACTCGGGCGGCGCCGACCGCATCGTCGACACGCTCGTCTCGCGCACCGGCGTGCGGTTCCTGCCCTGGACGATGGGCGCGGTCGGCGCGATCATCGGCCTGCCGATGTTCTTCGAGGTCGGGCTCGTGCTGCTCATCCCCGTGATCATCCTGGTGACCCGCCGCTCCGGGCTACCGCTCATGCGCATCGCCCTCCCGGCGATCGCCGGTCTCTCGGCCATGCACGGCCTGGTGCCTCCGCACCCCGGCCCGCTGGTCGCCATCGCGGCGCTCGGCGCCAACCTCGGCCTCACCCTCGCCTTCGGCGTCCTCGTCGCCATCCCGACCATCGCCATCGCCGGTCCGTTGTTCAGCAACCTGGCCGCGAAGTGGGTACCGGCCGGTGTGCCCGACCTGTTCGTCCCGGACGAGGGGGAGGACGGCAGTCGCAAGCGTCCGTCCTTCGGGGCGGCGCTCTTCAGCATCCTGCTGCCCGTCGTACTGATGCTCGGCAAGGCCGTCGCCGACATCGCGTCGCCGACCGCCGCGCCGGCCTGGAAGGTCGTCCTCGACTTCGTCGGGACGCCGGTCATCGCGCTGACGGTCGCGGTGCTCGCCGGCATCCTGTTGCTCGGCCTGGGCGGTGGGATGGATCGCAAGGCCCTGCAGACCACGTTCGGCGCCTCCCTCCCGCCCATCGCGGGAATCCTCCTCATCGTCGGCGCGGGCGGCGGATTCAAGCAGGTGCTGGTCGACACCGGTATCGGACAGGTCATCGCGGGCTGGGCGACGGGGGCCAGCGGGATCCTCGTGCTGCTGCTCGCGTGGACGGTCGCCGCGCTCATCCGCGTGGCCACCGGATCCGCCACCGTGGCGACGGTCACCGCGGCGGGCATCCTGCTGCCGCTGACGGCTCACCTCTCGACGCCGATGGTCTCGCTCATGGTGCTCGCCATCGGTGCGGGATCGGTCTTCCTCTCGCACGTCAACGACGCCGGGTTCTGGCTCGTGAAGGAGTATCTGGGGCTCACCATCCCGCAGACCCTGAAGAGCTGGACAGTGCTCGAGTGCCTGGTGTCTCTCGTCGGACTGGCCGGAGTGCTGGTGCTGAGTCTCTTCGTCGGCGGTCTCGGGTGACCCGCGGGCGCGCGCTCGTCGTGATGGGCGTCGCGGGGTGCGGCAAGTCCACCGTCGCAGCCCTCCTCGCCGAACGACTCGGCTGGGAGCTGCTGGAGGGCGACGCCCTGCACCCGACGGCGAACGTCGAACGGATGCGGGCCGGCGTCCCGCTCACCGACGACGACCGCGCGCCCTGGCTGGCCGCCATCGCCTCCTGGATGGACGAACGCCTCACGGCGGGACGTTCGGTCGTGGTCGCGTGCTCCGCGCTGGCCCGGCGCTACCGGGACGTCCTGCGCCGCGACGAGGTGGTCTTCGTCCACCTGACCGGGAGTCCGGAACTCCTGGCCGGTCGCCTCGCGTCGCGGGAGCACCACTTCATGAAGGCGGGGATGCTGCGCTCGCAGCTCGCCACGCTGGAGCCGCCGGCCGCAGACGAACGCCACATCGCACTGACCATCGATGCGTCTCCGTCCGCGCTCGCCGACCGGGCCCTCTCGGCCCTGGGACTCTCCGCGCGAGCCGCCTGACGCATCCCGCGACGCGGTGACTTAGTCGGTTGACCCCTGACACGGCGTGCCGGCGGATCAACCGACGAAGTCACCCGCGGGGGTGGGTGAGGACGAGGTCAGGGGCGAGCGAGCGCGTACTGGGCTCGGATGACCGGACGGGTGTCCACGGGGAGGGCGGCGGAGGTCTCGACCGTCCAGGCGGGGCGGGTGCCGGTGAGGGTCCAGGCGGCCTGGACAGCGGCGCCGTCGGCGACGTACTCGCCGGGCGCCGGCACCTCGACAGGCGCGTCGAAGACCTGCGCGGCGACGGTCGCCACGGCGGGGTTCTGGGCGGCGCCGCCGATGAGCAGGATGCGCCGCTCGCGCACCCCGGCCGAGCGCACGGCGTCGAGGCCGTCGGCGAGGCCGCACAGCATCCCTTCGATCGCGGCGCGTGCCAGGTTCGCGGGCGTCGTCGAGGCGAGGGTGAGGCCGTGGATGCTGGCCGTGGCGTCGGGCAGGTTGGGCGTTCGCTCGCCCTCGAAGTAGGGCACGAGCACGACACCGGCGGAGCCCGGATCCGCCGAGAGGGCGAGGGCGGACAGGCCGTCGTGATCGACGGAGAGGAGCTGGGCGATCGAGCCGAGCACGCGCGCCGCGTTGAGCGTCGCGATCAGGGGGAGGGAGGCGCCGGAGGCGTCGGCGAAACCCGCGACCGTTCCGGAGGCGTCGGCGATCGGCGCCTCGGTGACGGCGAACACGGTGCCGGAGGTGCCGACCGAGACCACCACGTCGCCGTCCGCGGCCCCGAGGCCGAGTGCGGCGCCGGCGTTGTCGCCGGCGCCGGGGCCGACGAGCACCCCCGACGGCGTACGCCCCGCCGCCTCCGCGGGGCCGAGCACCCGCGGGAGCACGACCGCATCGGCGTTCCGCGTCGAGGTGCTCGTCGTTGCATGGTCGTGCGGCGTGTCGCCTGCGACAACGAGCACCTCGGCGAGGGGATGCGCGTCGGCAGCGCCGATCGCTTCGCGTCCCGGGCGTCCGAGCGCGCGCTCGAACAGGTCGAGGTCGTACGCGTCCGTTCGCGCACCCCAGTAGGCGGTCCCGCTCGCGTCGGAGCGGTCGGTGGTCAGCGCCTCCAGATCGGGTCCCAGCTTGCTCTCGCCGGCCGGGCCGTATCCGAGCAGGCGCCAGGTCAGCCAGTCGTGCGGCAGCGCGACCGCGGCGACCCGCTCCGCGTTCGCGGGCTCCGCATCCCGCAGCCAGCGCAGCTTCGTGGCAGTGAAGGACGCGACGGGCACCACGCCGACGCGGGAGGCGTACTCGGCCGCGCCGACCTCCTCGATCAGGTCGCGGGCGGCCTGGGCCGAGCGGGTGTCGTTCCAGAGCAGGGCGTCGCGGATGATGCGGCCCTCCGCATCCAGCACCACCATCCCGTGCTGCTGGCCGGCGACCGAGATCGCGGCGACGTCGTCCAGTCCGCCGGCCGCCGCGAGAGCCTCCTGCAGCGCCGTCCACCAGGCCGCCGGGTCCACCTCCGTGCCTTCTGGATGCGCGGCGCGCCCCGAGCGCACCAGCGCACCGGTCTCGAGGTCGCGCACGACCACCTTGCAGCTCTGGGTCGAGGAGTCGACCCCGGCGACGAGTGTCATGTCGTTCCTTGTTCAGCCGAAGTGCTCGTTGTTGCAGCCGACACGCGGGTCAGGCCTGCAACAACGAGCACTTCGGGGAGAGGGGAGAGGGGCGGGGAGGGGCGGGAGGGGTCAGCGGGCGCCGAGGAGGTGCTCGAGCGCGAGCTGCTGCAGGCGGACGAAACCGAAGCCCTTGCCGCCGAAGTACACGCTCGGGTCGAAGTCCTCGTACGCGCTGCCGTCGGCGAGCAGGTCGTCGTACGACTCGCCCTCGCCGAGGGTCGGACGCGACAGCTCGAGCACGCGGGACGCCTCCAGCTGCTCCTGCACCTCGGGGTCCGCGCGGAACGCCTTCGCCCGCTCCTTCAGCAGCAGGTAGGTGCGCATGTTGGCCGCGGCCGACTCCCACACCCCGGTGATGTCCTCGGTGCGGGACGGCTTGTAGTCGAAGTGGCGCGGTCCGTTGTAAGCCGGGCCGCCGTCGGGGCCGCCGTTCTCGAGCAGGTCGACGAGAGCGAATGCGTTCTGCAGGTCGCCGTGACCGAAGACCAGGTCCTGGTCGTACTTGATGCCGCGCTGGCCGTTGAGGTCGATGTGGAAGAGCTTGTCGTGGTAGAGCGCCTGCGCGATGCCGGCGGCGAAGTTGAGCCCGGCCATCTGCTCGTGCCCGACCTCCGGGTTGAGCCCGACCAGCTCGGGCCGCTCCAGCGACGAGATGAAGGCGAGAGCGTGCCCGACGGTCGGCAGCAGGATGTCGCCGCGCGGTTCGTTCGGCTTCGGCTCGATGGCGAAGCGGATGTCGTAGCCCTTGTCGGTGACGTAGTCGCCGAGCAGGTTGACGGCCTCGCGGTAGCGCTCGAGGGCGGCGCGGATGTCTTTGGCGGCGTCGTACTCTGCGCCCTCGCGGCCGCCCCACATGACGAAGGTCTTGGCGCCGAGCTCGGCGGCGAGGTCGAGGTTGCGGAGCACCTTGCGCAGCGCGAAGCGACGGACGGCACGGTCGTTGGAGGTGAAGCCGCCGTCCTTGAAGACGGGAGCGCTGAACAGGTTGGTGGTCACCATCGGGATGATGATGCCGGTGTCGGCGAGGGCCTGCTTCAGGCGGTCGATCTGCTTCTGACGCTCGGCGTCGGTCGAGCCGAAGGCGAACAGGTCGTCGTCGTGGAAGGTGAGGCCGTAGGCGCCGAGCTCGTCGAGCTTGTGCACGGCTTCGACCACGTCGAGCTGCGGGCGGGTCGGCCCGCCGAACGGGTCGGCGCCGTTGTAGCCGATGGTCCACAGACCGAAGGAGAACTTGTCGGCGCGGGTGGGGGTGAGGCTCATGGAGGTTCCTTCAACGTCATCGGTGATTTGTTGTGTGAATAAACTTATCAGGCGAGGGGCGTGACCGAAAGACCCTGTGCGGATATCGTGACCTCATGCCGGACGAAACATTTCCCACGCTGAGTAGACCGACTCTCGAGAGCATCGCCCGGGAGGCCTCCGTGTCGATGTCCACGGTGTCCAAGGTGCTCAACGGCCGGCCGGGCGTCTCCGCCCGGACCCGGGGCGTCGTCGAGGAGCTCCTCTTCCGTTCGGGCTACGCTCGCCGAGGCTCGGAGAGCGAGCCGGGATCGCTCGTGGAGCTCGTCATCGAGTCTCTGGCGAGCGAGTGGGCGCTGCAGATCATCCGCGGTGTCGAGCGGGTCGCGAGGGAGGCCGGTATGACGCTGGCGCTCACCACGAGAGGCTACCGCCACGCACCGGACCAGGAGTGGATCGCCGGGGTCCTGAAGCGCAAACCGATCGCCGTCGTGCTCGTGTTCTCCGATCTCTCCGCCGAGCACCGACAGCAGCTCCACACCCGCAACATCCCCTTCGTCGTGGTGGATCCGGCCGGCGACCCCGCACCCGACGTGCCGGCGATCGGAGCGACGAACTGGTCGGGCGGTGTCGCCGCCACCAGGCACCTGGTCGAGCTGGGGCACCGCAGGATCGGCGTGATCTCGGGGCCGGACGACCTGATGTGCTCGCGAGCCAGGGTGGCCGGCTATCGTTCGGCGCTCGACGAGGCGGGCATTCCGATCGACCCCCAGCTGTTCGGCGGCGGCGAGTTCACCCAGGAGGACGGAGAACGCGAAGCGCTGCGTCTGCTGAGCCGGCCGAACCCGCCGACGGCGATCTTCGCCGGCAACGACATGCAGGCGCTCGGGGTGTATGACGCGGCTCGCCGGCTGGGACTCAGCATCCCGGACGAACTGTCGGTGGTGGGCTTCGACGACATTCCTCCGGCGCGCTGGGCCGGCCCTCCGCTCACGACCGTGCGGCAGCCGCTGGTCGAAATGGCGGAGGAGGCGACGCGGCTGGCATTGAGGATGCGCGTTGAGACCGTCGAGAGCGTTCGGCTCGATCTCGCGACTTCTCTCGTGATCCGTCGCTCGACCTCCGAGCCGCTCCTCCCGCCGGATTGACGAAAACTTTCCAATATCGGCCTGGAAACTTGTGTGGGCTTTCGCGACAGCGTTACCGTCTGACGGCACGCAGCGCGAAGGAGCCCCACATGATCCGCACGACCGAACCGACCCTCGGGGTCGCCCTGGTGGGCTACGGATTCATGGGAGCAGCGCATTCGCAGGGGTGGCGCGTCGCTCCTCGGTTCTTCGAACTCGGTGCGCAGCCGATCATGCACACGATCGTCGGCCGCGATGCCGCACGGGTGGAGGATGCGCGGGCCAAGCTCGGCTGGCGGGACGCCCAGACCGACTGGCGCCGGGTGATCGACGATCCGGAGATCGACATCGTCGACATCTGCTCGCCGGGCGACTCCCATGCCGAGATCGCGATCGCAGCCCTCGAGGCGGGCAAACACGTGCTCTGCGAGAAGCCGCTGGCCAACTCGGTCGAGGAGGCGGAACGGATGGTCGTGGCCGCTCGGCGCGCCTCCGAGGCCGGCGTGCGTTCGATGGTCGGTTTCAGCTACCGGCGGGTTCCCGCGATCGCTTTCGCCCGCCGACTCGTTCAGGAGGGCCGGCTCGGCGAGATCCGTCAGGTCCGCGCCCTGTATCTGCAGGATTGGCTCACCGACGAGAACGGCCCGATGACCTGGCGTCTCGACAAGGCGCGGGCCGGCTCCGGCTCGCTCGGCGACATCGGCGCCCACGCGATCGATCTCGTCGAGCACCTCACCGGGTCCCGGCTGCAGAGCGTCACCGGCACCCTCGAGACCTTCGTCCATGAGCGCCCGCTGCTCGGCGAGGGGGTCGGACTCTCGGGCACGGCGTCGGAGGAGCGCGGCCAGGTCACCGTCGACGACGCGGCCTGGTTCACGGCGCGACTGACCGGTGGCCACGCCGACCGCGCGATCGGTGCGTTCGAGGCCACCCGGTATGCCACCGGCCGCAAGAACGCGCTCCGTCTGGAACTGAGTGGATCCCGTGGTGCGATCGCCTTCGATCTCGAATCGATGAACGAACTGCAGTTCTACGACGCCACAGCCCCTGCGGGCGAGCAGGGCTTCACGCGCATCCTCGTGACCGAGCCCGAGCATCCGTACATGGCCAACTGGTGGCCTACCGGACACGCCATCGGCTATGAGCATGCCTTCTCGCACGAGATCAAGGACTTCGTCGACGCCGTCACCGGCGGGGTCGACCCCGAGCCGTCATTCGCCGACGGTCTGCACGTTCAACGCGTGCTGGCCGCCGTCGAGCGGAGTGCTGCCACCGGCAGTGCCTGGACGGCGACCGAGAACTGACGCCGCCGTCAGCACCTCGAACTGCACCATCCGAATCAAGGAGAGAACGCAATGATGCTTCGCAAACCTTCCGGCCGGCGCTCCCTTCGCGCCGCCGCTGTCGCCGCCGGCGTCGCCGCCGTGCTCGTGGGCGTCACCGCCTGCTCGAACGGCCCGAGCGGTTCGGGCGGGAGCGACCGGGCGACCCTCTGGGGCCTCACCGGCACCGATCAGGACACTGTTCTCGGCCCCTCGCTGAAGGACTGGAACCCGGCGAATCCGAAGGACCAGATCACAGGCACCTTCTTCCAGAACGACGCCTACAAGACCAAGATCCGCACGGCGGTCGGAGCGGGATCCGCGCCCACCATCATCTACAGCTGGGCCGGCGGCACGCTGAACTCCTATGTCAAGGCGGGCAAGGTCGTCGACCTCACCAGCCAGACCGCGAGCGCCAAGGGCAAGTTCCTCGACTCGGTCTGGGGCCAGGGCGTCGTCGACGGCAAGACCTACGCTGTGCCGATGAACGCGACCACGCCGATCATGTTCTATTACAACAAGGACGTTCTTGCGAAGGCGCACGTGGAGGCGCCCAAGACCTGGGACGACATCCTCGCGGCCATCCCGAAGCTGAAAGCAGCCGGTGTCGCGCCGTTCTCGCTCGCCGGTGCGTCGAAGTGGCCCTCGCTCATGTGGGAGGAGTATCTCGTCGACCGCGTCGCCGGTCCCGGGGCGTTCAACAAGGTCATGGCGGGTGAGAAGGGGGCGTGGAGCGACCCGGGCATCATCAAGGCCAACACCATGATCCAGCAGTTGGTGGATGCGGGAGCCTTCGTCGACGGCTTCGCCTCCGTCACCGCGGACTCGAACGCCGACGTGGCGCTGCTCTATACGGGCAAAGCCGCCATGATGCTGCAGGGCGCGTGGGTCATGACGACCTTCAAGCAGCAGGCGGCCGACTTCGCCGCGAGCGGCCTCGGCTACACGACATTTCCCGCGGTGTCCGGCGGCAAGGGTGACCCGTCGGACATCGTCGGCAATCCGTCCGGCTACTTCTCCGTTTCCTCGGCGGCGAGCAAGGCGCAGCAGGCCAGTGCCATCAAGTACCTCACCGACGGCGTCTTCGACAAGGGCTACGTCGACCGGATGGTGAAGACCGGACAAGTGCCGCCGATCCAGGGCATCGACAGCCAGATCTCCGCATCGGGCGGCGACTTCGGCTCGAAGGTCTACAGCCTCACGAAGAACGCGAAGAACTTCCAGATGTCGTGGGACCAGGCGCTGCCGCCGGCGCAGGCGACCGCGCTGCTGACCAACCTCGACCAGCTGTTCAACAAGCAGATCACGCCGAAGCAGTTCTCCGACAACATGAACCAGACGATCGGTCAGTAGAGACCTCATGACCCAGACAGCTGTGTCCGTCGGGCCCGCCCGCCGGGCCGGACGTACGGCGGGCGACCGCCGGCGCTCCGGCCCCGGCGGCTGGATGGTGCTGCCCGCCCTGCTCTTCTTCGTCGTGTTCGCGATCGTGCCGCTGATCGTCGCCCTCTCCCTGAGTTTCACGCAGTGGGATGCGATCAGCGACCCGGTCTGGGTCGGGTTCGCCAACTGGACGAGCGTGCTCGCCGATCCGGTCACGATCAACGCTCTGGTGCTCACCCTCAAGGTGATCGCCATCTCGTGGATCGTGCAGACGCCCATCAGCCTGCTGCTCGGGACCTGGACCGCCGGACGACAGCGCAGCCGGGCTGTCCTCGGCGCGATCTTCTTCCTGCCGCTGATCCTCTCGTCGGCAGCGGTCGCCATCGCGTTCAAGGCGATTCTCGACCCGAACTTCGGGCTGTCGGCGTCTCTCGGAATCCCCTTCCTCAAACAGGACTGGCTGGGCAATCAACAGCTCATCCTCTACGTGGTGATCTTCATCATCGCGTGGCAGTTCGTGCCGTTCCACACGCTGCTGTATCAAGGCGGTGTGCGGCAGATCCCGGCCTCGCTGTACGAGGCGGCCGAGATCGACGGCGCCGGCCGCGTCAAGCAGTTCTTCAATATCACCCTGCCGCAGCTCCGCTACACGATCGTCACGTCGTCGACGCTGATGATCGTCGGGTCCCTGACCTATTTCGACGTGATCTTCGTGCTCACGGGCGGTGTGCCGAGCTCCGGGATCCGCATCCTGCCGATCCTGATGTACGTCACCGGGTTCTCGGCCAGCCAGTTCGGTCAGGCGAGTGTGATGGCCATGATCCTGGTGATCATCGGCTTGGCGATCGCCCTGCTGCTGACCAAGCTCAGCGGTTTCACCAGGATGACCAGCCAGCAGGAGGGCCTCTGATGTCGCAGACGATCGACACCGTCGATGCGGACGTGGCGGCGGCTGCGGGCGGAAAGCCGCGCGAACGCGCCGTTCGTGCCGGCCGCACCCGACGCGCGGGCCAGAGGCCCAACTGGCTCGGCGGGGCCGGAGCGTGGATCTGGCTCGCGATCATCGTGATCCCGATCTACTACATCGTGATCACGAGCGTGCGACCTCAGGCCGGGTTCTTCTCGAGCAACCAGCTCATCCCGCCCCTCGCCCCGACTCTCGACGGATACGCGCTGGTGCTGCAGAGCGACTTCTTCCTCTACCTCGCCAACTCGGTGATCATCACGGTGGTCAGTGTCGTCGTCGTCGTGTTCGTCTGCATCATGGCGGCGTACGCGATCGTGCGGTCGCAGACCAGGTTCACCCGCGCCTCGTTCTCGTTCCTGCTGCTCGGGCTGGCGATCCCGGTTCCGGCCACGATCATCCCGTTGTTCTACATGCTGTCCAAGGCCGGTCTGTACGACAGCCTGGCGGCGCTGATCCTGCCGTCGATCGGTTTCGCGGTTCCGGTGACGGTGCTCATCCTCTCGAACTTCATCCGCGACATCCCCAAGGAGCTGTTCGAGTCGATGAAGGTGGACGGCTCGAGCGACTGGCGCACTCTGTTCTCCCTCGTGCTCCCGCTCGCCCGGCCGGCGATCGTGACCGTGGGGCTCTACAATGCGCTGAATGTCTGGAACGGATTCCTCTTTCCCCTCGTGCTGACGCAGAGTCCCGACAAGCGTGTGCTCCCGCTCTCGCTGTGGACCTTCCAGGGGTCGTTCAGCGTGAATGTCCCGGCCGTCCTCGCGGCGGTCGTCCTGTCGACGTTGCCGATCTTCATCCTCTACATCTTCGGCCGCCGGCAGCTCATCGCCGGGATGACGGCCGGGTTCAGCAAGTGAGCAACCGAAAGGAACCCATGACCAGACAGGCCCTCGTCGTGCGCGGAGGATGGGACGGGCACATGCCCGTCGAGACCACCGAGCTCTTCATCCCGTTCTTGGAGGCGAACGGCTTCCGAGTGCGGGTGGAGGAGTCGCCGGCCATCTACACCGACGCCGGCTTCATGGACACGGTCGATCTCATCGTGCAGATCAACACGATGAACACGATCGAGCCGGATGAGTTCGCGGGCCTGCAACGTGCCGTGCTCAACGGCACGGGCATGGGCGGCTGGCACGGCGGCATCGCCGACTCGTACCGGGCCAACGCCGACTATCTGCATATGATCGGCGGCCAGTTCGCGCACCACGCGGGCAAGGATCCCGCCGAGCGCACCGGCGAACAGTCCGACAACTACATTCCTTACACGGTGCACATCACCGACCTGGGCAGGACGCATCCGATCACCGCGGGCATCGAGGACTTCGACCTCGTCACCGAGCAGTACTGGGTGCTCAGCGACGAATACAACGACGTGCTCGCGACCACGACACAAGAGGCGCGGCCGTGGGATGCCTGGAACCGGCCGGTCACGGCACCGGCCATCTGGACGCGCCAGTGGGGCAAGGGCCGCATCTTCGTCTCCGCTCCCGGTCATCGTCTCGAGATCGTCGAAGACCCGAACGTCCGCACCATCATCGAAAGGGGCCTCCTGTGGGCAGCACGCTGAACGTCGGCATCGTCGGAGTCGGCAACATCAGTCAGCAGTATCTGGAGGAGTTCCCGAAGCTGCCGAACCTGTCGTTGACCGCCGTCGCCGATCTCGACCTGGACCGCGCGGCGGCAGTCGCGCGCGATCAGGGCGTCGAGTCGATGAGTGTGGATGCGCTGCTCGCCGACCCGCGCATCCACGCGGTGCTCAACCTCACGATCCCCTCCGCGCACACCGAGATCGCCCTGCGTGCGCTGGACGCCGGCAAGCACGTCTACGGCGAGAAACCTCTTGCACTGGCCACAGCCGATGCGGCGCCCGTGCTCGCTCGCGCGGCCCAGGCCGGGCTGCGCGTGGGCAGCGCGCCCGACACCGTGCTCGGCACCGGCATCCAAACCGCGCGCGCACTGCTCGACGAGGGACGCATCGGCTCTCCGGTCGCGGCGGCCGTGGCCTGGAGCGCACCGGGACACGAGCTGTGGCATCCGTCGCCCGCGTTCTACTACCAGCCGGGCGGCGGACCGCTCTTCGACATGGGGCCGTACTACCTCACGAGCCTCGTCACGTTCTTCGGTCCCGTCGTGCGGGTGTCGGGAGCCGTCGGCCGTTCGTCGCGCGAGCGCACCGTGGCGACCGGCCCGCTGGCCGGGACACCGATCCCGGTCGACGTGGACACGCATGTGACGGCGATCCTCGAGCACGCGAACGGCGTGATCTCGACCGTTACCGTCTCGTTCGAGGTGTGGGAGACCCGCGTTCCGCTGTTCGAGGTCTACGGCACGGGCGGCAGCATCTCTGTTCCCGACCCCAACCGCTTCTCGGACACCGTGGCGATCGCCACCGCGTCCGATCGCACCTGGCGGGACGTTCCGGTGTCGGCAGGCTATGCGGACGCCGGCCGCGGCGTCGGGCTCGCGGACCTCGCGCGCGCGATCGAGACCGGTCGGCCGCACCGCGCATCCGGTGAGCTGGCCTTCCACGTGCTGGAGATCATGGAGTCGATCATCCGCTCCGGCACGACGCACGAGGTCGTGACCCTGACGTCGACGGTCGAGCGGCCGGATGCGGTGGGATTCGGGGCGCGCCCGGAATCCTGGTGATCGGGGCCGTGATGCGACGAGTGCGGTCGCGGGCTTCCGCGACCGCACTCGTCCGCCACGCGACCTGAGGAGGGACGCTCAGCGGCCGGGCGCCGGCCCGGTGCTCCCGCGAACGATGAGTTCGGCGGGGAGGCGCACCCGGCTGGGAACCTCGTGTCCGGCGAGCAGCTCGAGGAGCATCTGCAGAGCTTGCGCGCCGATGTCTTGGAGCGGCTGGGCGAGCGTCGTCAGCGGCGGAGTGGAGGTCGAGGCCTCGGGGATGTCGTCGAAGCCGATCACCGAGAGGTCTTCCGGGACGCGCAACCCGAGTTCGCGCGCCGCCTGCAGCACGCCGAGCGCGGACATGTCGTTCGCGGCGAACACCGCCGTCGGCCGGTCGGCGCGGCTCAGGAGGTCTTCGGCCGCTTGAGCGGACTGCGCCGTCTGGTAGCCGCCGTCCAGAACCAGCGCCTGGTCGAACGGGATGCCGGCCTCGCCGAGCGACTCCCGGTAGCCGTCTTCGCGCAGTTGCGCGGACGCGAGATCGCTGCGCCCGCGCATGTGGGCGATGCGGCGATGCCCCAGGTCGATGAGATGCTGCGTCGCCGCCCGCGCTCCGCCGAAGTTGTCCGAGTCGATGGTCGATGGCCCGCCGTTGCCCGTGTGCGGATCGATGGCGATCACCGGGATGGACGTGGTCGGAATGAGCACGGTCGGCGTCACGATGATCGCGCCGTCGATCAGCGTGCCGGCCAGCCGGGACAACGAGCGCCGCTCCCACCCGACCTGGCCGTTGCCGGCGCCGCGGCCGGAGTACGCGAGGAGCTCGTATCCGGCCTTCGCGGCCGCCGAGGACGCGCCTTTGAGGAGTTCGACGGAGAACGACTCGAACTCGGCCACCAGGATCCCGATCACGTTGGTGCTCTGCCGGCGCAGACTGCTCGCCACGAGGGAGGTCTCGTAGCCGAGCGCCTCGACGACCTCCATGACGCGCTTCGATGTCGCGGGGGCGACGCCGTACCGTCCGTTGACCACCTTGGACACCGTGGGAACGGAGACGCCGGCCGCTCGGGCGACGTCGCTGATCGTGGCCCGCCCGGGCGACGGGGCGGGAGCGTCGATCGCAGACATAGTGCCAGCCTACCTCTCGCCGATGCACTGGACATCGATATCGACAACGTTTTTGAAATCGTTATCGATATCGTTGTCGATATCGATTGACAAACAACATTTGCCGATGCGAGGGTGTACTTCGCGACAGGGATTGTCCCGCGTCTTCACTCACTACCAAGGAGTTTCCACAATGAAGAGGAAAATTCGAATCGCGAGCGCGCTCGCCATCGTCGCGAGTACCGCGCTGCTCGCAACGGGTTGCAGCGGCGGTGGCAGCACGGCGGCCGACGGGAAGGTGACGATGACCTTCTGGGACAACTCGACCACCGGTCCCGGCAAGGCGTTCTGGCTCAAGACGATCGCCGACTTCGAGAAGGCCAACCCGAATGTGACGATCACGCTGCAGACCGTTCAGAACGAAGATCTCGACGGAAAGCTCCAGACCGCCCTCAATTCGGGGTCCGCTCCGGACATCTTCCTGCAGCGCGGCGGCGGCAAGATGAACGCGATGGCCGACGCCGGCCAGCTGATGGACATCACCGACTCCATCGATTCTGCAACGAAGGCAGCCGTGAGCGAGGGCGTGCTCAAGGGCAATTCGTACCAGGGCAAGATCTACGCGATGCCGGTCAACGTGAACCCCGAGGGCATCTTCTACAGCAAGGACCTCTTCGCGGCCGCGGGCATCGCCTCGCCGCCCGCGACGATGGACGAGCTGAACGCGGACATCGCCAAACTGAAAGCGACCGGCGTGGCGCCCGTCGCCGTCGGCGCGAAGGACGCCTGGCCGGCCGCCCACTGGTATTACAACTTCGCGCTCCGCGAGTGCAGCGAGTCGACCATCGAGAAGTCTGCCGCGTCGCTGAAGTTCACCGACAGGTGCTGGACGAAGGCGGGCGAGGACCTCAAGGCGTTCAACGACACCACTCCGTTCAACGATGGCTTCCTCACCACGCCGGCTCAGCAGGGCGCGGGAAGCTCCGCCGGTCTCATCGCGAACCACAAGGCGGCGATGGAGCTCATGGGCGGATGGGATCCGGGAGTGATCGCTTCGCTCACGCCGGACCAGAAGCCGCTGCCGGATCTCGGATGGTTCCCGTTCCCGAGCATCCCGGGCGGCGCCGGAGACCCCAGCGCGATGATGGGCGGAATCGGCGGGTACTCCTGCTCGGCGAAAGCTCCGAAGAAGGAATGCACCGCGTTCCTGAACTACATGACGACGAAGTCCGTGCAAGAAGCCAACTACAAGGCCTTCAATGCGATCCCCGTCAACAAGGACGCTCAGGGCGTCATCACGGACGACGTCACCACGTCGGAGCTGAACGCCTACAACAAGACGAAGTTCATGGCGCAGTTCCTCGACACGCTTCTCGGCCAGAACGTCGGGAACGCGATGAACAGTGGTGTCGTGAATCTGCTCGCCGCCAAGGGCTCGGCTGCCGACATCATCAACGGAGTCGACCAGGCCGCGGCCAAGGGATAACTCGCGATCATGACCAGCTCCCTGGATGCGCCCCTGTTGGAAGACAGGGCGCCGATGCCGGGCTCGCGGACGGTCGGGGGCGATGCGCCGCGCGCGTCGTCCTCGACCGGACCGCGGCCCAAGCGGCCCGCCGATTGGCGCAAGAGGTTCGAGATCACGGTCCTGGCCGGCCCGGCGATCGTCATGTTCCTGGCGTTCGTGATCTTCCCGGTCGTCATGGCCGCCTACTACGGCTTCTTCAAGTGGAAGGGGTTCGGTCTCCCGACCGACTTCGTCGGCCTGAACAACTACGTGATCATCTTCACCGACAAGGCCTTCCATGAGGTCCTGTTGCACAACGGCATCATCGTCGTGCTGTCGCTGGTGCTGCAGGGGCCGGTCGCCATCGTCTTGGCGCTCCTGCTGAACCAGAAGATGCGCGGGCGCACCATCATCCGCGTGCTGATCTTCGTTCCCTACGTGATCTCGGAGGTCATCGTCGGCACCGGCTGGAGCCTGATGCTCCAGACGAGCGGTGCCGTCAACGACCTGCTCCAGCACATCGGATTGGGCGCTTTCCGCGCCGACTGGCTTTCCGACCCGAAGATCGCGATCTGGTCGTTGATGCTGATCATCTCGTGGAAGTACATCGGGTTCGCGGTCATCCTCTTCCTCGCCGGGATGCAGAGCATCCCCGAAGAGCTCTTCGAGGCGGCGGCGATCGACGGTGCGAGCTACTGGCAGACCCAACGGCGGATCACGCTTCCGCTCCTCGGACCGACGATCCGCATCTGGGCGTTCCTTTCGATCATCGGCTCCCTCCAGCTCTTCGACCTCGTCTACATCATCTGGGGTCAGTACGTCGCGTCGACGGCGGGGACCTCGACGATGGCGACGTACATGGTCGCCAATGGCCGAGGCTCCGGCAACTACGGCTTCGGCAACGCCGTCGCCGTCGTCATGTTCGCGATCACGCTCGTCGTCGCCCTGATCTATCAGCGATTCGTGCTGCGGCGCGACATGGCGGGGGCTCTCACCGAAGGAAAGAAGCGATGACCGTAGCAGCGAAACTCAGTCCGGCGCCTCAGCGGCTCAGGAGGGGGGTGCCGTCCGAGCGTCGGTGGGGCAACCCGGTGACGTACTTCGTGGCGCTCGTGTTCATCGCGATCTGTCTGGCCCCGGTGCTGTACATCGTGCTCGGCGGCTTTCGCACGAATTCGCAGATCACGGCCTCGCCGTCCGGCCTCCCGAATCCGTGGCAGGTGCAGCACTACCTCGACGTCCTCACCAGCACGACTTTCTGGCAGGAGATCGGAAACTCGCTGATCGTCGGAATCTCGACGACTGCCGGAGTGGTCGTGCTCGGCCTCATGGTGAGCTACGTTCTCGCCCGCTACGAGTTCGGTGGGCGCGGGGCGATGTACGCCCTCTTCGCGGCCGGTCTCATGTTCCCGATGACCGTGGCGATCACGCCTCTCTACATCCTGGTCAGGGATCTGGGGCTGTCGAACAGTCTGGCCGGCGTCATCGTCCCCCAGATCGCGTTCGGCCTGCCGACGACGATCATCATCCTGGTGCCGTTCCTCAAAGCGATCCCGCTCGAGCTCGAAGAGGCCGCGTCGATCGATGGCGCAAGCCGGCTCGGATTCTTCTTCCGCATGATCGTCCCGCTCTCGATTCCGGGGGTGGTGACGACGGGCATCCTCGCGTTCATCGGCAGTTGGAACGGCTACCTGCTGCCGTTGTTCATCCTGAACGATCAGTCCACCTTCACCCTTCCGCTCGGTGTCCAGGCGTTCTCGTCGCAATATTCGGTGGACACAGCGAAGGTCCTGGCGTTCACGTCGCTCTCGATGATCCCGGCGCTCATCTTCTTCGCGCTGTTCCAACGGCGCATCGTCGGCGGACTGACGGGAGCGGTCAAAGGATGAGCCTGCACGAGAGCGATGATCCTCTCGCCCCCGCCATCCCCGCCTTCCCGCAGGTCTCGGAGCGCGTGCGTGCGCTCCATGCCCGGATGACCCTCGATGAGAAGCTCGCGCAGCTCGTCGGATACTGGCTCGATCAGAACGGGGTCGTCGCGCCGATGCAGAGCGAGATGGCGGCGGCGCAGGGAGTTCCCACCGACCTCGCCGACGTGACGCGTCAGGGAATCGGCCATTACACCCGCGTGTACGGCACCCGGCCGGTCGACGCCGCGGAACGTGCTCGCTGGCTGTGGGATGAGCAGCGCCGGCTCAAGCGCGAGACCCGGTTGGGCATCCCGGCGCTGGTGCACGAAGAGTGCCTGACCGGACTGGCGGCCTGGAAGGCGGCGACCTTTCCCACTCCACTCGCCTGGGGCGCCTCGTTCGACCCGGAGCTGGTGCAGGAGATGGGATCGGCCATCGGCGGCTCGATGAGGGAACTCGGCATCCACCAGGGCCTGGCACCGGTGCTCGACGTCATACGCGACCCGCGCTGGGGCCGCGTGGACGAGTGCATCGGCGAGGACCCCTATCTGGTCGGCACGGTCGGCACGGCCTATGTGCGCGGGCTGCAGGATGCGGGAATCCACGCAACCCTGAAACACTTCCTCGGCTATTCGGGCTCGCGCGCGGGACGCAACCACGCACCCGTGAACGCCGGCCGGCGCGAGATCGCCGACGTGTTCCTCCCACCGTTCGAGATGGCGATCATCGACGGCGGGGCGAAGTCGGTGATGAACTCGTACGCCGAGGTCGACGGCGTTCCGATAGCGGCCAACGCCGGCTATCTCACCGGGCTGCTGCGGGAAACGCTGGGATTCGACGGCGTCGTGGTGGCCGACTACTTCGCGGTCGCCTTTCTCGAGGTGATGCACGCGGTCGCCGCCGACCGGGGCGAGGCGGCCGCGTCGGCGCTCGAGGCCGGCATCGACATCGAACTCCCGACGGGCGACGCCTACCTGCGACCGCTCGCCGACCGCATCCGGTCCGGTGAGTTCGACGAGGCCTTCGTCGACAGGGCGGTGCTTCGCGCGCTCGCCCAGAAGGAGGATCTCGGGCTCCTGGAAGAGGACGTCTACGAGGACGAGCCTCCGATCGACGTCGATCTCGACTCGCCGACGCATCGGCGACTCGCCCGTCGTCTCGCCGAGGAATCCGTGGTGCTGCTCACGAACGACGGCGTGCTGCCGGTCGCCGGCCGGCCGACTCCGCTTTCGCGCGTCGCCGTCATCGGACCGAACGCGCATCGCGCCGAGGCCCTCCAAGGCTGCTACGCCTTTGCGAATCACGTCCTCGCCGATCACCCCGACCTCGTTCTGGGCTTCGAGATCCCGACGGTGTTCGAGTCGCTCCCGGGCGCATTCGAGGCGCAGGGCCTGCCGGTGCCGGAGTTCGTGTACGCGGAAGGCTGCGCCGTCGACGACGACGACGATTCCGGCTTGGCGGGGGCCGTGTCCGTGGCCGCGTCGGCCCAACTCGCGATCGTCGTCGTCGGCGACCAGGCCGGACTCTTCGGCCGGGGCACCGTGGGTGAGGGCAACGACTCCGAGTCGCTGGAACTGCCCGGCCTGCAGCGCCGGCTCGTGGAGGCGGTGGTCGCCACCGGCACCCCCGTGGTCATGGTGCTGCTGACAGGCCGGCCGTATGCGATCGGCTGGGCGCTGGAGGGCGGAGCCGCCGCTCCCGGTGCGGTGCTCCAGTCGTTCTTCCCGGGAGAGGGCGGCGGTCTCGCGATCGCGGATGTCATCGCGGGCGCGGTCAACCCTTCGGGACGCCTGCCCGTCTCCATGCCTCGCTCGGCCGGAGCACAGCCGTATTCGTATCTGCACCCGATCCTGGGCGGCCCGTCGGATGTGACGGCGGCCGACTCCACGCCGGTGCTGCCCTTCGGATACGGCCTGTCGTATACGACGTTCGACTACACCGACCTCGTCGTCGAGCCGGCTGTCGTCGCCGGCGCATCGTTCGCCGTCGAGGTCACGGTGACCAACACCGGCGGCCTGGCCGGAGCCGACGTCGTCCAGCTGTACGGCCGCGACCTTCACGCGACGGTCACCCGTCCGGTCGCGCAACTGCTCGGCTACGCTCGGGTCGAGCTCGACCCCGGGGAATCAGCCCGTCTGACCTTCTCGGTGCCGACGACCCGGTTCGCGTTCACCGATCGGCGGATGGTCAAGGTGATCGAGCCCGGCGACGTCGATGTGTGGGTCGCCTCCCACGTCGCGGCCTCCGCGATCGCGCCAGGCGACGAGGGGACGACCGGAGGCGCGATCGTCAGCAGGAAGCAGGCCGGATCGCGACGGCTCGCCGGCACCTCCACCGCTCGTGCACGGATGGCGATCACGGGCGAGGTGTATCCCGTCACGACCGCCGACCTGCGTCTGGTCGGCGTTCGCCGGGACACGTTCGCGAGCGTCCCGGCGTGAGGCGGGCCCGGCGTGAGGCGGGCCCGCGTGAGGCGGGCCCGGCGTGAGGCGGGCACAGGGATTCGTGACGAATCGCCGCTTTCCGTGACGGGGAATCGACATTCGTCACGAATCTGCGGGTCAGCGCGCGAAGCGCTCCGCCAGCCAGGCGGCCTGGGCGCGCCACTGGGCGGCGCCGCCTCCCTCATGGTCGTTGAACGGGTAGACCTCGATCGCGCGATCCTCGGCGGCCAGGTGGTTGTACGCCGCGAAGGTCGTCGAGGGCGGGACCACCGTGTCCATCAGCGCGACCGAGAACAGCGAGGGTGCGTGGATGCGGCGGGCGAAGTTGACCCCGTCGAAGTACGACAGCGTCCCGAACACGTCCGCCACCGCATCCCGGTGCACGGAGAGGTAGGTGGCGAGCTCCAGGTACGGCCCGCCGATGGCGATCTCCGCACCACGGCGGAAGGCGCACAGGAAGGCGACGTCGGGCATCACGGCCGCGACGCCGCCCGCGAGGGCACCCGCGGCCAGCGCGATCCCGCCGCCCTGGCTGCCGCCGGCGACCGCGATCCGGTCGGCGTCCACGAAGGGAAGCCCCCGGGTCGCGTCCACGGCGCGGACCGCATCCGTGAACACGCGCCGGTAGTAATACGCGTCCGGCGAGTGGATGCCGCGGGTCATGACCCCGGGAGTCGCCGGCCCCGAGCCGTGGGGGTCCGGCGTGTCCCCGCCGGTGCCCCAGGCACTGCCCTGTCCGCGGGTGTCCACGAACACGTGCACGTAGCCGGCGAGCGCCCACGCGACGTTCTCGCCGGCCAGGCCCCGGCCGCCGCCGTAGCCCTGGAACTGGACGACCGCCGGAAGCGGCCCCTCCGCATGCAGTGGGCGGGACACCCACGCGCGCACCGGCTCGCCGCCGAAACCGGGGAATACGAGGTCGTCGATGATCAGTTGCGTGACGGCAGAGTCGGCCGGGGTCAGCTCCGGGACGCCGCCCGCGGCTCGCGCCTCGGCGATGCTCCGCTCCCAGAACGCGTCGAAGTCGGCGGGCTCGTCCACCTCCGGACGGAAGGTCAGCAGTTCGGCGTGGGTGAGATCGGTGAGCGGCATCGCAGCATTCTGGCACAGCCGATACACCCGTGCTCGCGCCCGCCCCGATCCGTGGTCCCGCCCCACCGTCGAGTCCGCGAAGACTGCACGCGACGCGCCGCCAGGGCGTGCAGTCTGTGCGGACTCGATGGTGGGGCGCGGGGCGGAGGGGCGGGAGCGGCGGGAGCGGGGGGAGGACAAGTTATGGTCGAGGCATGTCCGCATCCGACCTGAGCACCGTCCGGCCCGCCACCGGCGGCGCCACCGACGCGCTGCGCCGCAGCAACCTCGCGACCGTGCTCGGTCTCGTCCACCGGGACGGCGCGCTGTCGCGCAGCGAGCTCACGCGGCTGACCGGGCTCAACCGCTCGACCGTCGGCGATCTCGTCGCCGAGCTGGCCGGACTCGGCCTGGTCGACGTGGATGAGACTCCCGGCGGGGGCCGCGCCGGCCGGCCGAGTCCCGTCGTACGGGTGTCGGACAGCGTCGTCGCCGTTGCTGTGAACCCCGAGGTGGATGCGGTGATCGTCGGACTCGTCGGCCTCGGCGGCCGGGTGCTCAAGCGGGTCCGCATCGAGACGGCCTCCGCGCGATCCGCCGCCGAGACCGTGACGCTCGCTGCGGCCGGGATCGCGGGGATGCTGGCCGGCGAGACGGGCATCCGTGTCACCGGGATCGGGGTCGCCGTCCCCGGGCAGGTGCGGCTCTCGGACGGGATGGTCCGGGAGGCGACGCACTTCGGCTGGGTGGATGAACCGCTCGCCGCGATGCTCGCGGAGGCGACCGGGTACCGGGTCTGGGCGGCGAACGCGGCCGTGCTGGGCCTCCGGGCCGAGAGCGCGTTCGGCGCGGGCCGGGGTATCGACGACCTCGTGTACATGATCGGCGGAGCGTCCGGCATCGGCGGCGGGGTGATCGGCGGGGGCCGCCTGCTGACCGGAGCGGCCGGCTACGCGGGCGAGTTCGGGCACACCTTCGTCCTCAGCGACGGCCGGCACTGCTCATGCGGATCGAGCGGGTGCCTGGAGGCGGAGGTCACCCAGGCGGAACTGCTGTCGTCCGTCGGACTGGCGTCGGCCGAAGCCGGCGTCTTGGCGGACCGGCTCGTCGCGACCGGCGACCCCGTGGCGCTCGCGGTCATCGAGCGGGACTACGGCCTCCTTCAGATCGCCGTGCGCAACGCCGTCAACGTGTTCAACCCCTCGGTGGTGGTGCTCGGCGGGTTCCTCGCCGCGCTGTACCGGGGAGGGCGCGCGCATGGCGCGCCTGAGCTGCTGGCCGAGGTCATCCACTCGACGCGCGACGGCGTGACGGTCAGCGAAGCGGAGCTCGCCGCGGACCAGCTGATCATCGGCGCGGCCGAGCTGGTCTTCGCGGAGCTCATCGCGGATCCCGCTCGCGCACTGGCCGCGGCCTGAAACGCAGTCCGGCCGCATTCGCATGTCGAATGTTGTCGGCATGAACTAACTCTCGCGCCCAATAAACATGCCGGACTGCATCTTTGAATTGCGCTTGCAATCCGCTCGCCCGTCGTTTATGTTGTGATCGTCAACAAATTGCATCGGAGTGGCTGCGGGGCCTGCAGACGCCTGTCCACTCCACTACAAGGAGGTAACAGATGCGCAAGAGGCACCTCGCAATCGGCGCCGTTCTGGCCGCCGGTGCGCTGCTGCTCGCCGGATGCTCCAGCACCGGCACGTCGTCCGACAGCACAGACGGCAAGGGCAAGACCCTCACGCTGTGGCACTACGAGGGCGAAGACTCCGCCATGGGCAAGGCCTGGAACGAAGCCATCAAGGAGTTCGAGACCCAGACCGGGGCGAAGGTCAAGTTCGAGGCGAAGGCCTTCGAGCAGATCCGCTCGACCGCATCCCAGGTCCTGAACTCCAACCAGGCCCCCGACATCCTCGAGTACAACAAGGGCAACGCCACCGCCGGCCTCCTCGCCAGCCAGGGCCTGCTCACCAACCTCGACGACGCCGTCAAGAAGTACGGTTGGGACAAGAAGCTCACCCCGAGCCTCCAGACCACGGCCCGCTATGACGACAAGGGCATCATGGGCGCCTCCGGAACCTGGTACGGCGTCCCGAACTACGGCGAGTACGTCGAGGTCTACTACAACAAGGACATGTTCGCGAAGTACGGCATCCAGGTGCCGAAGACGCAGGACGAGTTCGTCGCCGCTCTCCAGAAGTTCAAGGACGCCGGCATCACCCCGATGGCGGAGTCGGCCGCGGAGTACCCGCTCGGCCAGCTCTGGTACCAGCTGGCGCTGACCAAGGCGGACCGCTCCTGGGTGAACGACTACCAGCTCTACAAGCACAAGGTGAACTGGGACGGCAGCCAGGTCACGTACGCGACCAACACGATCGACGACTGGGTGAAGAAGGGCTACATCTCCAAGGATGCGTCCGGTCTGAAGGCAGAGGACGCGGGCACCGCGTTCATCGCCGGCAAGTACCCGATCTTCTTCTCCGGCAGCTGGTGGTACGGCCGCTTCCAGACGGACATCAAGAACTACCAGTGGGGCACGTTCCTCTTCCCGGGCGCGAAGATGTCGCCCGGATCGGCCGGCAACATGTGGGTCATCCCCGAGAAGGCCAAGAACAAGGGTCTCGCCGAGAAGTTCATCGACATCACCATGTCGGACAAGATCCAGGCGCTGATGGGGAACAACGGCGGCGTGCCCGTCGCGGCGAAGGCCAGTGAGATCACCGACCCGAAGTCGAAGGAGCTCATCCAGAACTTCAACGCCCTGACGGCCGAGGACGGGATCGCGTACTACCCCGACTGGCCCACGCCGACCTTCTACGACCAGCTGAACGCCGGCCTGCAGGAGCTCATCAACGGAACGAAGGACCCGTCCGCGGTGAACAAGGAGCTCGGCTCCGAGTACCAGGACGGCGTCTCCCAGATCACCAACCAGTAGCCCACCCCACCCCACCCCCCCACCATCGAGTCCGCACAGACTGCACGCGACACGCCGTGCACGCGTGCAAAGTTCGTGGACTCGATGGTGGGGGGAGGGGGACGGGGAACAGAAGGAGAGAACGCATGGTCGACGTGAGCGTGCGGGCGCCGGGACGGCGCACGCAGAAGGCGCGCGGCGAAGCACTGGTGCCGGGCGGCGGTCACCGGCGGTTCTGGTGGTACCTGCTGCCGGGATTCGTCCTGCTGACGGTGATCGTCCTGGTCCCGCTGGTCTGGAACATCTACCTCAGCTTCACCAGTTACCGCGGCATCCGCCCGCCGAAGTTCATCGGGCTGACCAACTGGACGCGCCTGTTCGCCGATGAGAAGTTCTGGACGTCGTTCGGCAACTCGATCGCGATGATCGTCGCGATGGTCGTCATCCCGACGCTCGTCGGCCTCGTCCTCGCGGCCATGCTGTTCGACCTGATCGGCAAGAAGTTCGGCGGGAGGCTGGCGAGCTTCCTCCGCGCCACCTACTACCTGCCGCAGATCCTCCCCGTCGTCATCGCGGCGATCGTGATCGGCTGGATCCTGCGTCCCGACAACGGCGCGCTCAACACGATGCTGCAGTCGGTCGGGCTCGGGCAGCTGGCGCACAACTGGCTGGGCAGCCCGGATACGGCGCTCGCATCCATCATGGTCGTGATGGTCTGGGTGCAGCTCGGCTACCCGATCGTCATCTTCATGGCGGCCCTGCAGCGGGTCGACCCGGAGCTCTACGAGGCGGCGGAGCTGGATGGCGCCAATTGGTTCCAGCGGTTCCGTTCGATCACGGTGTCCATCATCCGGCCGGAGATCTTCGTCGTCACTCTCACCTGCACGATCGCTGCGCTCAAGGTCTTCGGCCCGGTGTACACGCTGACCCGGGGCGGCCCGGGCACCGCGACCATGGTGCCCAGCGTCTACTCCTACAGCGAGTTCTTCCAGAGTCAGCAGGTGGGCTACGGCGCAACGATCGCGACCGCGCTCACCGTGGTCATCGTCGCGGTCGCCATCCTCTTCATGATCGCCCAGAACCGCGCGGAGCGCAGGGAGAACGAGAACTGATGTCGGCAACACTCGACCGCCCGCGCACCGCCGCCCCCGCGGAGGCGCCACGGAAGCTCAAGCGGCAGAAGCCGCGCAAGACCGCGACCGACTGGATCATCCTGGTCGTGGCGATCGTCATCGGGATCGCGATCGCGTTCCCGTTCCTGCTCATCCTGCTGAACTCGTTCAAGAGCCCGGCGGACTACAACTCGGGCGGTCCGCTCCAGCTGCCGACGAGCTTCTACACGGATGGGATCGTCAACTTCTGGAGCCGGGTGAACTTCCCCGAGAAGCTGTGGAACTCGTTCTTCATCTCCGGGACGGTCGCCGTCCTGTCGGTGGTGCTCTCGGTCCTCAACGCCTATGCGCTCGGCATCGGCCGGGTGAAGGCGCGCACGTGGATCATCGTGCTCTTCCTGCTCGCGAACATGCTGCCGCAGGAGGCCCTGCTCTATCCGCTGTACAACATGTTCAAGCAGGTCGGCCTGTACGACAACGTGTGGTCGGTCATCATCATCTTCACGGTGATCCAGAGCGCGTTCGGCACCTACCTCCTCTCGAGCGTGTACGGCACGTTCCCGAAGGAGATCCTGGAGGCCGCGTCGCTCGACGGCGCCGGCCGCTGGCGCATCCTCTGGCGCGTCGTCGTCCCGATCTCGCGCCCGACGCTCAGCGTGCTGCTCATCTTCTTCTTCATCTGGACGTGGAACGAGTTCCTGATCCCGCTGACCTTCCTGGTGTCCAACGACAACCAGACGGTGCCCGTGGCGATCAGCGTGCTGCAGGGCGACCGCCTGATGGATGTGACCACGACCTCCGCGTCGGCGCTGCTCGGCCTCATCCCCACGCTCATCTTCTTCCTCATCTTCCAGCGCACCCTGACCCGCGGCATCACCGCCGGCGCGGTCAAGTAACCGGAGCATCCACGACATGAAGTTCACCGATGGTTTCTGGATGCTGCGCGACGGCGTCACGCCGGTCTACGCCCAGGAGGCGTACGACGTGTGCGCCGGCGACGGCACCCTCACGATCACCGCGCCCGGCAAGGTCATCGAGCGTCGAGGCGACACGCTCAACCGTCCGACTCTGACGGTCACCCTCAGCTCGCCGCTGCCCGGCATCGTCGGTGTGCGGATCGACCACTGGCAGGGAGGCCGCGCCGAGCGCGGCTTCGACCTCCACGTGGAGGAGGGCCACGCCGAGGTCTCCGTCGACGACGAGGCCGGCATGCTGACGACCGGCGGGTTGACGGCGACGGTGAAGCGGGGAGCGCCCTGGTCGCTGACCTTCTCGGCCGGGGACCGCATCCTCACCTCCAGCGGGTCCAAGTCGCTGGCCTACCTGAGCGTCGCGGGTGACGGCACCTACGTGCACGAGCAGCTGGCCCTCGGCGTGGGCGAACTGGTCTACGGCCTGGGCGAGCGTTTCGGTCCGCTGGTCAAGAACGGCCAGTCGGTCGACATCTGGAACGCGGACGGCGGCACGTCCAGCGAGCAGGCGTACAAGAACATCCCCTTCTACCTGACGAACCGCGGATACGGCGTGCTCGTCAACCATCCCGGTCACGTCTCGTACGAGATCGGGTCGGAGGCCGTCGAGCGCGTGCAGTTCTCGGTGCCGGGGGAGAGCCTGGAGTACTTCCTGATCTACGGCCCGACGCCGAAGGAGATCCTGGAGCGGTACACGGCCTTCACCGGCCGGCCGGCGTCGGTCCCGGCGTGGTCGTACGGCCTGTGGCTGTCCACCTCGTTCACCACCGCCTACGACGAGGAGACGGTCACCTCGTTCATCGACGGCATGGCCGAGCGCGACCTGCCGCTGTCGGTGTTCCACTTCGACTGCTTCTGGATGCGCGAGTTCAACTGGTGCGACTTCGAATGGGATCCGCGCACCTTCCCGGACCCCGAGGGGATGCTCGGCCGTCTGCACGACAAGGACCTCCGCGTCTGCGTGTGGCTCAATCCCTACATCGGTCAGCGTTCGCAGCTGTTCGCGGAGGCCGCGGCCGCCGGGTACCTGGTGAAGCGGCCGAACGGCGACGTCTGGCAGTGGGACCTCTGGCAGGCCGGGATGGGCCTGGTCGACTTCACGAACCCCGGCGCGACCCGCTGGTACCAGGACAAGCTGCGCGCTCTCATCGCGCAGGGCGTCGACTGCTTCAAGACCGACTTCGGGGAGCGCATCCCGCTCGAGGTGGAGTACTTCGACGGCTCGTCGCCGGAGCGCATGCACAACCTCTACACCCAGCTGTACAACGAGGCCGTGTTCCAGGTGCTGCAGGAGGCGAAGGGCGAGGGGGAGGCCGTGCTCTTCGCCCGATCGGCGACCGCCGGCGGGCAGCAGCTGCCTGTGCACTGGGGCGGGGACAACACCTCCAGCTACGAGTCGATGGCCGAGACCTTGCGCGGCGGCCTCTCGCTCGCGCTGAGCGGGTTCGGCTTCTGGAGCCACGACATCGGCGGGTTCGAGGGCACGCCGGATCCGGGCGTCTTCAAGCGATGGACCGCGTTCGGGCTCCTCTCCAGCCACTCCCGGCTGCACGGCAGCGACTCGTATCGTGTGCCCTGGGCGTTCGACGAGGAGGCGGTGGAGGTGACCCGCATCTTCACCAGGCTGAAGCTGCGGCTGATGCCGTACCTCTTCGCGGCCGGACAGGAGGCGCACACGCGGGGGATCCCCGTGATGCGTCCGCTGCAGCTGGAGTTCCCGGGGGACCCTGCCGTCGAGTTCCTCGACCGGCAGTATCTGCTGGGGCCGGACCTGCTGGTGGCACCCGTGTTCTCGGCCTCGGAGGTGGAGTTCTACCTGCCGTCGGGCACCTGGACCGAGTACTTCTCCGGACGCCAGGTCGAGGGCGGCCGGTGGATGCGCGAGACGCACGGCTTCGACAGCCTCCCCTTGTATGTGCGCGAGGGTGCGGTGCTGCCGCTCGGCGGGCGCGACGACCGGCCGGACTACGACTACCGCGAGGGGCTCACGTTGGTGGCTTACCCGGGGCCGGACGGGGAGCGGACCGTGACGGTCACCACGCCCGAGGGTGCAGTGGCGGAGTACACGGTGACGCGCCGCGGCGGCTCGCTCACCGCGAGCGGGCCGAGTACGCATCCCTTCACGCTGCGGGATGCGGCCGGCGGCCGCACCGCGGTGTCCGAGCCGGATGCGGGAATCGCGACGATCGACTGAGTGCGCCGGCCGCGCCGCATGACGGCGGCCTTCTGGGCGAATGCGGCTGTTTGTAACGTATGCCGTGGGGCGAGCAGCGGAATACGTAACAAATAGCGGCAAACACCGGGCGGTCGGCGCCCTGGGCGGGCGTGCAGGGTAGCGTCGATCCATGGACCTGCCTGCGCCCTCCGTCCTCGACCATCTCGCGGATCGGGGCTGGCCGGCCCTGGAGCGCGAGGAGCTGGAGGGATGGACGCTGCGCGCCTCCGCCGGAGTGACCAACCGAGCGAACTCGGTGCTGACGGCGGGACCTGTCGCCGACGTCGGCCGTGCGGTCCTCCACGCTGAGGACTGGTACGCGTCACGGGACCTCCCCGCCGTGTTCCAGGTGAGCCCGGCGTCGCCCGCAGCCCTGGCCGACGAGCTGCGGGCACGGGGCTACCGGACCCACTCGCAGACGGACATCCTCGTCGCCGAGTCGCGAGCGGTGGCCGCGTTCGACGCACCGACCCACGCGGGTGCCGCCGGCGACCGAGTCGCACTCGAGGACGTACCCCGCGCCGGCTGGACGGACACCTGGTGGTCCGTGGATGGGCGCGGCGGTGACGCCGAGCGCTCGGTCGTGGAACGCATCCTCGCCGGCGGTCCGGCGCTCTACGCGGCGCACGGCGATCCCGGATCGCCAGACGCCGTCGCCCGGCTGGCCCTCGTGGGGGAGTGGGGCGGCCTCTTCGCCGTCGCCACGCGCCCCGCCGCCCGTCGCGCCGGCCGCGCGCGGCAGCTCATCCTCGCGCTCGGCGCCGCCGCTGAGTCGCGCGGCGCCCGTCGGCTGTGGCTGCAGGTCCTCGCGGAAAACACTGCCGCCGCCGCGCTGTACCGCTCGCTCGGCTTCGAGCGCGCATCCGGCTACGGCTACTGGAGGGCACCCGGCTCCTAGCCGCCCGGCCCCGGCCGAGTCGGAAGGCTGGACACAGACAAATACATACATAAATTTAGTAGGCAAGCGCCTGTGATATCGTAGCGATTGTGCTTGGAATACGTTCGGTTTTCGCCGGGGCAGCTGTTTCGCTGAGTCTTACTGCTGTCGGTGCATGGAAGGCAACTCAGTGCCTCGTCGGTGAGGTTCGCGCTGAATCAGCGGACGGCACGGCGCAGGTACGGGCGTGACCGCAGCGGGTTACCCGGCGACGTCCACGCCTCGACCGAGACGCAGGATGACGAGAAGGCTTGGTGTCGTCATCGGCGTCACGGCGGCGCTGCTTGTCGTCTTGATTTCTTGTTCAGCGATTGGATACACGGTGAAGCAGACGAATCTGGCGAATCAGCGGACAGCGGCTCTCGCGTTGCTCGAGACCCAGTCGGGGGTGGAACAGATCAGATTCACCCAGGAGGGCTCCGTCGGGGGTAGCGGTACCTGGGCAGTCAACGCGGTCATCGCCATCGAAGGGCGAGAGTACCAAGAGATTCTCGGCGTCAGGAAGTGGTCCGTCGGCGGGGAGCCGATGCCAACGGTTGAACCTTCAGCGACGCCAGCGGCAGTGACGGTCATCTACAGTGACGGAACCTCAGAGGTGCTGAAGTGACAGCGAGTTAAGTGCCGTCTCTGCGCCGCCGTCGACCCAGGATGACGATAAGGCTTGCTGTCGCCCTTGTCGTCGTGGTCGCACTGCTTGTCGTATTGATTTCTTATTCGTTGATTGGATACGCGGTGAAGCAGGCGGGTCTGTCGAACCAGAGGACAGCGGCGGTCAAGTTATTGAAGGACTGTCCAAATCCGGATGTTCGGTCTCTCGGCTTCCAGCGCGCATCCCACTACCGCGACTGGACGGCACCCGGCGGATAGGGCACAGCGGGGCCTGATGGGCGACGGTCCAATCATAAATACAGACATAAATTTGCAAGGGAAGTCTGTATGATATGGTGCAACGTGCTCTCGAAGAGTTTTGGCAATCGAACGCCGAAAGCGGTAATGCGCAGCGATGGTGCTGAGCGGCCGGACGTGACCGCAGCGGGTTACCCGGCGACGTCCCCGCCTGGACCGAGGCGCAAGATGACCAGAGGGCTTGGTGTCGTCATCGGCGTCATGGTGGCGCTGCTTGTCGTCGTGGTTTCTTGTTCAGCGATTGGATACACGGTCAAGCAGACGAATCTGGCGAATCAAAAGAATGCGGCTATCAAGTTCATCAGTGGTTGGCCTGACGTGGAGGAGATCAGATTCACGCAGGAGGGCTCCGTCGGCGGTGGCGGTTCGTGGGCAGTCAACGCGGTCGTCACCATCGCCGGGAAGGAGTATCAGGAGATTCTCGGCCCACACACGCTGGGTGGGGAGCCGTTACCGGAACCACAGACTCCGCCATCGGCCGCATCGGTAACTGTGATCTATAGCGACGGGACGACAGAAGTGCTCAAGTGAGTCCTGAGGAATATGCAACGATCGCTGATGAGGCATATAGCGTCGACCCGCTGTGGCGTAAACCTCCGTACGCGAAGTGGACAAAGTTCTCTACGCATGGAAAAGCTGGAAGCCAGCAGTTCCTCGTGGATGAAGCGCCCCAGGTTTCCTGCCGCTCCTATGCGGGTTGCGGCTCTCGGGTGAGGGTCGCGTAGTGGGCTTGCTCGTACTCGGCAGGTGGGACATAGCCGAGGGTCGAGTGAAGCCTACGAGTGTTGTACCAGTCGACCCAGCCGGCGGTCGCGAACTCGACGTCCGAGATCGTCTTGAGTGGCCTGTCGTGGAACACGGTCGTTCGGATGCACTCGGCCTTGTAGAGTCCGTTGATCGTCTCCATCAGCGCGTTATCGTATGCGTCGCCGACGGACCCGATCGAGGGCGCGATGCCATCGAGCGCGAGCTTGTCTGTGTAGGCCAGCGAGACGT
>NZ_FOTM01000026.1 GCF_900114565.1 Leifsonia sp. CL147
GGCAGCGGGAGATCTCCTATGGTCTGGTGGAGCGGGCTGCGGCGGCGGGGTTCGACACGCTGTTCTTCACGGTGGACACCCCGGTGGCGGGGGCGCGGTTGCGGGATAAGCGCAACGGGTTCTCCATTCCGCCGCAGCTGACGGTGGGTACGATCCTGAATGCGATCCCGCGGCCGTGGTGGTGGTTCGATTTCCTGACCACTCCGAAGCTGGAGTTCGCGTCGCTGTCCCAGACCGGTGGCACGGTCGGTGATCTGCTGAACGCGGCGATGGACCCGTCGATCGATTTCGAGGACCTGAAGGTCATCCGGGGGATGTGGCCGGGGAAGCTGGTGGTCAAAGGCGTGCAGACCGTTCAGGATGCGAAGGCCCTGGTGGATGCCGGGGTGGATGGGATCGTGCTCTCCAACCACGGCGGCCGTCAGCTGGACCGGGCGCCGGTCCCGTTCCACCTGCTCCCCTCGGTGGTGCGCGAGGTCGGCCGGGACACGGAGGTCGCGATCGATACCGGGATCATGAACGGCGCCGACATCATCGCCGCCTACGCCCTCGGCGCCAAATTCACCCTGATCGGCCGCGCCTACCTGTACGGGTTGATGGCCGGCGGGCGCGCCGGTGTGGATCGCACCATCCAGATCCTCACCGACCAACTGGTGCGCACCATGAAACTGCTCCAGGTGCGCTCCCTCGCCGAACTCGGCCCCCAGCACGTCACCCAACTCACACGCCTCCACCCCCTCCACCCCTGACCCCCCGCGCCTGAGCCCCACCGTCGAGTCCGCACAGATTGCACGCGAAACGCCGCGACAGCGTGCAATCTTCGTGGACTCGACGGTGGGGGGGTTAGGCGTCGGCGGAGGTGCGTCAGTTCGTGGCGGCTTCGAGCACTTTGGCGGTGTCGACGAACTGCTCGAATCGCACGATCAGCCGTCCGCGCACGACGAAGTGGTGAGCGACGCGAACATTCAGCGGTTTCCGCGTGGTCCGGTGGATGGCGGTGTACCGGGCGAGGACGACGACGTTCTCACCGTCGACGATGTAGGTGTCGTCGTGTGCGGTCCAGTCCTGCCAGTCCTCTCCGAGCTTCTCCATCACGTGGGAAGTGACGCCCTCGGGGGTGCGATAGGTGCCGGCGAGGGGAAAGCCGGCCATCTCCGTCCACTCCACGTCGGGCGCCAGCGTCGCGCGCAGGGCGTCGAGATCGCCGGCAGCGGAGGCGAGGTACTGACGCCGGACGACGTCGCGTGATTCCGACGACGTATCGCCCGCCGGGTTCTGGCTCAGCCCCATGTCATCTCTCCCTTGGCCACCTTGGGTCCGATCTGAGCGGCGATCAGCATCCCGGATCCGGGGTAGCGCTGCACGAGGGCCTCCGTGACCGATGCGCCGTTGCTGGACTGCGCGAGAAGGTCCTCGAAAGCGAGCAGGTAGTCGCGCGTGTAGGCGATGGCCGTGGCGTCGTTCGCGCTGGCAGGTCGGCGGTGGCCGGCGACGACCAGCGCCGGCTCTCGGGCGGCCATCTTCTCGAGCGTGCCGACCCAGTCCGCCCGAAGCTCGGGAGTGGCGGTGTCCGCGGTCCACACATGCTCGTCCTGGAACAGGAGGACGCCGCCGAGGATGCTGCGGGATGGCGCGTGCCACAGATAGTGACGGTCCGGGAGCAGTTCCGAGCCACCGTGCAGCTCCAACTTCTCATCGCCGATGGCGAGGGCGTCGCCCGTGAACGGCTCCAGGTCGACGAGCCGGGTGGGCAGGTTCTGGCCGAGTGCCGCCCACGCCACGAGCTTGCCCTCGAAGGATGCGCGGATGTGTTCGATCACCAGCGGCGTGGCGACGAGGGTCGCTGCGGGGAACGCGTCGGCGATGACCTCCAAGCCGAAGTAGAAGTCGGGGTCGGCGTGGCTGACGAACACAGTCGTCAGCTTCTTGCCGGAGTCGAGGATCGCAGCGACGAGTCGGTGCCCGTCCGCCCGGGTGAAGCCGGCATCGATCAGCACCGCTTCGGACTCGTTCGAGACGAGGACGGCCGACTTGTTCTTCGATCCAGCGGGAAAGTCGAGGTCGAACACATCGAAATTCAACGGCATGGGGAAATCCCTTTCAGAAGGTGCCCGGGCTGCAGAGCCCCGGCGCGGACCAGGCGGCCCGCATCGCACTCAACTTAGCTGACTAGTCAGCTATTCCCCTAGGGGCGATCTTCTCCACGTTTTACGGCATCACCGGGAGCGACCGTGCTGCGCTCTCGCTGAGCTTCCGGATCATGGTCGAGAACGACGCCATCTCGTCATCGCCGAGAACGTCCACAAGGTGGCGTTCGATGTTACGCACGTGCACATTGCCGGCCTCGGTGACGGTCCGCGCACCGAGCGGCGTGAGCTGGATGAGCTGCACGCGCGCATCCCGTGCCGAGGGGGTGCGTGTCACCAGCCCCTGGGCCAACGCGCGCTGGACCAGCCTGGTCGCGCCTCCGGAGGTGAGTACGCGGGCTTGGGCGATCTCGCGAATGGGCAGTCCCTCCTCGCCCGCCCGTCCCACGAGGAGGAGCAGTTCGAACATGACGTGCGGGAGCCCGAGCCGCTCCTCCAGATCACGTCCCAAGAGGAACTCGAGTCGGTTGGCGGCACCGAGCAGCCGACCGAACGCCAGGACGCGTGGATCGTTCGCCGCCTCTGCGGCGCTGTGGAACCGGGTCTCATCCGCCATGGGTCAAGACTAGGCGGAGCGACCAGGGTGGGAGCGGCTCGATGAAACATCCGACCATTAGGCTGGTCGCGTGGCTGTCACCGATGAGGCGATCCTCAAGATCAAGAACATGATCCTCTCCGGCGAGCTCGCTCCCGGCGACCGTCTCCCGCGCGAGCAGGAGCTCAGTGAGCGGCTCGGTCTCTCGCGCAGTTCCCTGCGCGAAGCCGTCAAAGCCCTCGAGGTGATCCGTGTGCTCGACGTGCGGCGCGGCGATGGAACGTATGTCACGAGCCTTGAGCCCCAGCTGCTGCTGGAGGCCATGTCGTTCGTCGTCGACCTGCACGACGATTCGTCCGTCCTGGAGATCTTCGCGGTGCGTCGCATCCTCGAACCGGCCGCCGCGGCTCTCGCCGCCGTCGCGATGACGGACGACGCAGCGGCTGCGCTCCGGTCGGAGGTGAACGCCGTCGACGTTTCGACCAGCATCGAGGGCCTGGTCGCGCACGACCTGGCCTTCCACGAGCTCATCAGCGAATCGTCGGGCAATGCCTATCTCGCGAGCCTGATCCATGGTCTCTCGAGCGGGACCGTTCGTGCACGGATCTGGCGAGGCCTGACCCAGGAGAATGCCGTCGAACGTACGTTGACGGAACACCACGCGATCGTGGATGCGCTCGAACGCAGAGACGCCGAACTCGCGAGGGCACTGGTGACGGTGCACATCGACGGGGTCGAATCATGGCTGCGCAAAGCGCTCTGACATCACGTCGCTGATTCAGGGGCGGCCAGGGGACACCGGATCGCTGAGGGAGTAGGTCCTCACGGCGGTATTCCAGAGGATGTGCTTCTGCTCGGCAGCGCTGAGCTCGCCGATCCATTCCGCGTAGACGGCCCAGGCGCGCTGGTATCCCCCGAAGCGCACGGTGATCGGCCAGTCCCCTCCGTACATCAGGCGGGACGGTCCGAACAGCTCGAGAGCCGCATCCCACGCAGGTCTCAGAGCCTCAGCCGTGAATGGCACGCCGGGAAGAGTAAGCCCAGACACCTTCGCCACGGTGTTCGGAAGAGCGGCGACGGCAGCGAACGACGAACGCCACGCGCGGAACGCATCCCGACCCACCGGCGGCTTGGCCAGGTGATCCACCACGACGGTGAGCTCGGGAAGGGCGCGCACCACGTCGCCGGCCTGATCGAGATGGGCGGGCCACGCATCCGGGACCTCGAAGGCCAGTCCCCGGCGCGCCAGCGACGCCAGCGATGATCTGACCTCCGCGAGTTCGAGGAAGTCGGTCCGCGGGTCGTCGTGCACCAGATGCCGGACACCGCGAAAGGCCGGATGCTGACCCCAGCGATCGAGCGCCGCCTCGGCCGCCCTCGGCTCGTCGAGCGGCACCCAGCCCACCACGCCGGCGACCCACGCGTTCTGCTCCGCCACACCGAGCATGTAGCCGGTGTCGCGGAGCGTGTTCTCCGCCTGCACCAGGATCGCCGGCCCGATTCCGGCAGCGTCGAGTTCCGCTCTCGCTTGTTCGGCTGTGAAGGTCGAGTACAGCGCGCCGTGCTCGGGAGTCAGCCAAGCGTATTCGCCGGCGTCGAGATCCCACAGATGGAGGTGCGCATCGATGCGGCGCGTGGATGCGAGCGTCACGGGATCAGATCCCGGTCGCGAAGGTCGGCCCACAGCGCTTCGGGGATCGATGCACCCATCCGCTCCACCGTCTGCCGGAGCTGCGCGGCGGAGGCGGCACCGGCGACGACGGTGCGAACGGCCGGGTCGCGCAGGGTGTACTGCAACGCGGCGGCCGGCAGTTCCACGTCGTGCTCAGCGCACACGGCGGCGATCGCGCGTGCCCGCTCGAGCACCGCGGACGGTGCAGCCGCGTACTCGTAGCGGGCCGAGGGGCCGGGTGTGCTTCGTGCGAGCAGACCCGAATTGAAGACGGCCGCGTTGACGACGCCGATCCCGCGTCCGGCCGCCTCGGGAATCACCTCCTCCAGTGCCGGTTGCTCGAGAAGCGTGTAGCGGCCGGCGATCATCAGCAGGTCGAGTGCGTCGGTTCGCACGCCCGCGAGGAGCGCCGTCACGGACTTCGAGCCGATGCCGACGGCTCGCACGAGGCCGTCGTCGCGGAGCGCGGCGACAGCGGGCACGCCGTCGGCGATCGCCGAATCGAGATCGAACTCGTCCGGGTCGTGAAGGTACAGCACATCCACGCGGTCGAGACCGAGACGGAGGAGGGAGTCTTCGAGGCTGCGGCGCACGCCGTCGGCACTGAAATCCCAGACACGTCTCAGGTCGTCCGGAACAGCGAACCCGTTCTCGTCGTCGTATCCGGCGCTGCCTCCCGGGTTGTCGACGAGCAACCGCCCGACCTTGGTCGACAGGACGAATTCGTCACGCGGCTTCGTCGCGAGGAACGCGCCCAGCCGGCGTTCGGACAGACCCAGGCCATAGTGCGGCGCCGTGTCGAAGGAGCGGATGCCCGCCTCCCAGGCGAACTCGAGCATCGCGTGAGCATCGTCGTCGCTCATCGCGCGGAAGAGGTTGCCCAGGTTCCCGCCGCCGAAGGAAAGCGGACCGAATGCGAGTGCCGGTGCACGGCGGGGACGGGGGAGAACGGATTCAGGCACGGACGCCCCAGTCGAATTCGGCGATGGATGCCTCGTGCATCTCAGCGCCGGACCCGGGCGTCGCCGGCGGCCAGTACCGCCCATCGTGAACGTCGACCGGGACGACGAAGTGCTCGTGGAGATGATCGACGTACTCGATCATCCTGTCGTCGCTGGTGCCCGAAACCGCCAGGAAGTCGAACATCGACAGATGCTGGACGACCTCGCACAGGCCGACCCCGCCCGCGTGCGGGCAGACGCGCACGCCGAACTTCGCCGCCAGCAGCAGGATCGCAATGTTCTCGTTGACGCCGGCGACCCGGCTCGCATCGATCTGGAGCACACGGAGCGCGTCCGCCTGCAGGAACTGTTTGAACATCACACGGTTCGCGCCGTGCTCGCCGGTCGCCACCGGGATCGGCGCGATCCCGCGAGCGATCGCAGCGTGCGCCAGAATGTCGTCCGGGTTCGTTGGCTCTTCCACCCAGGCGAGGTCGAAGGGTGCGAGGTCGGCGATCCAGTCGATCGCCTCCGCTGCATCCCACCGCTGGTTCGCGTCGACCGCCAGCCGGATCCCGGGGCCGATCGCTGCGCGAGCGATGCCGAGGCGACGAACGTCATCCGCCCGATCCGCTCCGACCTTGAGCTTGATCTGGGCGAACCCGTCGGCGACGGCCTCCCGGCACAGCTGGTCCAGTTTGGCGTCGTCGTAGCCGAGCCACCCGGGCGTGGTCGTGTAGGCCGGGTAGCCCGTAGCGAGAAGCTCCGCGCGGCGTGCGTCCCGGCCCGGTACGGCGGCGCGGAGGATCCCGAGGGCCTCCGCAGGGGTGAGTGCGTCGGTCAGGTAGCGAAAGTCGACGAGCGACACGATCTCCTCCGGCGTCATCGCCGCGAGGAGCTCCCACAGGGGCAGACCCGCGCGCTTCGCCTTGAGGTCCCAGAGCGCGTTGACGACGGCCCCGATGGCCATGTGCATGACACCCTTCTCGGGCCCGAGCCAGCGCAACTGGGAGTCGTAGACGAGGTCGCGCCAGGTCGTCCCCATGTCGCCGAGCAGTTCCTCCACGTCGCGTCCGAGCAGATGACCTTCGAGCGCCCGGATCGCCGCCACCTCGACATCGTTGCCGCGCCCGATGGTGAACACGAAGCCGTGACCGGCGAGGCCGTCGTCGCTGTCGGTGACGATGCGCACGTAGGCGGCCGAATAGTCGGGGTCCGGGTTCATCGCGTCCGACCCATCGAGCATGGTCGAGGTCGGAAAGCGAACGTCGTAGGTGTCGATTGCTGTGATCGTGCTCACGTGGGGTTCCTTCAGTGGAGGGTACGCATGAGCTTAGACATCCGATGTCTAGCCTGTCAATCGACGGTAAGGCTGGCTCGTTTGCGGCAAATGAGCGGAGACCTCACCTCATAGTTCGGATGTTCCGATGCTGCGGCAAACAGTCCGAGAACAAGCCGACCAGCTCGTTCAGAGCGTCAGCGCGGTCGAATCGCGGGGGACCACCCGGCACGGAACCTCATGCAAACCCGACACGTCCTCACCCTCGATAGCGCGAAAGAGCAGCTGCGCCGCCACGCGGCCCAACTCCTTCAGGTTCATGTCGATGGTCGACAGAGGCGGACGGGACTGAGTCGCAATCGGTTCCCAGTTGTCGTGGCCCATGACAGCGATCTCGGCGGGCACATCCTTGCCTTCGTCGCGTAGCGCATCGATGACTCCACGGGCGATCTGATCCGATCCGCACAGGATGCCGTCGACCTCCGGATAGCGTGCGAGTATCCCTCGAGCGGCGCCGCGGCCCCAATGCTCCGACCAAGCACCGTACATCGCCTCCCCGCCCAGTAAGGACAGTCCTGCGGCGTGGAGCGCCTCGGTCGCGCCGGTGACGCGATCGCGTGCGGCGCTGTAGGAGACGTCGCCGGCGATGTAGGCGATGCGGGTCCGGCCGCAGGAGATGAGGTGGTCCGCCGCCATCCGTCCTGCCTCGATATTGTCGCTCGCGACCGATATGTCGCCGGGTTCCGAGGAGGGTGCGTATGCGTACACGACCGGGACTGGAAGCGTGTCGGCGAGCGGGGGGCGAGGGTTGGTCTCGTAGCCCACCACGATCAGGCCGTCGATGCGGCGACTGAGGAGCGCGCGCACATGGTGCCGCTCGCGGATGGAGTCGCCGCGTGCATCGCATAAGAAGATCGATGTGCTGCCTGCGCCGAATGCGTCTTCAGCCCCCATCAGGATGGGGATGGAGAACCGGCCCTCCAGGTCGCCGGTGATCAGGCCGACCGTGCCCGTTCTTCCCGCCATCAGGCTTTGCGCGATGGCGTTCGGTGTGAAGCCCACCTTGGCGGCGGCGTCGAACACGCGCTGCCGCGTACGAGCGGCGACCTCGGCGCGCCCGTTGAGCGCCTTGGATGCTGTCGCCATCGACACACCGGCCAGTTCGGCCACCTGCCCGAGCGTGGGAGCCGTCGAACCGGTCTTTGTCTTCGCCATCGAATCTCGCTTTCGTAACTTTTCGAAAGCCTAACGCATTTGTTTCGGAATTGGTAGCTGGCCGTGCTTGACATCGTAAGCGCTCAGGGGCTGTAATAGCCGAAACCCCTTTCGGTTAGCGTCTAGACCAGAGGGTGAATACGTCAAGCCCGACTCAACGACGAGCTCCGCTCCGCTGGAGAAGCTCGCTCAACGAGGAGCACAGAGGAGATGCAATGACTATGTTCCAATCCCGCACGCGACGCCTTGTCGCTGCGGCTGTCGCAGGAGCGCTGGCTGTGTCGCTGGCCGCCTGTTCATCCGGAGGGAACTCTTCCTCTGGAAGCCAAACCATCACCAAGACCGGCACGGACGACGGGTCCAAGCTCACGCTCTGGACACGGGCTCCGCTGGAGAAGCAGGCCAAGCTGTTGGTCGAGGCCTACAACAAGAGCCACAAGAACCAGGTGCAGCTCACCGTCGTCCCCAACGATGACTATGTCGCCAAGGTCGGCGCAGCGGCGGGCTCCAACGGTCTTCCGGACCTGTTCGCTGCCGACATCGTCTACGTGCCGAACTGGGTCAAGCAGGGGCTGTTCCAGGACATCACCCCGGAGATCAACGGTCTGTCGTACAAGTCCTCCATCAACCAGGGACACCTGAAGGCCGGGACGCTCGACGGCAAGGAGCACGTGCTGCCGTTCGTGCTCGACCTGTCGATGATGTTCTGGAACAAGGACCTCTTCAAGGCGGCTGGCCTCGACCCGAACAAGGCCCCGACGACCCTGAAGGAATTCGCCGACGACGCCAAGAAGGTCCAGGCGTTGAACAAGCCCGACACCTACGGCACGGCCACCGGTCTTGCCTGTGGCGGCTGCGAAGTGTTCACCTGGTTCCCGTCGATCTGGGCCGACGGCAAGCAGGTCATGAACTCGGACGGAACGAAGTCGCTGCTCGACAGCAGCGCGGCGAAGGACGTCTACAGCACCTGGGCCGACCTGTGGAAGTCGGGCGCTGTCCTGCCGTCGTCGAAGGACGAGACCGGCGCGACCTGGACCGCGGGCTTCACTCAGGGCAAGGTCGGAATCCAGCCGTACCCGGCCAGCCTTCTGTCCTCCACGACCGGGTTCAACGTGGGCGTGGCCGGCCTGCCCGGCCCCAACGGTGGCGCCTCCACCTTCGTCGGCGGTGACGGCATCGGTGTCTCGAAGGACTCGAAGAAGGCCGCTCAGGCATGGAACTTCCTCCAGTGGATGATGTCCACGGACGCGCAGGTCGGCGTGCTGGCCAAGGACCAGGACGTGGTGTCCCGCTCCGATCTCGCCAACAACCAGTACTCGGCGAAGGACCCGCGCCTGGTCACGATCAACCAGGTCGCAGGCAAGGGCGAAACCCCGTTCTCGCTGAACTTCCAGCAGGCATTCAACGCGCCGAACAGTCCGTGGCTGACCCTGACCCGCAACGCGGTTCTCAACAACAGCAACACCGTCGAGACCGACAACAAGCAGATCGACTCGGTTCTGTCCCAGTAACACCCCGTGCCGCGGGCGAGCGCACGTCTGCTCGCCCGCGGCACACTTCCACGTTCCACGAAAGGCATCACCATGACCGCGAGTGCGACGGTGGGTTCCGCTCCCGCCCGTCCCAAGCGCCCTAACCGTCGGAGGCACCTCGGCCGCCGTTTCCAAGGTTGGGCCTACGCAACGCCAACTGCGCTATTCGTCCTCCTGCTCTTCATCCTTCCGCTGCTTCTCGTACTGCAGATGTCGGCATCGAACTGGCCGCTGCTCGGCGGCAATCAGGGCGTCAACTTTCCCAAGAACTACACTGACGCGCTGAACAACCGTTTCTTCATCGACTCAATGGTGTTCACGCTGACCTACACGGTCGTCACCACCATCATCCTGCTCGGTCTCGCGCTCGGTCTGGCCATGCTCGTGCAGGAGTCGACCCGCTGGAAGGGATTCCTGCGGACGGCGTTCCTCGTCCCGAGCGCACTCGGGCTGGCCTCGGCGTCGCTGCTGTTCTACGTCCTCTATTCGCCGATCGCCGGCCCGTTCGCCGACCTGATGAAGTCGTGGGGCTTCACCTTCCTCGGCACCCCTGCCGGTGCCCTGTGGTCGACGGTGTTCCTCATCGTCTGGCGTTTCGCCGGCTTCTACATGCTGCTCATGCTCGTCGGTCTGCAGGGGATCCCGGATGAGGTGTACGAGGCCGCCCGCATTGACGGGGCCAATCGCTGGCAGCAGTTCCGGGGCGTCACGTTGCCCTTGCTGCGGCCCACGCTCGCGCTCACCACGGTTCTCTGCGTGACCGGCTCCCTGCTCGCGTTCGAGCAGTTCTACATCCTGACCAAAGGCGGCCCGGACAACTCCACGATCACCGTCGTGCAGTTGATCTACAGTGTCGCCTTCCAGGGACCCAACAACCTCGGCGTGGCCGGTGCCCTCTCGGTCATCGTGCTCATCGCCTTGGTCATCATCAACGTCGCCCAGATCCGGGCCTTCGGAGAAAAGGAGGGGGCGGTATGAGCACCCAGACCATCGGCGAAGGAACGCTGGAGGGTCACGCCCACCGCGCCGCGGCAGGTCGCACGTCGAGTTCGCGGGTCGCAGGCATCGCGGTACGCACGCCATTCTGGGTGCTCACCGGCGGTCTCGCCCTGATCTTCCTGTACCCCCTGCTCTGGACCGCCGTGTCATCGTTCGCCCCGCTGGCCGGAACGAACCAGACCAAGGGCTGGGGTGTCGGCAATTACGTGTCGCTGGCGAACTACCAGTCCGGTATCTGGGTCTACATCGGCAACTCGCTGTTCGTTTCATTGCTGACCGTCTTTCTGACACTGCTGGTCTCGCTGCTGGGAGGCTATGCCTTCGCCCGCTTCAGGTTCCCCGGGCGCAATGTGCTGTTCATGGCGACACTGGCGATCTTGATGGTTCCGTACGCCACCCTGCTGATTCCCCTCTACGTTCTGCTGAACCTTGTGGGTCTGTCCAACTCCCTCGTGGGAGTGGCGCTGGTGCTGACGATGTTCCAGCTGCCGTTCGCGACCTTCATGATGCGCATCTCCTTCGAGGCCGTGCCACGCGAACTCGACGAGGCCGCGATGGTCGACGGCTGTTCGACATTCCGCGTCCTCTGGCGTGTCCTTATCCCGGCGGTCAAGCCCGGGCTCGTCACGGTGGGGCTGTTCGCGTTCCTGGCCGCATGGAACGACTTCATCGCCCCCCTCATCCTCATCAATGACACCAACCGGATGACGCTGCCGCTGGCGATCTCCAACCTCCGCGGGCAGGTGCAAGGCGTCGTCGACTATGGGGCCACGGAGGCCGGCGTGGTCGTGCTCGCGGTGCCCTGCATCCTGCTCTTCCTGATCCTGCAACGACACTACGTGCGCGGATTCATGTCCGGCGCGTTCAAGGGATGACCATGACGATCACCGACTCCAACAGACGTCTCAACGCACCCGTCGCTCCGGCCGACCCATCACGTGGCACCCTGCGTCCGCTGGGGCTCGGAGAAGTCCGTATCACCGGTGGATTCTGGTCGCGCATGCAGAGCGTGAATGTGACAGGAACCCTCCCTCACATCTCGCATTGGCTCGAGCGCGAGGGATGGCTCCCCAACTTCGATCTCGCGGCTGCCGGAACGCTCACATCCGACAATCGCCGGGGCCGCGAGTTCTCGGACTCGGAGGTGTACAAGTACCTCGAGGCTGTCGCGTGGCAACTGGGCCGTGACGACGATCCGCACCTGGAGAAGCAGTTCCGCGACACGGTCACCCGCTTGGCCGCGGCTCAAGAACCGGACGGGTACCTCAACACGAACTTCGGCCGGCCCACGCAGGACCCACGGTGGTCGGACCTCGCCTGGGGACACGAACTCTATTGCGCCGGCCACCTCTTCCAAGCCGCTGTCGCTCGCATCCGTACTCGACCGGGCAGCGACGACGGCCTCATCGAGATCGCTGTGCGATTCGCCGATCTGATCTGCGAGGTGTTCGGAGCTGACGGCATTCAGTCCGTGTGCGGTCACGCCGAGGTCGAGACCGCTCTTGTCGAGCTGGGCCGGGCCACCGGTGACAACCGGTACATCGAGCAGGCGCGCCTCTTCATCGAACGTCGAGGCACTGGGACCCTGCCGGACATCGAATGGGGTCGCTCCTACTATCAGGACGACATGCCCATCCGTCAGGCCGAGGTGATGCGCGGTCACGCGGTGCGTGCCAACTATCTCGCGTCGGGCGCAGCGGACGTAGCGACCGAGACCGGCGACACCCAACTGCTCGGCGCCTTGACGACGCAGTGGGACAACACGGTGGCGCGACGCACCTACGTGACCGGCGGCCAAGGCTCCCACCACCAGGACGAGGCGTTCGGCGACGACTTCGAGCTGCCGCCGGACCGCGCCTACTCGGAGACGTGCGCCGCGATCGCCTCCGTACAGTTCAGCTGGCGGATGCTCTTGGCCACCGGGGGCAACCGATACGGCGACCTGATCGAGCGCACGCTGTTCAACGTGGTCGCGACTTCTCCGTCCGCCGACGGGACGGCGTTCTACTACGCGAACACCCTGCACCGCCGTACGCCGGGCGAAGCCGCCGACCCCGATACGGTCTCACCGCGCGCGGAGGCGTCGTTGCGGGCCCCGTGGTTCGAGGTCTCTTGTTGCCCACCCAACGTCGCGCGCACGCTGGCGAGCCTCGACGCGTACATTGCAACGGCGGATGCGGACGGCGTGCAGATCCATCAGTTCGCTCCCGCGTCCATCACCACGCTTCTGGACAACGGCGAGGAGGTCGCGCTCGCGATCGAGACGGACTATCCGCGTTCCGGGTCGGTGAACGTCCGCGTCATGCGCGACGCCACCGAGGAGTGGACGTTGCGACTTCGTGTTCCGAGCTGGGCCGGCGGAGCGCAGTTGACCGTGAATGGCAGCGCCGAGGACGTCGGGCCGGGTTACGCACGCGTCAGGCGTCGATTCACCGCCGGGGACACCATCACACTGGACCTTCCGATGACTCCTCGCTTTACGAGCCCGGATGCGAGGATCGACGCGGTGCGAGGATCGGTCGCCGTCGAGCGTGGCCCAGTGGTGTATGCGCTCGAGTCGAACGACCTGCCGACGGGCTGGCGCGACGTCTCTGATGTCGTGGTCGACTCGTCGACGCCGCCACAGGATATCGGCGACCGCGTGGTGGTACGCGCCGCGCGCCGCGTCGATCCCGCCGAACCCTGGCCGTACGGAGAACACGATTCGGGCGCCTTCGGGGATGAGTCCTCTGTCGCCCTGATCCCGTACCACGAGTGGGCTGAGCGGGGCCCCTCGTCGATGCGCATCTGGATTCCGTCCCGATAGCGCACGGGCGATTGGGGGCTGAGCGAGGTTTCTCAGCCCCCAATTGCCGGACCTTCCGCGTAGCGCCACCCCAGCAGCACCCCACCATCACGACCTTCCCCGACCCGACTCGATGGGGAGACGACACGATTCATCGGCACCTCATCGCCTCAGGCTTCGGTCGCACCACGTCGGGATGGGCGCCATGGAGACGCCACCCATTTCGGACGGCGAGGGCGATCGTCGGGAGCAGGGTCAGCGCGATGATGATCGCACCGACGACGGACGGTCCGTGGATGCCGAGCGAGGTGGAGAGCGTGGCGCCGGCGATCGGGGTGCTGATCGCGGTGCCTGCGTTGAAGGCGGAGACAGCGAGAGCGGATCCCATCGGTGCGGCGTGACCGGCGTGACGGACGGCGAGATGGATGAGTACGCCGTTGGCGCTGAGCCCGGACAGTCCGAGGAGGACGACCAGGATCACCATCGGCGCCGAGGCGGCGGTCACTGCGATGAGCGCGATGAGCACCGTGGACACGGCGGGAGTGAGGATGGTGACCAGGCCCGGGTGCGCGTCGCCGAATCGTCCGCCGAGGAGCGTTCCGGCGAAGGAGCCGATCCCGAATCCGGTGAGGACGAGCGGGACGAAGCGGGCGGGGATGCCGGCCTGGTCGGTGAGGATCGGCGCGATGTAGGAGTATGCCGCGAGGACACCGCCGCTGGTGGTGAGACACGCGAGAAGTGCCAGCCAGAGCCGTCCGGAGCGCAACCCGTCCAGCGAGGAGCGGATCGGACCGCGCCCCTGCCCGGGGGAGTCCGTGGGCAGGACCCATGCGACCAGGAGGCCGACCGCGGCTGCGGCGATCGCGAGTGCCCAGAAGGTTCCGCGCCAGCCGACGGCCTGGGCGATGAACGCGCCGAGGGGCACACCGAGCACCGTCGCCAGCGCGCCGCCTGCGCCCACCACGCCCATGGCCCGTGCACCCGATGCCGCGCCTGAGGCGCGCGTCGCGACGATCGCGGCCACGGCCCAGAACGCTCCGGTGGCCACGGCGGTGACGAAGCGGGCGACCAGGAGCACGGTGAAGTCCGAGCTGAGGGCCACCAGGACGTGTCCGGCCACGAAGACCAGCAGCGCGAGGATGAGGGTGATCCGGTTCGGCAGCCGCACGGTCAGCAGCGTCATCAGCGGAGCGCCGATGATCATCCCGACGGCGAAGACGGTGATCAGGCTTCCTGCGTCCGCGAGCGAGGTCTGCAGCGAGGCGGCCACTTCCGGGAGGATCCCGGCGATCACGAACTCCGTCGTCAGCATCAGGAACGTGCCGGAGGCGAGCACGTAGACCAGCAGCGGGAGACGGCGGGAGACGCGGGTCGCTCGAGGGGCGTCCATGATGAGGGCGGGCATGCGGTCTCCATCTCCGGCTGGTCGTGGGCCGGTTCAAGATGATCACGGGATGCCCCCGGGCAGGGAGGCCGCATCATTGGTGGTACTGGCGGTGACTCCCTCCTGCTGCCGGCGAAACCTAACATGCTGTTATGGACGATCCAGCGGAGGTCCGGGAGTTCCTCACCACCCGTCGCGCCCGGGTCACGCCCGAGCAGGTCGGCCTGCCTGCCGGCACGAACCGGCGTGTTGCGGGCCTGCGCCGCAGCGAGGTCGCAACGCTCGCCGGGATGAGCGTGGAGTACTACACGCGGCTGGAGCGCGGCGCGATCAGCGGCGCATCCCCGCAGGTGCTCGACAGCCTCGCCCGAGCACTCCTGCTCGACGATGCGGAGCGGGCGCACCTGTTCGACCTCGCCCAGGCCGCAAGCCCCGTCGCCCGGCCGCCGAAGCGGCGCAGCGCGACCGGCTGGAAGCCGCATCCCGGACTCCAGTGGGCGCTCGAAGCGGTGACCGCGGGGCCCGCGTTCGTCCGCAACGGGCGGATGGACCTGCTGGCGGTGAACCCACTGGCGCGTGCGTTCTACACCGAGCTCTACGGCGTGCCCGGACAGGGCCCCAACATCGCCCGGCACCTGTTTCTCGATCCGCGTGCGCTGGAGTTCTACCCGGACTGGGAGAGCTCCGCCGACATCGTCGTCGCGATCCTCCGCACCGAGGCCACTCGAGACCGGCACAACAAAGAGCTGCACGACCTGATCGGGGAGCTCTCCACCCGCAGCGCCGACTTCCGGACCCGGTGGGGCGCCCACAACGTCCGCCATCACGGCTCCGGGTTCAAATCCTTCCACCACCCCGTCGTCGGAGACCTGACCCTCGCGTATGAGGGCATGCAGCTGGAGGGCGACCCCGGTCTCACGATGACGATCTACACCGCCGAACCGGGCTCGGCCTCCGAGGACGCCATGCGGCTGCTCGCGTCCTGGGCAGCCAGCGAGCCGGCGACGAGCGCGACGAACACGACGAGCGCAACGAGCGCGATGCGGGAGGAGCACAGATGACCGCGGCCGACTTCGACCAGCCCTTCGCGCGGCCATCCACGTCCCCGCCGGCACGAAGCACTGGCACGGCGCGAAGGCGGGCTCCTGGTTCTCCCACCTCGCCTTCATCACGCCGGGCGACGACGTGAGCAACGAATGGCTCGAGCCGGTGACCGACGAGGTGTACGGCGCGCTGCCGGGCTAGTGTCCTCCACGGGCCTTACCATCGCTGCGTGACCAGCGAGGAACCGGAACGTGTCCAGCCTGCCCGGTGACCACGCGCGGAAGCTCACGCAGGAGCGCTGGCAGCGCCTCACCGAATGGCCGCTCGTCCTCGCGGCGCTCGCCTTCCTCATCGCGTACGCCTGGAGCGTTCTCGCGGACATCCCCAGCGCGAAAGACCAGGTACAAGAAGCGGTCATGTGGGCGGCCTGGATCATGTTCGCGATCGACTACGTCGTGAACCTCTCCCTGGCTTCGCACCGCTGGCGCTGGTTCTGGACACACCTGCTCGACCTCTTCATCGTCATCCTGCCGGTGCTGCGGCCTCTTCGCCTGCTCCGGCTCCTCGCGATGGTCCGCCTGTTCCACAGGTTCGCGGGATCCGCGTTCCGCGGCCGGGTCCTGCTCTACGTGGGCAGTTACGGGACGGTCATCGTCGTCATGGCCGCTCTGGCGGTCCTGGATGTGGAACAGAACGTCGCAAGCTCCCCCATCCACAGCTTCGGGCAGGCCCTCTGGTGGGCCTGCGTCACCATCACCACCGTCGGGTACGGCGATATCGTCCCGATCACCCTCACCGGCAGGCTGATCGCGGTCGCACTGATGCTCGGCGGGATCGGCATCATCGCCACGGTCGCCGCCGCCCTCTCCTCGTGGCTGGTGCAGAACGTCGGTGCACGTGAGGCCCGCCAGGAGAACGTCACCCGCCAGCACATCGAGGAGCTCCGCCGCGACATCGCCGAGCTGAAAGAGCTTCTCGAGCGGAAGGCCGGCGTGCCCGGCACCTCCGAGATCGACCCGTGAGTCCGGAGGAGATTCGAACGGGTCGCGTTCGAATCTCCTTCAGTACTGCCATTCGAAGGAGATTCGACATCCGATCTCCTTCCAATCCCGGCCCCGATGGACGGATGGTGTCTGCGGCGACTCGAAACGTGTGCGGTTGCTCGCGCCGCCGCACACGTTTCGAACAGGCGGTCGACCGGGCCTGCGCCGACCGCCGGTCAGGCGTGGTCGCGTCCCCTCGTCACAGCCGGAACCTCCGGCGAGCGACGACCACCGCGACGAGCGCGGCGCCGAGGAGCACAAGCACTTCCGCAATCCACAGCAGCGGTGTGATGGCAATCCCTGTCTCGGCGAGCTGGCCACCCGCCGAGACGGTGGCGGTCGGAGGTTGAGCGCTGACGGCCGGAAGCGGGCTCCCACCGGGAGCGGCGGAAATCGCGGCAGTGGAGGCGTTCGAGTCGATCGGGGTGGTGGAGCCCGGTGGCGTTGCGCTGGCGACCGCCGTGTTCGTCAGCCCGGCGGCGACGTCGGCTTCCGTCACAATGTAGGTCGCGGTGCAGCTCTCCGCGGCAGCGGGCGCGAGCGTCGGGCTCGGGCAGGTGACGGCGGGAATCGTGCCTGTGCCGCTGAAGCTCGTCTCGGTCACCATGATGCCGGAGAGCGTCACATTGCCGGTGTTTGTTATGGCAAAGGTGTAGGTGATGACCTCTCCGGCCAGCCCGAGCTCCGTCGCGCTCGCTCTCTTGAGGAGCGTCAGGCTCGGCGTCGCGGCAGCGTGAACGACGACTGTGGACGGTTGCGTGGTGACCGGGTCACCGGTCGGCGGGGTCCCGGTCGCGGTGGCCGTGTTGCTGACCGAGCCCCCGTCGACATCCGCCTGGGTCACCGTATAGGTCGCCGTGCAGACCTCTGAGGCGCCCGGCGCGAGGACCGGCTCGGGGCAGGTCGCAGCCGGGACGGTTCCCGAGCCCGTGAAGCTGGTCTCCGTCACCGTCACGTCCGACAGGTCCGTGTTGCCGGTGTTGGTCACCGTGAAGTCGTACGCGACCGTTTGCCCGGCGGCGGACACCGTGGTGGGACTCGCCGACTTGGTGAGGGTCAGTGCCGGCGCCTGGGCCACCGGCACGACAGCCGAGGACGGCTGCGAGCTTGCGGTCGCGCCTCCCGGTGGAGCGTAGGTCACGTCGGCCGTGTTGCTGACCGAGCCGCGATCCACGTCCGCCTGCGTCAGCGTGTAGGTCGCCGTACAGCTCTCCTGTTCTCCGGGGGACAACGTCGTGGTCGGGCAGGTGATGGGCGACACCGTCCCGGAGCCGGTGAACGCGGTCTCGTCGACCGTCACGTCGGCCAGCGAGACGTTGCCGGTGTTGGTGATCGCGAAGGTGTAGGTGATCGCCTGACCTGCCACGTACGACGACGGCGCGGACGGCGAAGCGGACTTGACCAGGGTCAGGGCCGGTGCCTGGTCGACCGGTACGGTGGCCGTCGAGATCGGCGATGTGATCGTCCCGCCCGTCGGCGGCGTGCCGGTCGCGGTGGCCGCATCCTGGATCTCGCCGTGGTCGAGGTCGGCCTGGGTCACGGCATAGGTCGCGGTGAAGGTGGCCGTCTGGCCCGGTGCCAGGGTCGTGGATGCGCCCGAGCAGGTGCCGGCGGGGCTGCTCAGAGCCTGGCAGGCCGGCGGCGAGGCCAGCGCGCCCGCGGGCGCCAGCTGAGCGTCGTCCACGAAGACATCGGTCAGGGGAACCGCGGTGGTGTTGGTCACCGCGAAGCTGTAGGTGACCACCTGTCCGACGGCGCTGACCGGTGTGGCCGGGGAGGCGACGGTCTTCACGATCACCGGGGCGGCGTCGTCCGCCTGAAGGCCGGTGCGCGAGGACTCGGCCGGGGGCATCGCCGTCGTGCCGGCGCGAGCCGTCGTGCCCACGGTGTTCCACGCGACGGCGCCGGGCGTGGTCGTCGGGGTTGAGACGGTGTACGGGATGGAGAAGCTGTCGGGGCCGGCTCCTCCGGAGACGTCGACGGTTCCGGTGTAGGCGAACTTCAGCGCAGTGACCGACGAGAGGGGGGAGGGTGGCGTCGTGGTCCAGTCGTTCACACAGCCCGGGTTGACGGCCAGTACCTCCGGTCGGCAGGGGTTCGCCGCCGTCGAGTACGACACCGTCACACCCGCAGGCACCGTCCCGACTCCGGTGAGCGTCACCGGGAACTGCGATCCGCGCGGCGACGCCGACGTCGCGAAGGTGTCGCCGACGGCAGGCAGCAGGTCGTAGATCACGGGATCGGTCAGGTTCGACTGACCCGTGTTGGTGAAGGTCAGGTCGTACGTGGCGGTTCCGCCGGCCGGGCTCACATTCCCGATGCCCCCGGCCGACACCGGTGCGGCATCCAGATTTCCTTGCACCGTCTTATCCACCGAGAATGCGGGGTTGACGGACGCGACCGTCAGCGGGAAGGACCCGCCGCAGTAGTTGCGGGAGAGGGGCGCGCCAGTGAAATCGAGGTCGGAGTCGGCCGTCGGGTTCGAGGGCGGGGTGATGCTGGTGCCGCTGTCGCAGCCGGCGATCGGGGCGCCATAGCCGGCAGTGATGTCGTTCTGGTAGATGCCGGCGCAACCGACGCCCAGGTTCACCTGGAGACGGCTGCTGACACCGAGGAGGTAGTCGCCCGGCTGCGGGATGACGCTCGCCGGGATCACCCACTCGTACAGCGTTCGGCCGGTCCCGTTGACGTTCGGGGTGACGGTCGCCGCCTGGGAGGGTGCAATGACCACCGAGCCCACTGTTCCGTCGGTGGGCGTGAAGCTCCACGATTGCGTGACACCGCTTGTGACCGTCGCGCCCGCCGGAGCGAGGTAATCGACGTAGATGGGCTGAGAGGGGGCGGCCGCGATCTCGAGGTTGTTGTACGGGTTGATGTTCTCGGTGCACGTCCCGGTCCCGTTGTAGCCGCCGTTGATCCCCGGAGCGAACACCGTTCCGGACGGCTCGGCGGCGCTGACGACCATGACGCTCGCTTTCGCCGTCTCGGTCGACACCAGCGGCGTGCTCGAGCCGACCAGGAAGGCGTCGGCCGTGGCCGTGTTCGTCAGCAGGGATGTGGTGGCCACCGTCGGCGCCGCGTAGCCCTTGACCACGAACTGCATCGTCGTGGCCGAGTTTCCGCCCTCCTCGGCGAACTGCGGGATGTCGATTTCCGCCACCGCCGGGGATGCCGGGATCACCCAGCCGGTCCCGGCCGTGAACGGGATGCTCGACGTACTGCCGTCGGTGTGCACCACCGAGATCGAATCGGAAACGGCCGGGGTGAATCCGCTCGAGACGATCACCGTCGGAATGAAAGCCGGTGCCGTGCAGAAAGGACCGCCCGGCGGCTGCGAGGAGTACACGCCGCCGGCGAAGTCGGTCAGGCACGGCACCGGGTCCTGGACGGCGAAGTCCACTCCGGCGCTGGTCCCCACGGTGGTCACGGTGATCGGGTACTGGACGGACTGCCCGCTGCGGTTCCAGTCGCCGGGATACGTGTACGGGTACGTCACTCCATTGAAGGTGTAGAACCCCGCGTTCGGCAGAGTCTGACCCTTGCCGGCCTTGCCCAGGAAGGGGTTGGGAACCGGCGACACCACCGAGGTGGTCAGTGTGGAGGACTGGCTGCCGGTCGTTCCGTCGAGGTAGGTCCATGACGCACTCGCGGTGTTGACGATGGTGTCGCCCGGAGCATCGGGCACGCCGCCGGTCGAAGCCGTTCCCGTGACGTAGATGTCCCAGCCCTGGGCGGAGCCGATCTGACAGGTCGTGCCGCCCGGGTCGGAGTAGGAGAAGGTGCGGGTGGGCGCGTCGTAGGCGATGGTCCCGGGCGGCGTGCCGCCGACGTCGTTGTTGTTGACGTCGCGAAGCGAGGTCGTGAAGCTCTGATAGGTGAAGTTCGCCGGGAGGGTGTCGGTGAAGGCGTACGCCGATGTCCCGAGCGAGCCCGGGCCTCCGCACTGGATGTCCAACAGGTATCTGAGCTGGGCCCCCGTACCGACTTGCGCCGGACCGTTCTTGACGATGCCGGCCCTCTTGGCAGCCGTCACGGTCAGGGTGGAGGGGCTTCCGGTGGCGGAGGCGAAGCCGGTGCCGGCGATCGTCGGCGTGAGGGTCGCGACGGTTCCGTTCAGGGTCGTGTAGTACGGGGCCGTGACCGCGATCGTGCACTGCGAGGTACCGGTCGAGACGTTCCCGTAGGCGTAGGTCACGGTGCCGCCCGAAACGGTCTTCGTCACCGTCGCGCACGAAGAGCCGCCGAACCACGATCCGAAATCGGTGGTGGCGCCATCGCCGGCGATCGTCGTCGTAGGGAACGTCACGGTCGTCGCGTCGCATCCGCCGGTCACGCTGCAGGTCACGCTCAGCGTGTAGGTTTCGGAGCCGCCCGCCGCGATCGTCGCAGTGGACGGGCTGATGCTCACGCTCGCGGTACCCGTCGCGGCGTTCGCGGCCGGCACGGAGAACCCGAAGGCCATCAGCAGCGCCAATGGCCCGATCCACATCCCCTGTTTCGATTTCCGCACCGTTGCGACTCCGTTCTCTGAGAACTGGCCGCGGCGCAACGGCTGGACCGCCGCCTCGGCTAAGGTCACCATGCTGACACGCGTTCCGCACGTCAATGACTTTCATGGCCGCTATTCGGTCCGTAATCTGAAGAGGCCGCTACGACGTCTGTCTGCCGGCTGCGAGCCCGCGAAATCGCCGGTGATTCCGTCCGTCCGGGATCTCCGGGAACGGTCTATCGGGGCCGTGTCGGCGGGAGCTAGCATGAGCGCCACCCAGGAGGTGCGTCATGACGACGATCGCGACCCCGCTCGACGAGAAGGAGCTGTACGATGCCGGACACGCGGCCCGCTCGCAGGTTCCGCGGTCCAGCCAGGCCGACTTCACGCCTCCGCCGGGACGCGATCCGCTCGGGGTCCTGCGCAGGCAGCACGAGGACCGCCTCCCGGCGCTGATCGCCCTGCGCGTGGAGCGGATGAGCGCATCCGCGTTCGCGTTCTACCGGGGAACGGCGGCGATCCAGGCCGCCGACCTGGCCGGCGCGCCGACCGCGGGTGGGGATGTCGTGCTCTGCGGCGACGCTCACATCAGCAACTTCGGAATCTACCGGTCGCCCGAGAGCTCCATGGTCTTCGACATCAACGACTTCGATGAGGCGGCCGTCGGCCCCTTCGAGTGGGACGTCAAACGGATGCTGACGAGCGTCGTCCTCGCCGGTCGCTCGCTCGGGATCGGCCGTTCAGACCTCCGTTCGATCGTGCTTTCGGCATCCGCGATGTACCGCAACGCACTGGGCGAGGCGCTCGAGTCGTCGTTGTACCGGCGCTACTTCCGCATCACCAGCATGGCCGACCGGCGGATCCTGAGCCGGGACAGCGAGCGGATGATCAAGCACACCCTGAAGGAGTCGGAGAAGCGGACCAGCGAGCATGTCGCCAGCCACACCCTGGTCGAACGCGGTGAGGGGCTGCAGTTCGTGGAGAACCCGCCCGTGCTCACCCGGCTGGAGCCGGAGATCCGGGTGATCGTGGACCAGGTGTTCGAGGCGTACCGCGCGACGGTCCCGACGAACATCGCCCTGATGCTCTCCCAGTACACCGTCTTGGATGTCGCCCGGCGCGTGGTCGGGGTGGGCAGTGTGGGAACGCGGTGCTTCATCATCGCCCTCGGAGACGCCACCGGCGACATCCTGATCCTCCAGCTGAAGGAGGCCAGCGCCTCGGTCGTCCAGGAGTTCGGCGGGATCGCGCCCGTCGCGGGCTACCTCGACCCGGTGATCCTCGCGGAGCATCAGGGGTACCGCGTGGTCGGGTGCCAGCGCATCCTGCAGGCGGTGTCCGACCCGTTCCTCGGCTACCTCACCGTGGAGGGGTACAGCTTCTACATGCGGATGTTCCGCAACCGGAACGCGTCGTTCGAGATCGCGGACATGAACGCCACGCAGTTCAGCGAGTACGCCCAGGCGTGCGCCACCGTGCTCGCACGGGCGCACGCGCGCTCGCCGAAGGCGAAGTTCGTCGCGGGATACGTGGGCACGGGAGGCTCCTTCGTGCGCGCGGCGGCCGAGTGGGCCCATGCGTACGCCGCCCAGGCGGAGCAGGATTACGCGACCTTCGTCGAGGCCGCCCGGGCGGGCGTTTTCGAGTAGGGCCCGCCCGGCCGACGGCCGGACGGTGTCTGCTGCTGTTTGGAACGTATGCCGTTGCTCGCCCGGCCGCAGACATTCCGAATCGGCGCAATCACCCGGCGCAGCGGGCGATGAGCTCCTCCGCCTCGACGCGGGCCGCCTCGATCTCGGGGGTCGTCAGCCCGAGGACGCGGAGGCAGGACGCGGCGATCGTGTCGTCGTCGGCCGGATCCGCGTCGCCTTCGCTGCGGAGTTGGATGACGACCTCCGCGAGCTGGATGAGCAGCGTGCCCAGGTGCCGCTCGTCCAGCACCGCGGCCACTTCGGCATGCGCGGCTGCGGCCCCGAGGCGTCCGTACGCCTCCCGGAGCCTGGCGCGTTCCGCCCGGAAGGCGTCGAAGCGCTCGTCCTGGATCTCGGGCTGCAGGTACAGGACGCCGATGTTGTGCGGGGTCGCACGCAGCGTCGCGGCATCCATGCTCGCGAGGGCATATAAAGCCCCGGCGGCGGCTGCGCGCCTGTCGTCCCCGCCGTCCGCCCCGAGCGAGACGTGCGACTCGATGATGCGGACGAACTCGTTGCTCGGCCGGACGGAGTTGCTCAGCAGCTCGACGAGGATCTCGTCCTTGCCCGCGAAGTGGTAGTACAGCGACTGCTGGCGAATGCCCACCCGGTCGGCGATCGCGCGCGTCGAGGTGCCCGAGAACCCGGACTCGACGAAGAGGGCCGCGGCCGCATCCAGGATCTGCTCCCGAGCCGGCAGCCCGGAGGTCGCCGCCTCGGAGGTGCCCGCCTCGGCGCGGGGCCGGCCCGGTCTGCTCTGGCTGACGGTCGACGAACTCATGCCATCGATTCTGACACCGTCTCGCGCCCGGTGGACGCCTCCGCCAGCCACGCGCGCCAGCCGCCGGACGCGGTGATGTCGACGGCACCCTCAGCGGCGACCGGTTCGCAGAGGAACCCCGCGACGACCCGGCCGTCGGAGAGCGTCACCCGGCCGATCGCCATCGGCGAGGGCAGCGCGTCCACGAATCGGGCGAAGCCGGCGGCGGGCAGCCTCCAGAGCTCTCCCGCGATCGCGGCGCCTCCGGAGCGCACGCGCAGCATCCCGGGCTTCGCCGGCGCCGTGTCGAGGGCGAACAGCCGGTACTCGGCACTCGTCGTGACCGATCCGGCGAACGAGCCGCCGGCCGCGACGAGCTGCGCATTGAGCGGCTGACCGGTGAGGTGCGCGCCCACGACGAGCAGGTCGACGGCGGGCGAAAGCAGGCGTTCGGCGATCCGTGCGATCACCCCGTCGTGGAACGCATCGGCCGTGAGCATGACGCCGAACGGAAGCCCCGCCACGGAGCCCGCCGGGACGGCGAGCGAGCACAGGTCGAGGAGGTTCGCGAAGTTGGTGAAGCGGCCCATCCGGCTGTTCGCGCCGAGGGGATCCGCGGCCACCTCGGCGAGCGTCGGATGCCACGTGGTCGTCGGGGTCAGCAGGGCGTCGCAGCCGTCGAGGGCGCCACGCGCCTGAAGAGCGAGCCGGTCCAGCCGCTCGCGGTCCTGGAACAGCTCGACGGCCGTTCTGGATGCTCCCCCCAGGATGATCTGCGCGACCGAGGGATCGAGGTCGCCGCCGATCAGGTCGCGGCGCGCCTCGAGGTGGGTTCCGACCGCCGCGTAGCGCTCTGCGACGAAGGCGCCCTCGTAGAGGAGGCTCGCGGCGGCGAGCAGCGGCTCGATGTCGACCTCGACGATCTCGACCCCGGATGCGGCGAACTGCGCGACCGCCGCGCGGAACGCCTCCACCCAGTCCGGAGCCAGCCCGGTGAGGTGCGGAGCGGTGGGGATGGCGACCCGCGGCCGGGCGCGCAGGGCGTCGACCGTTCTCGCGGCCACCTCCGCCGGCCGGCGGGCGAGCGGGTCGAGGCCGTCGTCTCCCGCCAGGAGTTCTGCGGCCCGGCGGGCGAGCGCCAGGTCACGCGCGAACACCGTGACGCAGTCGAGGCTGCGGCACGCGGGCACCACGCCGGTCGCGGGGACGAGGCCGCGGGTCGGCTTGACGCCGACGATCCCGTTGAGCGCGGCGGGCACGCGGCCCGACCCGGCGGTGTCCGTTCCGAGGGCGAGGTCGACGATGCCGAGCGCCACCGCCACGGCGGAGCCGGAGCTCGAGCCGCCGGAGATCCGCTCGGGATCCCAGGCGTTGCGGACCGCGCCGTACGGGCTCCTCGTCCCGACCAGCCCGGTCGCGAACTGGTCGAGGTTGGTCTTCCCGATGACGACGGCGCCGGCCGCGCGGAGCCGTGCCACGGCCGTCGCATCGCGCTCCGGCCGGTAGGCGAAGCTCGGCGAGCCGGCGGTGGTCGCGAAGCCCGCGGCGTCGATGTTGTCCTTGACCGCGGCGACGAGTCCCGCGAGCGGGAGGGACTCGCCCGCGGCGACGCGCGCATCCACCTCGGCGGCTGCGGCGGCCGCATCCTCTTCTTCGCGCAGCTCGATCCAGATCTCGGGGCGGTCGGCGGCGCGGAGGCGCGCATACGCCTCGCGGACCCTCAGCAGCGAACTCATTCGTGGGCTCCGATCGAGAGGAGGATCTGGCCGGGCGCGACCTGATCGCCCGCCGACGCGTAGACGCCGGAGACGACGCCGTCGATGGGCGCCACGACCGGGGACTCCATCTTCATGGCCTCCAACGCCATGAGGCGGTCGCCGGCCCGGACGGGCGTGCCCGGCTCCACCGAGATCTGCCAGACCGTCGAGGTGAACGGCGCCGAGACCGGGATGGAGCCGTCGGGCACGACGATCTCGTCCACCGCCGCGGCGACCGCGGTCTGCTGCTGACGGTCGAACTCGCCCGACGCCCGCCACCGCGCCTTCTCGGCCTCGAACGCCGTCGTCTGACGCGCGCGGAACTCCGCGATCGAGTCGGCGTTCGCCGCGAGGAACGCCTCGTGCTCGGCGATCGCGAAGGTGCCGTCCACGGTCTCGACGTCGCCGCGTCCCGCATCCGTCTCGGCCCGGAGCTCCAGAAGTTCGTCCGCGCTGACCGGGTACCACTCGATCCGGTCGAAGAACCGCAGCGCCCACGGGCTCTCGGCGAACAGCCCGCCGCGGCGGAAGCGGTTCCAGACCTGGACCGTGCGGCCGACGAACTGGTAGCCGCCCGGTCCCTCCATGCCGTAGACGCAGAGGTACGCGCCGCCGATCCCGACCGAGTTCTCGGCGGTCCACGTCCGCGCCGGGTTGTACTTGGTCGTCACGAGCCGGTGCCGGGGATCCAGCGGCGTGGCCACCGGAGCCCCCAGGTAGACGTCGCCGAGCCCGAGCACCAGGTAGCTGGCATCGAAGACCGTGCGGTAGACGTCATCCACGGAGTCCAGGCCGTTGACCCGGCGGATGAACTCGATGTTGGAGGGTGTCCACGGCGCGTCGCTGCGCACACCGTTCATGTAGCGCTCGATGGCGAGGTGCGTGGCCGGGTCGTCCCACGAGAGGGGGAGGCGCACGGTCCGGGAGGGCACCACGAGCTCGGTCGTCGGCGGGATCTCGGCCTCGATCTCCCGCAGCAGCCCGGCCAGCGCCGTCGCCTTCAGCACGGAGGAGTCGGTGTGGATCTGGAGCGAGCGGATGCCGGGCGTCAGCTCCAGGACGCCCGGGGGCAGGTTCGACTGGAGGGTCGTCATCAGCGCGTGGATGCGCATCCGAAGTCCCAGGTCGAGGGTCATGTCGCCGTACTCGACGAGCACGTTGTCGTCCCCGTCGCGGCGGTAGGTGACGCTCGGCCGGGTGTCCGTCGCCTCCGACCGGCCGATCACGCCGTCGTCGCCGTCGCCGCCCGCGGAGCCGCCCGCCCCGCCGCCCGCGGAGAGGAGTGCCGTCGCGGCCCGCCGCTCGACGAGGGCCGCCGCGTCCGCCTCCCGGACGGGCACGAACCGGATCGTGTCGCCCGGCCGCAGCTGCCCGAGCTTCCACAGCTCGCCGCTCGCGACGACGGCGGGGCAGACGAACCCGCCGAGGGAGGGGCCGTCCGGCCCCAGGATGATGGGCGTGTCGCCCGTGAAGTCGATCGCCCCGACGGCATACGGGGTGTCGTGGATGTTCGAGGGATGGAGGCCCGCCTCCCCGCCGTCGTTGCGCGCCCATTCCGGCTGAGGGCCGATCAGCCGCACGCCCGTGCGGGCGGAGTTGTAATGGACCTCGTAATCCGTCGCGTAGAACTCGTCGAGGTCGCGCCGGGTGAAGAACTCGGGGGCGCCGTGCGGTCCCTCGGTCACGCCGATCTGCCACGTGGAGGTGAGCGCCGGACGGCGGTCGAGCGGGGTCGGGCCCGGCACGGTGCTGAGCCGGGTGCCCGCCGGGAGCGCGGGATGCGGCGCATCCGAGTCCGGGGACCCGGGGCGCAGCACGTCGCCGGGGAGGAGCGCGCGGCCGGCATGTCCGCCGAACCCGCCGAGGGTGAAGGTGGAGGCGCTCCCCAAGTACAGGGGAACGTCGATGCCGCCGCGCACGGCGAGGTACGTGCGCAAGCCCGGCCCGGCCGTCGCCCCGAGTTCGAGCGTCGAGCCGGCGGGGACAGCGATCGGCTCCCACAGCCCGACCGGCTCGCCGTCGAGGAGAGCCGGGATGGGCGCACCGGCGAGGGCGATGAGGGTCGGCGCCGTGAAGCGGAGCGTCGGGCCGGTTGCCGTGATCTCGAGGGCCGGCGCACCGGCCGGGTTGCCGACGGCGAGGTTCGCTTCGGAGAGCGAGACCGCATCCATCGGGCCGCTCGGGGGCACGCCGATCTGCCAGTAGCCGACCCGGCCGGGGAGGTCCTGCACGGTCGTCATCGCGCCCGCTTCGATCACCTCGATGCGGGGATCGGGGTCGGCGGTGACGTCGAGGGTCGACGTGGAGTGGGTGGCCGAGCGCAACGTCAGGTCGTCCGTCAGCGAGCGGAGCAGGCCGAGATTCGTGACGACTCCGTCGACGCGGCTCGCATCCAGTCCCTCCCGCAACAGGTCGAGCGCATCCTCGCGGGTCGGGCCGGCAGCGATCACCTTGGCGAGCATCGGGTCGTAGTACGGCGACACGTCGAGCCCGGTCTCGATCCAGCCGTCGACGCGCACGCCGCTCAGCGCAGGAGCGCCGAACCCCGGGAAGACGGCCTGCGTGACCAGCCCGGAGCTCGGGAGCCCGTGATTCGAGGGGTCCTCCGCGTAGACGCGCGCCTCGAACGCCGATCCGGAGGCCTCGAAGGCCGTCGTGAAGATCGCCGGGTCGACTCCGTCGGCGCCGTCGCGGGCGAGCCGCAGCATGAGCTCGACGAGGTCGACGCCGTACGCCTCCTCCGTCACCGGGTGCTCGACCTGCAGGCGGGTGTTGACCTCCAGGAAGGACGCCTCCTCGCGCAGCGGGTCGTACACGAACTCGACGGTGCCGGCCGACCGGTAGTCCACGGAGGCGGCGAGCGCCTGCGCCGACTCGTGCAGCTGCCGCCGGATGCGATCGGGGAGCGCCGGCGCCGGCGCCTCCTCGATCACCTTCTGGTTGCGGCGCTGCAGGGAGCAGTCGCGGTCGCCGATGACGGCCACCCTCCCGTCGCCGGCGCCGAACAGCTGCACCTCGACGTGCCGCGCGGGTCGCACGAGCCGCTCGAGGAAGACGCCGGCCGAGCCGAAGTTCTTCTCGCCGAGCCGGGTGACCCGGTCGAATGCCTCGCGCACCTCCTCCACGGTGCTGCAGGCGTGCATGCCGATGCCGCCCCCGCCGCCGGTGGCCTTGAGCATGACCGGCAGGCCGATCCGCTCGGCGGCGGCGACGGCCTCGTCGGCGTCGACGAGCAGGCCCGTGCCCTCGAGCATCGGGACCCCGGCGAGGGATGCGAGCTCCCGGGCGGTGTGCTTCTGGCCGAAGGCGGCGATCTGGCCGGGGGTCGGCCCGATGAACGCGAGGCCCTCCTGTTCGACCCGCCGGGCGAAGTCCAGGTTCTCCGAGAGGAAGCCGTATCCCGGGTGGATGGCGCCGACGCCCAGGCGGCGGCAGGCCGCGAGGATCGCGTCGATGTCGAGGTACGACTCGCGTGCGGGCGCTGGTCCCAGCCGCACGGCCTCGTCCGCCTCACGGACGTGCGGGGCGGCCCGGTCCGCGTCGGAGTACACGGCGACCGTCCGGAGTCCCAGGTCGCGGGCGGTGCGGATGATCCGCCGGGCGATCTCGCCGCGGTTCGCGATCAGGACGGTGTCGAAGGCGCTCATGCGGCATCCGTTCCGGTGGTCGGTGCGGTGACGATCATCCGCAGCGGCGTGCAGTTGAAGTCGTTGCAGGGGTTGTTCAGCTGGGGGCAGTTGGAGACGATGACCAGCACATCCCGTTCGGCCCGGATCGCGACGCGCTTGCCCGGAGCCGAGAGCCCGTCCACGATCCCGAGAGCGCCGTCGGCCTCGACGGGCACGTTCATGAACCAGTTCAGGTTCGAGACGAGGTCGCGCGCGCCGAGACCGTACCGGGAGGCTTCGGCGAGGAAGTTCTCGCGGCAACCGTGCTGGTACTCGGTGTGCTGGCCGTAGCGGAGGGTGTTCGACTCCTTGGAGCACGCGCCGCCGATGGTGTCCTGGCGGTCGATCTCGTTGGCGACCACCGTCATCAGCGGGTGTCCGAGGTTCGACCGGAGGACGGATCCCTCACGGATGTAGGCGTTGCCCTGCCAGGCGAGGGTGTCCGGCACCGAATAGCGCTCGTCCGTGTCGTGCGCGTCGTAGATCAGGCAGTCCGCCGATTGGTTGCCCCCGACATCCACGATGGTGAGGACATGACCGGCTGGGACGACCGCCGACCAGGGAGCGAGGGGAGCGACGGTGTCGTCCCGGACGACGGCTCCGGCGACGGCAGGGCCGGCCGGGTCGAGCACGGTCCCGTCGGCGAAGGGCGGAGCGACGGGGACGGTCGTCCGGAGCGCGCGGTCGCCCGCGGTGCGGACGGTGGTGGTGATGGTCATAGTCCTCGCGCCTCCGCGTAGTCGATCGAGTTCAGGTAGGCACGGTTCACCTCGGGCGAGGAGGTGAACCGCGGGTCGTGCTCGCCGGTCGGCGCTCCCCGCAAAGCATGGATGCGCAGCGGCCCGACGACGTAGTCCGCTTGCGGGTCGAGTGGATGCGGCACGTTCGCAACCAGGATGAGGAGCGGCAGCTCCGCGATCAGCTCGACGAAGGTCCCGGGACCGGCCGAGCCGAGGAACGTCAGAGCCCCGTCCTCCTCGACCCGCACGCCCTGGAAGAAGGAGACGCTGGGCGGGAGGTCCCGGGTCGTCAGCCCGTGCTTCGCCGCCGCGAGCGTGAACAGGGCGCGCCCCGACGGTGAGGGCCCCTGCGGAGCGGACGATCCGTACTTCCGGGCCGAGAACGCATCCGTCGTCGTCCCGCAGAACGCGTCGTGCCGCCCGGACGTGTCCGCCGAGACCGTGGCGAGGATGCGCCCGTCGCCGGAGAGCAGCGGATGCCCCTCCCCGAGGTACGCCTGCCACGGGATCTTGAGCGTATCGGCGACATTGAGCCGCTCCCACGGCTCCAGCGCGTTGTAGAGCACGACGTTGGCGCACGCGAGCCCGGTCGGATCGTCGAAGCGGATCCGCGTGCCCCGGGCGAGCACCTTGTGGGTGTAGCCCCCGGGCGCGACCGTCTCCGCCCAGGTGAGTGCGCCGGGGTCGACACCGTCGGGGATGTGCGGCGACGTCGACGCCGGCCGGAACGGCCGGTGCTCGGAGGTCAGGGCGGCCTGGGCCCGGGCGTCCGCCTGCGACGCGCGCACGCTGTCGGTCTGGTGGAGGTCGGCGAGGGAGGGCATGGTGCGGGGTTTCCTATCCGTGCTGTCGATCAGGTGGTGCGCTTGGTGCGATGTGTCAGGCGAGCGACTCGGCGATCGAGCCTCCCGGCGCCGGCGTCTCCGCCACGACCGGCAGCTCGGCCGTCACCGGAAGGTGCCCCAGCTGGATCGCACCGTCGCGGGCACGGTTGCGCAGGTGCACGAGGTAGCCGGCCGCGAGGGTGGCGCCGATGAACAGCACCGCACTCCACTGCAGCCACCACGTCTTGCCGGTGAGGTCGTAGATCTCCGGGCGGGGCCAGGCGAGGTTGACGATCATCCCGACCTGGTAGAGCACTGCCACGATGTTCAGCGGGATCCCCCAGCGGCCGAGCGTGAATGTCCGCTTGCCGCTCTCATCCACGCCGGACGGCATCCCGGCCCCGCCCTTCCGGAGCCGGGTGACGAGCAGAGGGACCGTCACGCCGAGGTAGGCGATGTAGAGCATGGCGATGCAGAGGCTGGAGAGAGCGGTGAAGATCGCGCTCTGGCCGAAGTTGAGCGCGAGGGCCAATGCAGCGCCGACGCCGACCACGATGCTGGTGGCGATCGGGGTCCCGGTGCGCGGCGACACCTTCGCGAGGGTGCGCCAGAACGGCAGGGAGCGCTCGCGCGCCATCGAGTACAGCATCCGGGAGCCGGAGGTCTGCACCGCGAGGGTGCAGGCGAACACCGCGACGACCACGGCGACCAGGATGAGCCGGCCGAGCACCGGGCCCAGCCGTTCGGTGACGACCCAGGCGATGCCGCCGGCCGTGAGCTTCCCGTCCGTGAGGCTGGGCGCGGAGACGAGCGTCGCGACGATCAGCAGCGCACCGCCGAGTCCTGAGACGACGACCGCTCGCACGATGGTCTTCGGGATGGTGCGGCGCGGAGCATGGGTCTCCTCGGCCAGTTCTCCGGCCGAGTCGAAGCCGACGAGGACGTAGGCCGCCATCAGCGAGGACGCCAGCCAGGCCCAGATGTACGGGTTGTCGCTCGGCGCCGCGCCCTGTGTCGTGAAGACGACGGACGCGCTCCGCCCGGGCAGCAGGAACAGCGCCACGACGACGACGGCCACGCCGATGATCTCCACGAGGACGCCGACGCTCGTCGTGATCGCCATCAGCCGCACGCTGACGATGTTCACCAGCGTGGTGATCGCGAGCAGGATGAGGCCGAGCACGACCGCGTTCTGGGCGCCGGTGGGCGAGGTGAGCGACGGGTCCGCGCCCGGCCCGCCGACGATCTGGAACCCGTCCCAGATCGAGGGGAGCACCGCCTGGACCGCGATCGCGGCGACGGCGACCGTCAGGATCTGGGCGATGATCATCACCCAGCCGGTGAACCAGCCGAACGTCGTCCCGGCCATCCGGCTCGACCACTGGAAGATCGCGCCGGAGATCGGCCAGCTCGCCGCGAGTTGGGCGAAGTTCAGGGCGACGAGCAGCTGGCCCGCGAAGACGAGGGGCCACGTCCAGAAGAACGCCGCCCCGCCGAAGCCGAAGCCGAGCCCGAAGAGCTGGAAGACCGTGGTGAGGATCGAGACGAAAGAGAAGCCCGCCGCGAACGACGAGAAGGAGCCGACACCGCGGCGCAGCTCCTGCGCGTAGCCCGACGGGGGAAGCGGTTGTGGATCGAGAGCACTCATGGGAACACCTTCCGCAGGTGGAGCATCCAATACCTGTCAAGTGACAGGTGCGTTGATGCAATGCTCGATGCCCGCCGTTGCCCCCCGATTGCTCGCGTGTTAAGTTCAGGTTTCGTAGCATGCGATCGAGAGGACCTGCATGACCGACAGCCACGTACCATCGTTCGAGCTTCTCGCGGCCCAGCTGCTGGAGGACCCCGACCTGGATGTGTCGGTCACCGCGACCGGCCTCCACGTGCACGGGCGGCTCTTCGCCTACCTGGATGGGACCGAGCTCGCCGTCGACCTCCCGCCCCAGCGCGCCGACGACCTCGTCGAGCGTGGAGTCGCCACCTTCGTCGCGGCCGGGCGCAGCGAGGCGAAGGGCGCCTGGGTGCGCATCACCGACTCCCAGGACTGGCCGGAGCTCGCCGCTGAGGCGCACCAGTTCGTCGGGGAGCCCGCGGTCGGGAAGGACTCGTGACGCACGCGGGCGACGGTTCCGCGCCCGCGCCCGGCTGGTATCCGGACCCCTACGGCTCCGGAGTGCTCCGCTGGTGGGACGGTATCCGGTGGAGCGAGCAGCTCGCTCCGGCGCCGTATCCCGGCGCGAGCTCCGGCGCACCGTACGTGACCCCCGAGCGCCGGCAGCTTCCGCCCGGCACCCCCGTCTACACGGTGTGGATCTGGCTGGTCGCTCTGCTGCCGCTGCTCGTCGGCATCGAGCTGTTCCTCATCCATCCTCAGTTGGGGTTCCGGGTGACACCAGACGGTTCCGCGGTCATGAACCGGGACCCGATCGCGATGCTCGGCGGCCCGATCTACTTCGTGGTCATCGCCTTCTCCTGGCTGCTGCAGGCCGCGATCGTGGTGTCCGCCTGGCTGGACTACCGCGAGTTGGGGCGCCGGGGCGTCGACCGTCCCTTCCACTGGGCGTGGGCGTTCCTCGCGACCGTCGCGTACCCGATCGGCCGGACCGTCATCGTCCGCCGCGTCGCCGGTGGCCGCGGGGCCGCGCCCATGTGGGTCTCGATCGCCGTCGCCGCGGTGACGATCGTCCTCGCGATGATCTGGTCCGCCATGCTGATCACCCAGATGCTCGACACAGTCATCCAGAACCTGCCCGTCGGCGCCTGACCGGCCGGATTCGGGTGGGCCGGGATCGTCCGTTATGATGGCTCTCGTGCGTCCGCTCGCGGTCGCGCTGGAGACGTCGCATAGTTCGGCCTAGTGCACCACCCTGCTAAGGTGGAGTCCCCGTAAGGGGACCGAGGGTTCAAATCCCTCCGTCTCCGCCAGTAAATATGCTGGTCAGGGTCACTTTCCAACCCCCCGACGGACCAGGATCCCCACAAAAGCCCCACAGTTCACGCCGTCTCCTCCGCTGGTTCATTGGGAAGCCAGTAAACCGCGGGCCCCACGACTGTGGGAAGTCGCTGTCAATGGATCGTCGCGTATGTCATCGAGTGGCAGCGGTGGCACGCGAATTGGAGGTCGGCGAACGGAGTAACCTCAGGCGCCCAGTGAGGTGACTGAATACTGCAATCGCCCAGGCGAATCCTTGAAGGTCCTTAAGCGAGGCGGCCGTTCTGTCCAACGCTCAAGGGGGATGGGCCTCGACCGTACTTGCTTAGTGCTGGCGAGTGGCAATCGCTTGGCCGCGTTTTCGCGGATCGCCCGCGGCTTCAGTGGCGATGCCGACGGTGGCGTCCGAGGCGGCTGCTATCTTCCGACATGGAGGGACCTAATGTTGAACGCACGCGAGTGGGCGACTCTGATTCTGCTCGCCCTCGGTGCGGCCCTCTTACTTACCTTGCCGAAAACTCGAGCCGTTGTCGTTGCGGGTATCCCCGGAATCCTCAAAGCCTTCGATTGGCGAGTGTCACCAGTCTTCGTGCTATTGATGGCATGGATTACCGCATGTCTCGCTCTGGCCTGGCGGGTGGGCCTCTTTGACTGGAGTTTGGTCAAGGATGCAGCATTCATCACTGCCACGCTCGCGATACCAATGACCTTTCGCATTGTGAACGCTCAGACCGGTTTGGTGATTGTCAAACGGCTCACTGCCGAGACTCTCGGCTTGACAACGCTGATCGCTTTCTACCTCAACGTCGCGCCATTTCCGCTGTGGGCGGAGTTAGTTCTGCAGCCGACGTTGGCTCTGCTTTTCGCGATGGCCGCGGTGGCCGGCACCAGAACCGAGTGGGCCCCTGCCCGTAAGTTGATCACCGTCCTGCTTGGGCTCGCCGGAATCGGCGCTCTCGCCTGGACGACGGCCTCCATCGCTCACGACTGGGCGTCGATGGACTGGGTCGCTCAGCTGCGGTCTTTCCTCATCAGCCTTTGGCTACCCGCGCTCTTGCTTCCGCTCTTCTATATGGAAGCGTTCCCGATGACGGCGGAAGTTCTGCTCAAGCGCGTCTCGTGGGTCGCTCCTGACCGAACGTTGAGGAGGCGAGTTCGTCTCGCTATCGTGCTAGGTCTCCATTTTCGAGTGAAGCTCGCGGCTCGCTTCACCGGAAGATACAACAGCGTCGGACGCCTGAGCACTTACCGCGAACGATTCGCTACATGCGTAGCTTCCGCGATGACGTGCGTCGCGATGACGCGGCCGAGCGAGCGCGCGTCAGCGCCCTCCGAACGAATAGCGGCGTATCTGGTGCGGACGCCTCAGGCGCCCAACGTGATCGGCGGGAGTTTCACGTTACGAAGGAACGTCTCCGCTGGATTAGCACCTGCGAAATGGGCCGCTACACCGGAAATGGGAATCGATACTGGTCCGATGCTGACGGACTGACCGATGCGATAGTCGATGCGCCCCGTTACGGACTTCCTGAGCAACACGGATTCGTCATTGAGACCAGTGCAAACGGCCAGGACTGGCGCGCGTGGCGGACTCTGCCCAGCGGTTGGGTACTTGGCATGGGTGGGGCCGGGTGGCGAAGCGAATGGGTTTTCGCGGGCGACAGTCCACCTAAGTCTTGGCCGGGGGGAGACGATCCACGGTGGGTCGACAACGTCACGAATCCCGACCTTCCGCCTGACTGGGAGCGAAACGATGAACCGATCGTGAGGCCAGTGGAGTCGCTCTAGCAGCGCCAAAGCACGCGCATCAACGAGCGCCGCGTATCAAGCGGGCCCGTCCGAGTACTCGGTTGATTCGCCAGCAGCGAATCATGATTCCTGGATTGCGTCGCGACCCAATTCGGCGGACGCGGCGGCCTACCAAATGTCTTGGTTTTGCGATAGTTTTGCGACACCCTTCACAGTGAAGGTGATGACAAAACTTCGTTGAAACCATGCGCACCCGTGTGGCCAAAGCGTTAGTGAAGGGCCATGCAAAACTTAAGGGAAACTTCGATGGACCACATTGCCGGAGTGTTGACAGAGATCGTTGCTGGGGCGATTACCGCTGACGACATGGAAACACTCGACATTGAGTTCAAGACCGACGGCCGGTCCCGAAATGACGATCTCAAAAACATTGCGGATGCAGCGTCATGCATGGCCAATTCATCAGGCGGCACGATCGTCGTGGGAGTGGACGACCGAACAGCCGGGCCGAGTGCTTTCGTCGGCACGTCACTCGACCCAGAGCAGACACGACTCCGCATCTACGAGCTCACCAGTCCACCGCTCTTGGTCGAAGCAGAGCTCCGTACTACTTTTCCCGGCAACGTCCTCGTTTTGAGCGTGCCGAACAGTACGCAGGTTCACAGCGCGAACAACAAGGTTCCAACTGAACGAATCGACCAGCATTGCAAGCCGATGACGAGCGACCGTATCGCAACCGTGACGTCGCAGAAAACTGGCCGAGACTGGAGTGTCCAGAGAAGCAACTGGCGCGCTGACCACGTGGATCCCGTCGCCATGCAGGTGGCAAGGGAAATGCTCGCGCGCTCCAATGATCTTGGGAAGCGTCGGCTCGCAGAAGCGAGTGACATAGAACTGCTCCGCGCGGTGGGCGTGGTGCTTGAGGACCAGTCACTCACGAACGCTGGCGCACTACTCTTCACTCGCGCATTCGACGACGTGACGCTTATCGCCTACACGCACCGGCGAACGCCCGCTGGACAGCTGACATCGAACGAACACCTCACTGGCCCGCTTGTCGTCGCTGTTCAACGCGTCTTTGATCTGATCGATGCGCGACTTGAGACCACGCCCGTCTCGATCGGCAAGGGCCAGCAACTTCATATCGCTGATCTTCCTGAAGCTGCTGTGCGCGAGGCTGTCGTGAACGGGATCATGCATCGTGAGTACTTCAGCATCGATCGGACAGCTGTCGAACACACTCTTACCCAATTGCGGGTCTCGTCACCCGGCGGATTTGTGCCTGGCGTAAGCGTCGATAATGTTCTGACGACGTCGTCCCGCACCCGAAATACAAATCTGGCCAATGCGATGCGCATGCTCGGTCTGGCTGAGACCGCAGGGTCCGGCGTTGACCGCATGTACGCAGAAATGGCGCGGGTTGGGCACGAACCTCCCCGATACGCTGCCGACCCGACACGGGTGGAAGTCACCTTGCTGGGTGGGGCTCCGAATACCGCGCTGGCGCGGTACGTGGCGACGCTGCCGCAAGAGGAGGCCGCCGACGCGGACACTATGCTCATCCTGTTGACTCTCTTGACGCGCAAGACGGTTAGTGCAGAAGAACTCATGCCACTGCTGCAAAAGGCGTCTGTGGATGAGGCTCAATCAGTGCTCGCGCGTCTAAGCGGCGACGAGACCCCTCTGCTCGAGCCAACCCGGGAGACCGTTCGACGCGCGCGCCCGAGATATAGGTTGCGAGAGGGGGCGCTGGCGGCCCTCGGGCCGGCTGTCACATACCGGCGCCGCACTACGGATCAGCTCGATCGCAAGATCATCGAACTGGTGAACGAGACTGGCACGATCAACGCCCGGATGGTGAGGATCCTCTTGGACCTGGATACGGTTGGCGCGTCCCGGGTACTCGCCGACCTTGTTGAACGAGAAATCCTGATCAAGACGTCTGAGGCGACCCGCGGGCCGAGCGTCACGTACGGCCGCGGCGCAGCCTTCCCGTCAAAGTCAAAATCAAGGCCCGCAGACGGGCCGATTGAATCGCAAGAGCACGACCCGAATCAATTGCCGTTCGACGACCTCGAGTAGCGAGCTTGTGGTTTCAACTGGACAACGCCGCGCCGGTCGGTTTGTCGGAATGAAGCGTGCGGCAGCCGCCATTTCAAGGACGCCCCACAAAAACCCCACAACCGTGGTCAGCCGAGAAGGTGCTTGGTCAACCGAGAGACGTGAAATTCCGCGGTTTCCGGGGCATCGCCGAGCGGCTTGAGGAGCGCCGTCAGGGTTCAAATCCCTCCGTCTCCGCCGATCGAAACCCCCGGAAAGTCAACGATTCCGGGTTTTTGTGTGTGCCGACTTCGATGATTCCGTCGACCTCGACCGCGTTCTCGGAGACGCGGATGCGTCGCCGCTCGAAGTCGATGTCCTTGACCCGCAGGCCGTCCATCTCGGCCCAGAACAGGCCGGTGTAGCAGAGCAGGAGGACGATCGCCGCTCGGTCGCCCGACGCGGTGGCCAGGTCGTGAACCTGCTGGTGTGTGAGGTAGAGGTGCTCCTTCGGGACCTTGCGGGGCAGCTCGATCGCCAGAGCCGGGTCCTGCGTGATGCGCCGATCACGCATCGCGATGTCCAGAATGCCAGCCAGCACGCCGCGCGCGTGGATCGCGACGGTCGGCGAGCTGACCTTCGACATCGTGGCGATCCAGGTCGGCACTTCGCTGTGACGGATGTCGCCAACGCGACGGCGCGCCCATTTCGGAGCGACGTGATTACTCCACGATCCTTCAGGCGGCCCTAGCGACGACGGCTTGAGATTTGCTGCGGACCGGCGGCGCCGATCTCCAGGGCCATCTTCCCCGCAAAGCAGGCAGAGGCCGCCCGGTCGGGGGCAGGGGGCACGTCATCGGCGAGGGGCACCCCGTGAACGGCGCGGAGCACGTACGCGTGCAGTCGCTCCAGGGCGCCCTCGTCCGGGCCGGCGAGCATCGCGGGCGCTATCTGCCCCAGCCGGACGAAGTACGCGGCCATCGCCTGCACCAGCACTCCGCGTTTGCCGTCGAACGCAGCATAGAGACTGCCGCGGCCGAGGCCGGTCGCGGCACTGATGTCGTCGACGCTCGTCCCGTTGTAGCCCGATGCGCGGAACTGCCGCTCAGCGGCATGGAGGACGTGTTCGCGATCGAAGCTTCGTGGTCTTGCCATATGGAGACGATAAGGCAGGTGGACGGTTTTTGACAAATCAGTACAGAACCGTGTACGTTCTTGACTGATCAGTACGCGATAGTCTGGCCAGCCATTTCCAGCGCGACAGCGTTGCACCCACAGCCGAAGGAACGAACATGCAGACATCCGCCCCAGTGGCCCTTGTGACGGGCGCTTCATCCGGGATCGGGCGGGCGACAGCTCTCGCCCTCGTCGACGTCGGATTCGCGGTGGTGGGCACAAGTCGCAACGCCGCGAACGCCGAGCCGCTCGCCGGAGCGACCCTCCTCGATCTCGACGTTGCCAGCGATGAGTCGGTCCACGCCCTCGTCGACGAGGTGCTCGAACGCTTCGGTCGGATCGATGTCCTGGTCAACAACGCCGGCGTGGGCGCGGTCGGCGCGGGCGAGGAGAGCTCGATCACCCAGAGCAAGGACATCTTCGACATCAACGTTTTCGGTGCGATGCGGATGACGAACGCCGTCCTTCCTCACATGCGTGCCCAGCGCAGCGGCCGCGTGGTCAACGTCTCGTCCGTGCTGGGCCTGATCCCCGCCCCGTTCATGGCCGTGTACGCCGCGACCAAGCACGCTGTCGAGGGGTACTCCGAGTCCGTGGACCACGAGCTCCGCGAGCACGGCGTCCGGGTGCTCCTGGTCGAGCCTGCCTTCACGAGCACGAGTTTCGAGGCGAGCAGCCTGGGACCCGACTCCCCCCTGCCGGTCTACGCGGCCCAGCGGAAGATCTCCCAAGACGTGCAGGCATCGGCGATGCGCACGGCCGACGCCCCTGAGGTTGTGGCGAAGGCGATCGTCGCAGCCGCCACCGATTCCAAGCCGAAACTGCGGTACACCGCGGGTTCGATGGCCGCACGCGTCAGCCTCCTGCACCGGTTCGTGCCCTCGCGCGTGTTCGACAAGCAGATCCGCAAGCTCAACCAGCTGGCCGGCTGATCCCGGATCCTGCACAGCACCTCGTCCGACCACTCCGGGAAGAGCTGAACCCACATGGATTTCGATCACGTCACTTTCGACTTGCCGCACGGCACCTTCCACACACTCCAAGGTGGTGACCCCGCGGGCCAGCCGACGATGTTCTTGCACGGATTCCCGGACCATCCGCCGACCGCGAAGCCCTTCCTCGCCGAACTCGCCCGGCAGGGGCGGTACGTCGTCGCGCCGTGGCTTCGCGGTTACGCGCCGTCGCCGACCGCGGGGCCGTTCGACTTCGCATCCCTCACCGGCGATGTGATCGCTCTGATCGACCGGTGGTCTCCCGGTCGCCCCGTGGATCTGATAGGCCACGACTGGGGCGCGTTCATCACCTACGATGCCACCGTCACCGCGCCGGAACGGATCCACCGTGCGGTCACGCTCGCCATGCCGCACCCGCTCACGTTCCTGAGCCGATCTCGCCCCGCTCAGCTCCGGAGGAGCTGGTACATGGGACTCTTCCAAGTGCCGGGAACCGGCAGGCTCGCCAGAGCCCGTGATCTCGCGCTCATCGACCGCCTCTGGGAGCAGTGGTCGCCGGGTCTCTCGCTCGACCCCGCTCTCCGCACGGAACTGCACGAGACCCTGGGGGCGAGCCTGCCCGCGCCCCTGAAGTACTACCGGGAGATGCTGCGACCAGGCATGGTGAAGGCCGCCCGACGCCTCTCTCACCCGATCTCGGTGCCCCTGCTGCACATCCACGGCGCCGCCGACGGCTGCATCCTCCCCCCGCATGCCGACGACCGGCATCGATTCGCCGCCCCGCATGTGCGGGAGATCGTCGCCGACCGTTGTCACTTCCTGCACATCGAGGCCCCTGAAGCGATCGCAGGGCGGATCGCGGCCTGGGCTGCGAGCAACGTGCCCGACCATCGCGGCGAGACCCCGGCGATGCCCATCCGGAACCCGAAAGGCTGACCGAACCATGACTGACAAGCACGAGCAGCAGAACATGACTGCAACGACACCGCCCGACGCGAGCGACGCGCTGCCCGAAGGAGCCATCGACGTCGCCGTCATCGGCGGAGGCGCCGCAGGACTCAACGGTGCCCTGATCCTCGCCCGCTCCCGCCGTTCCGTCGTCGTGATCGACAGCGGCTCCCCGCGCAACGCACCCGCGGACGCCGTGCACGGCCTCCTCGCCCTCGACGGCACCCCACCGTCCGAGATCCTCCGACGGGGTCGGGAGCAGGTGCGCCAGTACGGCGGACACGTTGTGTTCGGCGAGGTGGTCACGGCCGAGCCTGCGGCACCCTCGACAGACGGAGACCTGCGATTCACTGTCACCCTCGCCGACGGCCGAAGCATCACCGCCCGCCGCATCCTCGTGGCCACTGGCCTCACGGACGTGCTGCCAGAGGTGCCCGGGCTCGCCGAGCACTGGGGGCACAGCGTTGTCCACTGCCCGTACTGCCACGGCTGGGAAGTGCGCGACGAGGCCATCGGCGTCCTCGCCACCGGACCGGTCTCCATCAGCCACGCGTACCTGTACCGTCAGCTGACCGAGGACCTGACCTACTTCACCCACGGCACGAACCTGGATGAGGACAACCGCGCCCGCTTCGCCGCCCGCGGCATCCGCATCGTCGACACCCCGGTCACCGAGGTCGTCAACGACGCGCACGGCGCCCTTGCCGGGGTGCGCCTGGCCGACGGCCAGGTCGTGACTCGCAGCGTCATCGCGGTCCTTGCACCGATGCGAATCCGCGACCGTGGCCTGGAAGGACTGCGCCTCCCGGTGCAGGACGTGCCCAACAAGGGCCGCAGTTTCGCCTCCGGTGCGGCCGGCATCACCGAGGTGCCCGGTGTGTGGGTGGCGGGCAACGTCACCGACCTGACCGCCCAGGTCGGCGCCTCCGCAGCGGCAGGCGCCCTGGCCGGCGCCGACATCAACAGAATGCTGGCTGCGGCGGACGCGGACGCCGCCCTGCACCTGGCTGGAACGGGTGAGACCCTGTGATCGCTGGTGAAGAGACGCTCGATGGCACGTGGCCGTATTCCGCCCGCTTCAACGAGGCGGCCGGCTTCCGTCAGCATTATGTCGACGAGGGTCCCGAGCGTCCCGATCAGACGATCGTCATGCTGCATGGTGAGCCGACGTGGGGCTACGAGTGGCGCCACCTGATCGGGCCCTTATCACGTCGCCACCGCGTAGTCGTTCCCGATCACATGGGCTTCGGCAAGAGCGAGACACCGCAGGACCGCACGTACGACGCGAGCGAACACATCCTCAATCTCGAATCGCTGCTCGTCGACACGCTCGACCTCACAAACATCACCCTGGTCCTCCGCGACTGGGGCGGCCCCATCGGAACCGGTTTCGCATTGCGTCATCCCGATCGGGTCTCGCGGATCTTCGCGGTGAACACCGTATTGCCGCTCTGTCAACGGCCACCAGAAATTGCCCATCGGCGGCCAGCAGAAGTGCCCGCTGGTGGCCAGTGGAAGTGCCCGTTCGCGGCCAGGAGTTCTGCCCATCGGGTTGTGGTGGCCCTGGCCGCGTGAGCGGTCTCGGTTAGGGCATGGGGGTCACCCCCGTGCCGGCGAGGGCTTGGGCGAGGCGGACGGACTCGCCGGTGGTCTGCGTGAGGTGGGCGTGGTGGAGGAGCCGGTCGACGGTCGCGGTCGCGAGGGTCTTGGGCATGAGCTCGTCGAACCCGGAGGGGTGCAGGTTCGAGCTGATCGCGATCGATCGTTTCT
>NZ_FOTM01000013.1 GCF_900114565.1 Leifsonia sp. CL147
AACTACCCCGGCATCTTCGACACGATCGAGCAAGCCCGGGCGTTCATGGACACCTACGTGCCCTGGTATAACCAGCACCACAAACACTCCGGCATCGCCCTGTTCTCACCCGACCAGGTCCACGACGGCAGCTGGCACCGCCACTGGCAACACCGCCACAACGTCCAACACGCCTACTACCAAGCCCACCCCGAACGCTTCCGCCACCACCCCAACACCCCAAAGCCAGCCGGCCTCGTCGGCATCAACACCCCCACCCAACGACTCCACGCAGCTTGACACAGCCCGATTCGTCACGAATGTCGCCCTGCGCCGCGCGAAACGCGACATTCGTGACGAATGTCGCCCTGCGCCGCGCGAAACGCGACATTCGTCACGAATGTCGCCCTGCGCCACGTGGGAGCCGCGATTCGTGACGAATGTCGCCCTGCGCCGCACGAAACGCGACATTCGTCACGAATCGCGGCTACTTGGGCTGCATGCGGATGGCGCCGTCGAGGCGGATGGTCTCACCGTTGAGCATCGGATTCTCGACGATGGCGCGGACGAGCGCGGCGTACTCGGCAGGCCGTCCCAGGCGGGAGGGATGCGGCACCTGCGCCGCGAGGGAGTCCTGCGCCGCCGGGGGCAGCCCCGCCATCATGGGCGTCTCGAAGATTCCCGGCGCGATCGTCATCACCCGGATGAGGCTGCGCGCGAACTCCCGCGCCAGCGGAAGCGTCATCGCAGCCACTCCGCCCTTCGAGGCGGAGTAGGCGGGCTGGCCGATCTGACCGTCGAACGCGGCGACCGATGCGGTGTTGACGATGACGCCGCGCTCCTCGCCCACCGGGTCGGTCTCCGCGATGGCCGCTGCCGCGAGCCGCACGACGTTGAAGGTGCCGATCAGATTAACACGGACGACACGCTCGAAGTGAGCGAGCGGGATGAGTCCGTCCCGTCCGATGACCTTCTCGGCCGTGGCGATCCCCGCACAGTTCACGACGACCCGCAGCGGACCCAGAGTGGATGCGGTGTCCACCGCCGCCTGAACCGCTTCCTCGTCGGTCACATCGGCCGGAACGAAGCGGGCGGCGGGTCCGAGGGCGATCGCCGCCTTCTCCCCCTCCGAGCTCGGAAGGTCGAGGATGACGACGTGCGCCCCTCCCTCGACGAGCGCACGGGCGGTCGCGTTGCCGAGTCCGCTCGCTCCGCCGGTGACCAGGGCCGAGCATCCGTCGAGCTGCATGGTTCTCCTTCGTTCGGTGTTCGTCCGGTGTTCGAATCCGGTGTTCGTTCGAATCCGGTTCTCGTTCGAATCCGGCGACGCAACCCGCCGGTTGCGTGCCCTCAGCGCAGCACTTCGATGAGCGTCGCGTTGGCCGTGCCGCCACCCTCGCACATCGTCTGCAGTCCGTAGCGTCCGCCGCGCGACTCGACCTCGTTCAGCAGGGTCGCGAGCAGCCGGGTCCCGGAGGACCCGAGCGCATGGCCGAGCGCGATCGCGCCGCCGTGCGGGTTGAGGCGCGACGGGTCCGCACCGAATTCCTGCCGCCACAGCAGCGGGATGGGCGCGAACGCCTCGTTCACCTCGTAGGCGTCGATCTGCTCCAGCCGGACGCCGCTGCGGTCGAGCAGCTTCCGCGTGGCCGGGAGGATGCCGGTGAGCATCAGCAACGGATCGCTTCCGGCGACGGCGAACGAGTGGAATCGGGCTCGGGGCCTGAGGCCGAGGCGCTTCGCCGCCTCCGCGCTCATGATCAGCGCGGCGGAGGCCCCGTCGGTGAGCGGCGACGAGTTGCCGGCCGTGATCTTCCAGTCCAGCTGCGGGAACCGCCCGGCGAGCCGGTCCGTGCGGAACGCCGGCTGCAGCTGGGCCAGCTTCTCCGGCGTCGTGCCCGGACGGATGGTCTCGTCGGCGACGACGCTGCCCGAGTCGGGCGTCGGCGCGGCGATCAGCTCGCCTTCGAAGGACCCGTCCGCCGCCGCCCGGGCGGCACGACTGTGCGACTGGGCTGCGAACTCGTCGAGCTGCTCCCGGCTGAAGCCCCACCGGTCGGCGATCAGCTCCGCCGCGACGCCCTGGTTCACGAGTCCCTCGGGGTAGCGTCCCTTCAGCAGAGCACCGCCGAGGGAGGCGCCCTGCAGGTTCGACCCCAGCGGCACGCGGCTCATGGACTCGACCCCGCAGGCGATGACGACGTCGTACGCGCCGGCGACGACACCCTGCGCCGCGAAGGCCGCCGCCTGCTGGCTCGACCCGCACTGCCGGTCGATCGTGACCGCCGGAACGGTGTCCGGGAAGCCCGCGCTGAGCACAGCCGTTCGCGTGATGTTGCCCGCCTGCTCGCCTGTCTGGGTGACGCATCCACCGATCACATCGTCGATGACCGCCGGGTCGATCCCCGTGCGCCCGACGAGCTCCAGCAGCACGCCGGCGAGGAGATCGGCCGGGTGGATGTCGGAGAGCTCGCCGTCCGGCTTCCCGCGCCCCGAGGGCGTCCGGACGACATCGACGATGACCGCCTCCGCGCGCGCCACCTCAGGCTCCGAACGGGTTCGGCGTGAGCGTGTACTTGGTGCTCAAGTACTCGTGGATGCCCTCGAGGCCGCCTTCGCGTCCGAGCCCGGACTGCTTGACGCCGCCGAACGGCGCAGCCGCGTTGGAGACCACGCCGACGTTGAGGCCCATCATCCCCGTCTCCAGCCGCTCGATCATGCGCTGCCCGCGCGCCAGGTCCTTCGTGAAGACGTAGGAGACCAGCCCGAACTCGGTGTCGTTCGCGATCCGTACCGCCTCGTCCTCGTCGGAGAACCGCACGATCGACAGCACCGGCCCGAAGATCTCCTGCCGCAGGATCTCGCTGCCCGCCCGCACATCCGTGACGACCGTCGGTTCGAAGAACGTGCCCGATCCCTCGATCCGGGACCCGCCGGTGAGCACGGACGCACCGCGGGTGACCGCATCCCGAAGCAGCTCGCTGGCCTTGTGGATGGCGTCCTCGTTGATGAGCGGACCGATCGTGACCCCGTCCTCGGTGCCGCGGCCGACCTTCAGGCCGTTCACGCGCTCGGTGACCCGCCGGGCGAACTCGTCCGCGACCGCCTCGTGCACGATGAACCGGTTCGCGGCGGTGCACGCCTCCCCGATGTTGCGGAACTTCGCCAGCATGGCTCCGTCGACCGCTTTGTCGAGGTCGGCGTCGTCGAACACGACGAACGGCGCGTTGCCGCCGAGCTCCATGGAGGTGCGGAGCACGTTCTCGGACGCCTGCTGCAGCAGCTTCCGGCCCACCTCGGTGGAACCGGTGAACGACAGCTTGCGCAGCCGCGGATCGGCGATGATCGGCGCGGACACTTTTCCGGAGGTCGTCGTCGTGACCACGTTGAGGACACCGCCCGGCAGCCCGGCATCCTCCAGCAGCTTCGCGAAGTACAGCGTCGACAGCGGCGTCAGCTCGGCGGGCTTCACGACGACCGTGCAGCCCGCGGCGAGCGCCGGCGCGATCTTCCGCGTCGCCATCGCCAGCGGAAAGTTCCACGGCGTGATCAGGAAGCACGGGCCGACCGGATGCTGCGAAACGATCATCCGCCCGGTGCCTTCCGGGTTGATCCCGTACCGGCCGGCGATGCGCACGGCCTCCTCCGAGAACCAGCGCAGGAACTCGCCGCCGTAGGTCACCTCGCCGCTCGCCTCCGCGACCGGCTTCCCCATCTCCAGCGTCATCAGCAGCGCGAAGTCGTCCCGCCGCTCCTGCAGCAGGTCGAAGGCGCGCCGCAGGATCTCGCCGCGCCGGCGTGCGGGCGTCGCCGCCCAGTCGTCCGCGGCGGCCACCGCCGCATCCAGAGCCCGGATGCCGTCCTCCGGGGACGCGTCGGCGATCTCCTTGATGCGGTCGCCGGTCGCGGGGTCGAACACGGGGAACGTTCCGGCCGATCCGGCCGTCCACTCCCCTCCGATGTACAGACCGTCGGGCACACGCTCCAGCAGAGCCTTCTCATCCATCAGCCGCGTTCCTCCTGTTCGATTCGTCCTCATCGTCCGTCAGGACCGCCGCCCGCACCAGGGGTACGGCGCGGTGGTCGATCTTCGTCGCGAGCGCGATGACCGTCGAGGTCCGCATGATGCCCGGGTCGCTGACGATGCGGTCGATCACCCGCTGCAGGTCGGCGTTGGACCGCGCGACGGCCCGGATCATCAGGTCGCCCGCACCGGTGATCGTGTGCACCTCCAGCACTTCCGGGATGGCCTCCAGGTGCTCGACGACGGTCACGTCGCGGTCGCCCTGGGCGATCTCCGCCGTCACGAACGCGGTCACGGGGTACCCGAGCCGGTCCGTGTCGATGGTGGGGGCGAAGTCGCGCACCACCCCCGAGCGCAGGAGCCGGTCCAGCCGCGCCTGTACCGTGCCGCGCGCCACTCCGAGCCGCCGCGACGCTTCGAACACACCCAGCCGCGGCTCCTCGGTCAGCAGCGCGATCAGATCGGCGTCGAGCTTGTCGACCATGCGGCCTCCTTCGGTCCTCGCCCATCGTATGACGCACCGCCCTCCCCCAGCCCCCCAGCCCCCGAGCCCCACCGTCGAGTACGCAGAGATTGCACGCCCGAGCGGCGTGTCGCGTGCAATCTCTGCGTACTCGACGGTGGGGCGGGGGGCGCTGGGGGGGTTAGGAGACGGGGATGGGGGCGCCGAGGAAGGGGAGCGCGGCCTGCTTGAAGGCGCGGGCGCTCAGCGTGGTGACGTGGTTGCGGCGCGGCAGGACGACCAGCTGGGCTCCGAGCAGGCGCGCCGCCTCCTCCGCCCCCTCCGTGACGGGGTCCGCCTCGCCGACGACCAGCATGGTCGGCACGGAGCTCGACAGCGGCAGCGGGTGGACCGCCATCCCGGCCGAGCACGCCGCGAGCGCCTCGCGGTCCACACCGGGCGCCTGGCGCAGCGAGGCGAGGAGCGGCGCGAGCGGGCTGTCCGCATCCAGCTCGGTGGACGCGTCGCGCAGCGCCGCCTGCACGGCGGAGACGCCCCAGTGCCCGAACTGCTCGACCGTTCCGACGCCGCCCACCACGAGGCGCCGGACCCGCGAGGGGGCCAGCGCGACCAGTGCGAGCGACACCCAGCTGCCCATGGAGTAGCCCACCACATCCACGCGTTCGTTACCGTTCACGTCGAGCACGGCCAGCAGATCCTGGGCGAGCAGCTCGGGCGAGTAGGCGTCCGGATCGTGCGGCGCGTCGCTCGCGCCGTGCCCCCGCAGGTCGGGGACGATCGCACCCCGCCCGGCCTCGGCGAGCGCCCGGACCCAGCCGGTCGCCTCCCAGGTCAGGGCACCGGTGGTGGCGAAGCCGTGCACGAGCAGCACCGGGTCGGGTCCGGGATGACGCTCCACGTGGATGTGCACGGCCTCAGTCCTCCGGAAGCGAGAGACGGACGCGGCGGCGGGGCGCCTCCTCCACCGGGACCGTGCCGACGATTCCGGCCTGCTCGTCCTCGACGGTGAAGGTCACGAGCGGGGCTCCCACCTCCAGCGACTCCCCCTCGGCCACGTGGAAGCGGGCCACGACACCGGACTGCGGCGACGGCAGCTCCACCGCCGACTTCGTCGTCTCGACCTCGACCAGCGGCGCGTTGCGCTCGACGTGGTCGCCCTCGGCGACCAGCCACTCCAGCACGGTCGCCTCCTGCAGCCCCTCGCCGAGGTCCGGGAGGTCGAAGGTTCGTTCAGCCACGGCGGTACTCCAGGGTCGTCTGGACGGCGTCCAGGATGCGGTCGATGCTCGGCAGGTACTCATCCTCCAGCACCGGCGAGGGATAGGGGACGTCCCAGCCGGTCACGCGCTGCACGGGAGCCTTCAGCTCGGCGAAGCAGCGCTCCGTGATGAGGGCGCTCACCTCGGCTCCGAGCCCGGCGGTCAGCGGGGCCTCGTGGACCACGACGGCCCGGCGGGTGCGGGCCACGGAGGCGGCCAGGCCGCCGGCGTCGATCGGCTTGAGCCAGCGCAGGTCGACCACCTCGATCTCGACGCCGTCCTCCGCTCCGAGCTCGGCCGCCTGCAGGCAGCGCGCCACCATGGCGCCCCACGCGACGAGGGTGACGTGACGGCCCGGGCGGACGACCCGCGAGGTCCCGACCGGAAGCCGCTCCGCCAGCTCGTCGTCGGAGACGGTGTCCTTGTGCCAGTACCGGGACTTCGGCTCGAGGAAGATCACCGGGTCCGGGTCCTCGATGGATTGACGCAGCAGCGCGTAGGCCTCCGCGGGCGTCGAAGGCGCCACGACCTTCAGTCCGGGCACCTGCGCGAACAGCGCCTCCAGGCTCTCACCGTGGTGCTCGGGCGCGCGGATCCCGCCGAAGCTGGGCAGCCGCAGCGTGATCGGCATGTCGAATGCGCCCCGGCTGCGGTAGTGCATCCGGGCGACCTGATTGACGATCTGGTCGACGGCGGGATACGAGAACCCGTCGAACTGGATCTCCGGCACCGGCCGCCACCCGGCCATCGCCAGCCCGACCGCCATCCCCATGATCCCGGCCTCGGCCAGCGTCGTGTCGAACACGCGATCGCCGCCGTATTTCGCTTTCAGCCCGTCGGTGACGCGGAAGACGCCGCCGAGCGTCCCGACGTCCTCGCCGAAGACGAGGGTGCGCTCGTCGGCCGCGAGAGCGTCGTCGAGCGCCCGGTTGAGTGCTCGTTGCATGGTGGTCAGCTCAGCCATGGCGGGACTCCTCCCAGGCGCGGCGCTGCCCGAGCAGAGCAGCGGGCGGATCGGAGAACACGAAGTCGAACATCTCCTCCGGTGGACGGCCGCCGAGCGCAGCGACGTCGTCGCGCACGCGGTCCGCCAGGGCTCCGGCGGTCTCGGCGACCTCGGCGAAGAACCCGTCGCCGACCGTGCCGGTGCGCCGCAGCTGCTGCTCGCACAGCGCGAGCGGATCGCGGGCCAGCCACGACTGCTCCTCGTCGAGGGTCCGGTAGCGGCCCGGGTCGTCCGAGGTGGAATGCGGTCCCAGGCGATAGGTCATCGCTTCGACGATGCTCGGGCCGCCGCCCTTCCTCGCCCGGTCCAGGGCTCGACGTGTCACGTCATAGACGGCGATCACATCGTTGCCGTCGACGCGCACCCCCGGCATGCCGTATCCGGCCCCGCGTGCCGCGACCGAGCCGCCGGCCACCTGCTCGGAGGCCGGGACCGAGATCGCCCAGCCGTTGTTCTGGCAGAAGAACACGACGGGCAGGCGCGAGACGGCGGCCGTGTTCATCGCCTCGTGGATGTCGCCCTGCGAGCTCGCTCCGTCGCCGAAGTAGGCGATCGCCACGCCTCCCGTGCGGTCGAGTTTCGCGCCGAGCGCCCAGCCGACCGCGTGCGTCACCGCTCCTCCGACGACCGCGTTGATCGGCGCGAGGCGCGCGGCCGCCGCATCCCAGAGCCCGCCGTGCCAGGCGCCCTGGTGCGAGGCGAGATAGGCGACAGGATCAACGCCCATCGCGACGGCGACACCCAGCTCGCGGTAGGTCGGGAAGGCGAAGTCGCGGCGGAGGTCCAGGGCGGCGGCGCTGCCCACCTGTGCGGCCTCCTGACCCCGCATCGGGGCGTAGCCGGGGATGATGCCCTGCCGCTGCATGGCGACTGCGTCGAGGTCGAGGCGGCGAACGGTCGCCATGGTCCGGTAGAGGCGTCGCAGCAGAGCGGCGTCGTCGGCATGCGCTTCGGCCGCAGGTCGCGCAGCGGTCCCGGCGCTTCGGGTGGTCATCGTCATGACGCCACTCTCGCCTGACCTGCCGGAGCGGGCAACACGTACAGTCCCGGTTGGTCAGTCTGCCCGCTCAGGGCGACGACAGCCGCCTTTCGCTGTGCAGGTTGTCGCCTCAGACCGCCTCGCGCTCACTGCTTTCTGTCGAGCCGGCGTCGCAGGGCGTCGTTCTCCTCCTGAAGCTCGATCACGCGTCCGACGCCGGTCAGGTTCACGCCCTGTTCCTGAAGCCGCGCGACGAGCCGGACACGCGCGATGTCGGCGTCGCTGTAGCGGCGGGTTCCGCCCTCGGTCCGCGCGGGGGTCAGCAGACCCTTCTCCTCGTAGAGCCGAAGCGTCGCCGGGGCGAGGCCGGCCAGTTCGGCCGCCACCGCGATGCTGTAGAGCGGAGTGCCCGAGGGTTCGTCGACCATGCTGAAACTTTCGTGAAGGGGCTGATTTCTTGGAAGGGATGTGGTACAAAATGTGTTGCGAATGCTACAGATTACTTCATAGCGACACTACACCTCTGAGATGGAAGGAGTGCACATCATGGCCATGTCGTTCGATCCTTTCAGCCAGCTGGACAGGATCGCCCAGAGCATCTTCGACACCAGCCGGCAGCCGCGGCTGATGCCGGTGGATCTGTTCCGGGAGCACGACAAGTACATCCTCAACGCGGACCTCCCCGGCGTGCAGCCCGACTCCGTCGACATCGACGTGGACGGACACCTGCTGACCCTGCGCGCTCAGCGGATGCCCACCGAGGAGAGATCGCAGCGCTGGCTGCTGCAGGAACGCCCGTACGGCGCCTACCAGCGCCAGTTCACGATCGGCGACGACATCGACCCCGACGGCATCACCGCGCACTACGACAACGGGGTGCTCACGGTGATGATCCCGGTGGCCGAGCGCGCCAAGCCCCGCAAGATCGAGATCGAATCCGGCGGCGGCCGTCAGCGGCAGAAGGCCGTGACGTCCTGAGCCGACATGGAGAGAGGTGCCCGCCGGCAGGCGGGCACCTCTCTGTGTGCGAACTCCGGATGGGCTTCACCCGTTCGAGAGATTGTCTCCGCACTTGTAGAAGCCGGTGACGAGCGTGTCGATCGCCTGCTTGGCGTTGTCCGACACGTTCCCCAGCGCGAAGACCGCGAACGTCAGCGGCGTCCCATCCGCCGCATTCACGATGCCCGACAGCGTGTAGCCGTTGTCGATCCACCCGGTCTTGGCGAACACCGAGCCGTCGGCGACCGAGTTCGCGCCGGTGAACCGGCTGTATCCCGGGCCGAGCGTCCCCGACTTGCCCGCGACCGGCAGACCGTCGTAGATCACTCCGAGTCCGTTCTGCCGGTTCAGCACCTTGATGAAGAGCTGCGTCAGATACGAGGGGGGCACCGCGTTGTCCCCGCTCAGCCCGGAGCCGTCGGCGATGTGGATGCCCGCCGTGTCGATCCCGTAGCCCTTGAGTCCGGCCAGGACACCGGCGTTCAACGCGTCGAACGTGTTGCCCGCGCCGTTCTTGATCGCGACCAGCCGGGCGAGCTCCTCCATGATGGTGTTGTCCGAGACCCGCATCGCCTGATCGATCAGTGCGGTGACCGGTTGCGACTGGACCGCGCCGAGCTGACGGGCGCCCGCCGGAGCGACGCCCTGGCTGACGCCGACGTCCGTCCCCAGGTACTGCTGGAAGTACTGCACCGCCCGGCTCACCGGGTCCGTGCTGCGCGGCGACTCCACGGCCGTCGGGTCGTCCCTGTCCCCATCCACCATGAGGGCGGTCATGTACGGGGTCGACCCCTCGACGACGCGCTCCTCGTGCTCGTCCCAGCTCGGCTGCCAGAACGGCGCGCCGAAGAGGGATGCGTCCACCACGATCGACGTGATCCGCTGGCCGCCCATGGCCTGCTTCACCTGGTTCGCGAGGTCCTGGATCTTGGGCGCGCCGGTGTAGAAGGAGGCCTGACCGTCGGGAAGCCGCGACAGCGTCACGTCCCCACCGCCGACGATGACGATCTGGCCGGGTGCGCTTCCGGCGACGACGGTCGTCGAGACCCGGTAGTCCGGCCCGAGCGTCGCGAGCGCGGCCGCCGAGGTCAGCGTCTTGAGGACGGACGCGGTGGGGCCGGGCTTCACGCCATTCCGGTCGAACAGGGTCTGGCCGGTCTTGGCGTTGACGACCTGGGCTTCGAGGTTCCCGAGCCGGCCGTCGGCCGCGAGGCCTGCGACCGAGCACGTCCGGATCCGCGTCGCCGCAGCCGGGTTCGCGGGAACGGGACGCGCCGGATCCACGGTGGGGGTCGGCGTCGGCGTGGCTTTCGGCGACGGTGCGCGGCTCGGGGAGGCGCTCGTCGCCGGCCCGGCGGCGGACGCGGGCCCGCCGACGGTCGCACCGAGGGCGACGCTCCCCGCACCGACCAGGATGAAGGCGACGGCCGCTCCCGCTGCGATCCACGTCTGCGGGTGGGAGCGGATCGCGGTCAGGATGCCACCGGCGGTGCCGGCACGTGCGGACCTGCGCGGACCGGTGCCCTGCTGATCCGATTCGTGCATCCGGGTATGCTACCGGGGCTTTCTGAACTCCGCCATCGGGCGCGGCTACCGGGGCCCGCGCCCGCCCGGCTCACGGCACCGCCGACACCAGGTAGTTGTCGAAGCGCACGGAGACGGGCGTGTTGGTGGCCGAGGCCGACAGGTAGGCCCGCAGGCCGACGTTCCCGGCCGACTGGAGCCCGGTCGTGGAGTCGGTCACGCCGGCCTGCCAGCTCGCCGGCTCGGGCTGCGTGGCGGACCAGACCTTCGCGTTCAGTGTCGTCGGCGAGACTCCCACCGCCTGCACCCTCAGGTCGAGCTGCTGGCCTGCGGTGTACGTCAGCCCGCTCACTCCGACCGCCTGAAGCGCCGTCCCGTTGGCGAGCAACTGCACCTGCACAGTCCCACTGGAGCTCACCCAGACCCGGCCCTCGTAGGTCACCGATCCCACCTGGCGGGCGATCGCCGAGACGAAGACGCCGCCTCCGGACGGGGCCAGATCCGTGGTGAAGGTGACGGTCGTGTCCGTCCGGCTCGAGCTGACGCCGCCCAGCGTCTCGGTCTTGGTGGAACCGGCGGGGTCGCTCATCCGCCCGGTGCCCGACGCGACCGAGTAGAAGGATGCGGTGCCCGCGCCGGTCCACGTTCCTCCGGTGTCCGCCGTCCCCCAGCCGCTCGTCACCGACCGCTCGAACGCATCCTTCGCCAGGGTGCTCCCCGAGGCCGCCGTGACGGTCACCTGGTGGGAGGTGGTCCCGGTCGCTCCCGCGTTGTCCGTCACTGTGAGCGTGATCGTGTACGTCCCCGCTGCAGCGTAGGTGTGGTTCGCGGTGGCGCCCGTCGCGGTCCCGCCGTCGCCGAACGTCCAGGCGTACGAGACGATGCTGCCGTCGGGGTCGTGGGACGCGGTCCCGTCGACCGCGACAGCGAGGCCATTCGTGCCGGCGACGAAGGACGCGGTGGGCGGCTGGTTGGCGCCGCCGCCGGCGATCGTGACGCTGTTGCCCACGCGCGAGATCCGGTTTCCGTCCGGGTCGGTGACGGTCAGCGTGTAGGTGTGACTACTGCCTCCGGCCAGGCCCGTGTCGGTGAAGCCCATGGCCGGCCGGCTCCAGAACACCGTGTCCTTGGTCACCTGGTAGATGGGATGGGCCGTGTCGCCATCGCGGGCCAGAGCGTAGGTGAGCGCGACGTTGTCCTGATCGTAGGTCGCCGTCCACGTCACAGCGGCCTGGCCGGCGACCGTGGAGGTCGCCGTCGGTGTGAGGGCGGTGTTGTTGTTCGGTCCTGTGGTGCTCTTCACCACCGAGTCGAAGGCGAACCGGGTCAACCCGTACTGGGCGGTGCCGTTGACGAAGGGGAACTCGCCGCCCACCACCAGGTAGCGACTGTCGCCCGCCACGCTCCAGGCCGCCTGTCCCTGGCCGGTGTAGGTGCCGGTGACGTAGGCCGGGAACCAGTTCAGGAGCGTCGGAGAGGGCTGCCCGCTGAAGTTCGCGTAGGCGGTGTTGCCGTCGTTGGTCAGCGTCCCGGTCCGCGCCTTCGAGAAAGCGATGGTGTGGTGGAAGGTGCGCGGGTTCGTCTCCGGGAATCCCCCGACATTGCGGCAGTCGTGAGGATGTCCGGCCACGTAGAGAGCGTTCGCGAGCGGCTGCACCGAGTAGGTGTCTCCGTGGCAGTCCTCCAGCCAGATCAGGGCGCCCGTGGTCGCATCGGACGAGAAGCTGCCCTCGAGGTTGCCGCCCGAGCCGTACACGTAGCCGGAGCCGTAGACACGGTCGGTGGTCGCCGCAAGCGACGTGATGCTGGAGTTCAGCCCGGCGTCCCGCACGATGTTGTTGGTCGGGAAGGGCAGGGTCGCACCGGTCGAGCCGCTCAGCATCGCGAGTCCGTAGTGCGCTTCGCCGTCCATGTGCTGGAAACGGCCTCCCGCGTACACCCGGCTGCCGTCGGGGCTCACGGCGAGCGCATCGACGACGGTGTCGGCGGAAGCGCCCCAGGAGGTGATCAGCGAGCCGTTCGACGGGTCGAGCTTGGCGATGTAGCCGCGCGCCACGCCGTTGACGCTGGAGAACGTGCCGCCCGCGTACACGGCGGTGTTCGTCACGGCGAGCGCTCGCACCTCGCTCTCCATGATCGGCCGGAAGGAGGCGATCGGCTGGCCGGTCGCCGTGCTGATCGCCACGATGCGGTAGTAGGCGGCCCCTCCGGCCGTGGTGAAGTCGCCTCCGACATACACGCGCGTGCCGTCCGGGGACGCCGCGACGACCAGACCCTGGGCGTTGAGCGGGACGTTGATGCCCGAGATCAGCGCGCCGGTCGTGATGTTGTAGGCGAGGAAGTTGCTCCGCGGCGTCGTGTTCGATCCCGCCGGCGAGCCGGCGGGCCTCGCGGTGGTGAATTTGCCCGCCACGTAGACGGTGTCTCCGACGACGACCTGCGACCACGCGACCCCGTCGATCTGCGTCGTCGGCAGCGCGGTCGCCCCGACCGTGGGCGGCGACGCCGGGTTGGTGGGATCGGGCGGCATCGTGTCGGCGAAGGCCGCCGTACCGAGTCCGGCACCTCCCCCGATGAGGAGCAGTGCGCTCAGCACCGCGGTGAACAGGCCGAGCGCGCGCGCCCTGCGGGACTTCCTCGTTGCATCCATGACAGCCTCGGCGTATCTGACTGATTCTCACCTTTTGAGGACCAGGCTACGCCGAGGCGGATGCGGTCGCACCAGAAAACAGGCGTGCAGCCAGCTAGGGAAGCGCGACCTGCCGGACGGTCCTCCACTGTCCGCTGGCGGCGCTCACGAGCGCAGCATCCACGATCTCCGCGGCCGACCAGGCATCCGCAGCAGAGGGAGCGTATTGGATGCCCTCGGCCACCGACCGCAGGAAGAGCGAGGCTTCGATCGTCTTGAGGTCGTCGAAGCCCATGCTCGTCCCCGCGCCGGGCTGGAAGCGGGCGAACTCCCCGAAACCGGGGGATGCCATCACCCGCCGGTACCCGGAGGCGTCGTCGGCGAGCTCGAGCTCGTTGAGGCGCTCGAAGTCCCAGCGGAGGGAGCCGGCCGTTCCGTAGATCTCCAGGGAGTACCCGGCCCGCGGACCGACGGCGACCCGGCTCGCTTCGAGCGTGCCGACCGCTCCCGATTCCAGGCGCACGAGCAGCGCAGCGTAGTCCTCGTTCTCCACCTTCCCCCGCGGATCGTCGTCGCGGCCCTTGCTGAAGTGGCTGGCGGCGTCCCCGCGCGGCAGCGGGCGCTCCGCGATCACCGTGGAGGTGAGCGCCGTGACCGCATCGATGCGCCCTGCGATGAACTGCACCAGATCGGCAGCGTGCGAGAGGAGGTCGCCCAGGACCCCCGACCCCGCTCGCTCCTGCTGGAAGCGCCAGGTGAGCGCGCCGGCCGGATCGGCGGAGTAATCGGCGAGGAAGGAAGCGCGGACGTTCGTGATGGCGCCGATCGCGCCGTCGGCGACCAGCTCGCGGGCCCGGGCGATGGCGGGTGCGTGGCGGTAGTTGAAGCCGACCGCCGTGACCAGCCCGCGGGCGGCTGCCGCCCGGGCGATCTGCGCGGACTCGGCGGCGGATCTGCCCATCGGCTTCTCGATCCAGATCGGCTTGCCCGCCTCGATCGCGGCGAGCGCGATCTCACGGTGCAGGAAGTTCGGCGAGCAGATCGAGACGACGTCCACAGCAGCGTTCGCGAGGACCTCGCGGTAGTCCGCGACGGCCTCGCGAAAGCCGAGCACCTCGGTGGCGAGGGCCCGGGTCGCCGCGTCGGGGTCCGCGGCGACCACCAGCTCGGCCCGGACGGGAAGCTCCGGGAAATGCTGCCGGGCCGCCAGGTACGCCCGCGAATGGAGCCGCCCCATCCACCCGATCGAGATCACGCCGACGCCGAGGGACCGGGTCTGTGCCATCTTCTGCTCCTGATTCTGCATGCGTCGTCGGATGCGCGTCGATGCTATCAGGTGCTGATGAACGAATGTCCATACAAACTATTGACAGCGTCGTCGCGCATGGTTCAGACTCATCTCGACGCCGACGTCACGTGAGAGGGGTGCAGCAATGACGCAGCCGCCTCATGGGCCGCTCGGCGCACCGTACGCGACCGTCGACCCCGCCCGGTGCCCGGTGATCGTGGACGTTCATCCCTCGCGCCGTCGCCTCGGCCGGCGCCCCTAGAGAGGCACATTCCCGATAATGAAGCGCATATTCGCAGTGGCCGCTGTTGCGGCAGCCGCCTGCATCACGCTCGCTGCATGCACCGGAACCGGTCAGGCAGCCGCAGACAAGACGAGCGGAACCACCAGCGGGTCCACCAGCCTGAACCTCACGTACGCCGTGGTGACCCACTCCGGTCCGGGAGACGCCTTCTGGGACCGCGTCAAGGCCGGCGCCGAGAAGGCGGGCACCGACTACGGAGTCAAGGTCACCTACAACGCGGACCCCGACCCGGCCAAGCAGTCGCAGCTCATCGACAACGCGGTCGCCCAGAAGGTCAACGGGATCGTGGTCTCGATGGCCAACCCGGACGGCCTTGAGGCGAGCATCAAGAAGGCGGTCGCCGCGGGCATCACGGTCGTCACCATCAACTCGGGGATCGAGCGGTCCGCCGAGTTCGGGGCGATCACGCACGTCGGCCAGAGCGAGACCGTCGCCGGGACCGCCGTCGGGAAGCGGCTGGCGGCCGCCGGACTGAAGAAGGCGCTCTGCGTCATCCAGGAGGCCGGGAACGTCGGTCTCGAGGAGCGCTGCAGCGCTGCGGCGAAGGCCTTCGGCGGCACGATGACGAACCTCCAGGTGGACGGCACCAACGACTCGGACGTCAAGGCGACCATCAAGTCGAAGCTGCAGGCAGACCCGTCCATCGACTCCGTCCTCACCCTGGGCGGCCAGTACGCCATCGACGCCGTCGGCGCCGTCGACGAGTCGAAGAGCTCGGCCAAGGTCGCGACCTTCGACCTCTCGACCGACGTGGTGACCGACGTCAAGGCGGGCAAGATCCTGTTCGCCGTCGATCAGCAGCCGTACGTGCAGGGATTCCTCGGAGTCACCGCTCTGTACCTCAACTCCATCAACGGGAACATCATCGGCGGCGGACAGCCGATCTACTCCGGTCCGGCATTCGTCACGAAGGAGAACGCGGCACAGGTCGAGAAGTTCGCCGCGCAGGGCACCCGCTAGCTGAAACCCTTCGGGCGGGTGGAGCGGACCCGGTCCGCTCCACCCGCCCGAAGCCCACGAAAGGAAACCCGTGACCACCACCGACATCGAGGTCGTCGCGACGAGGCGGCCCCTCAATCGCGGAATGATCCGTCGTCTGCTCAGCCGCCCGGAGATCGGGGCGCTCGTCGCCGCCCTCGCGGTCATGATCTTCTTCTCCGTCTACACGACCACCTTCTTCACCCTCCCGGGCGCCGGAGTGTGGCTGGAGTCCGCATCCACCTTCGGGATCATGGCCGTGGCGGTCGCGATGCTCATGATCGGCGGGGAGTTCGACCTCTCCGCCGGCGTGATGACGGGATTCACCGCGCTGATCGTCGGCGTGCTCACCACCCACTACGGGCTCAACATCTGGATCGCCGTCGTCATCGCCCTCGCCGTGGCCCTGGCCGTGGGAGCCCTCAACGGCTACCTCGTGATGCGGACCGGTCTCCCGAGCTTCATCGTGACGCTCGGCACCTTCTTCGTCCTCGCGGGCATCGACCTCGCCGTGACCAAGCTCATCACCGGCCAGGTGGCGATCGAGGGCATGACCTCCGTCCCCCTCTACGACTCCATCCAGCCGCTGTTCGGGTCCTCGATCCAGATCGGCGGCGGCACCTTCTACGTGTCGGTCCTCTGGTGGTTCCTCGTCACGGCTGTCGCCACCTGGGTGCTGCTGCGCACGCGCGCCGGGAACTGGGTCTTCGCCGTGGGCGGCGCCCTGAACTCGTCCCGTCAGGTCGGCGTCCCCATCATGAAGACCAAGGTCGGGCTGTTCATGACCACGGCCGGCGCGGGGTGGCTCGTCGGGATGATCTCGCTCTTCCGCACCTCGACCGTGCAGGCGAACACCGGCGTCGGCCAGGAGTTCATCTACATCATCTGCGCCGTCGTCGGCGGCTGCCTGCTGACCGGCGGCTTCGGCTCGGCTGTGGGCGCCGCCCTCGGCGCCCTGATCTACGGAATGGTCTTCCAGGGAATCACCTTCGCCCAGTGGGACACCAACTGGCTCCGCACCTTCCTCGGCGCGATGCTGTTGCTGGCCGTGTTGCTCAACCACTGGGTCCGCATTCGAGCAGGAGGCTCACGATGAGCACGACGACCACATCGACGACGACCACGGCGAGCGGCCGGCACATCATCGAGGTCCGGGACATCGGGAAGCGGTACGGAGCGGTCGACGCACTGCACGGCGTCTCCACGGCGGTGTCCGCCGGAGAGGTGACCTGCGTGCTGGGCGACAACGGCGCCGGGAAGTCGACCTTCATCAAGATGCTGGCGGGCGCCCACAGCCCGAGCCATGGCGAGATCCTCCTGGATGGGCAGCCCGTGACCTTCGGGTCCCCGCGCGACGCCCTGGATGCGGGGATCGCGACTGTCTACCAGGACCTCGCCGTCATCCCGCTGATGCCGGTCTGGAGGAACTTCTTCCTGGGCTCGGAGATCACGCGCGGATGGGGGCCGTTCCGGCGCCTCGACGTGAAGAAGATGAAGACGATCACGTACACCGAGCTCGCGAACATGGGCATCGACCTGCGCGACGTCGACCAGGCGATCGGGACCCTCTCGGGAGGCGAACGGCAGTGCGTCGCCATCGCCCGGGCCGTCTACTTCGGGGCCCGCGTGCTGATCCTCGACGAGCCGACGGCGGCGCTCGGGGTCAAGCAGTCCGGGGTGGTGCTGCGCTACATCGCGCGGGCACGCGATCGCGGGCTCGGGGTGGTCTTCATCACCCACAACCCGCATCACGCCTACCCGGTCGGCGACCGCTTCCTGCTTCTCAACCGGGGAACCAGTCAGGGCGACTTCGCGAAATCCGAGGTCACACTGGCCGAGCTCACCAGTCTCATGGCCGGAGGCGCGGAGCTCGACACGCTCGCGCACGAGCTCGAGCGGACGCCGTGACGGCCTGACGTCCTCCGGCGGGCTCAGTCAGCCAGCGGCCGGTAGCGGAGCCGCACGACCCCGTTGCCGAAGCGGTGCTCGTCGAGCAGTTCGAGGGCGCCGCGCGTCCCCGGCGGGAGGCCCGGCTTGCCGCCGCCGACGACGAGCGGCATGACGTAGAGCTGGAGCTCGCCGATGAGCCCCGCCGCGAACGCCTGGGCCGCGAGCTCCGCGCCTCCGATCAGGACATCGCGCGAGGCGGAGACCAGGAGTTCCCGCACCGCGGCCGGGTCGAAGTCGCGCTCGATCCGGGTGCGGGCGGTGGAGGCGGCGGCCAGGGTCCGGGAATAGACCACCTTGTCCGGCGCCTGCCACGCCGCGGCGAACCCGGCGAACGGTGCCGACTGGGCGGCGAGGCCGGTGTCGGTCTCCCAGACGGCCATCTTCTCGTACAGCCTCCGCCCGTACAGGAGGGTGCCGACAGACCGCAGCAAGTCGGTATGGGACTGGAACACCTCGTCGTCGACCGGGAGGAAGTCGAACGCCCCGCTCTCATCCTCGATGTAGCCGTCGAGGGTCACATTCGTTGCATAGATCAGCTGCGCCATGAGGCGAATGTAGCCTCGAACGCGTCGAGCGCGTCGTCTGCGTCTCCGCTCGCCCAGCTCTCCAGCGCGATGACGCCGCTGTAGCCGAGAGCCGTCAGTTCGTCGGCTATCCGCGCGTAGCGGATCTCTCCGGTGCCCGGCTCGCACCGGCCCGGGACATCCGCCACCTGCACCTCGCCGATGTACGGGAACGCATCGCGGACCAGCTGCACCAGATTCCCCTCCCCGATCTGCGCGTGATACAGGTCGAGGTTGAGGCGGAGCGCGGGATGGTCGACCGCGGCCACGAGCGCCAGTGTGTCTGCGGCCCGCGCGAATGGGGTTCCCGGATGGTCGACCGCGGTGTTCAGATTCTCCAGCGTGAAGACCCTGCCGGCATCCCCGGCTAGCTCGGCCAGCCGGCGAAGCGTGTCACCGGCGGTGAGCCAATCCGCGCCGGTGACCTCGCGGCTGGGGACGACCGGGATGCCGTGCGCGTCGAGACCGGTGCCGTGGAGGTTGAGCCGCGGGCAGTCGAGGATGTCCGCTGCGCGCAGGGACTCCCCGGCCGTCGAGAGGAGCTCGGCGATGCCGTCCTCGGTGACGAGGTCGCCCCGCAGGTATCCGGTCATCGACGAGAACGTCGCTCCGGTCGCGGCGAGCCCGCCCAGGTCCTTCGACGACCAGTCCCAGATCTCGACCTCGAGTCCCCGCTCGTGGATGCGCTGCACCCGCTCGATGAACGGGCGTTCGAGGTAGAGCATTTCCGCGGAGGCGGCGAGCCGGTAGGGCATCAGCCGACATCCACCCGGACGATCAGACCCGTCTCCGCGGAGCGCTGGGCCGCGTCGGCCAGGATCAGCGCCGCCCGGCCGTCCTCGAAGCTCGGGCTGCTCGACGCTTCGCCGCGGACGAGCTTGACGAACTCGCGGAGCTCGGCGGCATAGGCCTCGGCGTAACGCTCGAGGAAGAAGTCCTGATACGGCGGCTTGGCCTCCACCGCGCTCGCAGTGGAGAGACTGACGAGGCTGGTCGGCGCATTGGCGACCTGCAGCATCCCCTGGGAGCCGAACGCTTCGATGCGCTGGTCGTACCCCACAGCGCTGTGCCGCGAGTTGATGATCGTCACCATCGCCCCCGACGAGGCGAGCAACGTCGAGACCGCGGTGTCGTAGTCTCCGTGCTCGCGGGCGCCCGCGTCGAAGAGGACGGATCCGGCGGCGCGCACCTCGACGATGTCGGGGAGGAAGAACCGGGCCATGTCGAAGTCGTGGATCGTCATGTCCCGGAAGATGCCTCCCGAGACCGCGACATAGGCGGCGGGGGGAGCCGACGGATCCCGGCTGATGATGGAGAGCTGCTCCAGCTCGCCGATCTCACCGGCCGCCACCCGGGCGCGCGCGGCGGCGAACGACGGATCGAACCGCCGGTTGAATCCGAGCGCGACGGGGACGCCGGAGCCGGCGACCGCCGGACGCAGAGCATCCACTCGGGCGATGTCGAGATCGATCGGCTTCTCGCACAGCACGGGGATGCCGGCGCTCACGGCGGCGCCGATCAGGTCGACATGCGTCGGGGTCGGGGATGCGATGAGCACCGCGTCGACGTCCCCGGCCGCCAGAACCTCCTCCGCCGATTCGGTGACCCTCCCGCCGTAGGCTGCGGCGACGGAACGCGCACCCTCCACGATGGGGTCGCAGACCCAGGCGAGCGTGGTCCCCGGGTCGGCGGCGATGCTCCGGGCGTGGACCTGCCCGATTCTGCCTGTGCCGATCAGACCGAACCGAAGGGGCGTCTCTGTCACTGTTCTTCCTGTCTTCCTGTGTTCCTGTGTTCAGCCGGGGTCAGCACCAGGGCCGCAGGAACTCGCGGCTGACGTGCTGGTCGTGCTCTCTGTGCCGGAGGAACTCCGCGAGGGGCGAGCCGGGCGCGGGGAGCACATCCTGCTCCACCACGATCCAGCCGTCGTAGCCGAGCTCGTCCATCGCGTTCAGGACGGCCGGCAGGTCGATGTCGCCGCGGCCGAAGGCGACGAAGGCGCCGGAGGACCACACCTCGGTCATCCCGCCGCCCGCTCCGATCACGCTGTTCAGCCGAGCGGTGTCCACGTCCTTCAGATGGAGGTGGTTGATGCGCGGACCCCAGCGACGCACGGCCTCGAGCGGGTCGCCTCCACCGAGCAGCAGATGACCCGTGTCGAGCGTGAGGTCCACGTCCACCAGTTCGAGGAAGCGGTCGATCTCGTCCGGCGCTTCCACGAAGGTGCCGGCGTGATGGTGGAACGTCGGTTCGAATCCGACGGCGCGCACCCTCGATGCGGCGCGCTCTGCGTTCCGGGCGAGCCGCTCCCAGCCGGCGGAATCGAGGCCTCCTCCGGTCCGTTGGAACGATGACTTCCGCTCCGCGGACCCGTGGTCCGCGAGCGTCGGCTTCGGCAGCCGCCCCCGGGACGATGCCGCGGCGTCGCTGAAGACGCGCAGCGCCTCCTCGAGCTCCGGGAGGCTGTCCTCGAACGCCTCATCATCGGAGAACGGCAACTCCACCCATCCCCCGGCCAGCTCGACGCCGAACCTGTCGAGTCGCCGGCGCAGCTCGTCTCCGCGCCCGAGGAAGCCGAGCGGGCCCAGGTCGATGCCGGTGTAACCCGTGCGGACGAGGATCTCCAGCATCTCGTCGGGACCGACGGTCTCGGCGCCCTCCGGCGTCATCTCGAAGACTCCGAAGCTCACCGGCGCGCCGGCCGCATCCGCCTTCATGCCCGATCCCCTCCGCCCAGGAGCGGTCGCTGCGCGGCCCGCTGCTCCTCGTACTCCGCTCGCGCCGCCTGGGTCGAGGGAAGGGTCGACACTTCCGCCACCGGCACATCCCACCATCCCTCGCCGTCGGGCCCGTAGATCAGCGGGTCGCTGTCGATGTGGATCACCGTCGGCCCCTCGGCTGCCTTCGCCTTCCGGATCGCGGAGCCGAGCTCATCCAGAGCCGCAGGTCCCGGCTGGATCTCGATGACGTCCACGCCGTAACTGCGCGCGTTCATCGCCAGGTCGACGGGGAGGACCTGGTCCCCCTGGAAATTACGGGCGCTCGGATCATAGGCGCGGTACTTCGTCCCGAAGCGGCCGGCCCCCACGGTCTCCGAGAGGTGCCCGATGGAGGCGAAGCCGTGGTTCTGGACGATCACGACGATCAGTTTGATGCGCTCCGCGACGGCCGTCACCAGCTCCGAGTGGAGCATCAGGTACGAGCCGTCGCCGACCATGACGATCACATCCCGGTCGTCCCCCGCGGCCAGCAGACCCCGTTTGACTCCGAGACCGCCGGCGACCTCGTAGCCCATGCACGAGAAGGCGTATTCGACGTGATAGCCGAGCGGGTCGCGCACGCGCCAGAGTTTGTGGAGATCCCCGGGAAGGGAGCCTGCGGCCTGCACGATGACATCGCGAGGATCGCTGGCGGCGTGGACGGCCCCGATGATCGCCGGCTGCCCGGGCAGTCCGGTTGCGGCCTGCCCCGTCGCGGCCGGCTTCAGAGCGACGTCGACGATCGCATCCCATCCGGCCTTCTCACTGCGGATGCGCTCGGCATACGCGTCGGCGATGCGGTGCCGTGCCAGTTCCGCCGTCAGAGAGGTGAGCGCCTCGCGGGCATCGGCGACGACCGGCAGCTCCGTTCCGTGCTTGTAGGCGTCGAAGGAGGCCACATTGATGTTCACGAATCGGACGGACGGGTGCTGGAACGCCGTGCGCGAGGCCGTCGTGAAGTCGCTGTAGCGGGTGCCGATGCCGATGACGAGATCCGCCTCCGCGGCGATCCGGTTCGCGGCGGCGGTGCCGGTGGCTCCCACCGCGCCGAGATACTGCGGATGATTCCAGAGCATCGAGCCGCCGCCCGCCTGGGTGGTTCCGACGGGGATTCCCGTCGCCTCGGCGAACGCCCGCAGTGCGTCCTCGGCTCCCGAGTAGATAACGCCGCCTCCGGCCACGATGAACGGCCGCTCCGCAGCGCGGATGGCCGCGACGGCCGCACCCAGAGGATCGCGCTCCGGCAGCGGACGACGGATGCGCCACTCCCGGTCGGCGAGGAATTCGACCGGCACCTCGATGGTCTCGGCCTGCACATCCTCGGGCAGCGCGATGGTGACCGCGCCGGTCTCCGCCGGATCGGTCAGCACGCGCAGTGCCCCGAGTGCGATCGAATACAGCTGCTCCGGACGCTGCACGCGGTCGAAGAAGCGGGACAGCGGCCGGAACGCGTCGTTCACGGTGAGCCCGATGTCGTGCGGCTGCTCCAGCTGTTGCAGCACGGGATCCGCCACCCGCGTCGCGAAAGTGTCGCTCGGCAGCAGCAGCGCCGGGAGCCGGTTCGTCGTCGCCAGCGCCGCGCCCGTGAGCATGTTCGTCGCTCCCGGACCGACGGACGCCGTCGACGCGTAAGTCCCACGGCGGCGATGGATGCGCGCGTAGCCCACCGATTCGTGCACCATGGCCTGCTCGTTCCGGGCCTGGTAATAGGGCATCAGGTCCGGCTGCCGGCTGTTCAGCTGCGCGAGCGCCTGGCCGATGCCGGCCACATTGCCGTGCCCGAAGATGCCGAAGACACCGGGGATGGTGCGCTCGCGATGATCGCCGTCGACCGTCCACTGGTGGGCCAGGAATTCGATGAGCGCCTGGCCCACCGTCAATCGTTTCGTCGCCGCCATCAGCGCGGGCCTTCCTTCTCGCTGGAATAAGGGAGTCGCGGGTCCACTGCTTGCCCGGCCCACGTGCCGCGCACCCACGCATGAGCGGGATCGTCGGAGATCAGCCAGGCCCGCTCCGGGTCGGGACCTGCCATGACGTTCAGGTAGTAGAGGTCGTAGCCGGGGGCCGCGACAGCGGGGCCGTGGTAGCCGAAGGGCACGAGAGCGATGTCGCCGGAGTGCACGAGGCCGTCGATCTCGACCTCGCCTGCCGCCGACGAGTACGCGCTGAAGAGGCCGAACGGCTCCCCCGCCGCCTCCCGGCCTCTCTCGGTCGCCGCCTCGAAGTAGTAGATCTCCTCAAGACGCGATTCGTGGCCCGGGATGGCCTCGTCGTGCTTGTGCGGCGGATAGGACGACCAGTTCCCGGCCGGGGTCACGACCTCGCAGACGATGAGGCGCACCGCATCCAGAGCCCCCGGGACGCCGAAGTTGTGCACTTGGCGGCTGGACTGACCGGCGCCCCGCAGCTCGACCGGCGTCTCGGAGGCCGCCAGGTAGCGGGACGGACGATCCTCGTCGGTGGGCGAGGTGGCCACAGCGACCCGCCCGCGGCCGGTGAGCGTCCCCGTGGACGATGCGCCGAGGTACAGCACGCCGGTCGCGCCGTCGAAGACGCTCGCGCGCCCGGTCAACTCGGTGGTCGCTGCACCCTGCGCTCCGTCGTGCGTGACCGTGAACGAACCGGCGAGGGGAACCACCATCGCCTCGGTCCCCGCGCCGGGGAGGGCGAGTTCGTCGCCGGCTGCAAGCTCGGCTACGCGCAGACCGGTGTGCTGCCAGCCCGGCTCCGACGCATCCACGAAGCTCTCCCATCCGTTTCGGGAGAGCTCACCCCGGCGCCGCAGCCAGTGGTTGTGGTCGGCGGCCATCAGTCGTTCTGCGGGAAGCCGAGGTTGATGCCGCCGTGCGAGGGATCGAGCCACCGGCTGGTGATCGCCTTCTGCTGGGTGAAGAACCGGACGCCTTCGGCGCCGTGCGCCTTCGTGTCGCCGAACAGCGAGTCCTTCCAGCCGCCGAACGAGAAGGTGGCCACCGGGACCGGGATGGGCACGTTGATGCCGATCATCCCGACCTGGATGTCCCGCTGGAAGCGGCGCGCCGCCCCGCCGTCGTTGGTGAAGATGGCCGTGCCGTTGCCGAAGGCGCTGGAGTTGATCAGGTCGACGCCGTCCTCGTAACTGGCGACCCGCACGATGGACAGGACGGGCCCGAAGATCTCCTCGGTGTAGGCGCGGCTGCTGGTCGGAACACGGTCGAGCAGCGTCGGGCCGAGCCAGAAGCCGTTCGCGTCCCCGTCCGGGTTGACCTCGCGGCCATCGGTGACGACGGTCGCACCGTCGTTCGCCGCGATGTCGATGTAGGAGGCGACCTTGTCCCGGTGCTGACGGGTGACCAACGGACCCATGTCGCAGCCGCGGCGACCGTCTCCGACGCGCAGGCCGGAGATCCGCTCGGTGATCTTCTGCACGAGGTCGTCGGCCACCGGTTCGACGGCGACGATGACCGAGATGGCCATGCAGCGCTCGCCCGCCGAGCCGAAACCGGCGTTGATCGCGCTGTCCGCTGTCACGTCGAGATCCGCATCCGGAAGGACGAGCATGTGGTTCTTCGCCCCGCCGAGGGCCTGGACCCGCTTCCCGTGCGCGGTGCCCGTCTCGTAGACGTACTTCGCGATCGGAGTCGACCCGACGAAGCTGACGGCTGCGACCTCGGGGTGCGTCAGCAGACCGTCGACCGCCTCCTTGTCCCCGTTGAGAACGGTGAACACGCCGTCGGGCAGGCCGGCCTCCTTCCAGAGGCGGGCCATCCACAATGCCGCGGACGGGTCCTTCTCGCTCGGCTTGAGGATGACCGCGTTGCCTGCGGCGATCGCAATGGGAAAGAACCACGCGGGGACCATCGCCGGGAAGTTGAACGGCGAGATGATGGCGACCACACCGAGCGGCTGCCGGGTCGAGTAGACGTCGATACCGGTGGAGACCTGTTCGGAGAACTCGCCCTTCAGGTGATGGGCGAGGCCGGTGGCGAACTCCACGACTTCCTGTCCGCGGCTGATCTCGCCCAGCGCGTCCGAGAGCACCTTGCCGTGTTCCGAGGTGATGATCTCGGCGAGCTCGCCCTTGCGGGCATCCAGAAGTTCGCGGAACCGGAAGAGCACGGCTTGGCGCTTGGCCAGCGAGAGGTCCCGCCACGCCGGGAACGCGGCCGCGGCGCTCGCCACCGCGGCGTCGATCTCCGCCCGATCGGCGAGGGCGACCCGTTTGGTCTCGACGCCGAGCGCCGGATCGAACACCGGTGCGGTCCGCCCGCTGCTCGACGGATGCTCGGCACCGTCGATCCAGTGCGGGACGATCGGGAGGTCGCCCTCGGAGGTTCCTGCGGTGACGATGGTCTCGGTGGTGCTCATTGCGATTCCTAACAGTCGGGTTCGAGCCGTTCAGCGGACGGAAGTAACAGTACTGAGGCTGGGGTGCACGAGCCGCGCCGCGGTGTCGACGGCATCGGCGACGTTCCCGTCGGGCGGGTACAGCAGTGTACGGCCGACGGTCAGGCCGCGCACGCCGGGCAGCGTGAGGGCGTCCTCCCAGGCGGCGAACGTCTCCTCGGGGTCCTCCCCGGAATCGCCGCCGAGCAGGACGGTCGGCATGGTCGTCGCCGCCATCACCCGCTCCATGTCGTCGACCACCGGGAGCTTCATCCAGGTGTACGCGCTGCTCGCGCCGAGCCCGGAGGCGATCGCGATGGAGGCGATGACCGAGTCCGGGTCGAGCTGGTTGACGATGCGACCGTCGGCCCAGACGCTCACGAACGGTTCGAGCATGATGGGCAGCCCCGCCCGGCTCGACTCCGTGACGGCGCGCGCCGTGGTCTCGAGGGTGCAGGCCGTCGACGGATCGGACAGGTTGATGCGGATCAGCGCCTTGGCGAAGTCGATCCCCGAGGCGACCATCGTCGGCACGTCGAACCCGGTGTAGCGATCGTCCATTTCGAAGGAGGAGCCGCGCAGGCCGCCGCGGTTCATCGAGCCGACCACGATCTTGTTGTCCAGCAAGCCCAGCAGAGCCAGATCGTCGATGATGTCCGGGGTGCCGAGCACGCCATCCACACCGGGATGGCTCAGCGCGACGGCGAGCCGTTCGAGCAGGCCGTAGCGGTCGGCCATCGCCATCGGATCGTGGCCGACGCCGAGGGAACCGCGAGCGGGGTGATCCGCGGCGATGATGAACAGCCGGCCGTCCCCCTCGAGGAGGGACCGGCGCTGCCGGCTGACCAGGCGCTGACGGATCGCTTCCGGCCGTTCCGCTCGCAACTCCGGCAGGCGGCGGATGAGCGCGGCATCCACGTCGCCGGCCATCAGAGACCCCGGACCAGGAGGGAGTCGACCTCATCGCTCGTCGGCATCGCCGTCGAGCACTCGCGCCGGGTGGCGACGATCGCCCCCGCGACGTTGGCGAACCGTACGACATGCTCCAGGTCCCACCCCACCAGCAGGCCGTGACAGAGGGCGCCGCCGAACGCGTCGCCGGCTCCGAGGCCGTTGACGACCTCCACGGGGAACGGGTCGACCTCGACCGTCTCGTCCCGGGTCTTCGCCAGGACGCCACGCGGACCCTGTTTGACGATCGCCAGCTCCACACCGCGCTCGAGCAGCGCATCCGCCGCCCGCACCGGGTCCGTCTCGCCGACGGCCACCTCGCACTCCTCCCGATTTCCGACCGCGACGGTCATGAACGGAAGGGCCGCCTGGATCTGCTCGCGCGCCGCATCCCTGTCGGCCCAGAACATCGGCCGGTAGTCGAGATCGAGCACTGTGTGGCCTCGGCGGTCCCGCGTGCGGTAGGCGGCGAAGTGCGCGGCCCGGCTCGGTTCCTGGCTCAGTCCCGTGACGGTGGACCAGAGGATCCCGGCATTCACGATCTTCTCGAGCGGAAGGTCGAGGGGCTCGATGTTGAGGTCGGGCGCCTTCGGCTCGCGGTAGAAGTAGAGCGGGAAGTCGTCGGGCGGGAAGATCTCGCAGAACGTCACCGGTGTGTTCAGCGTCGGGTCCGTGCGGACATCCTCGGCGCTGACCCGCAGGCGTTCCAGTTCACGCAGAAGATAGCGGCCGAACGGGTCCGCTCCGACGCGGGAGATGAGTGCGACCGCGTGGCCATGCCGAGCCGCGGCCACGCTGACGTTCGCCGCGCTTCCGCCGAGATACTTGCCGAAAGTGGAGACGTCCTCCAGGCCCACTCCGTCTTGCAGGGGGTAGAGATCGACTCCGAGTCTTCCCATGGCGACGACTTCCGCCGCCTCTGTGCTGGTGCCCACATCTCCCCTAGCGTCTACAGTCATCGATGACCGGTTCGGAACGATGTCCTAACAATAGCACAAGCACCGGCTTCTCCTCCTGCCGAATGCCGTGAGAGGTAATATTGTCGGAACAATCGGTTGATTGTCCACGAAGGGAAGACCATGTCGAACGTCGAGACCGTGTGGCCGGACGAGCTGTTCGCGGATCTCGACCGCAGCGGGCCGATACCGCTGTACTTCCAGATCTCGAGCAGGCTCGAAGAGGCCATCCGCTCCGGATCGATCCCCGCCGGGAGCCGCCTGGAGAACGAGATCGCGATCGGGCATCGCCTCAGCCTCTCGCGGCCGACCGTGCGCCGGGCGATCCAGGAGCTGGTGGACCGCGGTCTGCTCGTGCGACGGCGCGGCATCGGGACGCAGGTGGTGCAGGGACAGGTCACCCGGCCTGTCGAGCTCACCAGCCTGTACGAGGACCTCCGGACGACCAACCACGAGCCGGGCACCAACGTGCTCACCTACGAGATCATCCCCGCCGACGAGGTCGTCGCCGAGCATCTCGCTATCGCACCGGGCGATGAGGTGGTCCACGTGCGCCGGCAGCGGCTCTCGGACGGCACTCCGGTCGCGGTCCTCGAGAACTACCTCCCCGTCGAGTTCGCATACATCACGGCCGCGCAACTGGAGACCCGGGGCCTCTACCAGGCCCTCCGCGCCCGGGGCGTGACCATTCAGATCGCCAAGCAGAAGATCGGCGCCCGGCGCGAGCAGCACGACGAACACGATCTGCTCGACATCGCGAAGGGAAGCCCCGTGCTGACCATGGAACGCATCGCCTACGACAATTCGGGGCGGGCCATCGAATACGGCCAGCACTGCTACCGGCCCGACATGTACAGCTTCGAGACGACGCTCGTCGCGAAGTAGGGACTTCTCACCACGCATCGCTGTGAGCACTTATCCACAGCCGCCTGGGCCTTACTGGGCTTCGCTCTGGCGTGCGGGCTACGATCGGCAGATGATGAGTTGGACGCCCGTGCCGGTCCAGGCTGCTATATACTCGATCTACGTTTATATATAGAAGAGGGAGCAATGAGCCAGACAGCACCCCTCGTCCGCAGCAAGAAGCTGATCGCCTTCCGGGAAGACCAGGTGGCGGCGCTGTCGGCTATCGCGGATGACACCCACTCGAACTTCACCGCCACGGTGCTCGACGCCGTCGACGCCTACATCGCGGCGCACGACAGGACGACGCAGCAGATGGTCGACCGCATCGTGACCGAGAACTCCGGGCTGCTCGAGCGACTTCGGGACGCTTGAGCGTCCGTTACGTGACTCTCGAGGAGTCACTTCTCGTCATCAAGGCGGTACATGGCGGCGAACCGCTCAACTACCTCCGCGACACGGTGCTCCTGAGGTCTGCACTCGAACGGCCGGCAGCCACACTGTTCGGCAGGGATGCCTACCCCGACGTCTACGCCAAGGGCGCTGCTCTCCTGCACTCGATCCTGCGCAATCACGCGCTGCTCGACGGCAACAAGCGGACGGGCTGGATCCTCTGCGTGCTTTTCTTCCAGCTCAATGGCTACGAGGAGCACTACGACGAGGATGCGATGTTCACCGTCGTTCTCGCCATCGCGGCCGGCGAGATCGAGGAAGTGGGCGAGATCGCTCAGCAGCTCTCTGCTTGGTTCACGCCCCGGTAGCTCCTCCGCCTCGGCGTCGGCTGGCGCAACCGGACAAAGGAGCCCGGACGATGGCCGGATCCTTCCTCATCTCAAGGTCGTCTCGACACAGCTATCGACGATGTCACGAGTCGTCACAGTGGAGCCGCCTAAGGGAATCGAACCCTTGACCTTCTCATTACGGATACGCGGTGAAGCGGCCGCCTACTTCGTGGCGTTGGGGTGGTGGGTGTGCACCTGCTCTAGGTAGACGGTCTGCCCGTCGACGTAGAACCAGATTCGGGCGTCACCTTTCAGTGTCGGCTTGTGCTGCCAACGGTCGTGGGCCTTGCCGTCGCGGGTGATGGTCCCTAGCTGTCCGCGGAGCCGGTAGTTGCTTGGCGTTTCAACCTGTGGTGTGTGGGTGAGGAAGTCCCAGGCGTCAGCCAGGGCGTTGCGGGTGGTGGCGCACAGGTCCGTCCACCCGCGCCGCGCCTGCACGGTGGCGAATTCGATGCTGTATTCGCTGCGCTTGGTCGGCCTCGCGACCTTCTTCTCGCGGGCCAACCTACGGTCGCTCCACGTCGACGCCTTGGTCGAGCCATTCGATGGGTTCGGCGCCGAGGCCGGCGGCCACAGCGGTTGCGGTCTCCAGCCAGGAGTTGAGTGCGGCGACGGCAAGGTGCGCTTGCCCTGTGGAGAAGGATGCGCGGGCGGCGGCGAGTAGTTCTCCGGCGCACGCTTCGCGGTCCTCGGTGGTGAGGGCGAGCATCCAGGGCAGCGCGTCGGCCATCCGTTCGCTGAGCGTGCCCCGGGTGTCGGTGGCTACACCGATGAGCGTGCTGGCCAGCTGGAGGAGGCTCTTGCGGGCGGAGGCTTCGCTCTTGGACATGAGCACGAGGTCTTCACCGTCGCGGCGGGTGACCTCGACGGGGTGGACCTCGGCGGCCGCGAACACGCGCGTGGCGTGGCGGCTGAGGTCGGAGGACTGAAAGACCTGTTCGGGCTGGTCGAGGGTGAGCATGCCCCCATGCTAGTTCAGAACTTCTTCTGAATGAAGCCTGCGGTGCGAATGCTCATTCAGGCGCCAGCGGCCACACAGCAAGGAAACACCCCCGGACACAATCTCGGAGGTTTGGTATCGCACCGTCATGCCCCTCCCTATGCAAATGGTGCTCATCAGATCCCTCTGGGTGCGCAGGCGCGCGCACTTATCGCGGAGGCCTTCGCACGTCGGGCGGGGCTGGAACGCGGCAAGTAGCGCACCGTTCCCCCGTGGTGGCGTGCCGTTTCTCGTGAGTAGATCGTGAACCGAGCGTGTTCAGACATAAAGGAATCCCCTAGTTCCGCAGAACTACGGGGATTGTGGAGCCGCCCAAGGGAATCGAACCCTTGACCTTCTCATTACGAGTGAGATGCTCTGCCGACTGAGCTAGGGCGGCGTGGGCCGGGCTTTCGCCCGGCGCACAGTCAGATAGCTTACCCGATCCGTCCCGGTGGTGACGACCACCAACGCTCCGGTCAGTGGACGTGCGTGCCGAGTTCGGCGAGCTGAGCGAACGAACTGCGCAGCCCGTCGGACAGCGGCTCGACGCCGCCGTGGTCCGCCCAGCAGGACCAGGCGTGGCGCATCCCCGCGAGGGCGACGTAGGTGACCAGGCGCGCCCGCTGGTGCAGCGCCTCGGGGTCCTCCGCGAGCACCGGGTCGTCGTGGGAGAGCCGGAGCTGGACCACGCCGCTGAGCGCATCCTCGAACGAGTGCATGCTCGCCATCCGCAGGGCGAACAGCTCCGGGTTGTCCTTCAACAGCGCACGGCGCAGCGTGTGCAGGTGCTGCACGCTCACCGGGCCGATGCTCGCCTCGCCCTCCTGGTCCTCGCCGCCCGCGTCACTGCCGCCTGCGACGCCGCCCATGTCGCCGATGTCGATCGCCGCGATCAGGAGGGTGCAGATGCCCTCGAGGATCGGCTCCGCCGGTCCGGCCTCGACGAAGCGCTCGATGCTCTCCGCGTCCGGGAGCTCGGGCAGCTCGCCGATGATCGCGGACTCCTTCGAGGGGAAGTAGTTGAAGAAGGTTCGCGGCGAGACGTTGGCGACGTGACTGATCTCGTCGATGGTGACGCGGTCGAAACCTCGCTTGCTGGCGAGCTCGACCGCGGCGAGCTGGATCGACCGGCGGGTCGCGATGCGTTTGCGCTCGCGCAGTCCCAGTTCGCTCAGGGTGGAATCGGGGGCCGCAGACACGCTTACGATTATTTCACCCTCTGCAAAATTGCACCACTCGCGCTTCTGAGCTGCAGCCTCCCGCTCAGCACGTCGTGCCCTTCGCAGGAATGGTGCCCTTCACCAGGAAATCGTCGACCGCGCCGTTCACGCACTGGTTCGACTTGTTGTAGGCGGTGTGCCCCTCGCCCTTGTACGTGAGGAGGTGTCCGTTCTGAAGCTCGGACGCGAGGTTCTTCGCCCACACGTAGGGGGTCGCCGGGTCGTTGGTGGTGCCCACGACGAGGATGGGCGCGGAGCCTTTCGCCGAGATCGGGCCGCGGTCACCGGTCGCCTTGTACGGCCAGTTGGCGCATCCGATATCGCCGTAGGCCATGTACGGGCCGATGACGGGAGCCGCCTTCGCGAGCTCGGCTGCCTGCTCACGCATCACGGTGGGATCCGCGTTGTACGTGTAGTCGAGGCAGTTGATGGCGACGAACGCCTCGGTCGAATTGTCCGCGTACGTGCCGTCGGAGTTGCGGTCGTTGTAGGTGTCCGCCAGCTGGAAGGCGACGGACGCGCTCCCCTTCATCACCGAGTCGAAGAGCTTGTCGAGGTAGGACCAGGCGGTGGCGTCGTAGAGGGGGGTGATGATCGCGGTGACCATGGTGTTGGCGCCGAGCTCGCGCCCGTCCGAGTTCCGGATCGGGGACTTCTCCAACGCGGCCAGGAGCTGTCCGACGGTCGTCATGGCGCCGTCGACCGTGCCCTGGAACGGACAACCCTTCTTGGCCAGACAACTGACGAGGTAGGCGCGGAGCGCGCTCTCGAAGCCCTTGGCCTGCACCTCCGTCACGTCGAAGTTGCTGGCCGCCGGATCGAGCGCCCCATCGAGGACCAGCCGGCCGGTCTTCCCCGGATACAGCCCGGCGTACACTGCGCCGAGGTAGGTGCCGTAGGAGTAGCCGAGGTAGTTGAGCTTCGTGTCGCCGAGGACCGCGCGGAGCAGGTCGAGGTCGTGGGCCGCGCTCACCGTGTCCACCTTCGGCAGCGCGGCACCCGTGTTCTGCCGGCAGGCCTGCCCGAAGTCCTTCGCGATGGTCGCGTTCTCAGCGATCCACTGGTCAGACCCGCGCACACCCGGCGTGATCCCGTACAAGTACTCGTCCATCTGCTTGGGGTCGTAGCATTTGACGGCCGTCGAGCGGCCGACTCCGCGCGGATCGAAGCCGACGATGTCGAAATGGTTCTGCAGCTGGGCGTCGGCGACGAAGTCGACCGAGTCCCTCACGAAGTCGAAGCCGGAGGCGCCGGGGCCGCCGGGGTTCGTGAGGAGGGAGCCCTGCTTGGTCCCCTTTGCCTGCTGCCGGATGAGCGCCAGTTCGATCTCGCCGGCTCCGGGGTCGTTCCAGTCGAGCGGTGCACGGGCGGTGGTGCACTGCTTTCCGCTGGCGCAGCTCGTCCAGTGGAGCACCTGGCTGTAGTACGGCTGGAGGGCGGCCGAGACCTTGTCCGGGGCAGGACTGGAGGTGGTGGCCGTCTTGGCGGGCAGGAACCAGGTGACGCACCCGCTGAGGGTCAGCGCGACGACGGCGGCGAGGGCGATGACCGCCGTGCGTACAGCGCGCCTCCGCGCGGGACGGCCGGAGCGGGTGGTCACAGGTCGTTCCCCTTTCGCGCGGTCGCACCGCGCAGGATCGTGGTCAGCATGGCCTCGAGCGCGAGGCCGGGTGCGACGTTGCCCTCGATGCGTTCGCGCGCAGTAGTGACGGCATCCATCGCGGCGAGCGTAGCGGCGGGACTGGTGTGCGCGCTGAGAGCATCCAGCTCCCGCCGGAGCTCCAGGTTCACGAGCTCGCTGTCGCTGCCGAGCTGGATCATCATCACGTCGCGATAGAGCGAGAGAAGGTCGACGAGGATGCGGTCGATGCCGTCGCGGAGGCTGCGCGTCGCCCGTCGCTTCTGGTCCTCCTCGAGCTGCCGGAGCTGCCCGCGCAGGGCCGGCGGGATGGTCCCACCCGGCTCGATGCCGAGCGACCGCAGCGCGTGCTCGCGCTCTTCCGCATCCCGTTCCTCGGTGATCGCCTTGGCATCGGCGCCGGCGATCTCCAGCAGCGTCGCGGCCGCGCGGACGGCGTCGGACACCGAGCGGATGCCGAGCGCCAGTTCCAGCGTCCGCTCGCGCCGCTGACGCGCCTCCTCGTGGGTCGCCAGGCGGTGCGCCATCCCGATGTGGCTCTGCGCGTGGCGGGCGGCACGTTCCGCGGTCTCCGCATCCACCCCATCCCGTCGCTGGATCAGCCGTGCGACGTCGCCGACACTCGGGACGCGGAGCCGCACGGTGCGGACGCGGGAGCGGATGGTCGGGAGCAGGTCGGCTTCGCTGGGGGCGCACAGGATCCAGACGGTCCGCTCCGGCGGCTCCTCGAGCGCCTTCAGCAGCACGTTGGAGGTGCGCTCGGTCATGCGGTCGGCATCCTCGATCACCATCACGCGGTACCGGCCGACGGAGGGCGAGAACTGCGAGCTGGCGACCAGGGAGCGCACTTCGTCGATCGAGATGATGACGCGCTCGGTGCTGAGCACGGCCAGATCGGGATGCGTCCGGGCCTCCACCTGCCGCTGTGCGGCGAGGTCGCCCTCCGGTGTGCCAGGGCTCAGCAGCGCCGTGGCGAAGGCGTACGCCAGGTTGGAGCGGCCGGAGCCGGGCGGCCCGGTGATCAGCCAGGAGTGGGTCATGCCCCGGCCGGGAGCTCCGGCCCCGGCGCCCGCGGCAGAGCCGGCCGCGGCCGCACGGACGACCTCGATCGCCTCGTCCTGCCCCGTGAGCTCGTCCCACACCGTCATGGTGTCCAGGCTAGCTGGCACCGGCGACACCTCGCCCGCGGCTGCCGCCCTGCCCGGAGCGTCGACCAGCATCCTGCCCCGGGAGCGCGGCGGCGCTCAGACGCGCGCCGCGAGACGGTCGCGGATCTCGGCGGCGATCTCCTCCACCGAGCGGGCGGCATCGACCACGAGGAAGCGCTCGGGCTCGCCTGCGGCGAGCTCGAGGTAGGCCGCGCGGACGCGCGCATGGAAGTCGGAGCGTTCGGCTTCCAGCCGGTCGTAGCGGGTGCGGGACGTGTCGAGCCGGGCGCGGGCGGCATCCTCGTCGAGGTCGAGAAGGATGGTGAGGTCGGGCAGGAGTCCCTCTGCCGCCCACAGGGACAGGTCGCGGATCTGCTGGGCGTCGAGGACGCGGCCGGCGCCCTGGTACGCGACCGAGGAGTCGATGTAGCGATCCTGGACGACGACCTCGCCGCGGGCGAGCGCGGGCCGCACCACTGTGGCGATGTGGTGGGCGCGATCGGCTGCGTAGAGGAGGGCCTCGGCGCGCGGCGCGATGTCGCCGCGGTGGTGCAGGACGATCTCGCGGATCTCGACTCCGGCGTCCGTCCCTCCCGGCTCGCGGGTGCGCAGCACCGTGCGTCCGCGGGCAGTCAGCCACTCCTCGAGGTGGGCCGCCTGGGTGGACTTGCCCACACCGTCCCCGCCCTCGAGGGTGATGAAGAGCCCGCCGCTCACTCGGCGGGCTTCTTCGCGGCCGGCTTCTTCGCGGCCGGCTTCTTGGCAGCCGGCTTCTTGGCGGCGGTCGTCCGGGTCGTGGACGCCTTGGCTGTGCCCGCCTTGGCTGTGCTCGACTTAGCTGTGCCCACCTTGGCGGCGGGTGCCTTTCGCGCCGGCTTCTTGGCCGGACCCTTCGCACGCTTGTCGGCCAGCAGCTGCACCGCGCGGGCGAAGTCGACCTCGTCCACGGTCTCTCCCCGCGGGATTGTCGCGTTGGTCTCGCCGTCGGTCACGTAGGCGCCGAAGCGCCCGTCCTTGATCCGGATCGGCTTGCCGCTCACCGGGTCGGCCTCGAACTCCTTGAGCGCGCTGGAGGCACGGCGGTTGCCGTACTTCGGCTGCGCGAACAGCTCGACGGCGCCGGCGAGGTCGACGTCGAAGATGTCGTCCTCGCTCGGCAGCGAGCGGGTGTCCGCGCCCTTCTTCAGGTAGGGCCCGTATCGGCCGTTCTGCGCCTGGATCTCCTCGCCGCTCTCCGGATCGGCCCCGACGACACGCGGCAGCTCGAGGAGCTTGAGCGCGGTCTCGAGGTCGATCGTCGCGAGGTCCATCGACTTGAACAGGGAGGCTGTGCGCGGCTTCGCGGCCGCGGCCTTCTTGGCCGGCTTCGCGGCCTCGACCACCTCGCCGGTCGTGGCGTCGACGGTCGGCTCCTCCTCGGGGTCCGCCTCGGTCACGTACGGACCGAACCGTCCGTCCTTGGCGAGCACGAGCTTGCCGTTCTCCGGGTTGGCGCCGAGCACGCGGTCGGTCTGCACGGGGGCCTCGATGAGTTCGCGCGCCTTGGCCGGAGTGAGCTCGTCGGGCGCAAGCTCCGGCGGGAGGTTCACGCGGCGGGGCTGAGCGTCCGCCGCGGCGTCCGGATCCGTGACTTCGAGGTAGGGACCGTACTTGCCGATGCGGAGGGTCACCCCCTCGTCGATGGCGATCGAGTTGATGCTGCGCGCGTCGATGTCGCCGAGGTTGTCGATGACGCGGCGGAGGCCCTTGTGCTTCTCGCTGCCGAAGTAGAAGCTGTTCAGCCAGTCGACCCGCTCGGCGGCGCCGTCCGCGATGCGGTCGAGGTCGTCCTCCATCTCGGCCGTGAAGTCGTATTCGACCAGATCGCCGAAGTAGTCCTCCAGCAGGCGCACGACCGAGAACGCCACCCAGCTCGGCACGAGGGCCTGCCCGCGCTGCGTCACGTAGCCGCGGTCGATGATCGTCGAGATGATGCTCGCGAAGGTGGATGGGCGCCCAATTCCCAGCTCTTCCAGTGTCTTCACCAGGCTGGCCTCGGTGTAGCGCGGCGGCGGGGTCGTCTCGTGGCCGTCGGCCGCGACATCCTGGACACTCAGCGGCTGCTTCTCGGTCAGCGGAGGCAGCTTGGCCTCGGCGGCGTCCGTGGAGTCGGTCGCATTGCGCTCCTCGTCCCGGCTCTCCTCGTAGGCGTTGAGAAAGCCCCGGAAGGTGATGACGGTGCCGCTCGCGGTGAACTCCGCGACGGTCCCGTCGAGCGGACCTTCCGCCACGCGCGCTGCGACGGTCACGGACGCCGTCTGGCCCTTGGCGTCCGCCATCTGCGAGGCGACCGTGCGCTTCCAGATCAGGTCGTAGAGGCGCAGCTCCGGTCCCCGGAGCGACCGCTCCAGCTCCGCCGGGGTGCGGAACGTCTCGCCGGATGGCCGGATGGCCTCGTGCGCCTCCTGGGCGTTCTTGCTCTTGGAGGCGTACGTGCGCGGCTTGTCCGGGACCGTCTCGGGGCCGTAGAGCTTCGCCGCCTGCGAGCGGGCAGCGTTGGTGGCCTGCTGCGAGAGCGACGCGGAGTCGGTTCGCATATAAGTGATGTAGCCGTTCTCGTAGAGCGACTGCGCCAGGCTCATCGTCTGGCGGGCCGAGAAGCGGAGCTTTCTGGCCGCCTCCTGCTGGAGGGTCGACGTCGTGAACGGTGCCGCCGGTCGCCGCGAGTACGGCTTCGAGTCCACCTTCGCGACCGCGACGGACGTGCTGGGCTGGCGGATGGCCGCTGCCAGCGCTGTCGCGGACCCCTCGTCCAGCGTCCGCGCCGCGGAGGTGAGGCGCCCATGGTCGTCGAAGTCGCGTCCGGTGGCGACCCGGTCGCCGTCGATACGGGCGAGCCGCGCGTCGAAGGAGTTCGCGCCCTCGGGAGCCAGTCGCGCGGTCAGTCCCCAGTACGAGGCGGGGACGAAGGCGAGGCGCTCGCGCTCACGGTCGACCACCAGGCGGGTGGCCGCCGACTGGACGCGCCCGGCCGACAGGCCCGGCCCGACCTTGCGCCACAGCACCGGCGAGACCTCGTACCCGTACAGACGGTCGAGGATGCGCCGGGTCTCCTGAGCGTCGACCAGCGCGGTGTCGATCTCGCGGGTGTTGTCCCGCGCCTTCTCGATCGCCTCGCGGGTGATCTCGTGGAACACCATCCGCTTCACGGGGACTTTGGGTTTCAGCACCTCGACCAGGTGCCAGGCGATGGCCTCGCCCTCGCGGTCCTCATCCGTCGCGAGGAGGAGCTCGTCGGCGTTCTTCAGCGCGCGCTTGAGGTCGGCGACCGTCTTCTTCTTCTGGTCCGACACGACGTAGTACGGCTCGAACTCGTTCTCGACGTCGACCGAGAACTTGCCCAGAGAGCCCTTCTTGAGCTCCGGCGGAAGGTTCTTCGGCTCGATGAGATCGCGGATGTGCCCGACGGAGGCCATGACCTCATAGCCGTCGCCCAGGTATTGGGCGATCGACTTCACCTTGTTCGGAGACTCGACGATCACGAGCTTCTTCGTGCCAGACACCTGACTCCTCTTAATATGCACATTCTGTGTCGCCACAGTTGACTGTGTCGTCCACGACCGGGCGGTCGTGGCGCGCTCCCCGACGTGGCGCGCTCCCCCCGGCGGCGCCGATCCACGATGCGGTGGTCCGTGCGGCCGACAGGCAAACCATACACACCTTCGCCGCTTGTCCACCTAATCCTCCGTCATGACGTTCGCCGTCGGCGCAGACGCTCCGTGCTCCTTCCGGCCGCCCGGCGGCCAAGCAGACCTATGCGGCGCTCGCCCGTGGGAGGACAATGTGGGCATGGCAACGACGACGACGTACACCGCCAAACTGATCGACGGACCCCTGGAAGGAAAGACGGTCTCGACCGACTTCCTGGACTCCGGAGACGCCCGCCCTCGCTTGAAGATCGCGGCTTCCGCGGGATCCAAGCATTATCTCTACGTCCTCGCTTCCGGCGCGGAAGTCGAGTACGCCTCCGAGGACGGCCGGGGAGAGCTTCCGACCGCTGTCTCCTACCGCTATCTCGAGACGGTGTTCGACTGAGGGACGTCCCCGTCGGGCCGCGCTGACGGCGTCTTCTCGGCACACGCTGCGCAGTGCCGAGCGTCACCACCTGCTCTGCCATCATCCCGGCGCCTCCGGCGGTCCCGCGCGCGCCGACGCGGACGCGGCGAGGCCGAGGTACGGCGTCGTGGCGGTGACCGTGACGGTGAGTCCCGCCTGACCGCACGCCTCCACGGTGGCATCGTTCGCCCGCGCGACGGCATCCGCGATCTCGCAAGGGACGCCACCCACGCGCCCAGCAGCCGCGTCCGCCGCGGCGAGCGCCGCCAGATCCGCGGCGGCCGCCGTGCGCGCCCCGGCCGCGCCGGCTCCCGCGAGGGCGAGTCCCCCGGCGGCGACCACCACGACGGCGCACAGGATGCCCAACGCGAGCACGGATCCACTCCCCCGTTCGTCTGAGAGAATCGACCGGATTCCCGCCAGCGTCCCGCTCATCCGCCACCCCCTTCGTCGAGCGCGCAGGCGCGCGCCGTCAACCGAACGCCGAGGCCGCTGAGGACCGTGCCCTCCGGATCCGTCATCCGGACACATACCGTGCCTCCCTCACGTTCGATGGACATGCTCGCTCCGGCAGGTGCGGAGGCACCGCCCGGGTCGTCGCCTCGTCCGGCCAACCGCGCCGCGGCTGCTGCCGCGGCGGTCAGCCCCGCGAAGCGGGCAGCCCCGATCACCGCCCCGACGCACAGCGCAAGACACAACAGCACCGCAGGCAGTGCGACGGCGAACTCTGCGGTCACGCTGCCCCGCTCCCCGTCGGCGCTCATCCGCCCGAGAGCGCACGGTGCACCAGATCGGACAGGATCGCCTTCACCTCGTCGCCCTTCAGCAGGGCCACAAGGAGTCCCGCGAAGCCGACGGCAGCCAGAATCGTGATGGCGTACTCGGCCGTCGCAGCCCCTCGGTCACCGCGGAGCCGCTGGAGGACGCCCCGCACCTTCTCGACCGTGTGATCCATCCGAATCCCCTCTCTTTCGCTGTCGGGTTCTGGCTTCCATCCTTGGACGGGGGCGTCGGTCACGGGGCCGCGGCGCTGAATCTGTGGAGAGGTCATCGGAAGACCGCGGTTGTGGACGACAACAGCGACAGCACGAGCGGCGCGACGGCCAGGAGCAGGAAGCTGGGCAGCACGCACGCCCCGAGAGGAAGCATCAGGCGAACACCGAGAGTCGTCGCCGCTCGACGTGCGTCCGCCCGGGCCACTCGCCGTTGCTGCCGTGCCGCCGCGGTCAGCAGCTCCGCCGCCGGCGCCCCGGCGGACGCCGCCAGGCGGAGCACCCTCTGAGCAGCGCGATCGTCGAGGGGTGGCAGTCCGACCGCCGCGGTCGCTCGCCGCGACGCGTCGAGAGCGGCGCCGGCCGAGGCTCCTCCGGCGAGCCCGATCGCGATCAGTTCCTCTGCCGAGCCGGCCATCGCGGATCGTACGAGGGCGCGCTTCACGAGGGACCGCATCCAGAGACGCCCGCACAGCATGAGGAGCGCTCCCCCGCCGACGGCGATGAGACCCGGCGCCGAGGCCACAGCTCGCACGAGATCGGCACCCAGCGCCACGGACATCGCGGCGCCCGCGAGCGGCAGCCAGGACACGAGCCGGGCGGTGGCGCGCGGTCCGCTGAGCGCGACGTCCGTCTCCCGTTCGGCCTCGGCGACCTCGCGCAGCGTCTCCGCGACCGTCCGCAGGGCATGTCCCAGAGGCGCTCCGGACTGTTCGGCCACCTGCCATGCTGCGGCGATGGCCAGCACCTCGTCCGTGTCCGCTTCCTCGAGGAGTGCCTGCGCGCAGGAGGTCTGCAGCTGCGCCGAGCGCACGACGGCGACGGCGATCGGGTGCACTCCATCGGCGGCCGATGCCTGCCATGCCGATCGAGGCGTCAGTCCTGCGTCCAGCAGAACGGCGAGCGACTCGACCAGCCCTGCCAGTGCGTCGGCGTCGCTTCCCGGCTGCTTCCGCCTTCCGGGCATCACGACCGTTCGATGGCGAGACGTCCGGCCGCATCGAGCCGGAGGCGACCGAAACCGGACAGGCCACGCCGGCCCTCCGCACGCTCGAGATGGATCACGAGCCCGATCGCGCTCACTGCCTGCCGGGCGAGCGCGTACTCGTTCAGCCCGGCCAGCGCGCCGAGCGCCTCCAGCCGAGCCGGCACATCCTCCAGCGAGTTGGCGTGCAGCGTGCCCGCTCCGCCGTCGTGCCCGGTGTTCAGGGCGCCCAGAAGGTCGCGTACCTCCTCGCCACGGCATTCCCCGAGGACGAGCCGGTCCGGTCGCATCCGCAAGGCCTCGCGGACGAGGCGGCGCAGATCCACCCCTCCCGCGCCTTCGAGGTTCGGCTGGCGGGTCTCCAGGCTCACGACGTGCGGATGCGGGATGCGGAGCTCCGCCACGTCCTCGATCACGACGATGCGTTCATCCGGCGGTGCAGCGCCGAGCATGGCGGCGAGGAGCGTCGTCTTGCCGACCCCACCGGCTCCCGTGATGAGCACGTTGGTTCGAGTGCGCACCGCGGTCAGGAGGCGGTCGCGGTCGCTGGACCGCATCCCTCCGCCGGCCACGAGATCATCGAGCCGGGGTTGCTGCCGTGACGGGATGCGGATGGAGAGCAGCGCACCTCCTGTCGAGACAGGCGGCAGAACGGCGTGCACCCGGACGCCACCGCGCAGGCGGACATCCACGAACGGCGTGGCCTCGTCGATATGCCGGCCGCCTGCGGCGATCAGCCGAACGGCCAGTTCGCGCGCGGCCGAGCGATCCGCGCGCCATCCCTCCTCCCGCCGAAGGCCGTCCGGGGGCCCGTCGCTCCAGAGATCTCCTGTTCCCGTTACGAACAGGTCGGTCACACCGGGGCGCAGCAGATAGGGCGCGAGCGGTCCGAAGGTGCGCCAGAGACCGGGCTCCTGGGCGTCGGCGGCTGAATCGTCCGAGGTCATGCCCCGACGCTACGGAACAGCCCCAGCGCCGAACTGGCCCGGCCGGAAACCCGTGGAGAACCGCAGGAACGCGCGCCCTGTGGACGATCGCACCGGATACCGCCGCTGAACACACTGATTCGCGCGTTAAAAGAGGGGGGCCGCACCTATTGGGGGGAACAGGTGCGGCCACTGCGGCGCAGGATTGGGGGGAATCGATTGCGCCGCACGCACGAATTTACATTCGGCCGGGGTCCAGTTTACGCAGAATCGATGCGAACGCAAGTCTCCTGGGGAGGCCCGCCCGCCAGGTTGTAGAGTCAGGCAGTGTCGCGCCACGACCGTTTCGACCGCATCGCAAAGGAGCGAAAAGACTCCCCATGAGCAACACAATCGACAACCTGCTCCACGAAGCCCGGCGTTTCCCCCCCAGCGAGGAGTTCGCCGCCAACGCGGTCGCGGATGCCGGCCTCTACGAGCGGGCAGCCGCGGACCGCCTCGGGTTCTGGGCCGATCAGGCGCGTGAACTCCTCCACTGGCACAGCCCCTTCACCCGCACACTCGACTGGAGCGAACCCCCGTTCGCCAAGTGGTTCGACGACGGCGAGCTCAATGTCGCGTACAACTGCCTCGACCGCCACGTGCTGGCCGGTAACGGCGACCGCGTCGCGATCCACTGGGAGGGAGAGCCCGGCGACACGCGCACCATCACGTACGCAGAGCTCACCGCCGAGGTGAAGAAGGCGGCCAATCTGCTCACGAGCCTCGGCATCCGCGCGGGCGATCGGGTGGCGATCTACCTCCCGATGATCCCGGAGGCCGTGATCGCGATGCTCGCCGTCGCGCGCATCGGCGCGGTGCATTCGGTCGTCTTCGGCGGATTCAGCGCCGAGAGCCTGCGCTCGCGCATCGAGGACGCCGAGGCGAAGCTGGTCATCACCGCCGACGGCGGCTGGCGCAAGGGACGCGTCTTCCCGCTCAAGGACGCCGTGGATGCGGCCCTCGGCGGCGAGGCGACCTCCGTGGAGCATGTGCTCGTGGTCAAGCGCGGCGAGAACGAGGTCAGCTGGACCGAGGGCCGCGACCTGTGGTGGCACGACGAGATCGCCCTCGTCGACGCGGACCACATCGCCCGGGCCTTCCCGGCGGAGCAGCCGCTGTTCATCCTGTACACCTCGGGCACCACCGGCAAGCCGAAGGGCATCCTCCACACCTCGGGCGGCTACCTGACGCAGTCGTCGTTCACTCACAAGGTCGTCTTCGACCTGCATCCCGAGACCGACGTCTACTGGTGCAGTGCCGATGTCGGCTGGATCACGGGGCACACGTACGTCGTCTATGGCCCGCTCGCGAACGGCTCCACCCAGGTGCTGTACGAGGGCACGCCGGACACGCCGCATCCCGCCCGGTGGTGGGAGCTCATCGAGAAGTACAAGGTGTCCATCTTCTACACGGCGCCGACCGCCATCCGGTCGTTCATGAAGCTGGGACGCCAGCATCCCCAGAAGTTCGACCTGTCGAGCCTGCGCGTGCTGGGGTCGGTGGGCGAGCCGATCAACCCCGAGGCGTGGATGTGGTACCGCGAGGTCATCGGCGGAGACGAGACGCCTGTCGTCGACACCTGGTGGCAGACCGAGACGGGCGCCATCATGGTCTCCGCCCTGCCCGGTGTGACGACCTTGAAGCCGGGCAGCGCCCAGGTGCCGCTTCCCGGCATCTCGGTCGACATCCTGGACGAGACGGGCACCCCGGTCGGCAAGGACCAAGGTGGTCTCCTGGTCGTGACCGAGCCGTGGCCGAGCATGCTGCGCGGCATCTGGGGCGACCCGGAGCGCTTCACAGAGACGTACTGGTCGAAGTTCGGCGACAAGTACTTCGCCGGCGACGGCGCGCGCTACGACACCGACGGCGACATCTGGCTGATGGGCCGGGTGGACGATGTGATGAACGTCTCCGGTCACCGCCTGTCGACGGCGGAGATCGAGTCGGCCCTGGTCGCGCATCCCTTCACCGCCGAGGCCGCCGTCGTGGGCGCGAGCGATGAGACGACCGGCCAGGCGGTGGTCGCCTTCGTCATCATCAAGCAGAACCAGCTGGAGCAGGCGAGCGCTCTGGATGTGGCGGCCGAGCTTCGCAAGCACGTCGCCGAGCAGATCGGTGCGATCGCCCGCCCGCGCGACATCTTCATCGTGTCGGAGCTGCCGAAGACGCGCTCCGGCAAGATCATGCGCCGGCTGCTGAGGGATGTGGCGGAGGGTCGCGAGGTCGGCGACACCACCACACTCGCCGACACGGCCGTGATGAGCTCGATCCAGGCGAAACTGTCCTGAATCCGCCTCCCACCGCCCACCACCCACCATCGAGTCCGCATCGATTGCACGCGACACGCCGGCTGAGCGTGCACTCTTCGTGTACTCGATGGTGGGCGGAGGGTGCGCAGGGGTCAGTCGACCGCGAGCACCAGCTCCACCTCGACCGGGGAGTCGAGCGGCAGGACAGCGACGCCCACGGCGGAGCGCGCGTGCACTCCCGCCTCGCCGAAGATCTCGCCGAGCACCTCGGACGCGCCGTTGATGACGCCCGGCTGGCCGGTGAAGGCAGGGTCGGATGCGACGAACCCGACGACCTTCACCACCCGCCGCACCCGGTCGAGGGATCCCAGCACGCTCTTCGCTGCGGCGAGGGCGTTCAGCGCGCAGGTCCGGGCGTATTCCTTGGCGTTCGCCGGCGGAACCAGGCCGTGCCCTTCGCCGACCTTGCCGGTGGCGGGAAGCGCGCCGGAGACCATCGGCAACTGCCCGGACGTGTAGACGTAGCCGCCGTCGAGGACGGCCGGCGTGTAGGCGGCGACGGGCGGGACGACGTCCGGCAGGTCGATCCCGAGCTGTGCGAGACGTGCCTCGATGTCCGCCATCAGGCCTGCTCCTCATCCTGCAGCGGCCGCTTGAGGTAGGCGACGAGGCCGCCCTCCGGCCCGGTCACGACCTGGACCAGTTCCCATCCGTCCGAGCCCCAGTTGTTCAGGATCGCTGCGGTGTTGTGGATCATCAGCGGGGTGGTCAGGTATTCCCAGCGCGGCATCGTACTCCTCGGTTCGGGGGGTTTTGCAGGTTCATCGCCTACCCTGATCCTATGTCTGCGCAAAAACCACAGGCTAGAGGTGTGCTCGGCGCTGCCGGTGCTTTCATCGGCATGAGTATCGTCGCCGGGCTTCTGGTCACCGCCGCCGTCACCCCCGCCATCGCGGTGACGGGCATGGCTGCCAATAACGGCATCGGCGTGTTCGAAGGCCTTCCCGAGTATCTGAACGTCGAGCAGCTGGCGCAGCCGACCACGATCTACGCGAAGAACGGCGACCAGGATGTCCCGCTGGCGACGTTCTACTCCCAGAACCGCCTCCCCGTGCGCTTCGACCAGATCTCGCAGGCGGCGAAGGATGCGGCCATCGGCGGCGAGGATCCGCGCTTCTACAGCCACGGCGGCGTCGACATCCAGGGCACCGTCCGCGGTGTGCTCTCGACCGTCGGCGGCGGGGGCGTGCAGGGCGGGTCGTCGATCACCCAGCAGTACGTCAAGAACGTGCTGCTGCAGAAGTGCGAAGCGCTCCCGGTGAAGACCAAGGAGCAGAAGGCCAAGTACGAGCAGTGCGTGACCGACTCCACCGGTGTCTCTCCCGATCGCAAGATCAAGGAGATGAAGTACGCGATCGGCCTGGAGAAGAAGTACACCAAGGACCAGATCCTGGTCGGCTACCTCAACATCGCCGGTTTCGGCGGCTCGGTCTACGGCATCGAGGCCGCGGCGCACTACTACTACAACACGACCGCGGCGGCGCTGACGCCCGCGCAGGCGGCCAGCCTGGTCGCCATCGTGAACGAGCCGACCAGCCTGAAGATCGACGACCCGGCATCGAAGACCAACGGTGCGGCCAACGGCTACGCCAAGAACAAAGAACGCCGCGACTACATCCTCGGCAAGATGTACCAGTACAAGAAGCTGACGAAGAAGCAGTACGACGAGGCGGTCAAGACGCCGGTCCAGCCGGTCATCACGCCCTCGGTGCGCGGCTGCCAGACCGCCGGCGGTTCCGCGTACTTCTGCGACTATGTGCAGAAGATCATCCTCAACGACCCGACCTTCGGGGCGGACGAGGACACCCGCGCCTCCAACTTCAACCGTGGCGGCTACAAGATCTACACGAGCCTCGACCTCCAGCTCCAGCAGACCGCCGAGGAGACGCTCGCTTCGTACGTGCCTGCTTCGTACGACAGAGCCGACATCGGCGGCGTGCTGACGGGCGTGCAGCCCGGGACCGGTCGCGTTCTCTACATGGCCCAGAACAAGAAGTACAGTCAGGACCCGGATGTCCTGAGCACCAGCACCGACTACTCGTCGGTGAACTTCGCCACTGACCAGCAGTACGGCGGCTCCGGCGGGTTCCAGGTCGGATCCACCTACAAGGTCTTCACCCTCGCCGAATGGCTGAAGCAGGGCCACTCGCTCAGTGAACCCGTGAACGCCAACATTCGCACCTACACGAGTTTCAAGGACTCGTGTACGGGCGGTTGGAATGGGACGTACACTCCCCAGAACGACGAATCGGGTGAGGCCGGAATCCGGAACGCGCAGAGCGCGACTACCCAATCCATCAATACGGCGTTCATCTCCATGGCGAGCCAGCTCGACCTGTGCAACATCAAGAAGGATGCCGAAGCGTTCGCTGTCCACACGGCCAAGGGCGAGCCGCTCTCCACCAACCCCTCAGCCGTTCTGGGGACCAACTACATCGCGCCGCTCACGATGGCGACCGCTTTCGCCGGAATCGCGAACAACGGGATGACGTGCACCCCGATCGCCATCGACAAGATCCTCGACGCCAACGGCAAGGACGTCAAACCGCCGGCGAGTTCCTGCACGCAGTCAGTGGAACCGGCCGTCGCGAACACCATGGCCAAAGCGTTGATGGGACCGTTGCAAGGCGGCGGCACGGCCTCGGGCCTGAACCGGACCGGCAAGGACATGCTCGGTAAGACAGGAACCACGGAGTACAATGATCAGTTGTGGCTCGTCGCCGCGACCACCAAGGTCGCGGGTGCGTATTGGGTGGGGAACATCCAGGGCCATGTCGACTTCCGCAGGGTCTATCCGACCCATGGGGAAAGCCCGGCTTCCGCACGCGTCGATGTCATGCGAGCCATGATGACCGCCGCGGTCGCCAAGTACGGCGGCGATCGGTTCCCGGCGGCTCCCGACAAGCTGACGCGCGGAGTGCAGGTCGCCATTCCGGACCTGACGGGCAAGACGCCCGACGAGGCCAAGTCGATCCTGACCGGCCTCGGTCTCGATTCGGCCGACGGCCCCGTGCAGGACTCGGTTGCTCCGGCCGGTACCATCGCGGCGACGGACCCGCCTGCGGGCACGCAGGTGACCAAGGGCACCCCGATCACCCTCTTCACCAGCAACGGCTCCCTCGTCGCCGTTCCGAACGTGGTGGGACAGAAGTACGGGGATGCGCTGGCCGCGCTCACCGCCGCCGGATTCACGGTGAAGACGTCGGGCGGGAACAATCCGGCCTCCATCGTGCAGGCGCAGGATCCCGCCGCGGGTGCACCCGCGAAGCGCGGCGCCCAGGTCACCCTGGCGCTGGCCGCCGTCCCGAGTACGCCGCCGACCCCGGGCCACTAGTGGCTCGGGCAGCGCTCCGTCCGGCGGCCTCCGCCCTGGCCCTCGTGGCCGGGGCGGGCGCCGCTGCGTTCGCGTACGGCTCGCTGATCGAGCGGCGCGCGTTCACGCTGCGTGAGGTGAGCGCGCCCGTCCTGCCACCGGGCGCCGAGCCGATCCGCGTGCTCCATTTCTCGGACCTCCACATGGCGCCCTGGCAGCGCGACAAGCAGGAATGGGTGCGCGGGCTGGCGCGGCTGAAGCCGGACCTGATCGTCGAGACCGGGGACGTGCTCGGCCACCCCGAAGGTCTCGACGGCGTTCGCGCCGCCTACGAGGAGTTCCGCGGAATCCCGGGGGTGTTCGTCCACGGGTCCAACGACTACTTCGGACCCCAGTTCAAGAACCCCCTGAAGTACTTCATGGGCCCCTCGAAGAAGCGCGGCTCCACCGCGCCGCGCGTGGACACCGCGTCGCTCACCGCCTTCTTCGGAGACCTCGGCTGGACCGACCTCGACAACCGTGCGGCCGGCTTCGAGGTCCGGGGGACGCATCTGGAGTTCTTCGGCGTCGACGACCCCCACATCCGCTTCGATCGCGTGGAGGCCATCCCCGGCGCCCTCGACGAGTTGCGCGAGAACGACCCGTTCTCCGACGACAACGTCTGGCCGGACTCGGGCCGCAGCCCGTCCCGGCAGGTCGTCACGATCGGCGTCACGCACTCCCCCTATCGCCGGATCCTGGACGCCTTCGTGACCTACGGGGCCTCCATCATCTTCGCCGGCCATACGCACGGCGGTCAGGTGTGCCTCCCCGGTTTCGGCGCGCTGGTCACGAACTGCGACATCCCGCGCAACCAGGTCAAGGGCCTGAGCATCTGGCGTCATGCCTTCCGCTCGGCGTACCTCAACGTCTCCGCCGGGCTCGGCACCTCCATCTTCGCGCCGGTGCGCTTCGCGTGCCGCCCGGAGGCGACGCTGCTGACGCTGACCGCCGCGCCATGAAGCTCGGGGCGGATAACCGCCCCGAGCCTACTCGGCTCAATGGTAGTAAACAGCATGCAAGCTTTGCGTGAATCCCTTCCAGCTATTCGGGCCCATGACGCCATCAATCGGCCCGGTGTACCCGCCGCCGCGCGCGAACTGCTGCATGGCCTTGTATGTATTGGGCCCTGGTACACCGTCGCTAACGCCGGGGTTGCAACCGATCCACCTCAGGTATTCCTGGAATCCGCGCCAACTATTCGGGCCCATAACTCCGTCACGCGGGCCGGTGTATCCCCTCGCCATCGCTTGCATCTCGGCCCACATACAGCGGTCTGGCACGCCGTTGCTCCACGTGGTTGATTGGAATTGATACGGAATCGGGCCGCCGCAAGTGAAGGACCACTCGGCGGCCTGTGCGGGAGCAGCAGCTAGGCCTACGGATCCAGCGATGACACCACACGCAACAAGACCGCTCACCACCCGTACCTTCAAATTGGACCGGTGATTGAACGGGGTCTGTGAGAATTTCATTTACACGCCTCTCTCTGTGTTGGGGCCTGAGCCCGCCGCCACACTAACGTCGAACCTTTTCAACGTCGATGTGTCATTCCACACATTTCAGCCCGCATGGCACTCAGAATGCAGGGTGGGTCGAGTGGGTCACGAAGGCCGGATACACGCCGACTTCGACTGCGGTGGGAGGACTACACGCCCCTAGAATCAAGGCCGAGCGCTCGCTGAAACCCTCAACTGGATCGTTGTTCCCTACTGTCAGACAGGGCGCCCGGCACTGCCCGCCTCTCAACTCGTGTATCCTGATTGAGGCCTTCGGGCCATCGGGGTGTGGCGCAGCTTGGTAGCGCGCTTCGTTCGGGACGAAGAGGCCGCAGGTTCAAATCCTGTCACCCCGACAACTGGCTCCCTACTCGTTGATCGAGTAGGGAGCCATCGTCATTCGCCGCCGATCTCACCCAGACGCTCGGCCTTCCGTACGGCATCCCACCGCGATGTTGCGCCAAGCTTCCCGAAGATGCTGCTGAGGTGGCGTCGGACTGTGCCCTCAGCGATGTTCAACTTGGAAGCGACGTCACGGTTGGACGATGCCTGCGCGACCAGCCTCAGCACTTCGGCTTCGCGCGAGGTCATACTGCGATCGGCGCCTCTCGCTGGTGCGATCTGTACGGGGCGGCCCGCCAATACATTCAGCGTTACCGCGACCAGGTCTGAGATCGCGATGGTCTTGGAGAGAAACGCGTCGGCGCCGGCGCGGTTCAGGCTGCTTTCGAGTACGTCGTCGTTGTGCATCGTGAGGACGATGATTCGCGTCTCGGGAGAGGAGCGTTTGACGGCCGCGATCGTCACCTGCGCGGTCGCCCCGGGCATGTCGACGTCGAGAAACAGAGCGGAAGGACGTTCCTCTCTCACAAGGGCAGCCGCCGCTTCTCCGTCGCCGGCATGTCCCCGTACATCCAGTCGCCCATCCCGAAGCAGGAGCGCAATCAGCCCCTCCCGGAAGAGGCAGTGATCATCAGCTATGCAAACCGTTGGAATCTTCATGCGCTCGGTTGTCCGCTCTCAAGGACGGACACGACGACCCTCGTCCCGTTTCCCCTCTGCGATGTGATGGACAGGTCCGCACCGAAAAGGCCTGCTCGTTCCTTCATTGAGTGAAGGCCAACGCAATCGGGCCTCATGGGAGCGCTGGTATCGAACCCTTGCCCATCGTCGCTGATCTCAAGCCGAACTTTCTCGAGGTCCCAATGAATACCCACGTCGACCACCGTGGCAGTCGCCGCGTGCGCTCGAGCGTTTCGGATCGCCTCCAGCGAGATCAAGTACAACTCTTCCGATGTTGCCCTCGAGAGCAGCCTGGGTGTTCCCGAGTGTGTGATCTTGATGGGAAGACCGCTTCCCTCAGATCGGCCCACATAGGTTTCGAGAGCCTCGTTCAACGTGCGATCGCCCACCTGGCTGCGCAACTCCGTTGCCATGTCTCGGACATCCTCCATCACAGCCGTGAGGATGCTCATGGCATCTGCAACGGGTCCTGGAACGCGCCCATCGGCTGCTTGTGCGCCCAGTTCGATGCGTTGTCTCGCGGCAGCGATCCCGTGAGCGATGCGATCGTGGAGTTCGCGGGAAAGCTTCCGCCTGGAATCTCGCTCCACTTCGAACAGGTGGCGGCGGAGACCGGCAGCGTACCCCACGGCACCGGCCGGGAAACGCCGCCACACGACGTGATGGAGGACCCGAGCGACCATCAGGCTCGTGAGCCCGTGAACCTCAGCGCCCCACTCGGCGAGTGGCTCGATGGCGGAGTCGAACAGTACTTCCGCGACGATCATGCCGATCGCCGGGTGGCTCATTGCCCGGGCTTGCTCCACTCCCACCGCGTGATCCGCAGGCCTGCCCTCATAGAGCAGGTCGCGAACTGGGACATTGCGAACCGCCGATATGGCGCTCAGAGCCTCGCGAAGGGTTGCCAGCATTTCTCGTGCACAGCCTTCGTCCACCGGCACCGCGACCATCCAGGATCGATCCCGGAGTTCAAGCAGAGCCGTATCCATGATCTGCCCGAGGATTGCGGGCTCTTCTTTGCTTTCCACGTTGATTCCCCACTTCCGTGCGACTTTGTGCACGTCGACTTCGGCCCCATCTCGCCAAAGCGCGTCGACTCGAAGAGTAACTTCAGCCGAACATTAATAAAAACACATCATTCAGCACATTGATGAGTTATTAGTCAGATCGTAGATTCAGCGGGGATGTAACGACCAGAAGGGATCGATGTGGGTACCGGAGATATCACTCGTCGCCAGATCATCGCGGCCGGGGTCGGAGGTTTGGCAATTACCCTCATAGAACCCGTCGCCGCAAGCGCGGCCACCACGGGTACCGCCATGGCACTCGGACGCAGCGACAGTGAGGTTCCGCCCCTTGGGATGCGTGCGACCCAAATCGCTCCCCTGCGTTACTACAGCGCGGACTTCAGTACACGATTCCAAGCCGCATACCCCACTGCCGTTGAGCTCAGCTCATCAGCACCGATTCCACAAGGTGCGCGTGGGGCCCTCAGTTTCGATGTGCGGGCATTCGAGCCGAGCGCAGTGATAACGATGGTGCGTGGGAGGGGTGTCAAGTCCACGCCGACGCTCGCCGGCGTCGAGGGCAATTCAGGATTGCTGGAATTCACCATCGATCGAGAGATCGGCCGGGACGACTCGGCGGTGGTTCTCATACCACCGCTGAACTCAAAGCCCTTGTACCCAAACGAGAACATCGGCGCATTGGAACCTGTGGTGCTGACAGTGACATCGCCCGCAGGCGACCACAGCGCCTCACTCCCTCTGGTGGGTGAGCCAGTTGCCACGCCGTCGGCCCCGTGGGGTTTGGAGCTCGCCGGCGTGTGGGGCGATGCGAAGGTGACCGAACTGCGGAAAGAGCGTCTGTACCGGTACCCGACTTTCGTGCAGCTCATGAGCGTTGGCCCGTCAGCCGTGCCTGCGGGCGGCGTGCTCACGCTGGATGTGGACGCCGGAGTTGTATCGTCCCTCGCGGTCAACACCATTTCTCGCGATGGTGTACTCCTCGGACGCAACGCGTTCTCCGCGAAGGAGGACACCGGCCGCGGTTCTCTGCGACTGGACATAACTCTGGCGGACCAGGTTCTACCAGAAGAGGTCATCACGGTTCTTCTCACCACGGCGCTCGTCGAGGGTCAGCCCGACCTTGAGGGCGTTACCATCGCCCGGGCGAAGTTCGCCGCATCGGAAACCGATGCGCGGCCGCAGCGGGACACAGGCCGGTCCACCTTCATCGACGTCACGAACTCAGGGTCAAGCAGTAGCGCGGCCGTAGCGATGGGAACGGTGTAGCTGATGGTGGATATCTGGGTCCTCAATTCGCAGCAATGGCTGAACAAGACATACGGCTCCAACCGGGGCTATAGCCGAATCGCCGAGGACGGATCCCCCGGCTGGGAGACCATGTACGGGCTCACCCGCGCGCTCCAGATCGAGTTGGGGATCAGCGCGACCTCCGACACGTTCGGCCCGACGACAATGTCGTACTTGACGAGCCAGTTCGGCACGATCGGTGCGGGCTTCACAAAGAACAAGAAGGTCGTCGCCATCCTTCAATGCGCCCTGTGGTGCAAGGGATACTGGGGCGGAGCGGTTGTAGACGTTGCGGGAGCAACCATCGGCGCCTTCACAACCGAGGTTGCCGGCTCCGTCGCGGCGATTCGCGCCGACATGGGCCTGTCCGCCGATCCCACTGTGCCGCCGAAGCTGTTCAAAAGCCTCCTGAATATGGACGCCTACGTCACAGTGAACAACGGTGATTCGACGTTCCGCGCCATCCAGCAGACGCTGAACGGCCGCTACTGGCAGCGATCCGATTTCTCGCTGATGCCGTGCGATGGACACTTTTCTCGGGACGTACAACAAGGCCTCATGTACGCCATCCAGTACGAAATCGGGATGGCCGATGGCGTCGCAAACGGCAACTTCGGCCCGGGCACTCAAAAGGGGATCAACGACTACGGGGTCTTCGGCAGTGGAGCCAGCGATGGCTCCCGCAAACTGGTCAGCCTCTTCAAGGCGGCCCTCTGCTTCAACGGATACGCCCCGGCATCTGGATTCAACGGGACCTTCGATTCGTCGACCACCGCAGCCGTCAACAGCTTTCAGTCCTTTGCCCAGCTTCCGGCCACAGGAGCTGCGAACTTCCAGACCTGGGCATCGCTGCTGGTAAGTTCTGGCGACCCCGAACGACTAGCGACTGCCAGCGATTCTTCGACCCCGCTCACTGCCGCCAAGGCGACCACCGTGTTCAATAGTGGTTATCGCATCGTGGGCCGTTATCTCAACGGCTCAACGAAGGGGATCCAGCCGGGCGAACTAGACGTCATCTTCGCCGCTGGGCTTCAGGTCTTCCCTATCTATCAGGAGTGGAACGACCTCAACGAGATCACCAATAGGGACCCTGACCCAGGCACACAATTAGGGCCCTACGGCTTCGGAGTCCGACAAGGCAAAGCAGCAGTCCTGCGTGCGCGACAACTGGGATTCACCGCGGGAACCACCGTCTACTTCCCTGTGGACGCCGACGCAACCGCCGATGAGATCGAAGCCGTCGTGCTCCCCTACTTCGAAGGGGTGCGCGATGGCGTCGCAACGTCTCAGACCGTCCCGTTCACCGTGGGCAGCTATGGTCCGCGCAATGTCTGCCTGCAGGTAGATAAGGCCGGACTGGCCGAGACCGCCTTCGTTGCTGGCATGTCGACGGGCTGGTCCGCGAACCGCGGCTTCACACTTCCGTCCAATTGGGCTTACGACCAGATCAAGGAGTACACGATCGGTTCCGGCGCGGGAGCCGTCACTATCGATAAGAATGTCGCGTCGCCGCGGGCGAGTCCGGCGAAACGATCGCAGGTGGTTCCGACTCCGGTTTCGACAGTTGGAGGGCCCCCACAGCACGACACTGCGTTCCACTGGCACCTGACGTCGCTCGGCTGGCAGTCAGAAGCCGGGGCCAGAAGGGGCGCCCTTTGGCCCCCAGGAGTCTTCAACGAGATCGTGCTGTTCTGGCTTCAAGAGCGCAGGTACGGCAATGTTGTATGGATGGAGTACACGCCGCTCATAGAGACTGTCATTGCCTCAACCGGCGGTGGAAAGAACCCGGCAGCCAACGAGATCGCTATTGCGCGAGGAGCGTTCAACGCCTCCCAGAACAATGCCGATGCGGAACGCGCGCGACAAACACTCATTGAAGCGTATGAAGGCGACTTGCCCCATCTCGCGGCCTCACTGCGCAGCTACACCTCATGGGGCGTTCCAGGCGTGTCACGAGAAGTGCAAATCGGAGATCTCGGTGGCTGGGCATTGGACCTTGCGACGGCATGGGCCGACTATTTGGCTGCGAGAAATCGGAACGCGTTCAGTGGAACTGTCGCCGATTGGATGAAGAGCCGCATCGGGTCACCGAGTGTTCCGAATGACCCGCTGCCAAATCGCTTCGGCTATGAGGACCTCGTTGCTGACGTCGATGCCTTCCTCGCCGCTCAGATGCTCAAAGATGACAAGGACCGGCCCTTCTCGGATGCCATGCGCGAGATCCGAGTGCAGGTAGTTGCAAACCCACAATGGCGATTCCGGGCTTTCCTAGAGCAGCGGTTCGCGAGTTCCCGAGACAACGTGGCTGCCGCGGTTACGCACCTCTTCACGAGCCCCTACCCTACGATCGCGTGGCCGAAGGCCTACTTCGCTGGCCCGGAAGACGCTACGCCGGGCGAGGTGAAACAGATCGGGAGCTGTCTCGCAGACGTTCTGTTCGGCAAGGCCGGGCTCTGAGTGCCAAATCGACCTGTGACGGGCGACATTTCGGAATCGGCTGAGCCAGAGAAATCGCCTACCTCACAAATTCGCGCGCGTCGCGTCTCCCGGGTTGTCGCGCAAACCGCACTATGCGTCGCACTCGGACTGTCGTGGGTCGCCGTCGTCACTCAGCAGATGTGGTACGCGAGCATCTTCAGCGGTCACGCGGGTCACGGTTGTAACCCGCTCGTAGTCCCTTCGTATTTCGAGCCGCTACTGACGCTGTACTTCACGCTCCTCGTCGCTAGCGCGTTCGTTGCGGGAACAATCGGGTGGTGGTCTGGGAGAGACCCATCGCACCCCCGCTGGGAGACGCTATTCGCAGCAATAACCCTTCTCTCCGTTGTTGCGCTTCTCGGCTGGACAGGCTTCATGGCCATTCTGGCTTCCGGACAACCCGACTTCTCCCCCGAAGCCATGTGGGTCGCCACGGTGTGGTGGGCGATAGGGGCTTTCCCAGCGATATCGTCCCTGTCGAATGCGCAATATCTCCGCCGATCGAAGAACAGAAGCTACACGCGACGCGTTGCAACCACGGTCGGCATTGTGATCGTTCCGTTCCTCGTGTGGGTGTTGTACGCCACTTTCATCTATGCGAGCTTCTGCCGCAGCCCTCCGTGACACTAGGAAAGGCAAGGGTCATGGTCGTGCCGTCCGCCAACGGTGCGCCCTAGGGGCGCGGCAGCTAAGAACGCATCGGGCGGTCGACGAGGCGAGCGTGCAGTTCGCTGTCGGACCGGACGAGGGGCAGCGTTCGGGAGACCGCGGTGGCGATCCGCTTGCAAAGGCCCGGCGAGCTGATCTGGTAGTCCGCGAAATCGCTCTCGCTCGCGTAGATGCTTAGGGGCAGCGTCAGCGACTGGAAGAACCCGAACAGCGGACGCATCTGGTGCTCCACGAGGAGGCCGCGGCGGTCGCTGCCCGTGGCGGTCATGACCACCGGCTTGTCGACGAGCGGGTACTGGCCGATGTGGTCGAAGAACAGCTTGAGGAGGCCAGTGTAGGTGGCGCGGTAGGCGAGTGAGCCGACGACGAGGATATCGGCGTTCTCTACCGCTTCCAGGGCCTCGATCACGACGGGGTTAGGCTCGTCCGGAACGGCCCCGCATTCAGCTCGGGCAGCAGCGGATGGTCCGGGAGATCCCGCCCATGGCCTCGGCGTAGGCATGTGCGACCTCGTCCACGAGCACCGTCGTATGTGAGGGGTGAGTCGGGCTTCCGCTCACTCCCACCACACGAAGTGGCTGCGACATGTGGAACCGCCTTCATTCCGGGGACCGGCTTTCGCCCCACGGTACCCGGCCATGCATGACGACGCGGGGGCACCGCGACGCTCCGTCAACTCTCCGGGTACAGCTCCCGCACGACCTCGAGGGAACGGATGCGTCCCTCCACGGTTGCCGCTCCCGACGAGACCATCAGTTCATCGGTCTGCGTGGAGGCGAGGAGCGCATCCAAGCGGGCCTTCACCTCGTCCGGGGTTCCGATCGCCTGACGCGCATTGCGGGTGGCGATGAACTCCTCCTCCAGGGGAGTGAACTCGTAGGCCAGCGCCTCCTCGACGCTCACCGGCTCGGGCTTCAGGCCGCGGCGCATCCGGAGGAAGGACAGCTGGCCGGGCAGCGACAGGGCACGAACCACCTCCGGGTCCTCATCGGAGACGACGTTCACGGCGATCATGGTGTGCGGCTCGCTCAGGGCGTCGCTCGGTTCGAAACGCGACCGGTAGAGGTCGAGTGCCGCTTCGGTGTTCTCACCGGCGAAGTGGTGGGCGAAGGCGAACGGGAGCCCGAGCGCTGCCGCGACCTGGGCGCTGTAGCCGCTGGAGCCGAGCAGCCAGATCTGCGGCGCGTCGCCGAGGCCGGGGACGGCCGTGATCCCGTTCAGCGGGTTGGAGTCGCTCATCCCGCCGTGGAAGAAGCCGAACAGGTCGAGCAGCTGCTGCGGGAAGTCCTCGGCGCCGAGACCCTCCGGGCTGCGGCGCAGGGCCATCGCGGTGGCGCCGTCGGTGCCGGGCGCACGCCCGATGCCGAGGTCGATGCGATCTCCGTAGAGGGCGCGCAGCGTCCCGAACTGCTCGGCGACCACCAGCGGGGCGTGGTTGGGGAGCATCACGCCACCGCTGCCGACGCGGATCCGCCGTGTGGCACCGGCGACTCCCGCGATGAGCACCGCGGGGGCGCTGGAGGCGATGGCGGGCATCCCGTGGTGTTCGGCGACCCAGAAGCGGTCGTACCCGAGCCGTTCGGCGGCCTGGGCGAGCCGGATGGTTCCAGCGACCGCATCGGCATTGCTGCCGCCCGCTGGACGGCTGGCGAGGTCGAGGACGTTCAGAGGGATGCTGGGGCGAGTCACCCCTGCTGCAACGCGGTCCCCGACGCAGCGATTCCCGGCCGGGCCACGGGGGCCCGGCCGGGAATCGTGCGCTTCGGGGTCAGGACTCCCTGACCTTGCGCGCCCAGGCCACGATGGCGAGGGCGATCAGGCCGAGCGCGATGAGCGAGCCGCCCATCCACGCGGCCCAGGTCGCGACCACGGAGCCGGTGTGGGGAAGACCGCTGCCGGGGTCGAGGACGGTGCTCGACTGGTCGGCCGGCAGGACGGTCAGGGTGGCGGAGCACTGGTGGCCACTGGTCTGCCCGACGCCGACGATGCTGTAGGTGCCGGTCGCGCCGGCCGGCAGCTTCACGCTGAGGACGTCACTCCCGTCGCCGTTGGAGTGCTTGGTGAAGCTGAGGCTGCTGGCCGCGGAGTGGAACGACGCAAGGGTGAAGGACGACCCATCCTGTCCGGTGACCGTCCAGGTGATCGCCTCGCCGGGCGACCAGGTGCCCGGGATGCAGATCAGGGTGGCGTTGCCGCCGGCCTGCGCGACGCTCACGTCGAAGCTGCACTGAGCGCCGTTGGTGTAGTCGACGGCGTTCGCCGCAGCCGGGGCCGCAAGCAGCAACCCCGCTGTCACAGCGATCGCCGCCAGGATCTTCTTGAACATGGGGCCGCCTTTCTGGTGGGGTCCGGCACGGAGTCCGGGACTTGAGCAATCCTCACCTTACGATGGAAGAGCACTGCACGACAATGGGGGCGACCGAGTCGTGCACCCCCACAACGGGGGACGTGCCATCCCCGGGAAGCGTCGGAGTCGTGACGACGCTGAGCGCGGTCGAGGTCTGCTGCTTGTTCAGGAACTGCACCGCGACGGTCTTCGACTGCCCCGGCGCCAGCTCCACCGTGAAGAGGCTGACCGGACGCGCCTGATCGACGCCGGCGACGGTGGGGTAGTCCCCGCCGTCCTCGCTCTGCGTCGCAGCGAGAAGACCACCGGTCGGGCCGTACACCGCGACGCGGGTTCGGATGGAGCCGGGAGGCACGCCGTAGGTCCCGCCGCCGGTCACATAGCGCGGCAGCGACGTGGCAGCATCCGCCGGGGCGTGATTCGTCAGGGTCACCCGCACCACGCTCGACGGCAGGCCGTCGGCCCGGCACACGGCGGACCCGGCGGCGACGGAGGTGCTGAGGTAGTAGTCCATCTTGGCGCCGGTGGCGTCGTCGAAGTAGACGCCGATGCCGGCGGTCGAGAGGTCCGAGGCGGGAAGGGCTCCGGCGATGGTCGTGGTTCCGAGGATCTTCTGTTCGGAGTCGTGGGCGCTCCAGATGAGGACGCGGTGCGACGCGCCCGAAGCGGCGAGCGCGCTCACGAGCTTCCGTGCGTCGACCTGGCCGGACGACAGCCGATCGAACACCGCACTGGCCGCCGAGGCGAAGAAGGCGTCCTGCTGCGCGGGATCGGAGAACCGCTGGTAGACGTCGCTCAGCAGCAGTTTCACCACGTTGGAGGACGTCAACCGGTCGGCACTGGAGAGGGTGATCGGGCCTGTCGAGGTCAGGAGTGCGCTGAGCACGACAGGGTCCACGGCGATGACCCCGTCGATCGTGCCTCCGTAGGTGGTGGTCCACATCCGGGCGGCCGTCGCGGCGGCGAGAGGGAAGTGCGGGGTGAGGTTGGCATCCTGCAGGTATCGCCCGACGAGCGGGCCGTAGAGACCCTCCGTGCTCAATGGCACGTCGGCGACGGAGCTCTGCCAGGGCCCGATCGCCGTGCCGGCCGACTGACGACCGAGCGTGATCGCCCCCTTGTCGGCGTGCAGGAGCGCGACGGCGCCGATGAGGCCACCCGTCGCCCGCAGCTCCGCCGGGTTCTGCGCCGCCAGCAGGTAGTCGCGTGGACCGTCCGCGCCCAGCATCCCCGGCAGCAGGCGGACGGAGTTGTCGAGTGCTTCGATGTCCGGAGCCGCGCGGCCGAGCACGTCCTTCAGCCGGTCGATCCCCGCGGCGACCGGGTTCGCGATCGCGCCGGTGTCGATGCCGGCCACGCTCGCGCGGGCGGCGGTGAAGGCGGTCCGCGCGCGAGCCACCGCCGGCTGCGCTGCGATGATCGGGGCGAGATCCATGCGACCGTTCGCGATGGCCATGGAGCGGAGGCCGACCGCGGCGCTGACAGTGACGAGGGGCTGCACCACGCGCGCCGCCACGGTGTCCGACGCAGCGGCCGCGGTCCGCACGGCGGTGAGGTTGGGGCCGAGCCACGGCACGGCCTCGACCGTCAGCCAGACGGGGTCGGAGGTGAGTGCTGCTGCCGTACGGGTGTGGTTCCGCAGGTCGGTCGCCGCCCGGCCCGCGGCGGCGACATCGTCGGAGGCGATCGCGGTCTTGACCCGGGTCGCTGCCGGGATCGCGTCGTTCAGCTCCCGCTGGGCGAGGAGGCCGCGGAACCCGATCCAGACGGCCGTGAAGAGGAGGAGGACTGCGACGCCGAGGAGCACTCCCGTGGCTGCGGGATGGCGCAGTCGCCGGCGACGCACCGAGGGCGATGGGGACCCCTCAGACACTCCGGAGGGCGCCGCGGCGGGCCCCGGTAACACGCTCGGCACGTTGAGACCTGTCGCCATGCAACAAATCTAACAAATCCTCACTTTTTTGGCTCCCCCCAAAATCGGGCGAGTCGGCCGGTCTCAGCGCCCCAGACCGCGGTAGGTCCATCCCGCTGCACGCCAGCTCGCCGGGTCGAGGGCGTTCCGGCCGTCGATGACCGTGCGGTGCGCCACCAGCTCGCCGACAACCGCCGGGTCGAGCTCCGTGAACTCGGGCCACTCGGTGATCAGCAGGATGACGTCCGCCTCCCGGACCGCCTCCTCCGCGGTCGCCGCAAAACTCAGTCCCGGCGCCCGGCGGCGGGCGTTCTCGAGCGCTTCCGGGTCCGTCGCCGTGACGATCGCTCCGGCCTCCGCGAGCCGCATGGCGATCTCGAGCGCCGGCGAGTCCCGGATGTCGTCCGAGTGCGGCTTGAACGCCAGACCGAGGACGCCCACCCGCACGCCGGCGAGACCGCCCGCCTCCTCGCGGACCAGCTCGACCACCCGGGTGCGCCGCCGCAGGTTGATCTTGTCCACCTCGTCCAGGAACTGCACGGCCTCCCCGCGCCCCAGCTCACGTGCGCGAGCGCTGAAGGCACGGATGTCCTTCGGCAGACAGCCGCCGCCGAAACCGACGCCGGCGTTGAGGAAACGGCGGCCGATGCGCGCGTCGTGACCGATGGCATCCGCCAGTTTCGTCACGTCCGCGCCGGTCGCCTCCGCGATCTCCGCCATGGCGTTGATGAACGAGATCTTCGTCGCCAGGAACGCGTTCGCCGACACCTTGACCAACTCGGCCGTCGCATAGTCCGTGACGATGACGGGCGTTCCCGCGGCCACGGCGGACGCGTACACCTCGTCGAGCAGGCGCGCGGCCCGCTCCCCCGCCTCACCGTCGGGCACTCCGTAGACCAGGCGGTCGGGGCTGACGGTGTCCTTCACCGCGAATCCCTCGCGCAGGAACTCCGGGTTCCAGGCCAGGGTCGCGTCCGGCTGCTTCCCGGCGATCAGCTCCGCGAGGCGAGCGGCCGTGCCGACGGGGACGGTGCTCTTGCCGACGATGAGGTCACCGGGCTTCACGTGATCCAGGAGGGAGGCGAACGCCGCATCCACGAACCGCATGTCGGCCGCATCCCCATCGGCGATCTGCGGCGTTCCGACGGCGACGAAGTGCACGTCCGCGTCCTCTGCCGCAGCCAGGTCGGTCGTGAACCGGAGCCGGCCGGTCGCTGCGGCCGACTGCAGCACCTCCGGAAGTCCGGGCTCGAAGAACGGCGCCCGGCCGGCTGCGAGGGAGGCGATCTTCGCCTCGTCGACGTCGATGCCGACGACGTCGTGCCCGAGGTGCGCCATCGATGCGGCATGGACGGCACCGAGATAGCCGCAGCCGATCACGGAGATTCTCATGGGTGTCCCCTTCGTTCGGGTGGGGTTGCCGTCGGGCGGAGCGAGTTCCGCGCCGTGGGGCGTCAGGTGAAGTCGGGGTCCGGCTCGTCGACGTACGCGGGGGCCGCATCCACGGGCCAGTGCCTGCGTCCGTTGTTCAGCACGCCCCGGCTCTCGTCGAGGTAGCAGTTACCGCAGAGGGATTCGTAGGACACGGAGGCGCCGTCGATGGCGACCTGGTCGCCGTCGAAGACGAAGACGCCGTCGATCTTGCGCGCGTTGAAGATCGCCTTGCGACCGCAGCGGCAGATCGTCTTCAGCTCCTCGATGCTGTGCGCGACCTCCAGGAGCCGGCGACTGCCGGGGAACGCGACCGTCTGGAAGTCGGTTCGAATGCCGTAGGCGAGCACCGGGACGTTGTCGAGCAGCGCGATCCGGAGGAGGTCGTCGACCTGCGCCTCGGTGAGGAACTGGGCCTCGTCCACGAGCAGAGCGCTGATGTCCGTGTCGAAGCGCTTGATGGTGCGCTCGCGGTGCCGCTGGAACGCGCCGTACGCATCCGTCTCGGGCGTGATCAAGAAGTCCACCGCCCGGGTCACTCCCAGCCGGGAGAGGACGCCGAGGTCGCCCTTCGTGTCGATCGACGGCTTGGTGAGCAGGACGCGGTGCCCGCGTTCCTCGTAGTTGTACGCGGCCTGAAGCATGGCCGTGCTCTTGCCGCTGTTCATCGCGCCGTAGCGGAAATACAGTTTTGCCACGCCCCGATCCTATTCGGGCCCGGCTGTGAGACGGCGAGGACGACGGCGACGGCGCGTCAGGTGAGGTAGCCGTCCTCTGCGGCCCTGCGGATGAGGTCGGCCCGGGAGCTGGTCGGACGGCCCGCCTTTCCGTACTTCTCGCGGACGCGGCGCAGGTAGGTCTTCGCGGTCTCGTACTGGACGTTCATCGCCTGTGCGACCTCCGAGGTGGTGCGTCCGTCGGCGTAGAGCACGAGCGCCTGTCGCTCGCCGTCGCTGAGGCGCGGCCGCGCGGACTCGGGGATGAGCGGCTTCGGACGCCATGCCTGCTGCGTGGGCGCCGTGCGCTCGGGTCCGCGGCCCGACGCTGCGAGGGCAGCGGTCAGCAGCTCGGTCATCGGCTGCGACTTCGTGACGTACGCGACGGCGCCGGCGGCGAGCGCCGCATCCCGGTCCTCTGGCGTGTCGACGGCACTCAGGACGACGACCTTGGCCCCTGCCGCCCGGCAGGTGCGAACGCGCGCGCCGATCGAGACCGATTCCTTCAGCTGGAGGTCCATGATGACGAGGTCGGTGGGGAACGCCTCGCTGTGGACGAGCTCCAGCCAGCTGCTGGCGCGGACCACGAGGTCGAACTGGGGCGCGTTCTTCTCGATCCAGGAGGCGAGGCTGTCCAGGAGGATCTCGTGGTCGTCGAGAATCGCCAAGCGGATCGGAGGCTCGCCGTCGCGGCCAGCGGCCGGCGGGGTGGTCGCCGCCGGATCGTACGGAGGCGTTCGGGTCATCGTCTCCCCCTTTCGGGAACCGGGAAGCCGGCTTCGGGATAGGCGAACCGGACGGTCAGCTCGCTGCTCCGGAAGCGCATCGTCGCGCGCATGGCGACCGAGTTGAGGCAGCTGACGAACGGCAGCAGCGCGCGTCGCAGTTCCGAGCGGGGCTCCTCCACGTGCGCCCGCAGCAGGAAGACGGGCCGCTCGGGCTCGCTCGCCGAGATGCGTACCGTCGAGGGGTCGAGGCCGGGACGCGCGGCGAGAGTGGCGACGAGCGCCCCCACGATCGCGCGCTGGTCCGCCGTCAGCACGCGCTCCAGCCGGTCGGGGTCATCGACGCGGGAGGAATCGGCTTGAGCTGCGGAGGTGGCGGGGGCTGCGGCGGCGGCGGGGGCCGCGGCTGCGGCGGGTTCAGAAGCTTCACCGGCCGCGAGCCTCGGTGCCAGAGCGAGCTGCACGGTGTCCTCGAGCCAGGTCCGTCGGACTGCTCGCACCGACATCGCGCGCAGATCCTCGGCGATCGCCCGTGCGCGCTCGCTGTCGCCGTGCGTGACAGCTCCGCGGCGCAGGAGGGCAGCGAGGAACGGGACGGCCTCCGCATCCAGAGCGGTCATCTGGTCCTGCACGATCATCCGCTCCGCCGCCTGGCGCAGCTCGCCCTCCAGCCGGGTCTGGCCCTCGCGGGCGACCTCCCGCCAGCGCAGTGTCTCGCCGGTGAGCGTCCAGGCGTACCCGGCGCCGCCGGCAGCGAGCGCGAGGATCGGCGTCGCCGACACGGTCGCGTACACGAGCGGCACATTGGCGATCACGAGCGAACTCTGGGCCGCGGCGACGCCGCCTATCACGAGAGCCGAGACGATGGCACTGGCGGCCACCTCGCCGACCGGCCGGTACAGCGGCATCCAGACGAGGAGGAGCGCGACGGCGATCTGGCCCCAGTCGTCCTGGAGGAGCTCGTTGCGTCCCCAGACCGACGAACTGAACAGGCACGCGGCCACCACGGTGACGCCGATCACCGAGAAATGCGACCACCGTCCGAACGGCGCCAGGCCGGGGTGCGAACGGATGGAGGCGACGACCACGGCGATCAGCAGCACTCCGATCGCGATCACGGCGAGCGAGACGTCGCGCAGCTGGCCCGCGTGCAGGACCGTCGAATACACGGCGTAGGCGACGGCCACCCCGCCGAGCAGAGGGACCAGCAGCCAGGCCGACTGGGCCCCGATCGGGTCGAGCCGCTGCGGCGTGCGCTCCAGGGCAACGGAGCGTGCGCCGACGATGGTGCGAGCATTCAGACCGCTCATGCGGCGCCCTTGGTGACCGCTGCCCCGGGAGCGACGGGGATCGTCATGATGACCGTCGTGCCGATGTCCGCACTGGAGTAGATGTCGACCGAGCCGCCGACCCGCGCGATGCGATCCTGGACGGACTGCCGGAGGCCCAGCCGGTCGGCGGCGGGTGCGGAAGCGGGGAACCCGCTGCCTCCGTCGACGACCATGACCGAGACGGATCCGCCGCCCGCCGACAGTGCGACTTCGGCACTCGCGCTTCCGGAGTGCCGGAGGACGTTGACCAGGCACTGCCGTACGGCGAGGCCGAGCGCGCGGCGCGCATCCTCCCCCAGCCGGGCATACGAGGTGCGATCGCCCGAGATATCGATGGCGAGCCCCTCGTCGCGCGCCGCCTCGATGGCGTGGTGCAGCTCGCTGTCGTACCAGGGATCGGCCGGTGCGGGGCGCTCGGACGGGCTTCCGGCAGCACCGGGAGGGCCGCTCGGGAGTCCGGGGAGCGTGCGGAGGTCGGCTTCGATCCGCCGGGCGAGACGGTCGTCGAGGGGGCCCGGCCGGGATCCCGCGAGTGCCAGGAGCTCGCTGAGTACGGTGTCGTGCAGGTCGGCAGCCGATGCCGCCGCCCGTTCCCGGCGGAGGTCGACGAGTCGCGCGTCCCGCACCGCCCGGTGGAGCGCCGTCTGCGCTCGGGACCGGGTCCCGCGCGTGAGTCCGTCGTACGCGAGGACTCCGACGAGCAGGAGGTAGGCGCCGAGGGAGACGGCGTCGGGAACGTACGCCCGCGAGGCGGTGGCGGCGCCCAGGATGACGGCGGTCTCCGCCAGGGCGAACCCCAGGCTCGCCCACAGGATGCCGGCCGGGGCTCCCGTACCGGTCCCGCCCACCAACGTCATCGCGATGACCGGCAGGGCGATCACGAAGAGGTTCGTGTCGCGGTACGACGGCGTGCCGAGGAAGAGCGCCACGACGTAGAAGTAGGTGCACGCGGTTCCCACCAGGAGGTACGCGATCGTGAGCGCCACCGTACGGCCCCGGGAGAGTGCGAGCAGGACGACGACCATCGGGATGAGGACGAGCAGCGTCACCCACGACGCCATGGTGCCGTGCATCAGACTCGCGCTTCCGACGTTGACGACGGCCGCGGCGAGGCAGACGAGGCCCGCCCACCGGGCGGCTGCGGCGAGGGCGCGGGAGTTCGCGGGTCGCGCCAGGTGGCTGGGCAGACCGAGCGACACGTCGCCGTCCCTTCTGGACGCGAGCACACCTCGGTCCTTTCGGGATTATGGCATTCCGGACCGCTGGTGTGTACCCCGGGCGCCGTGTACCCCGCGGCGCCGCGTACCCCGCGGCGCCGTGTACCCCGCGACGGCGTGCACCCCGCAGCGCCGTGCCCCCGCGGTGCGATGCACCCGCAGCGCCGTGCACCCCGCGACGGCGTGCACCCCGCGACGCCGTGCACCCCGCAGCGCCGTGCACCCGCGGTGCGATGCACCCGCAACGCCGTGCACCCCGCGGCGCGACAGCCCCATTCCTAGAAGAGCGTCGGCTGCACCCCCAGTCCCGTGAGCGACGCACTCACGACGGAAGCCGCATCGGGCGCCGCCGCCGGCCCGCCCGTCCGCATCACAGCCCCTTTGGGCCGGCGCTCGCCCTCGCCGTCCCGCAGCATTCCGAGCGCCGTCGACCGCACGCCGCCCGTCGCCGGGTCTTCCCTCCCCCGCTCGAGCCCGTGTGCGCGGATGAGCGGCTTGATCCGGGCCGCCAGCCACGTGCGGTACTCCTGCGGCGCGTACGTCCCACGGCCGTACAGCTGTCGATACTGCGGCAGCAGCTCGGGATGCTCGCGCCCGAGCCAGAGGTAGAACCACTCCTTCACGCCGGGCTTCAGATGCAGGGCCGAGTACAGCACGGACGTCGCCCCCGCCTCGTGCGCCTGCCGCAACGCCTCGTCGAGGTGGGCTTTCGTGTCGGTGAGGTACGGAATGATCGGCATCAGGAACACCCCGCAGTCGAGCCCGTGCTCCCGCACCGCCGTCACGGCGGCGAGACGCGCTTTCGTGGACGGCGTACCGGGCTCCACGGACTGCTGCAGCTCGTCGTCGTAGACCGCGATCGACATCGCCAGGTCGACCGGGACCCGCTTGTTCGCCTCCGCCAGCCGATCCAGATCACGTCGGAGCAGCGACCCTTTGGTGAGGATGCTGAACGGCGTGCCCGACTCCGCCAGCGCATCGATGATTCCGGGCATCAGCGCGTACCGCCCCTCTGCCCGCTGATAGGGATCGGTGTTCGTGCCGAGCGCCACCGGATGATGACCCCAGCTCGGCTTCGTCAGCTCTTTGCGCAGCACCTCGGCCACGTTCACCTTCACGATGATCTCGTTGTCGAAGTCTTTGCCCGAGTCGAGGTCGAGGTAGGTGTGCGTGGGACGTGCGAAGCAGTACACGCAGGCGTGCGAGCATCCACGGTACGGGTTGATCGTCCACCCGAACGGCATCGGCCCTCCCCCGCCCGGGATCTTGTTGAGCGCCGACTTCGCCAGCACCTCGTGGAACGTGATGCCGGCGAAGTCGGGCGTGCGCACCGAGCGCACGAGATTGTTCAGGCGGGCCAGCCCGGGCAGGGCCGACGGCTCGTCTGCCGACAGTTCCTGACCGCTCCACCTCATGCTTCTATTCGAACATACGTTCGAAGGTTAAGCAAGGTGCACGGCGTCTCCCGTCCACCCGGATCGCAGCCACCGATCGTGACTGGCCACGACGACCGCGCCCGGATACGCGCCCAGCGCCTCCTCCAACTCCGTCGCCAGCGCGAGGGAGAGGTGGTTCGTCGGCTCGTCGAGGAGGAAGAGATGCGGAGGCCGCGCCACGATGAGCGCCAACGCCAGCCGCCTCTGCTGCCCGACCGAGAGCGAGCCGACCGGGCGATCCGCATCCCGCGGGGCGATCAGGCCGAGCGAGGTCAGCGGAACGGCCTCGGCCCGCCGCTCCCCCACCGTCGCCTCGTAGATCCGGCGCGGGCTGGAGGTCGGGTCGGCGAACCGCACATCCTGTTCCAGGAGTGCCACCCGGAGGCCGCGGCGGCGCTGCACGGCGCCCGACTCCGGCTCGAGGCGGCCCGCGAGGACCGACAGCAGGGTCGACTTCCCGGCGCCGTTCGCCCCGGTGACGAGGATGCGCGCGCCCGGGGGAACCGAGAGCTCGGCCAGGTCGAGACGACCCGGGATGCGGACGCCTCGAATCAGGACCAGCACCCCGGAACCGTCGCCGAGCGTCTGGAACCCGGACGGAATGCCCGGGAAGCTGAGCGGCGCCGGCGGCTTGCGCACCTGGCCGTCGCGCAACTCATCGAGCCGCCCCTCCGCGTTCCGGATGCGTCGACTGATCTGGCGATCGAGCGCATTTCCCTTCACGGACTTGACGAACTTGTCGTTGTCCCGGACCTTCCCCGACCAGGCGATCGAGCGAGCGGTCACATCCACCGCGTGTTTCAGCTCCTTCAACTCGCGCTGCTCGTCGGCGAACTGCTTCTCCCAGCGGGCCCGCTCGGCCGACTTCTCGGCGAGGTAGGCGCTGTAACCGCCTCCGAAGACCGTCGTCCCGGACCGCGACGGATCGAGATCCAGGAGTGCGGTCGCGACGGCGTCGAGGAACGTGCGGTCGTGGCTGGCGAACACGACGGGACCCCGCCACTCCCGCAGCTGCCGCTCGAGGAAGGCCGCGGCCTCGTCGTCCAGGTGGTTGGTCGGCTCGTCGAGGAGGAGCGCGTCCGGTCGCCCGAGCAGCAGCGCAGCCAGCGCGAACAGGCTGCGCTGCCCGCCGGAGACCTCGCTCAGCCGCCGGGCCAGCGGGATGTCGCCGACGCCGAGCCCGTTCAGCAGCTCGTCGCGGCGCGCATCCACACTCCACAGCTCGGCGCGTTCGGCCGCCTCGAGGGCAGCTTCATAGCGAGCAGCGGCATCGACCTCGCCGTGGGCGAGAGCGGTGGAGGCCAGCTCGAGCTCGCGCTCGATCGCACGGACCTCGGACAAGCCGCTCTCAAGGAGTGCGCCGACGGTCTCGCCCGGCTCGAAACGCACCTCCTGCCAGAGGAAACCGGTGCGCGCCGGGCGCGTGAAGACTCCGGCATCCGGGGTCTCGGCGCCGGACAGCACACGCAGCAGCGTCGACTTGCCCGCTCCGTTCTCGCCGATCAGGCCGAGCCGGGCGCCGGGCGCGACGGTGAGCGAGACATCGGTCAGCACGCGACGCTCGCCGTAACTGACGGAGACGCCGTCGGCGCGTACGGGTGTGAGGGCGATGGTATGCATGGGAACCGTCCTTCCGGGCGCTCCACAGGGAGCGGGTTCCCGCCGGGCGATCTCCGTCGTGAGCGGCGCCGGAGCGCCCAGGTGCCTGACCAGGCAGCGCAGCGACCGAAGGGTCCTCACTCACATCGACGGCGCCTCAGGCGCGGGATGTCAGGAGGTTCTCACTTCATAGCGCTGACGACCATAACAGGTCAGGCGCGCGTGTGTCCAGCACCTCGCGGGCGGCGGACCTGCTCCGGGCCGCCGCCGGGCGGGGGCACGACATTCGTCACGAATGTCGCCCTGCGCCGGGTAAAACCGCACATTCGTCACGAATGTCGCCCTCCGCCGGGTAAAACCGCACATTCGTCACGAATGTCGCCCTCCGCCCCCGCGAGCACGACATTCGTCACGAATGTCGCCCTGCGCAGCGGCGAGCACGACATTCGTCACGAATGTCGCCTTGCGCAGCGGCGAGCACGACATTCGTCACGAATCTCGCCCCGCGCCCCCGGGAGCACGACATTCGTCACGAATGTCGGTGGGGGGCGGGGCCGCGGCGGCGGTGAGGTCTAGGCCTGCAGCTGCAGCGTCTCGGCCGTGGAGGCGAGCACCCGGTGCGCCTCGTCCGGCTTGTCGTTCAGCGTCGTGCCCACGGTCGGAATGAGTTCCTTCAGCGTAGGCAGCCACGCGCCGAAACGATCGGGGAAGCAGCGCTTCAGAAGGTCCACCATGATCGGGACGGCCGTGGATGCGCCCGGCGAGGCGCCGAGCAGGCCCGCGATGGTTCCGTCCTCCGCCGCGACCACCTCGGTGCCGAACTGCAGCACTCCGCCCTTCTTCGCATCCTTCTTCATCACCTGGACGCGCTGGCCCGCAGTGATGAGCTCCCAGTCCTCCGGCCGCGCCGTCGGCATGAACTCCTTCAGCGCCTGGAACTTCTTGTCCCGGCTGGCCAGCAACTCGCCGATGAGGTACTTCATGAGGTCGAAGTTGTCGCGCGCCACGGCGAGCATCGGGCCGAGGTTGCCGGCCCGGATGGAGCCGGGCAGGTCGAACCACGATCCTGTCTTCAGGAACTTCGGGCTGAATCCCGCATACGGTCCGAACAGCAGCGAGGCCTCGCCATCCACCACGCGGGTGTCGAGGTGCGGCACCGACATGGGCGGCGCGCCGACGGCGGCCTTGCCGTAGACCTTCGCCTGATGCTGCGCGACGAGCTTCGGGTCGCTGGTGCGCAGGAACTGCCCGGAGATCGGGAAGCCGCCGAAGCCCGCGATCTCGGGGATGCCGGCCTTCTGCAGGAGGTGCAGGGCGCCGCCGCCCGCGCCCACGAACACGAATCGGGCGGTCACCGCGTGCGAGGTGTGACCGACGTCGTGACGCACGCGGAGGCGCCAGAGTCCGTCCTTCGTGCGCGAGATGTCACGGACGCTGTGGTTGAGGGCGAGCTCGGCGCCGTTCTCGACCAGATTGTCCATGAGCGCCCGGGTCAGTGCGCCGAAGTCGACGTCGGTGCCCGAGGTCGTGCGCGTCGCCGCGATGCGCTGCTTGGGGTTGCGCTTCTTGGTGAGCAGCGGGGTCCACTCGCCGATGACGGCCGGGTCCTCCGAGTACTCCATGCCGGAGAAAAGGGGCTGGTCTTTGAGCGCCTCGAACCGCTTGCGGAGGTAGCGGACATTGTCCCGCCCGCGGACGAATGTCATGTGCGGGGTCGAGTTGATGAAGGTGCGCGGCTCGGGCAGGTCGCCGGCGGCCACGAGGCTCGCCCAGAACTGCCGGCTCAGCTGGAACTGCTCGTTGATGCTGATCGCCTTGGCGGGATCGACGCTGCCGTCCGGTGCCTCGGGCATGTAGTTGAGCTCGCACAGCGCGGCGTGACCGGTGCCGGCGTTGTTCCACGGATTCGACGACTCCTGGGCCACCTCGCCCAGACGCTCGTAGATGCGGATGCTCCAGTCGGGCTGCACGCGCTGGATCATGGCCCCCAGCGTGGCACTCATGATGCCGCCGCCGATCAGGACGACGTCGATGGGAGAATTGCTCACCCGCCAATCCTATGATGCGGGCGCGTCACGACCGCCGCGCGAGCACCACGATCTCTCGATGTCGAGAGATCGGGTGTTCGCGCGGCGGATGCGTCGACGCCGACAGGAGCGATCGGGCTACGCGGTGACGGGGTTCGCCAAGCGCTCGGCGACCAGCTCGGCGATCTGGACGGCGTTGAGCGCGGCACCCTTGCGCAGGTTGTCATTGCTGACGAACAGTGCGATGCCCCGGCCCGCGGGAGCGCCTTCGTCGGCACGGATGCGGCCCACGAAACTCGGGTCGCTGCCTGCCGCCTGCAGCGGCGTGGGGACGTCGGTGACCTGGACGCCCGGCGCCTCCGCCAGAAGCTCGGCGACCCGCTCCGGACTGATCGGCCGGGCGAACTCGGCGTTGATCGACAGCGAGTGACCGGTGAACACGGGGACGCGGACGCACGTTCCGCTGACCAGCAGCTCCGGCAGACCCAGGATCTTGCGCGACTCGTTGCGCAGCTTCTTCTCCTCGTCGGTCTCGTTCAGCCCGTCGTCGACGATCGAGCCGGCGAGCGGGATGACGTCGAACGCGATCGGGCGGACGTATTTGACCGGTGCAGGCAGCGCAACGGCCGAGCCGTCGTGCACCAGATCGAGCAGATGCTCGTCGGCGACGGCCGCACGGGCCTGCTCGGCCAGCTCCTCGGCGCCGGCGAGGCCGGATCCGGAGACGGCCTGGTAGGTGCTGACCACGAGACGGGTGAGGCCGGCCTCGTCGTGCAGGGGCTTGAGGACCGGCATGGCCGCCATGGTCGTGCAGTTCGGGTTGGCGATGATGCCCTTGCGCGCCTCGGCGATGGCATCGGGGTTCACCTCGGAGACCACGAGCGGGACCTCGGGGTCCATGCGCCAGCCGCTCGAGTTGTCGATGACGATGGCGCCCGCCTCGGCGAACCGCGGCGCGTGCGCCTTCGATCCGGTGGCTCCCGCGGAGAACAGGGCGATGTCGATCCCGGAGATATCGGCGGTCGCGACATCCTCCACGGTGATCTGCCGGCCTTTGAACGGCAGGGTCGTCCCGGCCGAGCGGGAGGAGGCGAAGTAGCGGATGCTCTTCACCGGGAAGTCTCGCTCCTCCAGGAGACGGCGCATGACGCCGCCCACCTGGCCGGTGGCGCCGACGACCGCGATGTCGAAGCCGTTGCTGTCGAAATCGGTGGGCTCGCTCATGTCAGTCCTTCGGATCGTTTGTGAGGTCAACGGCCGTGTCGGGGCCGGCATTCCCTGAGGTTCTGGATGGTTCTAGCGGCCGGTCCCGGCGTAGACGATCGCCTTCTCGTCGCCGTCCAGCCCGAAGGCCGTGTGGACGACGCGGGCCGCCTCGGCGACCGTGTCCGCCCGGGTGACGACCGAGATGCGGATCTCACTCGTCGAGATCATCTCGATGTTGATGCCGGCATCGTAGAGGGCCTCGAAGAGCTTGGCGGAGACACCGGAGTTCGTGCGCATCCCGGCTCCGACCAGGGCCAGCTTGCCGATCTGGTCGTCATACTGCAGCGACTGGTAGCCGACCTCGTCGCGCTCCGCGGTCAGCGCGGTCAGCACGCGCTGTCCCTCGGACTTCGGCAGTGTGAAGGAGATGTCGGTGAGGCTCGTCGCGGCGGCCGACACGTTCTGGACGATCATGTCGACGTTGGCGTTGGCCTTCGCCACGATCTTGAAGATCTGCGCTGCCTTGCCCGGCACGTCGGGTACGCCGACGACGGTGATCTTGGCCTCGGTGAGATCGGTGGCCACGCCGGAGATGATGGGCTCTTCCACGGTTCCATCCTTCTTGGCCGCCTGCGCGGCCGCAGCTTCGTTGAGGACGTAGGTGCCCTCTTTGTTCGAGAACGAGGACCGCACGTGCAGGGTCACGTTGTGGCGTCGGGCGTATTCCACCGCACGGATGTGCAGCACCTTCGCACCCGCGGCCGCCAGCTCGAGCATCTCCTCGCTGGTGATGCGGTCGATCTTGCGGGCGAGGGGCACAACGCGCGGATCGGACGTGAAGACGCCGTCGACGTCGGTGTAGATCTCGCACACCTCGGCGCTCAAAGCGGCCGCCAAAGCGACGGCGGTCGTGTCCGAGCCGCCGCGGCCGAGGGTGGTGATGTCGCGGGACTCGCGGCTGAAGCCCTGGAAGCCGGCGACGATGGCGATGGCACCCTCGTCCAGCGCATCCTGGATGCGGCCGGGCGTGACATCCACGATGCGGGCCGCGCCGTGCTGCGCGTCGGTGATCATGCCCGCCTGGCTTCCGGTGAACGAGCGCGCGTCGTAGCCCATGCTCTTGATGGCCATCGCGAGGAGCGCCATCGAGATGCGCTCCCCGGCGGTCAGCAGCATGTCGAGCTCGCGGGGGGCCGGGATCGGGGTGACCTCGTGAGCCAGGTCGAGGAGCTCGTCGGTGGTGTCGCCCATGGCGGAGACGGCGACGACGACCTCGTTGCCGGCCTTGCGCGTCTCGACGATGCGCTTCGCGACGCGCTTGATGCTCTCAGCTGTCGCGACGGACGAACCGCCGAACTTCTGGACGATGAGGGCCACGAACACTCCTGAACTCACGGGCTTCCCATCTTACCGGCCGCCCTATGGCCCCTTCTTCATGTGACGAAACGGTGCGCGGGTTGGATGTCCGCATCCCGTTCTCCTGCGGGGGGCCGTCGGAAACGGAGGTGTCCACGGTGAGTGAGGGGCCGTTTTCGCGGGAAGCGGAGGGGATTTCGAGGTCGGCTGGGCGAGTTCGCCTCCGTTTGCGCCGATGGGAGGTGAGGGAGGGTGGTTGGGAGGTTGGGAGGTTGGGAGGTTGGGGTGGGTCAGGAGACCTGGCGGCGGCCCTCGAAGGCTCGGCCGAGGGTGACCTCGTCGGCGTACTCGAGGTCGCCGCCGACGGGCAGTCCGGAGGCGAGCCGGGTGACACGGAGGTCGAGCGCGACGAGCAGCCGGCTCAGATAGGTGGCGGTCGCCTCGCCCTCCAGGTTCGGATCGGTCGCGATGATGACCTCCTGGACGGTGCCGTCCGCGAGCCGCTGCATCAGCTGGCGGATGCGCAGGTCGTCGGGGCCGACGCCGTCGATCGGGCTGATCGCACCGCCGAGGACGTGGTACAGACCGCGGAACTCGCGCGTGCGCTCGATCGCGACGACGTCCTTCGCCTCCTCGACCACGCAGATGAGAGCGGGGTTCCGGCGCGGATCCCGGCAGATGGAGCACGTGGCCTGCTCCGAGACGTTGCCGCAGATCTCGCAGAAGCGCACCTTGTCGCGCACTTCGAGCAGCACCTCGGCGAGGCGGGTGACGTCGAACGTCTCGGTCTGCAGGATGTGGAACGCGATGCGCTGGGCGGACTTCGGGCCGATGCCCGGCAGCCGCCCGAGCTCGTCGATCAGCTCCTGGACGATGCCTTCATACACGGCCTACCTCATCCCGGGATTGGGAGGCGCGGGCTGCTCCTCGATGAAGGTGGCGCCCAGGATCTCGCGCACCACGGCCTCGCCGTAGCGCTGAGGCTGCTGGAACGTGGGCGTACGGGACCCGGCCGCGGCCGGGGCCGACGCCGAGCGCGCTGGGACGCCGGGTGCCGCGGTGGAGGGCGCGGGCGCGGAGGCTCCGGAAGCGGAGGCCCCGGAAGCGGAAGCGGAGGGCGCGGAGGCTCCGGAAGCGGAGGGCACGGAGGCTCCGGAAGCGGAAGCGGAGGGCACGGAGGCGGCGCGCGCGGAGGTAGCGGCCCCCGGGGTCGCGGGCGCGGAAGGCGTCGAGGCGACGGGTGCAGCAGCGGGGGGCGCCGAGGCCGCCAGCGCGGAAGCGGGTCGCGCCGGGCGGGCGGCGGCGGTCGGGGCCGCTGCCCAGTCCCCGGCCGGCTCCTCGGGGACCGGAGGCTCGAACGGCGGCTCGATCTCGGGCGGCGGGACGTCGTCGTAGGGCGGCTCGTCCGGAGCGGCCTCTCCGCGTGAAGCCGGAGTCCGGTCCGAGGCCGCTGGAGCGGATGCAGTCGCGGTCTCGGCGGGCCGCTCCATCGTCGCCACGGAAGCGGTCGCGTTCACAGGCATCGATGAGCCCGCATCCTGCGCAGACGCGGACGGAATGGTCACGGTCGCCCACTCGGTGACGATCGCAGCGGAATCGGGAGCCGCCGAGGCAGGCCCGGCCGGCCCAACGGAGGACGACCCCGCCGAGGCAGGCCCTGCCTGCCCCAGAGACGAGGATGCCGCTGAGGCAGCGGGCGCCCCACCGGTGTGCGCCGGGTCCGCGCCGGATGCGGTGCTGGCCGGCACGGCCGACCCGGCAGTAGCGGAGGCCTCGGCCGTTGCACGCAGGCCGGAGGAGTCCGCTCCCGGCCAGGTCTCGGCCACGGGCACGGTCGGCGCTCCCGCCGAGGGGCGGGGCGCTGCGCCCGGTCCGGGCGTCGAGTCGGCCCGGGCGATGAACTTCACCCGGATGCCGAGCACGTCGACGATTCCCTGGCGGAGGTACTCGCTGACGCCCGGTGCGCCGCCGGCTTCGGGCTGACGGAAGCTCTGCACGTCGTTCTCGCTCGGGAAGGAGAGCGTCAGCACGTCCCCGTTCAGCGAGCGGACCTGAGCGGTGAAGACGACCATCCAGGCGCTGCGCTTGGCGCGCTGCACCGCATCGAGGATCTGCGGCCAGGCGTCCTTCACCTGCTGCGTCGTCACCGCTCCGACGACCGCGGCCGTCGGTGCGGCCGCACTCGGCCCGGCGGCAGGCGCGGGCGATTCCGGGGACTGGGAAGACCGGCCCGTCTGGGAGGCCGGCGCCTCGGCGGTCCGCCCTTCAGCGGTCTGCCCCTCCAAGGTCTGCCCCTCGGAGGTCGGCCCCCCGGTGGTCCGCCCCTCAGTGGTCCGCCCCTCAGTGGTCCGCCCCTCAGTGGTCCGCCCCTCAGTGGTCCGCCCCTCAGTGGCCCGCCCCTCAGTGGCCCGCCCCTCCGGGCTCCGCAGCTCGCCGGCCCGCACCTCGCCGGCCCGCGCCCCGGCAGCGCTCTGCGACGAAACAGCGGACCCCGCGGCCGGCGACTCCGCCACGGCAGCTACGGCAGCCGCAGCAGGCGCGCGTTCCGGCTGCGCCGCCCGCCCCGGGCCGACCGCGTCGCTGACGCCGACGCGGCGCTCCAGCCGCTCGACGCGCGCGAGCGCGCCCCGCTCGCTCTCGTCGCTCGAGGGCACCAGGACGCGCGCGATCATCAGTTCCAGGTGGAGTCGCGGCGAGGTGGCGCCGGTCATCTCGGTGAGCGCGGCGTTGACGATGTCGGCCGCGCGGCTGAGTTCGGCCGCGCCGAACTTCATGGCCTGCACGCCCATCCGGTCGAGCTCGTCCTGGGGCACTCCCCGCAGGACCGCGGCTGCACCCTCGACGCTCGTCGCGGCGACGACGATGAGGTCGCGCAGCCGCTCCAGCAGGTCTTCGACGAAGCGCCGCGGATCCTGCCCGGTCTGGATGACGCGGTCGACCGCCGCGAAGGCGCCCGCCGCATCCCGGGCCGCGATCGTGTCGATCACGTCGTCGAGCAGCGCCGCGTGCGTGTACCCGAGGAGGGCGACCGCCCGCTCGTACTCGATCGCACTGCCCTCGGAGCCGGCCATCAGCTGGTCGAGCAGCGAGAGCGTGTCGCGCGGCGAACCGCCGCCGGCGCGGACGACGAGGGGCAGGACGCCTGGAGCGACGGTCATCCCCTCGCTGTCGCACAGGCTCTGCACGTACTCCAGCATCTGGGCCGGAGGAACGAGCCGGAACGGGTAGTGGTGCGTGCGGGAGCGGATGGTGCCGATGACCTTCTCGGGCTCCGTCGTCGCGAAGATGAACTTCACGTGCTCCGGCGGCTCCTCCACGATCTTGAGCAGAGCGTTGAAGCCCTGCGGGGTGACCATGTGCGCCTCGTCGAGGATGAAGATCTTGTAGCGGTCGCGGGCCGGCGCGAAGATGGCGCGTTCGCGGATGTCGCGGGCGTCATCCACACCGTTGTGGCTCGCGGCGTCGATCTCGACCACGTCGAGCGAACCGCTGCCGTCGCGGCTCAGCTCGATGCAGCTCGCGCACTTCCCGCAGGGGGTGTCGGTGGGGCCCTCCGCGCAGTTGAGGCAGCGGGCCAGGATGCGCGCGGAGGTGGTCTTGCCGCAGCCGCGCGGACCCGAGAAGAGATAGGCGTGATTGACGCGGTTGGTGCGCAGCGCCGTCATCAGCGGCTCCGTCACCTGGGACTGGCCGATCATCTCGGCGAAGGTGTCGGGCCGATAGCGGCGATACAGGGCGGTTACCACTCACACATGGTACTCACCGCCGCCGACATTCGGGTGGGCCCGGGCCGTTCAGGGGCCGCGGACGTTCAGCGCCCGGGCGATGGCCGACCACAGCGTCACGCGGGCGTCCTCCGTCGCCTGCGCCTGGGGTGCCGGAGGCAGGTACAGCGGCGTGTACGGCGGCGTGTAGAAGACGTGTCCCGACTGCGGCGCCCGGACATACGCGTCGCCCCCGTGCGCCGGCCGGAGGGCCGCAGCGGCGTCGAGCCACTGGCAGCCGTTGTCGAGCTGCTCGTCGCGGCCGGCGCATCCCAGGATGACGGGTCCCGGGATGCGCCGGAGGTCGAGCACGGACGCCGGCGACACCTCCCGGGTACCGCTGACGCACGGGACCCACGCCCCGCCCACCGTCACGGCCGGGACCGGAACCGGCGACGGGCAGACCAGGCCCGTGGTGCCGGCGGGCGCGATGGCGCCGTACACCAGCTCGGGATGCGCGGCGGCGGTCCACAACGCCAGCTGCGCTCCCCGGGAGGCGCCGAAGACGAACACGCGCCGCGGGTCGACCCCCGGCTGCGCGCGCAGCCAGCCGAGCGCGGCGACGACCCGCTCGGCCGGGAGCGTGCGGACCGGTTCCAGCTGCCCGGCCGATCCATAGGTCGACAGGGCGAGGGCCGGATACCCCATCGCCGAGAGCGTCGCAGCGGCCAGGATGCCGGTCTGCACGTCCGGCTCGGTCCCGTCGAAGACCAGGACGGCCGGACCGGGGGCGCGGACCCCGCGGGCCGGCGCGAAGTAGTCCCCGGTGATGCCGTCGTCGAAGACGGCGCGCGAGGGCGCCACCGACGACAGCCCCACGCGATGCAGCCGCCGCACAGCGATCCGCCGTCCGTCGACGAGGGCGTCGAGCTCGACGGTCAGCGTCGACCCGGCCCACTGCTCCTGCGACGTCGCCGGATCCCCGTTGTCGCTGCGCAGCGACCAGAACAGGCCCATCCCGTCCGCTCCCGTGAACGGCGCCTCCAGGGGGACATCGTGATCGAGGTCCACGACGCCGGACGAAGGGATGGCGTACACCGCCTCCGAGCTCCACGACGGCCCGCCCAGCACCACGGAGGCGACGTGCGCCTGCACGGTCACCCGTTCGCCGGGCGGGAGCGCGACCAGGCGGAGGTGCACCGGCTGCCACACTTCGCTCGGTTCGTCGCTCGCCTCGATGCGCGGCCCGCCCGCCGCGGAGCCCGAGCATCCCGTCACGGCGGCCAGCGCGGCGAGTACCAGCACGACCGCCGCCGCCACCCGTCTCACGGGCGCATCGCCCCGTTGAGCTTGTCGATGACGACAGTCCAGAACTGGGCGCGCGCCGCTTCGGTCGCCTGGGCGGTGAGCGGCGGCAGGTCGCTGAGACCGATCGGCAGCAGCGGAGGCGTCGTGATGTCGTGGCCCGCTCCCTGCGCATAGAGGAAGGTGTCGCCTTCCTGGTTCCCGCGCGCCAGCTGTCCCGCCCGCGTCCAGGCGCACGCCGTGGGTAGCAGCCGGTCGCCGGTGCCGCAGGCGAGCACGAGCGGACCGGGGATGCGCACCAGCGGCAGGATGTCCGTCCCGGCGATCGTGCGGTCCGGATTGGCGCAGGGCAGCGGGAGCCCGTGCTGGATGAGCAACGGGCTCCCCGAGGCAGACGTGCACTGCAGCGCGGTGGCGCCGTCGGCGGCGATGGCGCCGTGGATGCGGGACGGCTCGTTCGCCGCGAACCACAGGGCGAGGGCGGAGGCCGCACCGGTCCCGTAGACGAAGATGCGGTCCTCGTCCACGATCGCCAGGGAGGAGAACCACGCGAGCGCCGCATCGAACGTCTCGACGGAGAGCGCGGCCGAGCCCGGGATCTGTCCCGCCGGAACGAAGGCGGGCAGCACGAACACGGGGAAACCGGCCGACGCGATCATGTGTGCGGCGAATGCTCCGGAGGCTCCGCCCTCGTCGCCGTCGATCAGGATGACGCCCGGCCGCAGGTCGACCGGCGTCGGCAGCGCGGACACCAGCGCCCCGACCCGGGCGGTCGGCGCGAAGCCGGACGCGTCCGGGTCGCCCGTCGCTGCCAGATCGCTCCCGAGCACATCGCGGTCGCGCGTCCCGGTCGCCAGCGGCGGACGGTGAAGCACGGTGGAGGCGACCAGCCTCCCGCCCTGCTCCGCAGTGAATCCGACGTCGAGACTTCCGAAGGCCCACTCCGCCTCCAGCTGCTGCTGGCTGAGCGGCGGACCGGTCATGCTCCAGAGCAGGCCCGCCGGGTCGGGACGGGGGTACGGCGCCGCCACAGGCTCCTGCGTCGACAGCTGGATACGGCCGTCCGGCGGCACCATGTACACGGCTCGGGAGGACCACGATCCCGACCCGATGTGCGCCTGCGCCCTGAGGACGACCGGTTCGTCCGGTTCGAGCCCCGTGACCTGGATGCTGACGGGCTGAGCGATCCCGTCTCCTGACCGGCCGAAGAGGAAACGCGCGCTCCCCCCGAAGTCCGACGTGCAGGCCGAGGCGAGGAGTGCCACCGCGATCGCCGTGACCGCCATGCGAGCGCACCGCGCGCGTAAGGTCCGCGGCATCCCCTGCCGCCCGCCCTCGCCGCGCCTTCGCCGCATGGCCTGTGCTCCCGTCAGCCTCCGGTGGTCCCACGCACAGCCTGCACCGACTGCCGGGCGATCTCCAGTTCCTCGTTCGTCGGCACCACCAGGACGGTGACGGGCGAGTCGTCCGTGGAGATGACCCGCGCCTCCCGCGACGCGCTCCCGTTCCGCTCGGGATCGAGCCGGATGCCGAGCACCTCCAGCCCGGAGAGCACGTCGGCGCGCAAGGCGGTGTCGTTCTCGCCGATCCCGGCGGTGAAGGTCAGCACATCGAGGCCGCCGAGCAGGGCGACGTACGCCCCGAGGTAGTGCTTGAGCCGATGGATGGTGACCTCCAGCGCCAACCGCGCGGACTCGTCTCCTGCGTTTGCGGCCTCGCGCACATCCCTCATGTCGCTGCGCCCGGAGAGGCCGAGGAGCCCGCTGCGCCGGTTGAGCAGCTCGTCCAGGTCGTCGGTCGAGAGCTGCGCGCGCCGGGCGAGGTGGATGAGCACTGCCGGATCGAGGTCGCCGGAGCGCGTGCCCATCACGAGCCCCTCGAGCGGTGTCATCCCCATCGAGGTCTCGACCGAGCGGCCGCCGTCGACGGCGCAGGCGGAGGCGCCGTTCCCGAGATGCAGCACGATCTGCCGCAGCTCGCCGAGCGGCCGGCCGAGGAACGCGGCCGCCGCTTCGGAGACGAACTTGTGCGAGGTGCCGTGGAAGCCGTACCGCCGGACGCGGTGACGCTCGGCCACCTCCGCGTCGATCGCGTACGTGTACGCAGGCGGCGGCATGGTCTGGTGAAAGGCCGTGTCGAAGATCGCGACGTGCGGGACATCCGGGAAGGCCTTCTTCGCGGCCCGGATGCCCTCCAGATTCGCCGGATTGTGCAGCGGAGCCAGCTCGGAGAGGTCCTCGATGTTGATCTCGACGAGCGGAGTGACGATGGTCGGCTCGAAGAAGCGCTTGCCGCCGTGCACCACCCGGTGCCCGACCGCCTCCAGCGGGTTCTGCTCCAGGCTCGGCCCCTCTGCGGCGAAGGCGTCGAGCATGACGCCGAAGCCGGCCGTATGGTCGGGGATCTCGAGCGAGCGCTCCGAGGTGCCGCGCGGTCCCCGATGCGTCGCGCTGCCCATCCCCTCTCCGATGCGCTCCACCAGCCCCGATGCGAGCGACTCCTCGGACTCGCTGTCGATGAGCTGGTACTTGAATGAGGACGAGCCGCTGTTCACGACGAGGACCGCGCTCACGAGAGTGCCGCCTGGATGGCCGTGATGGCGACCGTGTTGACGATGTCGTCCACAGTGGCCCCGCGGGAGAGGTCGTTGATCGGCTTGCGCAGCCCCTGGAGGACCGGTCCGATCGCGACGGCGCCCGCGCTCCGCTGCACCGCCTTGTAGGTGTTGTTGCCGGTGTTCAGGTCCGGGAAGATGAACACGGTCGCGCGCCCCGCGACCTCGGAGCCGGGCATCTTGGCGGCCCCGACCGCCGCATCCGCTGCCGCGTCGTACTGGATGGGCCCGGCCACCGCGAGCTGCGGCGCCCGCTGCCGGACGAGCTCCGTCGCGACGCGCACCTTGTCGACGTCGACGCCGGCGCCCGAGTCCCCGGTGGAGTAGGACAGCATCGCGACGCGCGGCTCGATCCCGAACTGCTCGGCGGTCCTGGCCGACGAGACGGCGATGTCCGCCAGCTGCTCGGAGGTGGGGTCCGGGATGACCGCGCAGTCCCCGTAGACCAGCACCCGGTCGGCCAGGGCCATGAGGAAGACGCTGGAGACCACCGAGACCCCCGGCGTCGTCTTGATGATCTCGAACGCGGGCCGGATGGTGTGCGCCGTCGTATGGGCGGCGCCGGACACCATCCCGTCGGCGAGCCCCAGGTGCACCATCATGGTGCCGAAGTACGAGGGGTCGGTGACCGTGTCGGCCGCCTGGTCCACGGTGATCCCCTTGTGGGTGCGGAGCCGGGCGTACTCGTTCGCGAAACGGAGCCGCAGTACGTCGTCGAACGGGCTGAGCACGTCCGCCTCCGCCAGGTCGAGGCCGAGCTCGATCGCCCGCGAGCGCACCTCGAACGGCTCCCCGAGGATGGTGAGCCGGGCGACCCCGCGGCTCAGCAGCGTGTGGGCGGCGCGCAGGATGCGGTCGTCCTCGCCCTCGGGCAGCACGATGTGCTTCTTCACCTCGCGCGCGCGCTCGATCAGGTCGTACTCGAACATCAGCGGCGTGACGACCTCGTGCCGCGAGACGTTGAGACGCGCGAGCAGCGCATCCGCATCCACGTGCCGCTCGAACAGGGCGAGCGCGGTGTCGTACTTGCGCTGCGAGTCGGCGGCCAGCCGGCCCCGCGCGTGCGTGATCCGTACGACCGTGTCGTAGGTGTCGAGGCTGGTGCGCACGATCGGCAGGGGCGAACGGAGGCCCCCGAGCAGGCGCTCGATCGGCTCGGGAAGGTCGAATCCCCCGTTGAGGACGATGCCGGCGATGGAGGGGAACGTTCCGGAAGCGTTGGCCATGACCACCGCGAGCAGAACCTCGGTGCGGTCGCCGGGCACGACGACGACCGAGCCCTCCACCAGCCGCGGCAGGACATTGTTCATCGACATGCCGGCGACGACGACCCCGAGGGCCTCGCGCGCCAGCAGCGCCTCCTCGCCGGCGACCAGGCTCCCGCCGGTCTCGTCCATGATCGAGCGGATGCTGGGAGCGACCAGGAACGGGTCCTCGGGGATGGCCCACACCGGAGGACGGTCGTCGCTGCCCGCGACGACGGCCGCAGCACCGACGGCCGCGCCGACCGCCGCCACGATCTCCGGGAGGTGCGCCTCGTCCGAGCGGTTGGCGACGACCGCGAGGAGCCCGGCGTGGGCGGTGCGCAGCTCGGCGATCGCCAGTTCGGCGAGCTGTCGGAGCTCCTCCGGCGTGCGCGGGTCGGCTTGGCCGAGGCGCTCGCCGAAGCCCTGGCCGACCCGGCCGCCGAGGACGAGCAGCACCGGCGCTCCCAGGTTGGCGGCGATCCGGGCGTTGTAGCCCAGCTCGGTGGGACTCCCGACGTCGGTGTAGTCCGAGCCGAGGATGACGACCGTGTCGCACCGCGCCTCCACGGCCCGGAAGCGTCGTACGATCTCGGCGAGCGCGGTATCCGCGTCGGCGTGCACATCGTCGTAGCCGACCCCCAGCGCCTCCTCGTAGGTGATCTCCGCGGTGACCCGCTGAAGGAGCAGCTCGAGCACGTAGTCCCGCTCCGCCGTCGAACGCGCGACCGGGCGGAACACGCCGACCCGGCCGACCGAGTGGCGGAGTGACTCCAGGACCCCGAGCGCGACCGTCGACTTGCCCGTGTGGCCCTCGGCCGACGTGATGTAGATCGAGCGCGCCACGTCAGGCGATCCGCTCGATCGCAGGGACCCGGTAACGCCCGTCGAGCACCTCGTCGCCCGGCACGTAGAGGCGCAGGATCGGGCGGAAGCGTCCAGCGGGCGCCGGCAGCCAGTTGGCGGCGGCCTTCTCGTCGGTCGGTCGGTCGGCGCTCATCGTGATGGTCAGTCCTCCGTCGTCGTCGTACTCGAGCCCATGCGTCCTCTCCCCCACCGAGTACCGCCCGAGCACGTTCGGGACGAGGTGGTGGAGCGGGAGATCGTACATCGTCAGCGACCAGAACGCGCCGACCGGCGGGGTCGGGCGCAGTCGCAGGCGGTAGCTGTGCTCGCCGGTGAGGGGCTCGCCGTCCGCGTCCTCTTCGGTCGTGAACTCGGCCACCTCGTAGGCGTGGTCGCCCCACAGTCCGCCGAGCGCCGCCGTCGCACGGTGCGCGTACCGGGTCCGGGGGTCCGGGACCTTCCACTCCGGTGCGTCGATGGCGCCGACCTCGAAGAAGTCGAGGTTGTAGTCGAACACGTGGAGGTCGACCCGCCAGTGGTCGACGTCCACGCCCACCGGCCGCAGGGCCGACTCGAGCGCCTCCTTGCCGAGCGCGTAGCCGGTCTCGAGGGCGTCGCGCACACTGTCCGGCTGCTCGGTGAGCGGATACGGGCTGAGCAGCCCGAGCGGGGCGTACGAGTCGAGCGCGGGCTGGTCGCGCTCCGCCGGCGGGAACGCCTGCGACCAGGTGCGCAGCTTCTCGAAGAAGTCGAGGGCCTCGCTGGCCTCGGCGGGGACCAGCGGAACGCCCTCCGCAGGCGAAGCGCCGAGCGGTGTCAGGACCAGCGCGTCCTGGCAGGCGTGAACCGCCGGGAGGTCGTCCTCGCCGTCGACAGCCCAGCGCCCCACGATCGTGGCGACGCGGGTGGGGAAGCGGATGGCGCGCGGGCGCGGTGCATCCGCTTCCGTGCCGCCATCCCGCTCCGTAGCGGGCTCCGCTGCAGGCATGTCAGCCTCGGGCGGGAGGAGCAGGAACTCGCCTCCGTGGCCACCGGTCGCGCGCGTCCCGAGGTAGGCGAAGCTGTTGGTCCACGCGTCCACGAACTGGAGCACGTGGTACCGCTCCACCGCTGCGGGCACGGTCAGCCGGATCGGCCCAGCGCCGAGGTCGACCTGCGCGATGGAGAACAGGATGTCGGGGTCGGCCGAGACGGCCGCGTCCTCCGGTCGCGGCAGGCGGCGTTCATGCGCGAAGGAGTTGAAGGGCGCGGGAGGCACGCCATCGATCCCGTGCCCGGTGAACCGGACGACCTGCTCCAGGTCGAGGACCAGCGGGAAGCCGACGACGTAGGCCTCGGTCGCCAGCTCGGTCAACTCCTCAGTCACGTCCGCATCCCGTCCGTCCATCGATCCACTGGAAGACACGATCATTCTACAGCGCGTAGAAGACCCGGCACCATCGCGCACAATATACGCGGAGCGGGTGGCCTGCGGCTGCACAAGAAAAGACTCCCCACGCACCCGCCAGAGCCCGGTTACCCTTGCTGCGTTTCCGCCCTGGGGGAGTTGGCCTGGATGGCGCCACGTGGGGAGCCGGGAATCATTGTAGCGGCTGGCGCTGGATGACGCGTGCGCGAGCACCGCCGCGGATCACGTAGGATACTGTGAGCCGTCGGCCGCGAGAGCGGAAGGCGACGCCAGGAGAATTCGCCTAGTGGCCTATGGCGCACGCTTGGAAAGCGTGTTGGGTGCAAGCCCTCGGGGGTTCGAATCCCCCATTCTCCGCCATTTTCGTGATGCGCCGCGGGGTGCGCGCACAGCGTTCACAGGGAGTTCGAATCTCCTATTCTCCGCCATTTCCGTGATGCGCCGCTGGGTGCGCTCACAGCATTCAGAGGGGGCTCGAATCCCCCATTCTCCGCCGGGTCCGACGAAGGATTCCGTGCTGTCGGTCTAGCGTGATCACCAGAAAAGGAGAACGCATCGTGCCATCCACGCCCATGCCTGCTGACAAGCGATTCCCCCGGTCCGTCTTCGGCACCGGAAGCGAACCCGATGCCCGGTTCAGCCTGGCCAACGAGCGCACCTTCCTCGCCTGGATCCGCACGGGACTCGCTCTGCTGGCGAGCGGCGTCGCCCTGGAAGCGCTCAGCCTCGGCATCCATCCCGGCTTCCGCCTGGCGGCCTCGCTGCTGCTGCTGGTCGCCGGCCTCGTCACGCCGATCCAGGCGTGGTTCGGCTGGAAACGGACCGAGTCCGCGCTCCGTCAGGAGGCCCCCCTTCCCAGTGCACCGCTGACGATCTTCCTCACCGTCGTCGTCACGGCTGTCGGAATCCTCGTCCTCATCGGCGTCCTGGTCCGATGAACGGCCCGGTCGACGCCGGCCTCCAAGCCGAACGGACGGCACTCGCCTGGCGGCGGACCTGCCTGGCGCTTCTCGCCGGTTCGCTGGTGGCCACACGCATCCTCCCCGAGTTCTTCGGGGCGTGGTCGGCCCTCCTGGGGGTCACGGGTGCGGTCTGCGCCGGATTGCTGCTGGTGGCGATCCAGCGACGTTATCGATCGCATCACAGCAGCCTCCAAGGCGACGGCGACCGTGAGCCCCTCGCGGCAGGCGGCCTGATCGGCGCGCTCGCCCTCTTCGCGGTCAGTGCCGGCGTGATCAGCATCGCAGCCGTCGCTGTGGTCATCTTCAGCCGCGACATCCGGTAGCTGCTGGTCGAAACGTAAGGAGATTCGCATGAATGCCGTTCGAATCCCCTTCACTACTGCCGAATGAAGGAGATTCGGCACCCGATCTCCTTCGATTCGCACTGGGGGGGGAGCCTGACAAGCGCCTGAGCGAGGCTGGACCGCCGCCGGAAAGCGGTCTATCGTCCGGTTCCGGTCTGTGCTCTCTCATCGGCTGGACCGCGGAAGGAACACTGTGACCCTCGACTTGTCCCCCTCCCCCCAGCTCAGCGCGCGGTTCGCCCCGGACGCGACCGGGGAGCTCATCGTCGACGGCGTCCGGGAACGCTTCGCCGAGGAGAGCACCCAGCGACTGCGGGAGGCTGTGCTCGGCCGTGTGGGCGAGATCGCGGCCGCGGCGGGCCGGCCGGTGCAGCTGATGGTCTCCGACGAGGAGGGCGACTGGCTGCTCGCGGTGCAGCCCGACGGCAGCATCGGCGACGAGGAGGCACTGTCCGCCGACCCCGACCCCGACCCCGACCCCGGCCTCGACCCCGACCCCGACCTCGACCCCGACCCCGACCCCGCGCCCCTCCGGGAGGCTCCGCCTCGCGAGTCGTTCCTCCGGGTGGAGCGCGCGCGCCCGGACCGGGCCCGGCACGGAATCCGTGGAGCGCTGGCCCGCGCGGGCGTCCCCCTCGGACCGTCGGCAGCCGAGCTGCGGGAACGTGCCGAGCGGGATGCGGTGAGCCGTCACTGGGCCGGCCCGCGCACGATCGCGATCGTGAACGGGAAGGGCGGCGCGAACAAGACGCCCACGACGGCCCTCCTCGCCGCCGTCTTCGCACGAAACGGCGGCTCGGGCGTGCTGGCCTGGGACAACAACGAGACCCGAGGAACGCTCGGATGGCGGACCGAGAAGGACCACCACGATGCCACGGTGCAGTCCCTGCTTCCTGCAGCCGGCACCCTGCTCTCCGCAGGCGCCCGTACCGCCGACATCGGGCACTACATGCACCACCAGAACGCGGACAAGTACGACGTGCTCCGGTCGAACCCGACCATGCTCGCGACCGAGCAGCGGATCTCGAGTGCGGATTTCGACCGCCTCCATGCCGTCGCCACCAAGTTCTACCGCCTGGTCATCATCGACAGCGGCAACGACGAGTCCGCCGAGCGGTGGCTCCGGATGATCGACCACACCGACCAGCTCGTCATCGCGACCACGGCGCTCGGCGAGCACGCGGAGGCCGGAGCTCTGCTCCTCGAGGCGCTGATGCAGCGCGATGCCAACTCGGCTCGCCTGGCGCGGGACGCCGTCGTCATCGTCTCCCAGTCGGAGCGCACCGGACCGGCTTCCGACGTCCGGCGGGTCGCCACGGGCTTCCAGCCGCTCGCCCGGCGCGCGGTCACCATCCCGTTCGATCCGGAGATGCACGGCGGGCGGCTGTCCTTCGAGGCGCTCGCGCCGGGGACCCAGCGCGCCTGGCTGCACGCGGCGGCTGCCGTAGCCGAGGGGCTGTAGCGGCGCTCCTCGTCGGCCGCCGTGCTTCCGAGTGCACGCGCTGACCCGTCCTCAGCGGTCGACACCCTCATCCGGGTGTCCCCCAAAATGCCGCTACCGGAGGGCTCCGACATAGGCGATGCTCATCAGGTGAGCGAGCAGACGGACGTGGGCACGGGCGCGGAGGCGGCCCGGCGGAGCGTCCTGCGCCCCCGCCGGCAGCTGTATCTTCGCGGGATCATGGCTGTGCTCGCGCTGACGACACCGGTCTTCGCGGTCCTGTACTGGCTGGCCCTGCCGTCTGGCGATTGGCCGTTCGTCCTCGTCGCCCACGTGATCGTGGTCGTCGCGACCGTATCCGGGGTGACGTCGTTCCTCAATACGACGATCACCCTCGGCCCGTCCGGCGTGCACGAGCGCGGATTCTTCGGGCGGACCCTCCACGTCGGCGTCAGCGAGCCCGGCGAGGTCATCCTCGTGCAGGTCTACGAGGGCAGCACCCTCGACATCCTCCCTCAGCTGTTCGTGGTGTCGCGCCAGGGCCGGCTGCTGATCCGGATGCGCGGACAGTTCTGGTCCGAGGCGGACATGGAGCGCGTGGCGGAGGAGTTCGAGGTGCCCGTGACGCGCCCCGCAGAACCCATGACGATGAATCAGGTGCGGCGCGCGTGGCCGCGCGCGCTGTACTGGTTCGAGCGGATCCCGCTCGGACGCTGACCGCGGGGCAGGGTCCGTGCGGCCGATGAGCGGCGCGGCCGGAGCGCCCGTGAGGCCGATGAGCGGCGCAGGCGTGCGGCCGATGAGCAGCGCGGCCGGAGCGCCCGTGCCAGGATGACAGCGTGACCGCCCGCATCCATGCCGAGCCGCGCAGCAAGGGGCTGCTGACACCGCAGCGGACGGACTCCGCACTCCCCCCGCCGGTGATCATCGCACGCCATGCCGCCGTCGGCCGGGCGAGCCTCTTCGTGCGTCACTACTGGCTCCCGCGCTGGGAGCTGCCGCCCTCCGCCGGCGTCCGTCAGGATGTGCTGGAGTACCCGACCGCGAACCTCGTGATCGAGCCCCACGCGGCCGCACTGTACCGCGCGCAGCGGGGAGCCGGCTCGCGCACGCTCGAAGGCTCGGGATGGGCGTTCGGCGTCCTCCTGAACCCGGGAGTGGCGCGGAACTGGGCGGGCGTGTCCGTGCGCAGCCTCCCCGCCGCCACGCCGCTCGACCGGCTCGTGGCATCCGGAACGCCGCAGTTGACGCTCGCGGTGCGCGACCGCATGTCATGCGGCGACGACGAGGGCGCGATCGAGGCATTCCAGTCCTGGCTGGATGGCCGGTCCGAGCCGGACGAGGACGCGCGGTTGGTCGGCCGGATCGTCGCCGAGGTCGAAAGCGATCGTTCGCTGCTGCGGGTCGAGGACCTGGCCGTCCGCTTCGGCCTCGGCGTCCGCCACCTCCAACGGCTGGTCGCCGGCCACATCGGCTTCGGGCCGAAGTGGCTGATCCAGCGCTACCGGCTGCAGGAGGCGGCGGCCGCGCTGCGCTCGCAGGATCCGCCGTCCCTCGCGATGCTCGCTGCCGAGCTGGGCTATGCCGATCAGGCGCACTTCAGCCGCGAGTTCCGCACGGTCATCGGCGCGACTCCCGGCGTCTACGCGGCCGCGCAGAGTCGGCCGTGACCTTCCTGCCGAGGAAGAACGGATGCGGAGCCGTCGCCTCCGCCGCGAGGCGGTAGGCCAGCGGCGTCCATACGATCACCGCGACGGCCGCTCCCAGCAGCAGCCCTCCGACCGTGTCGCTGATCCAGTGCGCGCCGAGGTAGGTTCTGCTCACCGCCATCAGGACCGCCCACATCACGCCCACGATCCACACCCAGACCCGGGGGAACAGGATGCCGAGTACGACGACCATCGTGGCCGCATTGGCTGTATGCCCGGACGGGAATGAACCGGTGTCGACGTGCACGAGGATCTCGGTAGGCCGTGCGCGGTCGACGGTGTGCTTCAGCAGCTGGACGCACGCGACTGAGACGATGCTCGCGGCCGCGAAGAACGTCGCGCCCCACGGCCGGCGGAAGGCGAGGAGCAGGAGGACGATCAGGACAGGAATGACCATCGAGCCGAGGATGCCTCCCCCGACGTAGTTGAAGAACAGGGCCGGCCCCAGCCAGAGCGGGGAGCGGTGCTCGACGATCTCGCCCATCCACTCGGCATCGATGCTGAACGGCTCGTGCGGACGCAACGCGATGATCGCTCCGAGACCGACCACGAGCGCGACGGCGACGGAGCCTGCGATCACCGGCCACCGCCGGGTGACCCGCGCCGCCTTGACGACGTCGTGGCCCTCGGCGTCCCCCGGCGGGACAGCGGGCTGCTGCGTGCTCATACCGCCAACGTACCCGCGGTCCCCAGCCCGGTCCCCCGAGGGCGGCTCGGTCCCCCGAGGGCGGCCCGGTCCCCCCCAGGGCGGCCCGGTCCCCCGAGGGCGGCTCGGCCCCCCGAGGGCGGCCCGGTCCCCCGAGGTGCTCGTTGTTGCAGTCCGCAACGGCGTGTCGGACGCAACAACGAGCACTTCGGCGGACGGAGCGCACGGACACGGCCACGCGGACGACTCGGCGCGACCGCGGTCCCGGCGCGGACGGCCCGGCGCGACGGCGGTCCCGGCGCGGACGGCCCGGCGCGACGGCGGTCCCGGCGCGGACGGCCCGACTTCGCACCGCTCGGCGCGAACAGCTCGGCGCGGACAGCTCGGCTTCGCACCGCCCGGCTTTGGCGAGGTGCTCGTTGTTGCAGTCCGCTGCGGCGTGTCGGACGCAACAACGAGCACCTCGGCAGGTGGAGAGCTGGGAGACGGTCGCGCCGACGGACTCGGCACGAGCGGCGGTTCCGGCGCGGACGGCTTGGATTCGGACGGCTTGGATTCGGACGGCTCGGGTTCGGACGGCTCGGATTCCGCGAGGTGCTCGTTGTTGCAGTCCGCAGCGGCGTGTCGGATGCAACAACGAGCACCTCGGCAGATGGAGAGCGGAGGAACCGGGCGCCGTAGGCCGAGGGCCCGGCCGGAAGGCCCGGCCGGAAGGCCCGGCCGGAGGGCCCGGCCGGAGGGCCAGGCCGAGGGCCCGGGCGGAGGCCCCGGCCGGAGGCCCCGGCCCGAGGGGTCAGTGCGCCAGTTCGGGCACGCTGCGGGGGCGGACGACCAGCCAGAGGGAGGCGATCGAGACGACGGCGCAGATCGCCATGACGGCTCCCATCGGGGCGGCGCTGCCGACGCCCAGGATGCCAACGACCGGCGAGACGATGCCGGCGGTCCCGAAGTTGAGCGCGCCGAGCAGGCTCGCCGCCGTCCCGGCCTCGTGCCCGTGGCCGTTGAGCGCGAGCACCTGGACGCACGGGAAGCCGAAGCCGCAGGCGGCGATGAAGAACCAGAGCGGGACGACGGTCCCCCAGAGTCCGACGTGCGCCTGGTCGAGCACGACGATCAGCACCGAGGCGGCGAGCATCACGACAGTCGAGCAGGCGAGGATCCACTGCGGCCCGACGTACTTGGTGAGCCGTGCGGAGGACTGCACCCCGATGATGATGCCGATCGAGTTGACGGCGAACAGGAGGCCGTACTCCTGGGCGTTGAAGCGATAGATCTCCTGGAAGATGAACGAGCTCGACGACAGGTAGGAGAACAGGCCGGTGAAGTTGGCGGCGCCGACGATCGCGATCCCGACGAAGACCCGGTCGCTGAGCACCGACCGGTAGCGCTGGCCGACCGTGGCGTGGCCGGCGTCATGGCGACGGGCCTTCGGGAGCGTCTCCACGATCCAGAGGGCGACGCAGACCAGGACGAACAGGCCGTACGCGGCGAGCACCACGAAGATGCCGCGCCACGGCATCACCAGCAGCAGCGTCGAACCGAGCACGGGCGCGAGGACCGGCGCGAGGCCGTTGACGAGGGCCAGGCGGCTCAGCATCCTCACCAGCGGGCGACCGCCGAACAGGTCCCGGACCATCGCCATCGCGACGACACCGCCGGCCGCGGCTCCGATGCCCTGCAGGGTGCGGGCCACGCCGAGCAGCTCGACGTTGGGCGCGAGCGCCGCGGAGAGACACGCGATGATGTGCACCGCGGTCGCGACCATCAGCGGCATCCGCCGGCCGACCTTGTCCGACCACGGGCCCACGAGCAGCTGCCCCACGGCGAATCCGATGGTCGTCGCCGTCAGGGTCAGCTGGATCGCGGCCGTGGAGACGTCGAAGTCGGTCTGCAGCGTGGGCAGCGCCGGCAGGTAGGTGTCGATGGTGAAGGGGCCGAGTGCGGTCAGCGCACCCAAGACGAGGATGTACGCGAGGCGCTGACGACCGGAGAGCGAGTCTCCGGGATGCACGACGGTGGTCACGAAAGAGTCCTTGGTAATCGAGTGCGGACGGGCTGGGAGGGCATCACCGCCCGCCATCGGACGCAATGACAACAGCACCGCGCGGCAGGCGGTGCTGTGTGGGAGCCTCGAATCGATTCGATCGACGGCTGGAACCAATCCTATACGCGCTCCGGCCCGAATGTGAACGTACACATTCGAATAGCGGTCAGGAGGCCGGAGCCGCCAGCAGTGGCCCGAAGGCGAGTTCGGCCGCACCGATCATCAGGATGTCCGAGCCGAGTTCCGCGCGGACGATCGACAGCCGCTCGGCGCTCGCGGCCAGCGCCTGTGCGGAGACGAGGCGCGGCAGGCGCTCCGGGTCCAGCCCGTGGAGGGCGCCGAGGAACCCGCCGAGCACGATCAGCTGGGGGTCGAACACGTTCGTCGCGGTGCGCAGGGCCGTCGCGAGGAACCCGAGCTGGCGCTCCACCTCGGCCGTGACCTGCGGCTCGCCGGCGGCGACCGCCGCCGTCAGCGCGCGCTCGAGCTCCTCCGGGTCGGCCGCCTCCATCCCCAGGACGCGCAGCAGCGCCCCCTGGCTCACCTCCGTCTCGAGGCACCCGATCGCGCCGCAGTGACAGCGCACGCCCGCCGAGTTGACGAGGGTGTGACCGAGCTCGCCGGCGTAGCCGCTGATGCCGGTCAGCGGGACGGCACCGGCGATGACACCGGCGCCGATGCCCGACGCGCCGCCGTTCAGGTACACCAGGTCGCTGGCGCCCCGGCCGGCGCCGAACAGGCGCTCGGCGTTGGCGCCGAGGCTCGCATCGTTCGCCGCGCGGACCGGGAACCCCGTCGCCGCGGCCAGCTCCGCCGCGAACGGCTCCTCCGCCCATTCCAGGTGCGGGGCGAGACGGACGACGCCGTCGTCCTCGCGCACCAGGCCGGGGACGGCGACGCCGATCCCCACGACGCGCGTCGCGGCCGACAGTTCCGGCCGGAGTCCGTCGATGACCGCCGCGGCGATCCGCACGGCCTCGGCCGCGGTCGGGATGCGCGCGGCCGGGAACCGGACGCGCCGCTGCACGCTCGCATCCAGTCCCACCACTCCGACGGTGATGGCGTCGATCTCCGGGTTGAGGGCCAGCGCGACGACGCGCCCATCGGGAGCGACGACCGGCGACGGGCGGCCGACCCGGTTGCTCGCCTCCGGCTCGCGCTCCTGCACGAGGCCGAGATCGGCGAGCTCGCCGACGAGAGCGCCGACGGTCGACCGGTTGAGCCCGGTCGCCTGGGTGAGCGCCGAGCGGGCCAGCGGACCCTCGCGATGCACGAGTCCGAGCACGGTGGCGAGGTTGTGCCTCCGCACCGTGTCGAGGTTGGTCCCCGTGCTCGCCCTGTCATTCATTTTCCCCGTAACTGTATCGTCGTCGCGGCCGTGGCCGCTCTGCCGCGTCCGGCTCGGCGGCGGTAAGGTCATACGTATGGCACTCGACGCGATGGCCGCCTCCCGGCTGATCCCCCAGCGGCTGCCCGCGGCACGCCTCGGAGTCGCCGTCGTGGCGGAGCTCGTGGAGCTCATCGTCACCGGGCAGTTGAAGGAGGGCGACCTCCTTCCGCCGGAAGGCCCGCTCAGCGAGCATTTCGGCGTGAGCCGTACCGTGCTGCGGGAGTCGGTCAAGCGGCTCGAGGAGAAGGGGCTCGTCATCGTGTCGCAGGGCCGCGGCACGCAGGTCCTCGCTCCGGGGTACTGGAACATGCTCGACCCGGTGGTGCTGTCCGCCCTCATCGACAACGACGAGAGCCTCGGCGTGCTCGACGAGCTGACGATCGTGCGCGCGAGCCTGGAGTCCGCGATGGCCGCCGCCGTGGCCCAGTCGCACACCTCCGAGGAGCTCCTCCGGCTCGAGAACGCGCTCACCGCGATGCGCGCGAGCGAGTCCGAGACGGACTCCTTCCGCCAGGCGGACGTCATCTTCCACTACGCCCTGATGGAGATTTCGGGCAACCGGCTGGCCGAGAACATCGCGAAGCACCTGTACAAGCGGGCCGTCGAATCCACCCGTTACCAGGGCATCAATCCGCCGGATGCGGTCGCCCTGACGTTGGACGAGCACGCCGCCATCGTGGAGGCCATCGGCCGCGGGGATGCCCCGGGCGCGGAGAAGGCGATGCACGACCACATCCACGTGTCGTGGGAGCGACGGAGGCTGCCCGACCACGCGCCGCGGGCGAAGGCCGCCAAGAAGGCTCAGCCGAGCGAGTAGACCGCGGCCGCGGTGCCGCCGAGCACGGCATCCCTCTCCGCCGCCGACAGGCTCCCGAGCAGCCGCCCGGCGGCATCCCGCCAGGCCGGCGCTCCCCCGCCCAGCTCGGCCAGCGGCCAGTCCGAGCCGTACAGCAGCCGACCCGGCCCGAAGGCGTCGAGGGCCGTCTCGACCAGCGGCCGAAGGTCCTCCGCGCTCCACGCGCCCGGGACGAGACCGGACGTCAGACCCGACAGCTTGGCCCACACGTTCGGAAGCGCGCCCAGCTCGCGGATCCCCCGCTCCCAGCGGGCCGGTTCCGCGTCCTCCGCGAGCGGTCCGCCGAGGTGATCGAGGACGAACCGAAGCGACGGATGACGGCGGGCCAGGGCCGACGCCTGCTGCAGCTGCCACTCGCGCACCACGAGGTCGAACACCAGTCCCGCGTCGGCGAGCGCGGCGAAGCCGGTGGCGACGGACGCTCCGAGCATCCATTGGGGATCCGGGTCGATGTGCGCGAGGTGCCGCACACCGACGACCGGGACCGTCGCTGCGTCCCGCACGCTCTCGAGCTGGGCTGCGACGTCCGCGCTCAGGTCGGCCCAGGCCACCAGCCCGGCGACGACGCGAGGATCGCAGCGTGCGAGCCGCCGGCTCTCCCCCAGGCTGTTGCTCGCCTGGACGACGATCGCCCGCTCCATCCCCGTCGCTTGGAGCATCGTGGCGAGCTCCGGGGTGCCGAAGTCACGGTCGATGACGGCCATAGAGTCCGGGTCGATCCAGTCCTGCGGGTCGAGGGCCCGGTTCCACAGATGCACATGGGCGTCGATGCGCTCGCTCACCCCAGGTGCCACACTTCGTCGAGCGGCTGCCAGAGCGCCCCCGGGTTGCGTTCGTCCGCGACCCTGACCTGGCACGGATCGGTGTGGGTCAGCCAGCGCTGCGTCATCGGGTCCGCGTCGAGCCGGCGCATGTCGGCTTCGTAGTCGTCGCCGACGTACTCGTAGTACGCGAACAGCACGTCACCGAAGACGTAGATGCTGTAGTTGCGGATGTTGCCTTCGACCAGCGCCGCCTCCACCTCGGGCCACACCGAACGGTGCAGCTCCAGGTACTCCTCGCGCTTCTCCGGCCGCACCCCGACGACCATGCCGAAGCGCCGCGGTTCCGCGGTCACGAGACGGGCCTCAGCGGGACGGTCGGGTCGTCGATCACATCGGGCTCGGCCACCAGGCGCAAGGCTGCACGCTCCGGACGGATGTGCGGACCGGTCGCCGGCGGAACGGCCTGACCGCTGTCGCTGGAGAGCAGGGACTCGTCGACGACGATGCCGATGCCGGGCCGGTCGCCGAGGACGATGCCGCCGTCGTCGAACTGCTGGTCCACATCCAGTCCCACCGGGAATCCCAGGTCCTGCACCTCGAAGGTGAGCAGGTTCGGGACGGCGGCAGCGGCATGCGCGATCGGGTTCGTGTTGTACGCGACCGGGCTGACCGGGAGGTCGTGGCCGTGCGCGAGGGTCGCCACCCGCAGGAAGTGGGTGATGCCCCACACGTTGCCGACCTGCACGATGTCGAGCGCGTTCGCGTCCAGCAGTGGACGGTACTGCTCGAGCCCGGTGAGGTTCTCGCCGCTCGCGATCGCCGCGCGGATCTTGCCGCGCAGGGCGGCCATACCGGCCGCGTCCCAGCGCCGGAGCGGCTCCTCCACCCAGGTGAGATCCATCCGCTCCTCGATCGCGCCGATGTAGCGAGCCGCCTGCGCGTGGTTCCACGACTCGTTGACGTCGAACATGAGGGCGGGATGCCGGGAGTTGCGGCCGAGCACCTCCCGCATGATCTCCAGCCGAGGCAGGTCGCGGTCGAGGTCGCGGCCGCCCTTCAGCTTGCCGGCCTTGAAGCCGCGGTCGGCGAACCGTCCGTACAGCTGCGCGAGCTCGTCGTCGGTCAGGCCGTACTCCAGGCCCGAGGCGTACCCGGGGACGAAGCGCTCGCGGGCCCCCAGCATGCGCCACAGCGGCTCCCCCGCCGCCTTCGCCTTGAGGTCCCAGAGCGCCATGTCGATCGCGCCGATGGTGCCGAAGGTGCTGCCGGAGTGACCGGCCTTGAACACCCAGTCGAGCATCCGGTCGTACAGGGCGACGACGGAGCGCGGATCCTCGCCCTCCACGGCAGGGAAAACGCGGGCGACATCGGGATGCGCGCCGACGCCGATCCCCTCCAGCCCGCTGTCCGTCTCCAGGATCAGCACAGGCACAGGAGTGGTGTCTCCGCTGTGCACCCCGTTGACGTCGCCGGTGACCCGGCCCCAGTCGTGGACCGTCGCGAGGCTGCGGTAGCCGGTGATCTTCATCGGTGGTTCTCCTTCTTCGGCGACGCGGTCATTCCTTGGTCCCCCCTGCCGTCATACCCGTGACGAGGAATCGCTGCGAGAAGAGGAAGACGATGAGGACCGGGAGGATGGACACGATGGTCGCCAGGGCCAGGGTGGGGAGCTGGACGGAGTCGGATCCCGCCGAGCTGGGGTTGAATGCCGGGGTCGACGCGAGCAGCGTCGTGAGCCCGACCTGAATGGGGTAGCCGTCGCTGGAGGGCAGCATGACGAACGGCAGGAAGAAGTTGTTCCAGTTCTGCACGAAGCTGAAGAACGCCACCAGCGCGACGATCGGAGCGGCGAGCGGCAAGGCCACCCGCGTGAACACCTGGAACTCGGAGCATCCATCGATCCGGGCCGCTGCCAGCAGATCCCGCGGGATGCTCGTCGAGAAGTAGATGTAGGTGAGGTACACCCCGAACGGGAAGAACGACATGGGCAGGATGACCGACAGCGGGCTCCCGATCAGCCCGACGCTGTTCAGCTCGAGGAAGATCGGCAGCACCAGAGCGGTGCTGGGAATCAGCATCACGACGAGGGTCAGCACGAGAAGGGCCCGGCGGAGCCGGAACTCGGTCAGCGCGAGGGCGTAGCCGGCCGGGATGCTGACCAGCAGCGTGATGACCAGCGCGCCGAGCGAGTACAGCGCCGAGTTGCCGATCCAGGTGATGACCGCGCCGTCCTGGAAGCCGAACAGCTGGTTCCAGTTCGCCACGAAGTCGCCCCACGACCCGACCGAGAACGGGTTGGCGACGATGAGCGCGTTGGCCGATTTGGTCACCGCGAACAGGAGCCAGACGATGGGGATGGCGAAGAACAGGACGAAGACGACCAGCACGACGCCTGCGATGGAGCGGCCGCTCCAGCCGCGCAGGCTGGGGAGACGGCGACGCTCGCCGGTGAGAGCGGTCATGGTCATTCCCTTTCGAAGAGTCCGCCGCGGGTGACGAACACCCAGGACAACAGGAGCGCGACGATCAGCAGCAGCAGTGAGATCGCGGCCGCTCCGTTGAAGTCGTTCTGCTGGAAGGCGTACTGGTAGGCGAGCTGGTTCAGCGAATAGTCGTTCGGCACGACAGCGTTGCTCGCCTGGCTGAGGAGCTGCGGTTCGACGAACAGCTGGGTCCCGGCGGCCAGCGACATCACGCCCATGTAGGCGATCCACTTGCGGAGCATCGGCAGCTGGATGCGCAGCGCGATCTGCACCGCGTTCGCGCCGTCGATGCGTGCCGCCTCGATCACATCCGTGCTGATGTTGTTGAGGGCTCCGTACATGATGACGATCCAGCCGCCGGCGCCGGTCCAGAAGGCGATGATCGCGAAGATGGCGGGCAGATTTCCCGGCTGGATCACCTGGACGAAGCTGTGCATCCCCATCAGCCGCAGCAGCCCGCTGACCGGGCTTGCGGTCGGGTCGAGCACGAAGAGCCAGAGCAGGACGCTGGAGGCGCCGGCGAGCGCACCCGGCAGGTAGTAGATGAAGCGGAACGTCGTGCTCGCCCAGCGCACACGGAGGGCATGGACGATCAGCGCGAGCAGGACCACGAACAGCACCAGCGCGATCAGCCAGATCACCAGGTACACGGTGACGTGGAGGACAGCGGGCCAGAAGCGGAAGTCGGTGATCACCGTGACGAAGTTGTCCACGCCGGCGAAGCCGCCGTCGGCGTGGGTGAAGGCGAGCAGCACCGCGTACAGCGCCGGAACGATGCCGAAGGCGATGGCGAGCAGGGCGTAGAGGGAGACGAACACGTAGCCGATCGGAGTGCGGCCGGGTGCCCGGCCGCTTCGGCGGACCGACCGCCGGCGCTCTGCAGCGCCGGCGGCCAGCTGTTCGCTCGGTGGAGCGAGGGTCATGTCAGTTCACCGTGTATCCGTCGACCTTGGCCTGGTTCGCGATGGCGTCCCGCCAGGTGGGGAGCAGGCTCACGATCGACTTCCCGCCGGTGATGGCCGGGGTCATCGTCTTGGCCCAGACCGCCTCCTGGCTGAAGATCGGGTAGCCCCAGCCGTCCCAGACCTCGGACGCCGCGCTGACGACCGGTGCGAGGGAGGTGGCGAAGTACTTGCTCGACTCCTGCTTGGCGATCCACTTCGTGGCCGCCGGCGCGTAGGCCGGGTAGCCGGGAGCGGCATCCACCTGGTAGTCGTCCGCTGTCGTCACGAACTCGGTGAACTTCTCCGCGGCCTTCAGGTTCTTGGAGTGACTGGAGATGAACCAGGTACCGCCGCCGACGTTTCCGGCGAAGCCCTTGCTGTCGTCCTTCCACTTCAGCGGAGCGGCGACGCCGAGCTGGCCGGCCGGCACATTCAGCGACTGCTTGTTGTTGAAGATGGCTCCGGCGTACCAGGAGGGGCCGGGCATCATCAGCACCTTGCCGGTGTAGTTCTTGACGAACTCCGGGGTGAAGACGCTGATCGCGGGAAGCGTGCCGTCACCACGCAGGGTGTCGAGCATCGAGGCGACGCGCTTGCACTCGGTCGTGTCCGTCTTGACGGTGACCGACTTCGGACCGGTGACGTCGTTCGCCTGGCACTTGCCGGCCCACATGTAGATCTCCGGGGCGAAGGCGTCGCCGGCGGCGCCGACGATGTAGCCGGGGTGCTCGGTGGCGAGCTTCTGCCCCAGAGCCTGGTAGTCCTCCCAGGTGGTCGGCAGGGTGTAGCCGAACTGGTCCATCAGCGACTTGTTGTACCACAGCACGGTCTGGGCGAGGTCGTTGCGGAGGCAGTACACCTGGCCGTTCACCGTGCACGGGTTGAGGGAACCGGGGGTGAAGTTGTCGAGCGTCGCCTGGGGCACGAGGCCCTTGTCGAGCACGGCGGCGAATGCCTGCTTGCCGTTGGTCTTCTGGCTCGCCCAGGATGCGTCGTTGTTCTGGCTGGAGAACACGACGTCCGGCCAGCCGCTCCCGGCGCGGTCGAACAGCTGCATCTTCGTGCGGAACGAGTTGGAGCCGTTGGCCGAGCCGTCGTAGGTGACGACCTTGACCTTGGTGTTCGGATTGGCCTTCTCGAATGCCTTCGCGGCGGCCTGGCGGTCCGCATCCACCCAGACGGTGATCGTCGAGGAGGCGTCCTGGCTGGCTTCGGGAAAGCCGTATGACCCGTTCGTCGAGCTCCCACCGGTGCTGCAACCGGTGAGAGCAAAGAGCGCCGTCGCGGCGCCGAGTGCGGCGACGGTCAGCGCCGACCGGCGGCGTGAACGCACCACAGTGTGGATTCCGACCATGAGATGTCCTTGTCTTGTCGACTTCGTTGACGACTGCGGCGTAGGGGGCCGAGGCGTGTCTCCGAGTATAGAGCATACGTATGATGTTTGCCAAGTGCTGCGGCGATGGGGGCTGCACATTCGTCACGAATGTGCACTCAGAACCCGCGCAACGGCAGATTCGTCACGAATGTGCACTCAGACCCCGCAGAACGGCACATTCGTCACGAATGTGCACTCAGACCCCGCAGAACGGCACATTCGTCACGAATGTGCACTCAGACCCCGCGCAACGGCACATTCGTCACGAATGTGCATTTTGCGGGGTTGTAGTCGGGCATTCGTCACGAATGTGCATTTTGCCGGGTTGTAACGGCACATTCGTGACGAATGTGCATTTTGCCGGGTTGTAACGGCAGATTCGTGACGAATGTGCATTTTGCCAGGGCTTAACTGGGCATTCGTGACGAATCGGGGGGGCGGCGCGGAGCCTCACCGGCCGAGCCAGCCGCCGTCGACGGGGAGAATCGCGCCGGAGACGTAGCGCGCGGCGTCGGAGGCGAGGAAGACGGCCGCGCCCCCGAGGTCCTCCGCCGTGCCCCAGCGGCCCGCCGGGATCCGGTCGAGGATCGAGCGCGAGCGCTCCGGGTCGTCCTGCAGCGCCTGCGTGTTGTCCGTCGCGATGTAGCCCGGCGCGATGCCGTTCACCGTCACGCCGGCGCCCGCCCACTCGTTCGACAGAGCGCGAACCAGCCCGGCGACGCCCGACTTGGCGGCTGCGTATCCCGGCACGTTGATGCCGCCCTGGAACGAGAGCAGGGAGGCGGTGAAGATCACGCGGCCGTGCCCCTGTTCCAGCATCCGCGCCCCCAGCGCCTGGCTGAGGACGAAGCCGCTGGTCAGATCCACTTCGAGCACCTCGTCGAACCACTCGAGGGGATGCTGCACGGCCGGCGCCCGGCGGATGGTGCCCGCGTTGTTGACCAGGATGTCGACCGGCCGCTCCCCGCCCGCCAGCCGGGAGCCCAGCCCGGCCACCTGGCGGCGATCCGCGAAGTCGACGCGGTGGCCCTCGAAGCTCCGCCCGAGCTCACGGACCCGGTCGCCGATCGCCGAGGACTCCGGGTCGAGCGTGGCCGAGACGCCGACGATGTCGGCGCCCGCCGCGGCGAGCGCCTCGGCGATGGCGAAGCCGATCCCCCGCTTCGCCCCGGTGACCACCGCCCGTCGGCCGGTCAGGTCGAACGCGTTCATCGCCCGACCTCGACCAGCAGCTTCATCGCACGGCCTTCCTCGAGCGCCTCGAAGGCGGAGGCCGTCTCGGCGAGCGGGACGATGCGCGTGATCAGCCTGTCCGCCGGGATGACGCCCTCGGCCACCAGCTCGACCGCGCGCTCGAAGTCCCGCCGTTCGTAGACGCGCGCCCCGAGGATGCGCAGCTCGCGCCAGAACAGGCGGTGCAGATCCAGCGGACGAGGCTGCGAGTGGATGGCGACCACGACGAGCGTGCCCCGCACCTTGGCGAGCGACGTCGCACCGAGCACCGCGGCCGCAGCGCCGGAGACCTCGAACACGACGTCCGCGCCGGCGCCACCCGTCCACTCTTCGACCCAGGCGACCTGGTCGACCGCCGACGGATCGAGCGTCCGCAGGCCCATCTCCTCCGCAGCCGCACGGCGGTTGGCATCGATCTCCGCGATGACGACCTCGGCCCCGAAGTCTGTGGCGACCGTCGCGATGAGCACGCCGATGGGGCCTGCGCCGATGACGACCGCCCGGTCGCCCGGCCCGAGCTCGGAACGCCGTACGTCGTGCACAGCCACCGCGACGGGCTCGACGAGCGCCGCATCCCGCAGCGACACCCCCGCGGGGAGGCGCACCAGGGTGGAGGCGGGGACGTTCCAGTGCTCCTGCAGGGCACCCGGGCTGTCGATCCCGATGAAGTCGAGGTTCTGGCAGATGTGCTCGTTGCCGGCGAGGCATGCCGGGCAGGTGCCGTCCCAGGCCAGCGGCATGACCGTCACCGCATCCCCCACCGACCAGCCTTCGACGTCGGGGGCAAGGTCGACGATCGTGCCCGACATCTCGTGGCCGATGGTCGCCGGCCGGGCGACGCGCGCATCCATGTCGCCGTGAAAAATGTGGAGGTCGGTGCCGCAGATGCCGACGTAGGCCACCGCGATGCGCGCCTCGCCGGGCCGGAGCGGCTCGGGCTCCCGTTCCTCGATCGTGATGGTCCGGTCGCCTGTGTAGTTCGCCGCCAGCATCGCCGGGCGCTCCTTCCTCGTGACTTCGTTGTGCTTCGTCGTGCTTCGTTGTGCTTCGTTGTGACTTCGATGCGACGTCTTCGTGACGCGAATGCGCTGCCTCGTCGCACCGTACCCAAACATAATACGTATGCTCTACGCACTAGGCTACGGTCATGGACTCGGATGCGCTCACCCCGCCCCTGCCGACCCGGACGCTGCGGACCGGCCACCGGCTCACCGAGCTCGGCTTCGGCGCGGCCCAGCTCGGCAATCTGTTCCGGGAGACGACGGACGACGCCTCGCGCGATGCCGTCGCCGCGGCCCTGGACGACGGCCTCCGCTACTTCGACACCGCACCGCACTACGGCCTCGGACTGTCGGAGCAACGACTCGGCCGGTCGCTGGAGTCGACGCCCCGCGACTCCATCGTTCTCTCCTCCAAAGTCGGGCGTCTCCTCGTCGACAGCCCGGAGACCGCCGACCGGTTGGACGACGACGGTTTCGTCGTTCCCGCCACGACCCGGCGGGTCTGGGACTTCAGCCGGGACGGGATCCTGCGCTCGGTGGAGGCGTCCCTCGCCCGGATCGGGACCGACCACCTCGACATCGCCTACCTCCACGATCCGGACGAGCACTGGGAGGCCGCCTCCACGACCGGTGTCGCGGCCCTCGTCGAGCTCCGCGAGCAGGGCGTCGTGGGAGCGATCGGAGCGGGGATGAACCAGTCCGCGATGCTCACCGAGTTCATCCGGCGCACCGACGTGGATGTGATGATGGTCGCCGGCCGCTTCAGCCTGCTCGACCAGTCCGCCCTCGAGGAGCTGCTGCCCCTCGCTCAGCAGCGCGGCGTGGGCATCGTCGCCGCCGCCGTGTACAACTCGGGGCTGCTGAGCAGCGAGCAGGTCGATCGATCAGCCCACTTCGACTACGGCACGGCGCCTGCGGAGGTCGTCGACCGCGCGGTCGCGATCGCCGAGGCCTGCGCGCGGCACGGAGTCAGCCTCCCGGCGGCGGCCATCCAGTACCCCCTGAGGCACCCGGCCGTCGTCTCGGTCGTGACGGGGATGCGGACCTCCGACCACGTGCACAGCACGGTGGCGCGCTACCGGGCAGAGATCCCGGAGGGACTGTGGGAGGACCTGGATGCCGCCGGTCTCGCCGCCGACCCGGCGCGCGTCGCGACGGGCTGACCACGCGTTCGAGGAGCGGCTCGGCACTCATCGGGCGCAACGAGTGGATGGGCCGTCCGCTTCTCCGAAACGTCGAACATCCCTTGCAGCAAACATCATACGTATGATAGCTCTGGATGCGGCGGCATCGGGGCCGCCCATCACAGGAAGCGACCCAACATGACATTGACGTCAGACTCGCGACGTTCGATGACCGGGCGGAAAGGACGCAGACAGGCGGTGCTCGCGCTCCTCGGCGCCGGCGCGGTCATCGTCTCCGTCCTGATCCCCCTGAAGGCGCATGCCGATCCGGCGACGATCTTCTACGCGGCACCGGACGGGAAGGACTCGGGGCACTGCAGCCAGTCCCAGCCCTGCTCCCTGGAACGGGCGCAGCACGTCCTGCGTCCCTCCATCAAGCACGGCGACGTGACCGTCCAGCTCGCGGACGGGACCTACCGCCTCTCGACGCCGCTGAGCTTCGATGCGTCCGACGGCGGCGGATCCGGCAGCACCGTCCACTGGGCGGCCGCACCGGGCGCGCATCCGGTGATCACGGGCGCCTCCGCCGTCACGGGATGGTCCAAGTCCGACGCGGGGACCGGCATCTGGCAGGCGGACACGCCCGCCGGGCTCGACACGCGCCAGCTGTACGTCGACGGAGTGATCGCGCCGCGCGCATCCATCCGGCTCGCCAACTCGGATGTGACGCCGACCGCTACGGGGCTGACGATCGACAACCCCGCCCTCGGCTACCTCGCCGGGCTGCCCGACCAGGGGCGCATCGAGTTCGAGTCGCTCGGCGACTTCACCAACCGGTACTCGCCCGTGCAGAGCATCAGCCCGACCGCGATCACGATGGCGCAGCCGGCGTGGGACAACAACACCTGGGGATGGGACACCGTCCAGAAATCCTTCCTGGCCGGACCCAGCTGGTACCTGGACAACTCGCTGGCGTTCCTGACGCAGACGAACCAGTGGTACATCGACCCGCACGGCGGAAAGCTGTACTACAAGCCGGCGGACGGCGTGGATCCCAACAAGCTGGACATCGAACTGCCCCACCTGCAGTCGCTCATCAGCATCGGCGGCAGCTACGACCAGCCGGTCAGCGGACTGTCGTTCGAGGGCATCCGGTTCTCCGGCACGTCCTGGCTCGGCCCGTCCACCGACGGCTACGCCGACCAGCAGAACGGGCTCTTCATCAAGGGGACGTACGACTACCGCCCGGCGGACGCGTTCACCAGCTGCGCCCGCGGCTGCGAGATGTTCGAACGGGCCCGCACCAGCTGGTACCAGGAGCCCGCGGCCGTCCAGGTCTCGGCCGCCAGCCGCATCTCGTTCACGGGGAACACGTTCACCAACCTCGGCTCCTCGGCGCTCGGCATCGGGAACGACGCCAACGCCACGCTGACGGGCGTCGGCTACGGAGCCAGCGGCATCCAGGTGGTCGGCAACACGTTCGTCGAGGACAGCGGCCACGGTGTCGCGGTCGGCGGAGTGCTGCCGGATGCGCACCACCCGAGCGACCCGCGGATGACCAACCAGGACATCACCATCCAGGACAACACGATCGACCGCGTCGCTGTGGACTACAAGGACAACAGCGGCATCCTGAGCACCTACGTGACGCGAGCGCAGATCCTCCACAACGAGGTCGCGAACGTCCCGTACGACGGCATCGACACCGGCTACGGCTGGGGCATCAACGACGCCGGCGGCTCGAACGACTACGTGGACCGCGGGTACTACAACTGGAACCCGCTCTACACGACGCCGACCACGCTCAAGGACAACCGGGTCGAGGGCAACCTCGTCCACAACACGAAGGCCCGGTTCGCCGACGGCGGCTCGGTCTACAACCTGTCGGCCAGCCCGGGGACGATCGTGGACAAGAACTACCTGTTCAACATCTCCGGGGTCGGGCTCTACCTCGATGAGGGATCGCGGTCGATGACCTACGAGAACAACGTCGTCCAGGGCGGGTCGTTCGTGTTCACCAACGCGTACAGCCTGCGCAACAACACGAGCGACAACGTCATCCGGAACAACTGGTACAACTCCGGCGGCATCTCGGCGCCGAACGCGGCCGCCCACAACAACACCCTGATCAACAACGTCAAGGTGACCGGGGCCGCCTGGCCGGCCGCCGCCCTCGACGTGATCTGCGCGTCTGGAGTTGCACCCCAGTACCGGACGTCGCTGAACGCCAACCAGTTCGGCTTCAGCGCCTGCCCGGTGTCCGCTCCGGTGACGGACGGCTTCCGCACGGCGGGCGCCTCGGCGGCGACGTCGGTGTTCGGCCAGACCGGGGGCGCCTTCGGGATCGCCGCAGCCGGTGCGGATGTCTGGGGCGCGGGCGGCCAGCACGACGACCAGTACGGCGCGATCTACCGGGCCGGCTCGTTCGGGCCGACGGCGAGCGTCTCGGCGCGCGTCGTGTCGGTCAACGACGCCAACGTCTGGGCGAAGTCCGGGGTGATGGTCCGAAACGACATCACCCGGGCCGGATCCTCGACAGGGTATGCGGTGGTCGCGGTGACGGCGAGGAACGGAGTCGTCTTCGCCTGGGATTCAAACGGCGACGGCTACATCGACACGCAGGCGCAGGCCTCGGTGGATGTGTTCCGCCCCATCTGGGTGCAGCTCACCCGCTCGGGCACCACGTACACGGGGTCGTACTCGTACGACGGCATCAACTACGTGCCCATCGGCGCGGCGGTCGCCCTGCCGTCCGCGGCGGCGACGCAGGACGCGGGGATCTTCTCCACCTCGCACGACGCCTCGCAGTCGGCGATCAACCAGTTCGACTCGGTGTCGATCCGCTCCGCACAGTGACCGGCTGACGAGGGCGTCGGGCGGAAGCCTGCCGCCCTCGTCAGGCGCTGCGGCGGCCACGTGCGCCGGTTCGGCCGCTGGATAGAGTAGCGGTATGACGGACGGCGGGACGCGGCAGCAGATCCTGCTGCACGCGGCACGCCTGTTCGGCCAGCGCGGCTACTACGGCACCACGACGCGGGACATCGCCGACGCTGTCGGCATCCGCCAGCCGTCGCTGTTCTACCACTTCTCCGCCAAGCATCAGATCCTGGCCGAGCTGGTGGATGCGGACCTCCAGCAGACGATGGACCGCCTCCAGGAGGCGCGGCAGCTCGATGCGTCGTGGGCCGAGCGCTTCCACTACTTCCTCACCGCGAGCTCGCGCGACTACCTGACGCTTCCGTACGACGCCCGCGGATACTACAGCGACGCCATCTTCACGGAGCCGGAGTTCGAGGAGCAGCGCAGGGAGATCGAGCGATTCCATCAGGTGACCCGCGACTTCGTCAGCGCGGGGATCGGAGCCGGCGAGTTCCGGCCCGTGGACCCCGAATTCGTGCAGCGTGCCATCACCGGCCTGCAGTTCGAGGGGATGCGCGAGCGCGAGACGAGCGCGTCGGCGCCGGTCTCGGAGCGACCGCTGCAGCTGTCCGACTTCGTCCTGCGCGCGGTGCTCACCGACCCGGGCCGGCTCTCGGAGGTGCGCCTCGCCACCGAGGCGCGCCTGCGTCACACCGGGTAGGCGACATTCGTGACGAATGTCACCTTCACCCGCGTGTGGCGCAACATTCGTCACGAATGTCGCGTTGGTACGGGGCCAGGGCAGCATTCGTCACGAATGTGCACACCAACGCGGCCCAACGCGACATTCGTCACGAATCTCACCTTCACCCGCGTCTAACGCAACATTCGTCACGAATGTCACCTTCAGCCGCGTCTAACGCAACATTCGTCACGAATGTCGCCTTCACCCCCGTCTAACGCAACATTCGTCACGAATGTCGCCCTCAGCCGCGCCGGTGAGCAACTATTCTCGGCCCGGACATGCAGCCGAAACAGGGCGGCAACATCGGCGTTCTATCAATTGATAGACAACGCACCTATCGCTTGATAGTCTTCTCGACGGCTCACCCCGAGCCGTGGAGCATCGAGCATCGACGGAGATCCCATGCACACACGCACACGCATCAGCGCCGCAGCAGTCGTCACCGCAGCAGCCCTCGCCCTCGTAGGCTGCTCGGCGGCAGCAAGCCCGAGCGAGAGCAGCAGCAAGCCGGTCGCCACAGTCGCGCCGCCATCCATCCGCACGGCGGGCACCCTGTCCGTCTGCACGACCAACCTCGGGTCGCCGCCCAACATCTCCACGGACGCCAGCGGCAACCTGGTCGGAAGCGAGATCGACCTCGCCAAGGCAATCGCCGGCAAGGTCGGACTGAAGCCCGACTTCGTCACCGTGGACTTCGCCGCCCTCATCCCGAGCCTGCAGGCCAAGCAGTGCGACGTGATCATGGCCTCCCTCTACATCAAGCCGGCTCGCGAAAAGGTCGTGGACTTCGTCCCGTACCTGACCTCGGCCACGGGCGTCGCGGTCAAGAAGGGCTCGAAGAACGGCGTGACCGGGCTCGACGACAGCCTCTGCGGCAAGAAGGTGATGGTCACCGTCGGCACGACCGCGCAGTCGCTCGCGGAGGCCCAGTCGACCACCTGCACGGGCGCCGGCAAGAAGGCGCTCGACATCAGCACCAACAACCAGGCGACGGTCGGCTTCCAGCAGCTCGTCAGCGGCCAGATCGACGCGTACCTGGATGCGGCCGAACTGATCGGCTACTACCAGAAGCAGGGCACGACCGGGATCCAGCTCGTCGGCCGGCCGACCTCCCCCGTGGACATCGGGGCCGCGACGGTGAAGGGCGACAGCGCACTGCACACCGCGGTCCAGAAGGCCTTCGACGACCTGGTCTCCTCCGGCGAGTACACCACGATCCTCGACCACTGGGGGCAGTCGAAGCTCGCCTACACGAAGAAGGGCTGACAGTGAACTTCGACTGGGGCTTCTTCTGGAAGAACCTCCTGACGCCGGGGACGCCGTTCCTGCAGGGCCTGGTCCTCACGATCGTGATCTCGGTGCTGGCCATGGCCGGGGCGCTGATCGTCGGCCTCGTCGTCGCCCTCATGCGCCGCTCGCGGTTCGCGCCGCTGCGGATCGTCGCCAGCTTCTACATCTGGCTCATCCGCGGCACGCCGCTCCTGGTGCAGCTGGTCCTGATCTACACGGGGTTCGCCGCCGCAGGGCTGTTCCGCTTCGAGGATGTCGACCTGGCCGGCCTGCTCGTCAAGGCCGCGGTGCAGGCGGCGATCGTCGGGCTGATCATCAACGAGAGCGCCTACATCTCGGAGATCATCCGCGCCGGCCTCGACTCCGTCCCGATCGGGCAGAGCGAGGCGGCGGAGGCGCTCGGGATGTCCGGGGCGTCCGCGATGCGGTGGATCATCCTCCCGCAAGCCCTCCGCCTGATGGTGCCGCCCCTCGGGAACTCGTTCAACGGGCTGATGAAGAGCACGTCCATCCTCAGCGTCATCGGCGTCTCGGAGATGTTCCTCGTCTCGCAGAGCATCAGCGCCGCCACCTTCCGCACCTTCGAGATCTTCGCGGTCGTCGCCATCTACTACTTGGCGCTCACCACGATCTGGACCATCGTCCAGGCCGGGATCGAGAAACGCCTCAACGCCCGCGTGGGCATCGAGGCGACCGTCTCGCCCTGGCAGCGCCTCTTCGGCGGCCGCCGCGGCGCGGTGCTGACGCCCGCGCCCATCCCCCAGCAGGAGCTCTGAGATGACCGACACCGAATCCCCCCGGGCCGCCTCCCCCATCGTCCAGGCGCGCAACGTCTGCCGCAGCCTCGGCGGCCGGGAGATCCTCCGCGGCGTCTCGCTGGAGGTGCAAGCGGGCGAGGTCGTCGTCCTCGTCGGGCCGTCCGGCGCAGGCAAGACCACGCTGCTGCGCACGATGAACGGCCTCGAGACGATCGACGACGGCGAGCTCATCGTCGCCGGGCAGCCGGTCGGCTACCGGATCGGCCGCGACGGCAGGCGATCACCCGCGTCGCGTACCGCGCTGATGCGCCAGCGTCAGGAGATCGGCTTCGTCTTCCAGCACTTCAACCTGTTCCCGCACATGACGGCGATCGAGAACATCTGGCACGCGCCGGTGCGCGTCCGGGGTGTCGACAAGCGGGAGGCGCTCGCCCAGGCGGAGGCGCTGCTCGCCCGTGTCGGCCTCGCCGACAAGGCGGACGCCCGGCCGAACAAGCTCTCCGGCGGCCAGCAGCAGCGGGTCGCCATCGCCCGGGCCCTGGCGATGAAGCCGCAGCTGATGCTCTTCGACGAGCCGACCAGCGCCCTCGACCCGGAGATGATCGGCGAGGTGCTCGATGTGATGAAGGAACTGGCGGCCGACCACATGACGATGGTCGTCGTCACCCACGAGATGGGCTTCGCCCGCGAAGTCGCCGACCGGGTCGTGGTGATGGATGCGGGAGCGATTATCGAGGTCGCCCCGCCCGCCCGGCTGTTCGCCTCGCCGCAACACCCGCGGACGCAGACCTTCCTCTCGAAGATCCTCTGACCGCGCCCTCTCCCCCTCCGTCCGGACAAGGAAGAACCATGCCTGCACCACTCACCGGCGCCGTCGCCACCCCGCACGCCGCCGCCACCCGTTCGGCCGAGCGCGCCTTCGCACGCGGGGGCAACGCTCTGGATGCTGCCCTCGCGGCTGCCGCGACCCTCAGCGTCGTCTACCCGCACAACGTGAGCATCGGCGGGGATCTGATCGCGCTCGTGCGCGACCCCTCCGGCCGCATCCACTGCGTCAACGCGTCCGGCCCGGCCGGGTACGCCGTCGACCCGGCTGCTCTCCGGCACACGCACGGTGAGGCGCTGCCCTACCGCGGCATCGACACGGTCACGGTCCCCGGAGCGATCCGCGGCTGGGAGTCGCTCCACCGGCTCGGCGCGCAGCGCCCCTGGGCGGAGCTGTTCGAGGATGCGGTCGTGGCGGCACGCGACGGGTTCCCGGTCTCGCGCTCGCTCGCGGCGGCGTACATCGAGGAGCGCGACGTGATCGGCTTCGACCCCGGATTCCGCAGCGTGTTCCTGCCCGACGGCGGCCTGCCCGTCGAGGGCGACCTCATCCGCCAGCCGGCGCTCGCGGCCACCCTGGGTGTCCTGCGCGACGAGGGCGCGTCCGCCCTCTACGACGGCAGCCTCACCGACGGGTTCGTCGCGGGGCTCGCGGCTCTCGGCTCGCGGATCGGGCGAGCCGACCTGATCCTGTTCCACCCGGAGCGTGTGGAGCCGCTCGCGCGCCGCTTCCGCGGGCTCGACATCCACACCAGCCCGCCGAACACGCACGGCTTCGTGCTGCTGCGCGTCCTCGACGAGCTGGAGCGGGATGGCGTCGGCGACCTCCTCGGCGAGGGGTTCGGCACCATGATGGAGCGTTTCTTCGGCGCGAACGCGGTCAGGGACGAACTCCTGGCCGACCCGCGGGTCACGGCGGGCACCTTGAGCGCGCTGTTCGAGGAGGAGCCGGCCCCGGCGAACGACCCCGTCGCGCACGGGTTCCGCCCGCCGCGAGGTGACACGGTCGGGATCGCGGCCTCGGACTCCTCGGGATGGTCGGTGTCGCTCATCCAGAGCGTCTACCACGCGTTCGGTGCCGCCGTGGTGGAGCCGGGGACGGGAATCCTGCTGCACAACCGCGGCACCAGCTTCTCTCTCGACCCGGACTCGCCCAACACCCTCGCTCCCGGAAAGCGCCCGCTGCACACGCTCATGCCGGTGATCGTGACGGACGGGGATGCGGTCCGCTTCGTCTCGGCCGTCATGGGCGGTCAGGGTCAGCCGCAGATCCACGCGCAGACCCTGCTGCACGCCATGGCCGGCACGACGGCGCAGGAGGCGGTCAGCGCCGCCCGCGCCATCGTCGGGCCCCAGCGCGACGGCGACCGGCCGTCCGACGTGTACGTGGAGCCGGGGATCGGGGAGGATGCGCGACGTTCGCTGGAGGACACGGGCCTCCACCTCATCCCCGCCCCGGAGCTCAGCGAGCTCGTCGGACACGCCAACCTGATCGCGAGCGCGCCGGACGGCACGATGGATGCCGGGAGCGACCCCCGCTCCGACGGCGCAGCCAGCGTAGGCTCCTACCCTCGGACCGCGGAGGAACGATGACCGACGTCACAGTGCGGCAGCGCGAACTGACCCTGGTGCTCATGCTGGCGCTGACGTTCTCCACGGGCATCGTCGACGCCGTGGGCTATCTGGGCCTCGACCGCGTGTTCGCCGGCAACATGACCGGCAACGTCGTCATCCTCGGGATGGCGCTGGTCGGCGCCGACGGCCTGCCGTGGATCGGCCCGTCGATCGCTCTGGCCGCGTTCCTGGCGGGCGCGGTCCTCGGCGGCCGGACTCTCCGGCGGGAGAGCACCGGCTGGAACACCCGGACCAGCTGGTCGTTCACCGCGGTCGCGCTCGCACTCGCCGTGCTCACCGCCACCACGGCTCTCACCGGAGGCGTTCCGCCGAAGCCGTGGGAGCTCGCCATCACGACGCTGCTGGCCGGCTCCATGGGCTTCCAGGCGGCGGTCGCCCGGCACCTGGCCGTGAAGGACGTGACCACCGTGGTCGTGACCTCGACCATCACCGGTCTCGCCGCGGACTCGGCGCTGGCCGGCGGCTCCGGGCAGCCCTGGCGGAGGCGCGTCGGCGCGGTCGTGCTCATCGCTCTCGGCGCCCTGGTCGGTGCAGCGCTGCTGCGCCTGCACATCGCGCTGCCGCTGGGCCTCGCCACCGTCGTGACCGCAGCGGCCGCCGCCGTCGGCCACCGCGCCGCCCACGAGGCGCGCGCCGACCGCGAGGCGCGCGCCGACCGCTGACGATCCGGCCTCAGCTGGCTGGAGCCTCCCCGCAGCCTCCCCGCCAGCGAAGGAGATTCGGCCGGATTACGTTCGAATCTCCTTCAGCACTGCCATTCGAAGGACGATCGAGACCGGATCTCCTTCGATAGAAGACCAAACGGTTTCACCCGGAGTTCACCCGGGCCGCCAGCCGGACCAGGTTGCGGGCGGCCATGGCGATCGTGAGCGGTCCGACGCGCGGGACGAACACGCTCGCGCGCTCCATCACCGAGGCGTCGAAGTTGGTGAACTCGGCGACGTCGACGCAGATCGCGCCTTCGCGGAGCTCATCGCCGCGGATCAGCTCGAAGTCCCGGGACGGCACGGCGGAGATGACGACATCCGCGGAGGCGAGAGCAGCCGCCCGGTCGATCCCCGAGTCGCGGACGTCATGGGTGTGGCGGCCGATCGCCGGCTCGAACGTGACCGATCCGGCGAGGTCGAGCGAGTGGACGAGGGCGCCGTCGTTGGACAGCATGGCGGCGAGCGGACGCCCCACGAGCTCGCTCCGGTTGATCACGCAGGCGGTGACCCCGGCGAGCGGCGCGCTCCCGCCCGACCCGCGCATCCCGGCCCGCTCGAGGAGCTTCAGGATCGCGAGCGGTGTGCACGGCAGGATGGCGCGGACGGTGTGAGCCGGGTCGATGTACCGCTGGTTCTCGTAGAGCAGCCGGCTCCAGAAGGAGTGCATTCCCTCGACGTCCTTGCGCGGGTCGACCAGTTCGCGCAGCCAGCGGTCCCCCGCCCGGTCGGTGAGCGGGTAGTAGAGGAACAGTCCATCGACGTCCGGGTCGATGTTCGCTGCCGCGACCGCGGACTCGACCTCCTCCGGCGCGACGTGACGCAGGTCGAACTGGATGCCGACATCGTCGAAGCCGCGTCGCGCGAACCGCGCGTACGTCGCCGCCGGGCCGCTCTCCTGACCGAGCAGGCCCACCACCCGCAGTGGACGTCCCTCGGAGGCCAGTCGTTCGACGTCACGGCGGACCTCCTCGCGGAAGGCGGCCGCGACGGGCGACGGATCCAGAACTGTGGCGGTCATGCGGCAGCCTCCAGACGGCGGGCTAGTTCGTCCCGGCGCGTGCGCAGCTCGGACGCCTGGGCGGACGAGGACCGGTCGAGCTGCTCCAGGTTGATGTCGGCGGTGCGGATGGCCGCGCGTGCGGAGCCCGCGATCAGGTCCCGGCCGGCCAGAACGTCGCTGACGACGCCGGGCTTCACGGCCGGCTCGAGGTCGTGCGACAGCTCGATCGCCTGGAGGAGTGCGCCGACGAGCGCGAGGGGGCCTTCCGTCGCTCCGACGGACGCGTCCTCGATGGCGGCGCTCCGGGCATCCCGCTGGGTGTCGTCCTCGCGCGGCAGGCGGTAGGCGGCCATCAGGGCCTCGAAGTCGCGCACATCCGCGTCGGCCGCCCGCACGATCCTCGTCTGAAGGGCCGCGAGCAGGGCGTCGAGCGGGGCGAGGGACTCCTCGGCGGTCACGGCGACGGCCATCCGCAGGAGACCGACGCCGAGCCCTCCGGAGATCGCCGAGATCGACCCGCCGCCGGGCGTCGGATCGGAAGACGCGGTCCTCGACAGCAACTCCGACACGGGCATGGCCCACAGACTCTCGCTCATCCCGTCCAGCCTACCGATGGCGACGAGCGCGGTCGGCTGAGCCGGGGATCACGTCACCAGGAGTCAGCCTTTCCCTGCTGGAGGAAGTGTTCCCGTTCCTCAGCGTGCTGGGTGGTCATCGCGCCGAGATCGTCCTCGAGGCCTGCGATCACCTGGTCGGCCCCGCGGAGGTTCTCTTCCATGTCGTCCGACACGCGCTGGAGTGCCCCCCGGAATCCGGGGTCGTACTCGAGTCCCTGACGGGCTGCGAGCTCGTAGTAACCCTCCTGGACCGCGGTGATCCGGGAGCGGTAGTGTGCGCGATATTCCTCCGCCTGCTCGATGCGTCGTCTCGCGGCCGCGCTGGCGTCCTGCTGCGCCTCGTCGAACTCACGCAGGGCGTTGTGGTTCGTCATCCGATGCTCCTCACCGCCCGCGCGTAGTCGTTGTTCGAGGTGAGATGACCGAGTCCCTCGGTCACCGTGTCCCCGACTCGGCCCGACAGCACCTCGTTGCTCGCGCCGGCGGCCGCCACGGTGAAGCGGACGATCTCGGATGCGCCTTCAACAGCAACCCAACTCCCGGACTTGATCAGGAGGTTGTTTGCATGGACCATCGGCGGAAGGAGGGCGTTCATCAGCTCCACTGCCGCTTGGTGGGCGAAACCCTCGATACCGTCCATCGTCATATCGGTCGTGTCCCGTTCATCGCGGACGGCTTGGTCGATCAGATCGCCTAAGAGAGACACATCGTGCTTCTTTCTGGGCTACCGCCCGTTGGTGGCCGCTGCCCATTGCACATCCTGTGCAACGGTGTTCGTCACGGCTCTGAGAATGCCGTCGGAAAGGTTGTTCACGACCGCGATGTGGTCATCCACCAGGCGATCCACAGCGGCGACGGCGTCCAGGTCGATGTTCTGGTGGACATGCAGGCGATGGACGTCGACACAGCGGTCGATGTCCGCCTCGGTGACGAACGGGTACACGTATACCAATTGCTTCGCTCCATCCAGGCCCGTCTGCATACGTTCGACCAACCCATGATTCTCCGACTTGATCGTCTGCAACGGGCCAGTCGTTCCCGCGATGCTAGCCGCCAGCGACACAGCCGCGACCGTGTCCACCATCACCCTCAGACCGGCCAACCCGGCTGTGCCCACTGACACGGCCGCAGACATTCCCGCCGCGTTCACTGCTGACATCAGCTCCGTCACCTTCACAGCGAGGTTCAGTTCCGGGTCTGTCAAGGTCAAAGCATTCCCCATGATCTCGGCGAGGCTGTGGCCCTGTGCGCCCGCACCCACAACAGCGCCATCAGGATCGAACCCGAACGCATCCCACAGATTGTGGTAGTCCAGCGCCGCTCTCCCCGGGTAGTCCTTCACGAACACCGCCGCGCCTGACCCGTTCCCTCGAGAGTTCCCGATCGGGTCCCACTCGTTCACGTAGTTCACGAAGTTTCCGGCCGCGACCTGCTCACGCACCCACTTCTGTTCCTCCGGCGACAAGCGATCCCACAGGTCGGGTGCGTTGAACGTCATCGACGACCAACGATTCTGGGCCGCGATCCACTGGGCCAGATACCCGCCCAGCGAATGGCCCGTCGTCGTGACAACCGCCCCGGGATGTTCGCTCTTCACCTCCAAGTTCACGGTGGAGGCGAAGATCTCGGCGGAAAAGAGTTGGTCCCCGTTCTGGCCGCCGACAACCGTCCCCCCATCCGTCCCGAGATCGCCTAGATCGACAGGATTCGTCCCCGCGAAGGCCACAACCACCTCTGAGTAGTCCGGCTGGCCGTTCACCACCTGGACGGCGGATATCCCCTGGAAGCCCGACGCGGGGTCAGTGAAGGTGTCATCGACCAGATACTCATGCTTGCCATCGGGGGAAAAGAACGACTCCCCCTTCACCGACGGAGGGTTCTGCCACTTGGGGTCGATCTTGTAGGCCTTGTCCGCAATCGTCGCGTAGTCCTCCGGAGTCATCACTTCAGCACCTCAGACGACCCGTCACTGTAGATGACCGTCACTGGTGCCGGAGTCGCGGGAGGCGCAAGGGTTGGCATCCGTTGCCCCAAGAGCGACCACTTTCTCAGGCCGAGGATTTGGAGGTACTCTCGGCCTCCTACGGTGACCACCGCGTTGACTGCCCAGGCACCGCTACCCCCGACGGAGCCCTCCTGGGTGAATCTGATCTGTTCCACCCCCGACTGGGTCTCGAGCAACGCGAGAGCCGCTGTCCGCTGATTCGCCAGATTCGTCTGCTTCACCGTGTA
>NZ_FOTM01000019.1 GCF_900114565.1 Leifsonia sp. CL147
GCGGATCTCCTCCGCAGTAAAACCCGTTGTGACTCCCAAAACAGAACCCTCCCAAACCGAGCCAACCTGACTCACAACCAGCCTGGCAAAGAGGGTTCGTCACGAATGTGCGCCTAAACCGGGGCGAGCGCCGGCAGCGGCCTGAGGCGGTGGGGGCGCGCACAGCGAAACTGGGTCTTGCGCTTCATTTGTTCGTAAGCTTTACTAACAAACATGACGACGACCGACGTGCAGGGAAGCGCCGGAGGGCTGGCCCCCGGCCGCGCTCTGCGGCCCCGCGCCAAAGTGCTCCCGGAGCACGCGCGCAGCCACAATCGGTCGCTCGTCCTCCAGACGCTCTACCGGTCGGGTCGACGCAGCCGGGCCGACCTCGCGCGCGAGACGGGCCTGACCCGCGTGACCGTGTCCGACCTGGTGGCCGAGCTGCTCACCGAAGGGCTCGTGATCGAGCTCGGTCAGCGTGAGTCGGTCCGCCCGGGCAAGCCGGCGGTGCTCCTCGACATCGACCGGACGGCGCACCAGATCGTCGGCGTCGACCTCAGCGACGACGACCGCTTCCGTGGCGTGGTCATGGATCTGGATGGGCGCATCCTCGCCCGCGCCGAGGAGCTGCTCGCCGACGGCTCGGCTGCCGCAGCGACCGGCGAAGCCGCCACAGTGAAGGTGGAGGCTCTCGTCGACCGCCTCGTCGCCGCTGCGACCGCTCCCATCCTCGGCATCGGCATCGGGTCGCCCGGTGTCGTCGACCTGAGCGGCACCATCCTCACGGCTCCGAACCTGGGCTGGGAGGCTGTCCCGTTGCAGCGGAGGCTGGCCGCTCGCACCGGGCTTCCGGTCCTCGTCGCGAACGACGCCAACGCCGCGGCGCTCGCCGAGCACACGTACGGCGGCGCGGCAGGCGACATGATGCTGATCCGCGTCGGGCACGGCATCGGCGCAGGTCTCCTCGTCGCCGGGGCGCTCGTCTACGGCAGCCATTTCGCCGCCGGCGAGATCGGGCAGGTCATGGTCGGTACCGACCGGGGGCTCGAGACGACGTACGACCGGGATCAGGTGCTCGAGCACTGGCTCAGCGTCCCGCAGCTGCAGCGCGGCATCCACGAGGCCGAGGCTGCGGGGGCCGACGCGACGCCCCTCCTGCGCGAGGCCGGGCAGCGCCTCGGAATCGCACTCGCGCCGGTCGTCGGCGCCCTCAACCTGTCGGAGATCGTGCTGAGCGGCCCGACGGAACTTCTCGACGGCCCCCTCGCCGAGGCGACCGTCCACACGCTCCGGAACCGGACGATGGCGCAGAACCACGCCGACCTGTCCCTCCGGATGACCACGCAGGGGCAGGACATCGTCCTCCGCGGCGCGGCCGTTCTCGTCCTCTCCGGACGACTCGGGGTCTCATGACACAGCATCACCCGAAGACGACCCCTGCACCGACGGTGTGAGCAAGCGCCACACTGACACTCACGAAAGGACAGTGCAATGAAGAGAAAGCTCGTCGGCCTCGCCGCTGTGGCTACGGCTTCCGCTCTCGTGCTCGCCGGATGCGCCTCGGGCGGATCCACCGGAGCCAGCACCGACGGCACGGGCAAGACGGTCACGCTCTGGCTGGTCGGCTCCGACACCCCGGACGCGCTGCGGAACTACCTGAAGACCGAGTTCCACAAGGAGACCGGGGCGACCCTGAAGATCGAGCAGCAGGACTGGGGCGACATCGTCACCAAGCTCACCACCGCACTGCCCGACGCGAACAACACGCCGGACGTGACGGAGATGGGCAACACCCAGTCGCCGACCTTCACCAACGTGGGGGCGTTCCTGGACATCTCGGACATGTACAAGGAGCTCGGCGGAAGCGACCTGCTCCCGTCGTTCGTCGAGGCGGGGAAGGTGGACGGCAAGAACTACACGCTGCCCTACTACTTCGGCTCGCGGTATATGTTCTACCGCAAGGACGTCTACCAGGCCGCCGGAGTGAGCGTCCCGACCACCCTCGACCAGTTCAACACCGACGTGGCGAGCATCACGGCCAAGAACCCAAAGGGCATCGCCAACTTCTCCGGATTCTTCCTCGGCGGCCAGGATTGGCGTGACGGCATCTCCTGGATCTTCGCGAACGGCGGCGACATCGCCGAGAAGAAGGGCGGAAAGTGGGTCGCGACCCTCGAGTCCGACAACTCGCTGAAGGGATTGCAGCAGCTCCAGGACCTGTACAAGAACGCATCCAAGGCACCCAACGACGCCAAGGACTCGAACCAGTACATCTACCTGAACGACACCGATCAGACGCTGGACGCCAGCGGCAACAAGACCGGTGACACCTCCCTCGCCGCCGCCACCATCATGGCTCCGGGATGGGCGCACTGGTCGATCGGCGACCTCGGGAAGGGCGCGGACGGCAAGCCGACCCGCACCTGGAACGACGCCACGTTCGGCACGTTCGTCCTCCCCGGCGACGACGGCAAGCCCGCCCCGGTGTTCGCCGGCGGCTCCAACATCGGGATCTCCGCGAAGTCGAAGGAGCCGGGCCTGTCAAAGACCCTGCTGAAGATCATCTTCTCGAAGCAGTACCAGGAGATGCTCGGCAAGAACGGCCTGGGACCTGCGAACGCGAAGTACACGTCGTCGCTCGGGAACGACCAGTTCGCGAAGGCCCTGATCGAGTCGGCGTCCAACTCCAAGCTGACCCCGGCCGCTCCCGGCTGGGCCTCGGTCGAGGCGGGGAACGTGATGGAGGAGTTCTTCTCCAAGATCCGCGACGCCGCCGACCTGAAGGCGCTGGCGCAGGAGTACGACAAGAAGATCGACGCTCTGCTCAACGTCACGAGCTGACCGTCGCCGAACCGCGGGACGCGACACGCCGTTGCGGTACGTGCCGGAACGGCGTGTCGCGTCCCCTCCATCACCACCAGGAAGGAGGTCGACCATGACCGCCGCCGAGGACACCCGGGTCGCCGTCCCGCGCCCGCCGACGCCGACGCCCGCGCCGGTGCGGACGCCGGACCCGCCGCGCCGCCGCCGGACCCCCCTCACGCCGTACACGCTGCTGCTCCCGGCCATCCTCATCCTGCTCGTCGCGCTCGGCTATCCGCTCGTGTGGCAGCTGGTCACCTCGCTGCAGCACTTCGGGCTGGCCCAGCAGTTCGGCAAGCCGGCCGACTTCGTCTGGTTCGAGAACTACATCACCCTCTTCACCGACCCCTACACCTGGGTCGTCGTCGGACGCTCGATCGCGTTCTGCCTGGTGACGGCCGCCGTCACGGTCGTGATCGGGATCGGGATGGCGCTGCTGATGAACGCGGTCCACAAGGCCATCCGGATCATCCTGCAGATCGCCCTGCTGCTCGCCTGGGCGATGCCCGTTGTCGCGGCGATGACCGTCTGGAACTGGCTGTTCGACTGGCGCCGCGGCGTCGTCAACTACCTCCTCACCGCCGGGGGCCTCGACTTCCAGGACCACAACTGGCTGCAGAATCCGCTCTCCTTCTTCTTCGTCGCGATGGTGATCGTCACCTGGATGAGCGTCCCGTTCGTGGCGTTCTCCGTCTACGCCGGGCTGACCCAGGTCTCGTCCGAGGTCGTCGAGGCGGCGCAGATGGACGGCGCCCGGGGATGGCAGCGGTTGCGCTACATCATCCTGCCGATCATCCGGCCCGTGCTCGGGATCGTGCTGCTGCTGCAGATCATCTGGGACCTCCGGGTCTTCGCCCAGATCAAGCTGCTGCAGGACAAGGGATCCATCGCCAGCGAGACGAACCTGCTCGGCACCTACATCTACCAGCTCGGCGTCGGCTCGAGCGATTTCGCGATGGCCAGCGCCGTCAGCGTCTTCGTGCTCCTGCTCACGGTTGCGCTCAGCTGGTTCTACGTACGCCACCTGCTCACGGAGGACGAATCGTGACCGTCGCCACATCCACCCGGATGCCCGCTGCCGCCGGGCGCCGCCGACCGCGGCCGCGCCGCCGCATCCGCACCTCCCGGATCCTGCTGGGTGCGCTCGGCATCGCGCTCGCCCTGATCTGGGTGTTCCCGGTCTACTGGATGATGAACTCGGCACTCCTGCCGAACGTGATCCTGCAGAACACCACGCCGACCTGGCTGCCGTTCGGCGGCTCCTGGGACAACGTCATCGCGGTCATCCAGGGCGGCACGTTCTTCCCGGCGCTCGGGATGAGCGTCGCGGTCGCCCTCATCACGGTCGTCTGCTGTCTCGCCTTCGCCTTCCTCGCGGCGCTCGCGATCAGCAGGTTCCGGTTCCGCGGACGCCGGGCGTTCGTGCTCGCCGTGCTGCTCATCCAGATGCTGCCCGCCGAGGGCCTGTTCATCGCGCAGTACAAGCTGATGGGGACGCTCGGCCTGCTCAACACCGTCGTCGGGGTCAGCATCCTGTACATCGCCGCCGTCGTCCCGTTCACGATCTGGATGCTGCGCGGCTTCGTCGCCGGCATCCCGGTCGACCTGGAGGAGGCGGCGATGGTGGATGGGCTCAGCCGCACGCAGGCGTTCCTGCGCATCACGTTCCCGCTGCTCGCGCCGGGACTCGTCGCCTCCGGGGTGTACGCCTTCCTGCAGGCGTGGAACGAATTCACGGTCGCCCTCGTCATCCTGCCGCAATCGAGCAGTGCGACTCTTCCGCTGTGGCTGCGCGGCTTCGTGCAGCAGTCGGCGTCGCGGGCGACCGACTGGGGGCAGGTCATGGCCGCATCCACCCTCGTCGCCGTGCCGGTCATCGTGTTCTTCCTCATCGTGCAGGGACGGATGACGAGCGGCCTGGTCAGCGGGGCGGTGAAGGGATGAGCGGCGTATCCGTGGCCCCCGCCGACCTGACCGGGACCGAGCTGCGCCGCGCCATCGCCGGGACGCTGCTGCCCGGATTCCTGGGGACGACCCTCCCGGACTGGCTCGCGGAGCGCCTCCGCGGCGGCCTCGGCGGGGTGTGCCTGTTCGGGCAGAACATCGTGTCGGCGGGGCAGCTGCGCCGGCTCACGGATGCGATCCGCGCCGCCAATCCGGATGCTGTCGTCGCGATCGACGAGGAGGGCGGCGACGTCACCCGGCTCTACTACGGAAGCGGCTCGCCGTACCCGGGCAACGCCATCCTGGGCCGGCTCGGCGACACCGCCTACACGGAGCAGGTCGCCCGGCGGGTCGGGGAGGAGCTGTGCCGCGCCGGCGTGAACCTCGACTTCGCGCCCGACATCGACATCAACTCCAACCCGGACAACCCCGTGATCGGCGTGCGCAGCTTCGGCTCGTCGCCGTCGGTCGTCGCCGACCACGGGGCGGCCTGGACGCGCGGGCTGCAGGCGGCGGGCGTCGCGGTCGCGGCCAAGCACTTCCCGGGACACGGCGACACGGCCACCGACTCGCATCTGGCGCTGCCGGTCGTCGATCTGTCGGCGCAGCAGCTCCGCGAGCGTGAACTGGTGCCGTTCCGGGCGGTCATCGACGCCGGTGCCCGCGCGGTGATGACCTCGCACATCCTGCTGCCCCAGCTGGACGCCGCGTTGCCCGCGACCCTCAGCCCGGCGGTCCTCGACGGGATGCTGCGCGGCGAGCTCGGCTTCGACGGCGTCGTCGTCAGCGACGCACTCGACATGGAGGGTGCGAGCGGCGGCGGGCGCGGCATCCCGGAGGCGGCGGTCCTGGCGCTCGCCGCCGGCTGCGACCTCCTGTGCCTCGGCACCGAGAACACGGACGACGAACTGGCCGCCATCGAGGAGGCCGTCGTCGCGGCCGTCTCCTCGGGCCGCCTCGCCCCCTCCCGTCTCGCCGTGGCCTCCGCCCGCGTCCTCTCCCTCACCCGCACCGCACCCCCCACCATCGAGTCCGCACAGACTGACGGCTCGCACGGCGTGTCGCGTGCAATCTCTGCGGACTCGACGGTGGGGCGCGAGGCGGAACTGGTGAGGAGCGCGTTCGAGGTGAGCCCGCGGGCGGAGGCGTGGCTGGCGGACTATCGCGGCGGGCGGTACTCCGTGGTCCGGATCGAAACGGTCGCCAACCTCGCGGTGGGGACGGCGCCGTGGGGGCCGTTCTCGGCGGTCGACGCCGAACCGGATGCTGCCTGGGCGAAAGCCTTCGCGGCGAATCCGGCCGTCGTGTTCACCGAGAACGACCATCCCGACCTCGTGCTCGCCGCCCAGTCGCCGGTGCTCGTCATCGGCAAGGACAACCACCGGCACGCCTTCGCCCGGGCGGCGATCGACCGGCTGCGCGCCGAGCGCGAGCGGGTCCTGGTCGTCGACATGGGCTGGCCCGGCGACGATCGCGCCTACGCCGACATCGCGACGTTCGGTGCATCCCGCCTGGTCGGACGGGCGCTCCTCGAACTCCTCGGCCCTGTGTCGTGAGGCTCGGCATCGACCGGGCGGCTGCCGCAGCCGGCGCTAGGCTGGCACGGGACATCGTCGCCGAGGTGCGCGTCCTGGTGCACACAGCGGGCGCCGGCACGTCCGCGCGACCCGGGCAGGAGGGAACTGATGGCTGAGATCGTCGTCGTCCGCGACCAGCAGGCCGCGGGGGAGCTCGCCGCGCACAGCATCCTGGACCTGATCGCCGCCAAGCCGGACGCCGTGCTGGGCCTCGCCACCGGATCCACCCCCCTGACGGTCTACCGGGCGCTCGAAGAGGGCATCCGGGACGAGCGCTCGCGCGGACAGCACGTGGATGTGTCCCACGTCCGCGGCTACGCGCTCGACGAGTACGTCGGCCTGCCGACCGGTCACCCGCAGTCGTATCGCGCGGTCATCACCCGCGAAGTGGTCGAGCCGCTGGGGCTGACGCCGTCGCTGATCCACGTGCCGAACGGGTCGCTCGACGGCATCGAGCACGCCGGCGCCGACTACGAGCGGGCCATCGCCGAGTCGGGCGGGGTGGATGTGCAGCTGCTCGGCATCGGGACGGACGGGCACATCGGCTTCAACGAGCCCGGCTCCTCGTTCGCGTCGATCACGCGAGTGAAGACGTTGACCGAGCAGACGCGCCGGGACAACGCGCGCTTCTTCGCCTCGGAGGACGACGTGCCGATGCACTGCATCACGCAGGGGCTGTCGACCATTCTCAAGGCACGGCACCTCATGCTCCTGGCCTTCGGGGAGCGGAAGGCCGAGGCCCTGGCCGGAGCGGTCGAAGGGCCGGTGTCGGCCTCCAATCCGGGATCGGCCATCCAGCTGCATCCCCATGTCACGGTTCTCGTCGACGAGGCTGCCGCATCCCGGCTGAAGTACCTCGACTACTACCGCTACGCCTACGCGAACAAGCCCGCCTGGCAGAGGTTGTAGCGGAGCGTCCGCCCCTCGGCCGCCGGGGAGTCAGAGGATCGCGGCGTCGGCGACGACGGTGCGCACGTTCCACTCGTGGTCGAGCAGCACGGCGTCCGCGACGTAGCCCGCCGCGAGCCGGCCGAGCCGGTGCTCCTCCCCGAGCACGCGCGCCGGCGTGCGCGTGAGCGCGGTGACGGCCTGCACGGGGTCGATGCCGGCGAGGGTGACCGCGTGGCGGAGTGCGGCATCCTGAGTGAGGGTCGACCCTGCGATCGTGTCGGTGCCCGAGAGCACGGCCAGGCCGTCGTGGACGGTCACGTTGAGTCCGCCCAGCTGGTAGTCCCCGTCGGAGGCGCCCGCGGCGGCCATGGCGTCGGTGATCAGCGCGACGCGTCCGGGTGCCTCCCGGAAGAGCAGGCCCGCGACGACGGGATGCACGTGGAGGCCGTCCAGGATCAGCTCGAGCGTGACCTCCGGGTTCTGGATCGCCGCCATGACCGGACCCGGAGCGCGGTGATGGATGCCGGGCATCGCATTGAAGGCGTGCGTCAGCAGCCGGGCGCCCACCTCGAACGCGCGGGCCGCCTGGGCGTAATCCGCGGTGGTGTGGCCCACTCCTACGACCACGCCCGCCTCGATCAGCACGCCGATGGACTCCAGCGCGTTCGGCAGCTCGGGCGCCAGCGTGGCGGTGCGGAGCGTCCCCCGGGCGGCGCCGATCAGCTCCTCGACGGCCTCCGGCTCGGGATCGCGGAGGAAGCGCGCATCGTGGGCGCCGCGTCGCTCGGGCGCGAGGAACGGCCCCTCGAGGTGCGAGCCGAGCACGAGCGGATCGGTCGCCGCGAGCTGCGCGACGACGCCGAGGCTCTCGCGGAGGGACGCCAGCGGGTTGGCCACGTGGGAGATCAGGGAGCGGGTCGTGCCGTGGGCGCGATGGGTGGCGAGCGCGGCGCGCATCTCGTCGACGCCGTCGTCGTACGGATGGCCGCCGCCGCCGTGGCAGTGGAGGTCGATGAAGCCCGGGGTCAGCCAGTGGCCCTGCGCGTCGATGATCCGGGGGTCGTCCAGCTGCGCGCCGCCGATCACTCCGCCGCCGATCGCTGCGCCGTCGACGGCCGCGCGCCACCCCGATCCCGTGCCGGTCGCGCTGATGTGTGCGCCGTCGGCGACGAGCCAGAAGTCGTCGACCAGGCCATCCGCATCCACTTTGCGGGCTCCGTGGACGACGAGCCGGGTCATGAGAACTCGCGCCGCCCGTTGATGACGCCGCTGATCGTCGCGATCACGGCGAACACGAGTGCGACGATCGGCTGGCCCAGGTTCCACCAGCCGAAGGCGGCGGACCCCAACACCACGATCTCGACGATCGCCTTCACGAACGGGTCGACGTGCAGCACGGCGCGTGGTGAGCGGAACAGCGCCCAGAGCAGGATGGCGATCGCCGGCGCGCCGATGCCGACCACGATGTTCCAGGGCAGCGGCCAGCCGGTGAACCCCCAGATGGCGAGCGACACGATCGCGAACAGTTCCAGGAGGAAGCGGAGGACGTCGTTCGCGCCCACCTTGAGCGGGGCGTGCTGTTCGGGCGCGGAGGTCACGCGCGACAGTCTAATGGCGCGACTCACCGGAAGATGATGGTCCGCGCGCCGTCGAGCAGCACGCGGTCCTCGGCGAACCACTTGACGGCCTGCGTCAGCGTGCGGCTCTCCTCGTCCTGGCCGATCGCGACGAGCTGCTGCACGGTGTTCGTGTGGTCCACCCGGACCACGTTCTGCTCGATGATCGGGCCCTCGTCGAGGTCGCTGGTGACGAAGTGCGCCGTCGCGCCGATCAGCTTGACTCCGCGCGCGTGGGCCTGCCGGTACGGGTTGGCGCCCTTGAAGCCGGGGAGGAAGGAGTGGTGGATGTTGATCGCGCGGCCCGCCAGCCGCGCGCACAGCTCGGGCGACAGGATCTGCATGTAGCGGGCGAGCACCACGAGCTCGATGTCGTGCTCCTCGACCGCCTCCAGGATGCGCGCCTCGAAGGCGGCCTTCGATGCCGCGTCGGCGACGTGCTGCGACTCGAAGGGGACGCCGTAGAACCCGGCCAGGTCGCTGAGCGTGTCGTGATTGGAGAGCACCACCGGGATGTCGACCGGCAGCTGCCCGGCGCGCTGCCGGAACAGCAGGTCGTTCAGGCAGTGCGCCGCCTTCGACACCAGCACGAGCGTTCGCAGGGGCCGGCCGACGTTGTCGACGCGGTGCGTCATCCCGAACTCTTCGACGACGGGAGCCAGGGCGTGCTCGAACTCGTCGCGGCGAGCCTCCGACTCCACCTGCAGGCGCATGAAGAACCGCCCGGTGTCGGTGCTCGCGAACTGCTGGCTCTCCGTGATGTTGCCGCGGGCCGCGACGATCGCGCCGCTGACCGCGTGCACGATCCCCGGGCGGTCGGCGCAGCTGAAAGTGAGCACCCAGTGATTGGAGGGGGAGGAGTCGGTCACCTCTTCAGGGTAGCGGGATGATGTTAGGGTTGGTTGATATCCAACATATGTTTGTATTAGGAGGCAGTGCATGATCAAGCAGGTGGCCGTCACCGTCGACCTCGACGAGGACATTTACGCGACGATCGAGCGAATCGCTCACGATGAGAGTCGCACCGTGGGCGAGGAGTTGAGATACATCGCCGGCCGGGTGGCTGTCGGTGAACCCGTCGACCCGCGTCCGAACGTCAAGAAGCTCGGGTTCGTCGAGTTCATCCGCAACCGTGTCGAGGCGTTCGACGAATGATCCTGGTCGACACCAATGTGCTGTCCGAGTTCACCAAACCCTTCCCGGATCCGCGCGTGCTGGCGTGGATCGATTCGGTGGACGAGGACGAGTTGCGCATCTCGACCGTGACGGTGATGGAGATGCTGACGGGCGCGAATCGTCTCGAAGACGGTCGACGGTCCGAGCAGAAAGCAGAGCTCATCCTTGAGATCCTGAGCAACTTCCACGGGAGGACGCTGTCCTTCGGCCCGGTGGCGGCAGCAGAATGCGCGACTATCAGATCTCTTCGTCAGTGGGAGGGGCGACCGATCGCCCTGGCCGACGCGATGATCGCTGCGACGGCGATCGCGGCGGAGGCGGATGCGGTTGCGACGCGTGACATGGATTTCGACGACGCCGGGATCGCGGTCGTGAACCCGTGGGCGGCGTAGCGTTCCGCAGTTGACGGACACCGCGGGGTGCACCACGATCAGTGCATGACCAGCACTGGTGAGGACGCGCCGGATACCCGCACGGGGCCGGCATCCGCTTTCAATGTGGAGCTGAACGGGCTCAACACCATCCACGAGGACGAGCGGAGGGGCCGGCCGCGGGACCTGTTCTGGCCCTGGTTCGGCGCGAACGTGTCCGTGTTCGGGCTGAGCTACGGCTCCTTCCTGCTCGGGTTCGGGATCTCGTTCTGGCAGGCGACGCTCATCGGCGTGGTCGGGATCGTCGCGTCGTTCCTGCTGTGCGGCGTCATCGCGCTCGCCGGCAAGCGGGGCTCGGCGCCGACCATGGTGCTCAGCCGTGCGGCGTTCGGAGTGGAGGGCAACCGCGTCCCCTCGTTCCTGTCCTGGCTGCTCACCGTGGGGTGGGAGACGGTCCTGGTGTCGCTCGCTGCACTCGCCACCGCCACCGTGTTCACCCAGCTCGGCTGGGAAGGCGGCACCATCACGAAGCTGGTGGCGCTCATCGTGGTCGTCGCCCTGGTCATCGTGGGCGGGGTCGTCGGCTTCCACCTCATCATGCGGATGCAGATGGTCATCACGATCGTGACCGGTGTGCTCACGGTCCTGTACATCCTGCTCGTCCTGAACCACATCGACCTCGGCGCGATCGGGGCGCTCAAGGCCGGGGACGCACCGCACGTGATCGGCGGCTTCGTCTTCATGCTCACCGGCTTCGGCCTCGGCTGGGTCAACGCGGCCGCCGACTACTCCCGCTACCTGCCCCGTTCCGCGCGGAGCGGCGGAGTGGTGGGATGGACGACGTTCGGCTCGTCGCTCGCACCCGTGATCCTGCTGATCTTCGGCATCCTGCTCGCCGGGTCGTCGGGGAAGCTGAGCACCGCCATCGCTGCGGACCCGATCGGCGCGCTCGCGTCCCTCCTTCCGACCTGGTTCCTCGTGCCCTTCGTGATCGTCGCCGTGCTGGGGCTGGTGGGCGGCGCGGTGCTCGACATCTACTCCTCGGGACTGGCGCTGCTGAGCGTCGGCGTGCGGGTCCCGCGGTACGTCGCCGCGGGCATCGACGGGGTCATCATGACGGCCGGCTCCATCTACGTCGTCTTCTTCGCGACCGACTTCCTCGGGCCGTTCCAGGGCTTCCTGATCACCCTCGGCGTGCCGATCGCGGCCTGGTGCGGGATCTTCATCGCCGACATCCAGCTGCGCCGCCGCGACTACGCCGAGGCCGAACTGTACGACCGGCGCGGCCGGTACGGAGCGGTCAACTGGCTGCCGATCGCGCTCATCGTGATCGGGACGGCCGTCGGCTGGGGCCTGGTCACGAACAGCTCGGCGAGCTGGCTCGGCTGGCAGGGGTACCTCCTCGGGCCGATCGGCGGAACGAAAGGCGACTGGGCGTTCGCGAACCTGGGCGTTCTCGCCGCCCTCGTGATCGGCTACCTGGGCGTCCTGCTGTTCGCGCGCGGCACCGTCCGGCGGCAGGAGGAGCGATGACGGGACCGGTCCTCGTCGTCGTCGACATGCAGCAGGTCTTCGGCGACCCGGCCAGCCCGTGGTTCACGCCGCGGTTCCCGGAGGCGGAGACGGCGATCGCCGGGATGGTGCCGGCGTTCGGCGATCGCGTGGTCTTCACCCGGTTCGTCGCGCCCGAGCAGCCGGAAGGCGCCTGGGTGCCGTACTACGAGCAGTGGCCGTTCGCCCTGGTTCCCGCCGACGACCCGATCTACGACCTCGTCCTCGCGTTCCGCGACACCGGCCACCCGGTGGTGAGCGAGCCGACCTTCGGCAAGTGGGGGCCGGACCTGCGCGCGGCCCTCGGCGGATCTCTGGATGTGGTGCTCGCCGGAGTCTCGACCGACTGCTGCGTGCTGAGCACCGCCCTGGGCGCGGCGGATGCCGGGGTGCGCATCCGGGTCGCCGCCGATGCCTGCGCCGGACTCTCGGACGCCGACCACCAGCGGGCCCTGGATGCGATGGCCCTCTACGCGCCGCTCATCGAGATCACCGACAGCACGGAAATCCTCAGGGAGCTCGGGTAGAATCGTCCGCGGTCGGCGGTTCCCGCGCGGCCCTGGGCGCGCACATCGGCGCGTAGACGACCCGGCACTTCATTCCTGCGGCCCGACTCTCCGGGCCCGGCCCCGATGCGGCGGAATGGCCGGGGAACGCCGTCCGTTGGACAAATCCGTATGACTGCGACTTCGACGTCATCCCCGCACACCGTCCCGAAGTTCCCCTGGGCGGGACTCATCGCGCTCGCCTCGGCCGTGTTCCTCTCGGTCACGAGCGAGATGATCCCGACCGGGCTGCTGCCGGACATGAGCGCATCCCTCGGCGTCACCGAGGCGCAGATCGGCTTACTGGTCACCGTGTTCGCCTTCACCGTGGTGGTGACGAGCACGCCGCTCACGGCGCTGACCCGCCGATGGCCGCGCCACGGGATGATCGTCGGCATCCTGATCGTGCTCGGGGTGTCGAACCTGCTCACCGCAATCGCTCCGGACTATGCGTTCGTGGTCGGCTCGCGGGTGCTCGGCGGCGTCGCCCACGGGATGTTCTGGTCGATCGTCGGCGCTTACGCCGGGCATCTCGTCCCGAAGGAGCAGATCGGGCGCGCCGTATCGATCACCCTGGGCGGGGGAACGCTCGCGTTCGTGTTCGGGGTGCCGCTCGGGACCTTCGCCGGTCACCTGTTCGGCTGGCGCCTGTCCTTCGGACTGCTCGCCGCTCTCATGGCCGTCGGTGCCATCGTCGTCGCGAAGCTGCTGCCCACCGTGGAGCGGGATGCGGACGCGCGCGGCGGGCGCCGCCACGACCGCGCGGCGGCGAGACCGCGCGACCGCACCATCCCGGCCGTCGTGATGGTCTGCCTGATCGCGGCGGTGACCATGGTCGGCCACTACGCCTTCTACACGTTCGTGGTGCCGTTCCTCACGGGCCCGATGCACATCGCGGCCGGCGCTGTCGGCGCCCTGCTGTTCGTGTACGGCATCGCGGGCGCGGTCGGCCTCGTCCTGGCGGGATCGGTGCTCGGTCCCCGTCCTCAGCTCGGGCTCGTGCTCGCGCTGCTCGTCACCGGTGCGGCGGTCGCCGCCCTTGCGGTGCTGGCCGGCCAGCCCATCCCGGCGCTGATCGCGTTCGTGCTGTGGGGACTCGCCTTCGGCGCCCTGCCCCCGCTGCTGCAGACGCGGATGCTGCACACCTCGTCCGCCGCCTTCCGCGACACCGCGAGTGCGCTGTACACGACCTCCTTCAACATCGGGATCGGCGGGGGAGCGCTGCTCGGATCGCTCGTCTTCGCTGCCGGCGGCCTGATGCTGCTCCCGTGGTGCTACGTCGCCCTGCTGGTCGTCTCGCTGGCGCTCGTCGTGGTCGTCGGCCGCATGACCCGGGACCGCCCCGCCGCCTCCGCTGCTCCCGCTGCCTCCGCTGCTCCCGCTGCTCCCGGCACCGCGTGAGGCGCCACAGATTCGTCACGAATGTGCACTTACCGGCGGCGTAGGGCGACATTCGTCACGAATGTGCACTTACCCGCGGCGTAGGGCAACATTCGTCACGAATGTGCACTTACCGGCGGCGTAGGGCGACATTCGTCACGAATGTGCAGTTCGCGGCGGCGTAGGGCGACATTCGTGACGAATGTTGCGTTCCCGCGCGTTGGCGCGTAGGGCGACATTCGTGACGAATGTGCGCTTACCCGCGGCGTAGGGCGACATTCGTGACGAATGTGGCGCGGCGCGGGAGGCGGAGCCTCAGAGGACGGGGGTGCCGGCGCTCCAGACCTGCCGCACGATGAAGTCCGCGTCGAGGAGGACGGCGTCCGCCGCGTAGCCCGGCAGCAGTCGCCCGAGGTCGCCGCCACGACCGACGGCGGCAGCCGGCGTGGAGGTGACGGCACGCACCGCCTCCGCCACCGGGATGCCGACCTCGAGAACGGCGCGGCGCAGGGCGTCGTCGAGGGTGAGCGTCGAGCCGGCGATCGATCCGCCGGCCGCCAGCCGGGCCACTCCCTCGCGCACCTCCACGTCGAGCCCGCCCAGGCGGTAGCCGCCGTCGGCGGATCCCGCGGCGGCCATGGCGTCCGTGATCAGGGCCACGCGTCCGGGGGCGGCGGCGAACGCGATCCGCACGACCTCGGGATGCACGTGCACGCCGTCGTTCACGACCTCCAGCGTCACGCCCGGCGTGCGCGTCGCAGCCGCGACCGGACCGGGCTCACGGTGATGCAGCCCCGGCATGGCGTTGAAGGTGTGAGTGAGGATGCTCGCTCCCGCGTCGAACGCCGCCAGCGCCTGGTCGTAGTCCGCGGCCGTATGGCCGACCGCCACGGCCACGCCGGCCGCGGAGAGAGCGCGTATCGCATCCATTCCGCCCGGCAGCTCCGGGGCGAGCGTGACCTGCCGCAGCGTGCCGCCTGCGGCCTCCAGGAGGAGGTCGACGTCGGCCGCGGTCGGCGGACGCAGCAGTGCCGGATCGTGCGCGCCCTTGTGTCCGGCGTCCAGGAACGGCCCCTCCAGATGCGAGCCGAGGATGCGCGGGTCCGCAGCCGCCAGCGCGGCCACCTCCCGTACGCGCTGCGCCAGGGAGCCGACCGTCGCGGTGACCAGGGAGACCACCGACCGTGTCGTGCCGTGGCGACGGTGGAGCGCCAGCCCGCGGGCGATCGCGCCGGCGCCGTCGTCGAAGGCCGCACCGCCGCCACCGTGCACGTGGATGTCCACGAACCCGGGCGTGAGCCACGCGCCGGCAGCGTCCGTGGTGCGAAGCTCGCCCGCCTCCGCGACCCACGTCCGCCCGGTGCCTCTCGCGACGATCCGTTCGCCGTCGAACCGCACCCACCCGTCCTCCACCACGGTCCCGCCGTCGACCAGCCGCGCCGAGTGGATGACGTGGGCGCTGCTCACGCGACGATCACCTCGTAGCCGTGGTCCAGGAAGGCCGCCCGCTGCTCGTCGGTGATGCCGTCGTCCGTGATGAGCGTGGTCAGCACCCTCGGGCCGCCCAGGGTGGCGAACGCGGTCCGGCCGATCTTGGACGAGTCCGCGACCACGACGGCTCGGGTGGCCCGGCGTGCCATCAGCGAGTTGACGCTCGCCTCGCCCTCGTCGTGCACGGTCGCTCCGACGATCGGATCGATGCCGTTGACGCCGATGAAGGCGATGTCCATCGTGATCTTCTCCAGCACCACATCGCTGTACGGCCCGACGAGCTCGTAGGAGCGCGCGTGGACGACGCCGCCCGTCACCACGGTCTTGATCTGCGGGCGCATCACGAGCTGCGCCGCGATGTTGATGGCATTCGTGACGACGGTGAGGCTGGGATGGGGTGAGGGCTCCATCAGGTCGGGCCGCGACCCGAGCACGGTGGCGACGGCCGTGCTGGTCGTCCCTCCGCAGAGGCCCACCACGGCACCGCGCGTCACCAGGGCGCTCGCCGCCTGCGCGATCCGGAGCTTCTCGGGCGCGTGCTGCTCGCGCTTGTACCGGATCGGCAGGTCGTAGGCGACGGACTGGCCGATCGCGCCCCCGCGGGTGCGGGTGAGGAGCTGCTGCGAGGCGAGGGCGTCCAGGTCGCGCCGCGCCGTGGCCGCGGAGACGTCGAGCTTGGCCACGAGGTCGTCGACGTCGATCTGGCCGGCCTCGGCCAGGAGGTCGAGGACGGCGTTCAGCCGTTCCGCTCTGTTCATCGCTGGGGTGTCTCCATTCCGCCTGCCGTGTCGAGCAGGGTCATCAGGCGAGCCGCCTCCCGGGTCACCGCGGCCCGTCCCTCCCGCACGTAGAGCCGCGGGTCGACGACCTCGGGATGCGCGGCGAGGTATTCGCGCACGGCGGAGGTGAAGAACCGGTTGAGGTGGGTGGAGACGTTGACCTTGGTGATCCCGGCATGGATCGCCGCCCTGATCGTCTCATCCGCGACGCCGCTCGACCCGTGCAGCACGAGCGGAACCGGTACGGCGTGTCGCAGGCGCGCGATCAGGTCGAGGTCGAGGGAGGCGGTCCGCTCGGTCATCGCGTGGGAGCTGCCGACCGCGACGGCGAGGGCGTCGACGCCCGTCTCCTCGACGAAGCGGCGCGCCGCATCCGGGTCCGTCCGCACGCCCGGGGCGTGGGCGCCGTCCTTCCCGCCGATCTCGCCGAGCTCGGCCTCGACCATCACCTCGTTGGCGTGCGCGTGCTCCACCACGCGGATGGTCGCGGCGATGTTGTGCTCGTCGTCGAGTTTCGATCCGTCGAACATGACCGATCCGAAACCGATCTCGACGGCTCGGCGGGCCAGGTGCTCGTCCTCGGCGTGGTCGAGGTGCACGGCGACATGTGCAGGGGATTCGTGGGCGAGGGCGAGAGTGGCAGCGGCGATCGGGTCGAGCGACCCGTGGTAGGCCACGCAGTTCTGCGAGATCTGCAGCACCACCGGGAGGCCGGTCTGCTCGGCGGCGGCGACGAGCGCCTCGGCGGTCTCCAGCTGGATGACGTTGAACGCGGCGAGGCCCGTGCGGCGGCCGGCGGCCGCGTGCAGCAGGTCGGCTGTGGGGACGAGAGGCATGGCGGCGGCTCCGGCGCGTTTTTCGGGGTGGATGGACGGACGTGGATGGACGGACGTGGATGTGCGGACGTGGATGTGCGGACGTGGATGTGCGGACGTGGATCGGCGCAACCTCCTCACCCGGTCACGAGACGACTTTCGAGTTCGGAGTAGGACGGATGGACCTCCCCGGCGAGCGGAGCGAGCACCGCCGCCGCCGACCACGCGGTCGCGCGCTGCAGCAGCGCGGCCGGGTCGTCGACGCCCGCGGCGAGAAGGCACGCGACGGCGGCCACCGCCGCATCCCCCGCGCCGGTGGCGTTGCCGCTGAGCGGCGTGGGAAGGCGCGCGTGCAGTGGCTCGCCTACCCGCGGCACGGCGAGAATCCCCGCCGCACCGAGCGACACGAGCACCAGCCCGGCGCCCGTGTCGAGGAGCGCCCGCGCCCCGGCGACGGGGTCGTCGTGTCCCGTCGTCTCGGCCAGCTCGCGGCGGTTCGGCTTCACGACGGTGGCTCCCGCCTCGGCCGCCAGCCGAAGGGCGGGACCGACCGCGTCGATCACGCTCGGGAGGCCGTGGCCGGCCGCGCGGCGGACCAGGTCGGCATAGAAGGATTCCGGAGCGTCCGGAGGGAGGCTGCCCGAGCCGGCCACGCAGGTCGCGGGAAGGAGGAGCCGCTCGGCGGCATCCCGGAGTGCGGTCCATTCCGCGTCGCTCAGCGGCCCGCCCGTCTCGTTGACGACGGTCGTCTCCCCGGAGCCCTCGTCGACGATGGCGATGCTGCTCCGGGTCGGGGAGCTGACCGGGATGAGCTCGACCGGCAGCCGTGACGCCTCCAGCTCGTCGGCCAGTCGCACGCCGGAGGGTCCTCCCGCCGTGGTCAGCACGAACGGGTGCCCGCCGGTCTGCGCGATGACACGGGCGACGTTGAGGCCCTTGCCGCCCGCTCGGACGGCCGGGGGAGCGGCGCGGTGCGTCTCCCCGGGGTGCAGGGCGGGGACCCGGTAGGTCAGGTCGAGCGCGGGATTCGGCGTGACGGTCAGGATCACGACGTCGCCTCCGCAGCCGCGAGCAGGTCGCGCGCCCTCAGCCCCGCGCCGATGACGCCGGCGTTCTCGCCGACGCTGGCGGGGAGCAGCACGGGACGCCGCTGGAAGGTGAGGATGCGCTCCAGCTTCTCCGCGAGCGGCCCGAAGAGGGCCGGGCCGGCCTGCGCCAGCCCGCCTCCGATCACGATGGCCTCCGGCGCGAGCAGCGCGACGGTGTGCGAGAGGTCGAGAGCCAGCGCGTCGACGGCCGAATCCCACACGGAGCGCGCGGCATCGTCTCCGGCCTCGGCGCGGGCGAGGACCTCCCGGGCCCCGTGCACCTCCGCTCCCGTCAGGGCGTTGTAGCGGCGGGCGATGGCCGCGGCGGATGCGACCGCCTCGAGGCAGCCCATCCCGCCACAGGCGCACGCCGGGCCGTCCGCGACGCGCGAATGCCCCATCTCGCCGGCCATCCCTCCACCGGTGTGGATGCGGCCGTCCAGGAAGACGGCGCCCGCGATCCCGGTGCCGATCGCCATGACCACGACATCGCGGAAGGGGGCGGCGGCCCCGAGCCGATGCTCGGCTTCGCCCGCGCCGCGCACGTCGTGGCTGAACGAGACGGGCAGCCCGAGCGACTGCTCCGCACGGTCGCGGAACGGGAAGTCGTGCCAGCCCAGGTTCTCGGCGAAGATGCCGATCCCCGCGTCGTCGTCGACATGGCCGGGGACGAGCAGGCCGGCGGCCCGAGGGACGATCTCGGGATGCTGCGCTCGGAGCCCTGCCGCCATCCCGTCGATCGTGCGCATCACCGCATCCCCGGTCCCCGGTCCGTCGTGCGGGGTCGGGAGGCGCAGGACCTCGGCCAGGCGGCCGGCGTCGTCGATGAGCGCGGCCTTCGTGTCCGTGCCGCCGACGTCGAACGCCAGCACCGGCGCGCCGCTGCCCAGCGGGCCGGCGACGGCCGGGGGAGCGGTCACCGCCGCATCCACCGCCGGATTCACGGACTCGGTGCTCATCAGGGGAGGATCACCGATCGGGTGAGGTTGCGCGGGCGGTCGGGATCGAGCCCGGCCCGCCGGGCACGGGCCAGGGCGACGCGCTGGGCGCGGACGAGGTCCGCCATCCCGTCGATCGGCCGGTCCTCGAAGCGCGCTCCGGTCGCCGCGACATCGCCGGACAGCCCGTCGGGCGCCTCGCCGAGCATCCACGTCACGCGGTTCGGGGCGGCGATCGCGATCGGGCCGTGCCGGTACTCCTTCGCGGGGTAGGACTCGGTCCACGACTGGGACGCCTCGCGCATCTTGAGCGCCGCCTCGTGGGCGAGCCCGACCGTCCATCCCGTCCCGAGGAAGGCGTACTGCTCGGCGTCGATCAGCGCGTCGTCGAGGTCTTCCTCGACCGCGGCGGCCGCCTGGTCGATCGCGGCGGCGAGATCGTGCCCGAGCGAGGCGCGCACGAGCGCCAGGGCAGTGGTCGCGAAGCGGGTCTGCACCACCGACTGCTCGTCCGCGAACGGGAGGCGGATGGCCGTGTCCACCAGTTCGACCAGCGGCGTGTCCGGGTCGCCGACGATCCCGACCGTCCGGGCACGGTTCCCGGCCGACCGGAGCCCGTCGAGCAGCTCGAGGACCTCGGTCGTCGTGCCCGAGCGGGTGATCGCGACGATCGCGTCGTAATCCCGGGCGCGGAAAGCGTCGGCGTCGACGAACGCTTCGGAGGCCGCGTAGGCGTCGGTCACGCCGTGCCCGGCGCGCTCACGCAGGACCGCGTAGGACTGCGCCATGAACCACGAGGTCCCGCAGCCCACGACGGCGATGCGCTCGCCGGCCGCCGGCAGGAGCGACTGCTCCTCGCGCAGGCCGGCCGCGATCGCCCAGGTCTGCGGTTGGGAGCGCAGTTCCGCCTCCATGTGGGACCCGGTGGTGGATGCGTGCGTCACTGATCGCTCCTGTTCTGCGCGTGCGTCGCTTGGTGCGTGAATGTCTGACTCCAATGATTGCGGATGATCGAAGCATCTGTCCAGTGAGCAGCTTCAATCGTTTCCCGCGGAATACCTGCCAACCTCGGGCTCCCGTGTAAACCGCAGGTAACGATCTTCCGCCTAGTCCTTGACGGGAAGGGGCGGACAGGCCATGATTTCGATCAATCAATGAGTGCAAGTGCTTGTTTTGAGCAAGAACAAATCACTAAACATCAACAGCTACGCATCGTCGCGCAGGAACCATCGCCGTGACGATTCGTGTTTCCCTTCAAGAAGTGAGGAAGTCAATGAAGAAGTCACTGCGCTGGGGGGCGGCGATCGCCACCGCGACCGTCGCCACCATGACGCTCGCCTCCTGCGGCTTCAGCGGCGGGTCCGGGGGCTCGTCCGGAAGCGCACAGACGCTCAACCTGATGGTCGCCAGCTACTCGGACAACACCAAGTCCGAATGGCAGCAGATCATCAAGGACTTCGAGGCCAAGAACTCCGGCATCAAGGTGGACCTGGACGTCGAGTCGTGGACCGACATCAACAACGTCATCAAGACGCGCATCCAGGCGCAGAAGCAGCCGGACATCCTGAACATCGACGCGTTCGCCGGATTCGCCGCGGACGATCTGCTGTACCCGGCCAAGGACATCGTCTCGTCCTCGACGCTGAACGACTTCCAGGACGCCTTCAAGAAGAACGCGAGCATCGACGGCACCCAGTACGGACTGCCCTTCATCGCCTCCGCGCGAGCCCTGTTCTACAACAAGGACGACTTCAGCAAGGCCGGCATCTCGGAGCCCCCGAAGACGTGGGCCGACTTCGAGGCGGATGCCGCCAAGCTGAAGGCGGCGGGCGTCACCCCGTACGGCATGCCGCTCGGAAGCGAGGAGGCCCAGGCCGAGACGGCCGTCTGGTTCTACGGAGCGGGCGGAGGCTACGGCGACGCCAAGAAGCTGACCATCGACAGCCCCCAGAACATCGAGGGCGCCACGGAGATGAAGAAGATCATCGACCAGGGCTACACCGAGCCGAACCCGGGATCCACGAACCGCACCCCGCTGCTGAACGTCTTCATCCAGGGACAGCTCGGCATGCAGGTCGGCCTCCCGCCGACAGTCGGGCAGCTCAAGGACAAGAACCCGTCCCTGAAGTACGGCATCGCGCCCATCCCGACCAAGGACGGCTCGGCCTTCACGCTCGGCGTCGCCGACCACCTCATGGCGTTCAAGAGCAAGACCGACAAGACCGCGTCGATCAAGAAGTTCCTGGATTACTTCTACTCCAAGGACGTCTACACGAAGTGGGTGACCGCGGAGGGCTTCCTCCCGACCACCAAGTCGGGCGCCGACGCGATGAGCTCGAACGAGTCGATCAAGCCGTTCCTCGACCTGCTGCCGAACGCCAAGTTCTATCCGTCGACGAACCCCGACTGGTCGGCCGCCCAGGGCGCCCTCCAGAGCCAGATCGGTCAGCTCGGACAGGGAGCCAACCCCGCCGACCTGCTGAAGTCCATCCAGGCCAAGGCCAGCGGGCAGTAAGCCGAGCGACCAGCCCAGAATATGACCAGCACTGCTGAAACCACCCGCGCGGGGGCGGCCACCGGCCGTCCCCGCCGCGGGGCGTCCCCCTCCTCGACAGGCGGAGCCGCCGACCTCTGGCATGCCGTGCCGTGGACGCTGCCCGCCCTCCTCCTGATCTTCGGGGTCGTGTTCTTCCCGGCCGGCTACATGGTCTTCAACTCCACCCGGAAGATCTCGCTCGCCGGAATCGACCACGGCTCCGTCGGCCTCCAGAACTACCTCACGGTGCTCTCTCGGCCCGAGCTTCCCGGCATCCTCCTCAACTCGCTCGTCTGGGTGGTCTCGGTCGTCGTCATCACCGTAGTGATCTCGCTCGCCCTCGCCCAGTTCCTGGACAAGAACTTCCCGGGCCGCCGCTGGGTACGGATGGCGATCATCGTCCCGTGGGCGGCCAGCGTCGTGATGACCACGACGGTGTTCGTCTACGGCCTCGACCCGTATTACGGGATCATCAACAAGTTCCTGGTCGACCTCCACCTGCTCGCGCAGCCCTTCGGGTTCACCAAGGAGCCGCTCCCGGCGTTCATCTCCTCGATCGGCATCGCGGTGTTCGTGTCGCTGCCGTTCACGACGTACACGATCCTCGCGGGCCTGGCCGGCATCCCGGGCGACATGCTCGAGGCGGCCAAGGTGGATGGAGCGGGCGCCTTCCGCTCCTACTTCGGCGTGACCCTGCCGAACCTCCGGAACGCGATCGCGCTGGCGACCCTCATCAACATCATTAACGTGTTCAACTCGCTGCCGATCCTGAAGCTGATGACCGGATCCATCCCCGGGTACAAGGCCGATACGACGACGACCTACGTCTTCAAGCTGCTGCAGAACGAGCAGCGGATCGACCTCTCCAGCGCGCTCAGCGTGATCAACTTCCTGATCGTGCTGGTCGTCGTCGGGCTGTACCTCTGGATCGTCAAACCCATGAAGGAGGTCTCGTGACCGCGCCGGCCCCCACCCTGATCGCCGGCGCTCCGACGGCGCCGCGCCGGCGTCCGCGAGCGTCCGGGTCCTCCTGGCGCGTCGCCGGGAAGACGATCGCCGGGATCGTCATCGCGCTCGTCTTCATCGCTCCGTACCTGATCATGCTCACCGGCTCGTTCAAGAGCCGGAACAACATCCTCGCCGTCCCGCCGACCTACCTGCCCGAGCAGTGGCATCCCGAGAACTACCTCACGATGTGGTCGACGCCCGAGACGCCGCTGCCGTACAACCTGATCTCCACCATCGTGATCTCCGTCTTCGCGACGGCCCTGGTGCTGGTCGTGTGCGTACCGGCCGCGTACTACACCGCGCGGTTCCGCTTTCCCGGCCGGGGGGTCTTCCTCTTCCTGGTGATCGTCACGCAGATGCTGCAGCCCACGGTGCTCGCCACGGGCCTGTTCAAGGAGATGGTGGCGCTCGGGATCAACGACACGTGGCTGGCGATGATCCTGGTGAACGCGGCCTTCAACCTGGCGTTCGCCATCTGGATCATGCACAGCTTCTTCTCCGGCGTGCCCCAGGAGGTCGACGAGGCCGCCCAGCTGGACGGCGCGGGCAAGTGGACGGTGCTGTTCCGGGTCCAGCTGCCGCTGGTCTGGCCCGGGATCGTGACCGCGATCATCTACACCTTCGTCGCGTCCTGGAACGAGTTCGCGGCCAGCCTGGTGATCCTGTCGACGGACGCCAACCAGCCGCTCTCCGTGGCTCTCACCAAGTTCGTCGGCCAGTACGACGCGGCCTGGCAGTACGTGTTCGCCGTGTCCGTGGTCGCCGTCATCCCCGTGGTGATCCTCTTCATGCTCATCGAGAAGCGACTGGTCGGCGGACTGACCGCGGGCAGCGTGAAATAGCTACCCCTGAAGGATTCGCCGGGAGGCGCCGCCCGTGTGGCGCGACGCGGTCGCCTCCCGTCGGAACCCGTCCGGGTTCGTTGTGCTGCGGTTTGTAACGTCTGCGGTTGCTCGCCCGACCGCACATGTTCCAAAACGCAGCAGACGGACGCCGGCGGCTGCGCCGCGACGCCGCGGCGAGCGGCGACGCCCGCAACGACGCCGCGGCGCCGGATGAAGACCTTCTCAGGCCGGAGTCAACCTCTGCCGGGCACCACCGGGTCACGGGTACCATCCAAGAGGCGATCAGCCGATACTCAACCGGATGGGACGATGACAGCGGGGACGACGAGCACCAGGCGGCCGGACCTCTCGGGCCCGCTGCGTGTTCCTCGCCGGTTGCGCTTCGCCGGGCGCGAGGTGCCGTGGTGGGCGGCCGTGCTCGTCGTCTATGCCGTCTCGCGGCTGCTGACGACCACGCTCATGCTGGCGCTGTTCGTCGCGGCGAACCTCGGCCACTGGGACTACTCGAGTCCCCTGATGGACCCGACGTTCTTCACCTTCTCGGGATCGTGGGACGGCGCGTACTACAGCCAGATCGTCGAGCAGGGCTACCCGACGTCCCTGCCGCTGGACAGCGACGGCTCGGTGCAGCAGAATCCGTGGGCCTTCCTTCCGCTGTTCCCGATGGCCGCACGCGTGGTCATGCTGTTCACCGGGCTGAGCTTCTATCCGGCCGGCTTCGTGGTGGCGATGGCCTTCGGCGCCGCGGCGAGCGTTGTCCTGTTCCGGCTGGTGGCGGCGCGCGCCGGCGTCTCCAGCGCGTTCTGGGCGACGGCGTTCTTCTGCTTCGGCCCGCTCTCGTTCGTGCTGCAGATCGCCTACGCCGAGAGCATGTTCTTCTTCCTGATGTTCGCCGCGCTGCTGGCGATGGTGCATCGCCGCTACTGGCTGATGCTGCCGTTCGGCGTCGCCGCGGCCTTCACCCGGCCGGGCGCGCTGGCCCTGCCGCTGGCCCTCTTCATCGTGCTGCTCGTTCGCACCATCAACGCCCGGCGCGGAGGCGACGGGTTCCGGCCGCGCGAGCGGCTCGCGATCGTCCTCACCGGGGCACTCACGGCCGTCGCCGGCCTGTCCTGGCCGATCATCGCCGCGGCCGTCACCGGCACGGGCGACGCGTACATCAGCACCGAGCTGTCCTGGTGGACCGGGTTCATCGGCAAGGTCGCCTTCATCCCCCTGACACCGTGGTTCCTGCTCAGCTGGCGGTACCTCAGCATCCTCGGCGCGCTCATCGTCATCTCGATCATCGCCGGCTACGCGTGGGTGATCACCCGGCCATCCATCCGTGCGCTCGGGACGGAGCTGGTCGCCTACGCGGCCAGCTACGGGCTCTATCTGTTCGCGGTGTTCCTGCCGCAGCAGAGCACGTTCCGGCTGCTCCTGCCGCTCTCGCCGCTGGCGGGAGCGCGCGGGCTCACCCGTCACCGGCGTGCGCGGAAGGCCGCGCTGATCGCGTGCGTCGCGCTCCAGCCGGTCGCGATCGTGCTGCTGTGGTTCGTCGGGTATCCGTGAGCCGGCGGACATCCGTGAGCCCCCGGCGTCCGTGAGCCGTCGTCGGCGGAGGCGGCCGACCGGCCGCACGGGTTACGCGCACCCTGTGCTTTGCTATGCTTGGCCCGTCGCGACTGGCGCTCAGATGGTCACCATCGGGGAGCGACACGGTACCTCGAAACACGGATGGATGCGGCCGCGCGCCTGGGTCGCTACGAATTGGTCCATCCCTGTACGAAGGAGCCGGCAATGACCGATACCCTCCCCTCGACGTTCACCGCACCACTCGCGGAAGTCGACCCCGAGATCGCGGAGGTGCTGCAGCTCGAGCTCGGTCGCCAGCGCGACTACCTCGAGATGATCGCCTCCGAGAACTTCGTGCCGCGTGCCGTGCTCGAAGCGGTCGGCTCGGTGCTCACCAACAAGTACGCGGAAGGCTACCCCGGCCGCCGCTACTACGGCGGCTGCGAGTACGTCGACATCGCCGAGCAGCTGGCGATCGACCGGGCGAAGGCCCTCTTCGGCGCCGAGTACGCGAACGTGCAGCCGCACTCCGGAGCCTCCGCGAACGCGGCGGTGCTGTCGGCGATCGCGACGCCCGGCGACACCATCCTGGGCCTGGAGCTCGCCCACGGTGGGCACCTCACCCACGGCATGAAGCTCAACTTCTCCGGGAAGCTCTACAACGCCGTGTCCTACGGCGTCGACCCGGAGACCTTCCTCGTCGACATGAACGTCGTGCGCGACAAGGCGATCGAGCACAAGCCGCGCGTGATCATCGCCGGCTGGTCCGCCTACCCCCGTCAGCTCGACTTCGCGGCGTTCCGCGAGATCGCGGACGAGGTGGGCGCGAAGCTCTGGGTCGACATGGCGCACTTCGCCGGTCTCGTCGCCGCTGGGCTGCATCCCTCGCCCGTCCCGTACGCGGACGTCGTCAGCTCCACAGTGCACAAGACCATCGGCGGCCCGCGCTCCGGCTTCATCGTCAGCCGGGACACGGAGCTGGCGAAGAAGCTCAACTCGAACGTCTTCCCCGGCCAGCAGGGCGGCCCGCTCATGCACGTGATCGCTGCGAAGGCCACCGCGTTCAAGCTGGCGGCGACCGAGGAGTTCAAGGACCGCCAGGCGCGCACCATCCGCGGCGCCCAGCTGCTCGCCTCGCGGCTCACCGCCGAGGACTCGCGGGCGGCCGGTGTGGATGTGCTCACCGGCGGCACGGACGTCCACCTGGTGCTCGCCGACCTCCGTACCTCGGAGCTCGACGGTCAGCAGGCGGAGGACGTGCTGCACGAGGTCGGGATCACGGTGAACCGCAACGCGGTCCCGTTCGACCCGCGCCCGCCGATGGTGACCTCCGGCCTGCGCATCGGCACCCCGGCGCTCGCGACGCGCGGTTTCGGCGACACCGAGTTCACCGAGGTGGCCGACATCATCGCGCTCGCGCTCCGTCCCGGTGCCGACACGCGCGCCCTCCGCGCCCGCGTGGACGCGCTCACGGCGGCCTTCCCGCTCTACCCGGGCCTGACCCCCTCGGGTCAGGACGCCTTCCCCGTCGAGCTGCCCTCCTCGATCTGACCCATCCCTGCGCCTTCGGTTCCCGAGTTCTTCGAGCAGTCCACGCGGATCCGCTCGAAGACCTCGGGAACCGTCGGCTCGCACGAGAGGAACGACGCGTGACGGCACGGATTCTGGATGGGAAGGCGACGGCCGCCGCGATCAAAGCCGAGCTGAAGGAGCGGGTGGATGCCCTGCGTGCGCGGGGGATCGTCCCGGGTCTGGGCACCATCCTCGTCGGCGATGACCCGGGCTCGCAGTGGTACGTCGCCGGCAAGCACCGCGACTGCGCAGAGGTCGGCATCGCCTCCATCCGCCGCGACCTGCCGGCCGAGACCTCGCAGGCCGAGCTCGAGGCCGTCGTCGAGGAGCTCAACGCCGACCCGGACTGCACCGGCTTCATCGTGCAGCTCCCGCTGCCGGCGCACCTCGACACCGACGCCATCCTCGAACTGGTCGACCCGGCGAAGGATGCGGACGGCCTGCACCCCACGAACCTCGGCCGGCTGATGCTCAACGTGGGCCGCCCGATCACCTCGCCGCTGCCGTGCACGCCGCGCGGCATCATCGAGCTGATGCTGCGTCACGACATCGACCTCCGCGGCGCGGATGTGGTCGTCGTCGGCCGCGGCGTCACCGTCGGGCGCGCCATCGGCTCCCTCCTCACCCGCCGCGAGTTCAACGCGACGGTGACGCTGACCCACACCGGCACGCGGTACCTCGGCGAGCACCTCCGCCGGGCGGACGTCATCGTGGCGGCGGCCGGAGTGGCGGGCCTGGTGACCGCCGCCGACGTCAAGCCGGGCGCGGTGGTGCTCGACGTCGGCGTGAGCCGGGTGGAGGATCCGCTCACCGGCAGGAGCGTCGTCGCCGGCGACGTGTCGCCCGAGGTCGCCGAGGTCGCCGGATGGATCTCGCCGAACCCGGGCGGCGTCGGACCGATGACCCGCGCCCTCCTGCTGCAGAACGTCGTCGAGACCGCCGAGCGCCGCCTCTCCTGACCCAGCCCCCCGCCCCAGCCCCACCGTCGAGTCCGCAGAGATTGCACGGTGCGGCGGCGTATCGCGTGCAGTCTCTGCGGACTCGATGGTGGGGCTGAGGGCGGGGTGGGGTGGGTCAGCGGTCGAGGACGAGGATGAAGCGCTTGCGGACGATGCGCTCGCCCGGCTCACCGCGCAGGTCGTCGAGGGCGGAGAGCACGCGGTCGAGGACGCCGGGGCGCAGCGGAAGCGGCGCCTCATCCGGCTGGTCGACGGTCCCGGCGGGATAGTCCTCGCCAGGCGTCGACGACATCTCGATGTGTGCGCCGCGCACCTCCCGCACCGGCGCCGGAGGGTCGTCCCGGAAGCGGATCAGCCGCTCGATCGTCGCGCGGAACTGCGGCAGGTCCCGAACGTACAGTCGCGCCGGGAGGACGGTGTCCCCGGTGAACAGGATGCCCGTCCTCCGGTCGAAGAACACGACCGCCGACGGCTCGTGGCCGGGTCCCCCGATCACGTCGATCACACGACGCCCGAGGTCGAAGGCGACCGTCTCCTCCGGCCAGGACCGGAAGCCGAAGAACCCGATCACCTCGGCGGGACTCGTCCCGACGACGGTCGTGCCGGGCCGGTCGCGCAGCAGCGGGTCACCGGCGATGTGGTCGCCGTGAGCGTGCGAATGGGCGACGACCAGGGGATACGGACGGACGAAGACGACCGGGTTGCGGCGCAGCCACTCGGCGATCAGCCGATCGATCGCCGCGCGCAGTGGAAACTGCCCCTCATCGGAGGTCGCGCCGGTGTCGATCAGGAGGGCCCGCTCCCGCCCGAACAGCAGGTAGAGGAAGGGCGCCTCCCAGTGCGACGCCTTCGGCTGCCGCAGCTGGACGGTGTCCGGGTCGAGCCAGGTCACCTCCGGCTCCCGCGCTCCCTGTCCGCTCACCCTCCCAGTCTGCCCGCCTCCGGTAACGCCCGGGTGAACGCGCCCGCCCTCTGCCCGCGAAGTGCTCCTTGTTGCAGGCGACACGCCGCGGGGCGCTGCAACAACGAGCACTTCGCGGGGAGGCGGGAGGCGCGGAGGGGGGAGGGGGGGAGGGGGGAGGCGCGAAGCAGGGGAGTGGAGGGGGGAGGGCCGATGCCCGAGGTGCTCGTTGTTGCAGGCGACACGCCGTGGGGCGCTGCACCTGCGAGCACTTCGCGGGGGAGGGGCGGAGCGCGGAGGGGCGGAGCGCGGGGAGGCGGAGGCGGAGGAGCGGGAGGGGGAGGCGGAGGGCGTACGGTGGAGTGCGGATGCGCGAGGTGCTCGTTCTTGCAGACGACACGCCGTGGGGCGGTGCACCTACGAGCACCTCGCGGCGAGGGGCGGAGCCGGGGAGGGGCGGAGCGGGGAGCGGCGGAGCGGGGAGCGGCGGAGGCGCGGAGGCGCGGAGGGCGGAACGAGCGGGACGCGTCAGGACTCGCGGCGGGCGCCCTCGGAGGGGCGCACGGTGAACAGCTCCGGCTGCCCGAAGCCGTGCTCGGCGAACGCGCCGTCGAGCGCCACGAGCACGCGGCTGAGGGCGTCGGACGGCACCAGCGCGATGGCCGAGCCGCCGAAGCCGCCGCCGGTCATCCGCGCGCCGATCGCGCCGTTCGCCTGCGCCGTCTCGACCGCGAGGTCGAGCTCCGGCACCGAGATCTCGAAGTCGTCGCGCATCGAGACATGGGATGCGTCCAGCAGTTCCCCGATCGCGGCCGGTCCCTGCTCGCGCAGCGTCCGCACGGTGTCGAGCACGCGCTGGTCCTCGGTGACGACGTGGCGCACCCGGCGGAAGGTCACGTCGTCGAGCAGCTCGCGCGCCCGGTCGAGGTCGGCGAGCGAGACATCCCGGAGGGACTCCACTCCGAGGATGCGCGCCCCCTCTTCGCAGGACGCCCTGCGCTCGGCGTACCCGCCGTCCGCGTGCGCATGCGTGACGCCCGTGTTGATGATGAGGATCTCGAGCCCGGCGGCTTCGAGGCCGAGCGGGACGACCTCCGACTCGAGCGAGCGGCAGTCCAGGAACACGGCGGCGTCCGGCTCGCCGAGGAGGGATGCGGACTGGTCCATGATCCCGGTGGGTGCGCCGGCCGCGACGTTCTCCGCGCGCTGCCCGACGCGTGCGAGCGTGCGCCGGTCGAGTCCTAGCCTCCAGAGCTCGTCGAGTGCGAGACCGACGGCGCTCTCGATCGCCGCGGACGACGACAAGCCGGCGCCGACCGGCACGTTGGAGTCGAGGAGGATGTCCATGCCGGGCACGGCGGCGAGGTCGACCCCGAACTCGCTCATCGCCCAGGCGACGCCCAGGGGATACGCGGCCCAGCCGCTCAGGATCTCGGGCGAGAGGTCGTCGATGGCGACCTCCACCAGTTCGTCCGCGAACGTGCTGCCGACGCGCAGGACGCGGTCGTCGCGGACGCCGATCGCCGCGAGCGTCCGGCGGTTGATGGCGAACGGCAGCACGAACCCCAGGTTGTAGTCCGTGTGCTCGCCGATCAGGTTCACGCGCCCCGGCGCCGACCAGATGCCGTCGGGTTCGCGGCCGAAGGTCTGGATGAAGTCGTCGCGGATTCCCGTTCGCAGGTCGGTCATCGGTCAGCCTCTCGGTCGTTGGCGGTGTTCGTGTCGGGAGTGGATGCGCCGCCGGATGCGGCGCCCGTGGATGCGGCGCCCGTGGATGCGGTCGCGCCGGATGCGGTCGCCTCGGCCGAGCCGGCCGGCGCGCCCGCCGCCGCGGTGACGAGCCCGGTCACCTCGACCGGGAGCGCGCCGACGGGGTCCGCCTCATCGGCGCGGGCGATCGCCTCGCGGAGGGCCGCGGCCGCCTGCTCCGGCGGGACATCGCCGATCCACGCACCCATGGCGGCCTCCGAGCCGGCCAGGAACTTCAGCTTATCCGCGCCGCGCCGCGGCGACGTCAGCTGCAGCATCAGCCGGATCTCGTCCCTCCGGACCCCGACCGGAGCCTGGTGCCACGCCGCGATGTACGGGGTGGGGGAGTCGTAGAGCGCATCCACGCCGCGCAGCACCCGCAGGTACAGTGTCGCGAGCTCGTCGCGCTCCGCCGCGTTCGTCTCGGCGAGGTCGGCGACGTGCCGGTGGGGCAGCACGTGGATCTCGATGGGCCAGCGTGCCGCGAAGGGCACGAATGCGGTCCAGTGCTCACCCGCGAGCACCACGCGCCCGGACGCGCGCTCTCGCTCCAGGATGTCGGCGAAGAGCGTGGGTCCGTAGGAGTCCAGCGAGCGCAGGAGTGCCGCGGTCCGCGGCGTGATGTACGGGTAGGCGTAGATCTGGCCGTGCGGGTGGTGCAGCGTGACGCCGATCGCCTCCCCGCGGTTCTCGAACGGGAAGACCTGCTGCACGCCGGGCAGCGCGGAGAGCTGCGTCGTCCGGTCGGCCCAGGCTTCGATGACCGTGCGGGCTCGCGACGGCGTGAGGCTCCCGAACGAGCCGGTCGTGGCCGGGCTGAAGCAGACCACTTCGCAGCGGCCGACCGAGGTCCGCGTGCGGCCCAGTCCGACGGTCGCGAGCTCCGCGATCCCTTCCGGCGCGTTCCCGTCCTCCAGCAGCGGACCGAACGACGGCGACTTGTTCTCGAACACCGCGACGTCGTAGAGATCGGGGATCTCCGAGGGATTGGATGGCGTGGCCGGCGCCAGCGGGTCGAGTTCCGCGGGCGGGAGCATGACGCGGTTCTGCCGTGCCGCCGCGATGGAGACCCACTCGCCGGTGAGTGGATCCTGCCGCATGGTGGCCGTCGCCGGTCGCGGTGCCGGCTCGCGCAGGTCGGGCTTGCGCTCGGCGTTCAGCGTCGTGTCGGCGTCGTCGTAGTAGATGAGCTCCCGGCCGTCGGAGAGACGAGTGGGGCGCTTCGTGATCGCGGCCATGCCATCCTTTCGATTCCGAAAGCAAGAATACGACAACAGCTTTCGTATTGACAAGGATTCGCAAGCGTTCCAGCATGGGCCTATGACCGAACCGCTGCCCGCAGCCCTCCGCCGCGAGCGGATGCTGGAGCTGATCGGCCGTGCCGGCTTCGCCCGCGTCTCCGACCTGAGCGAGGCGTTCCAGGTCTCCGACGTGACGGTCCGCAGCGATCTGGATGCGCTCGATCGCGAGCAGAGCATCCGCCGCATCCACGGTGGGGCCGTGCTGCGAACGGCGGGGATGCGCGAGGCGAGCTTCGAGGAGGCGCTGGAGTCGTCCGCCGACGAGAAGCGCCGCATCGGTCAGACCGCTGCCGCCATGGTCGCCTCCGGGAGCAGTGTCCTCCTGGATGTGGGCACGACGACGGCCGCCATCGCGCGCGCCCTCGTCGAGCGCGACGACCTCGAGAACGTGACCGTCATCACCAACGGCCTGACCATCGCCCTGGAGCTCGAGCGCGCCATCCCGCGCTTCGCCGTCGTGGTGACCGGCGGGACCCTGCGGCCGCTGCAGCACTCCCTGGTGGAGCCGCTGGCCGCTGTGCTGCTGGAACGCATGCATGCCGACGTGGCGTTCATCGGCTGCACGGGCGTGCATCCCACCGGCGGCATCACCAACGTGAACCTGCCGGAGGCCGACCTGAAACGCGTCATGGTCCGCTCGGCGGAGCGCGCGGTCGTCGTGGCCGACGGCTCCAAACTCGACCGAACGCACCTGGGGCGGATCGCCGCAGTGGATGAGGTGGCCGAGTTGATCACGGGCGCATCCGCTCCCCATGCCGCTGTGACGGCATTGCGGGACGCAGGTCTCCCAGTGGTCGTCGCCTGAGGCCTACCCTGGTTCCATGCGTCCTGCGACCGGTGAACAGTACGAACTCGACTTCGGCGACCTCAGCGCCACGATCGTGCAGGTGGGGGCCGGTATCCGGTCGCTCCGCTTCGCGGAATCGGACCTGACGGAGCCGTATCCCGCCGGGGAGCAGCCGCCCTCGGCCTGCGGCATCGTCCTGGTGCCGTGGCCCAACCGGGTCGCCGACGGCCGGTGGGAGTTCGAGGGCGAGCCCCGGCAGCTGGACCTGACGGAACCGGCGAAGGGCAACGCCATCCACGGGCTGTTGCGCCGCCGTCCCTACGAACTGGTGGACCGGACGGACTCGACCGTGACGCAGGCTGCTGCCATCTTCCCCGAGCCGGGATATCCGTTCCTGCTCGAGACCGCCGTCACGCACGAGCTCCACACCGACGGCCTGCAGGTCACCCACACGATCAGCAACGCGGGCGAGGTGCCGGCGCCCGTCGCGGTGGGCGCGCATCCCTACGTCCGCATCGGCGATGTGCCGCCCGAGCAGCTGACGGTGACCGTCGCCGCGCGCACCCGCTTTCAGACGGACGAGCGCAGCAACGTCATCGGGGAGTCGGCCGTCGAGGGCACGCCGTTCGACCTGTCCGGCGGCCGCCGCCTCAGCGAGCTCGAGCTGGACACCGGTTACGGCGACCTGCCGGACGGACCGGCGGAGCATGTGCTCGCCGCCGACGACGGCCGGCGCCTCGTGCTCTGGGGGGACGAGGCCTTCCGCTACGTGCAGGTGTTCACCCACCGATCCTTCGCCACGAAGCCGGGAGGAGTGGCTCTCGCCATCGAGCCGATGACCGCGCCGGCGGACGCCCTCAACTCCGGTCGCGGCCTGCGCTGGCTGGAGCCGGGCGAGACGTGGACGGTGAGCTGGGGCATCCGGCCGGAGGGGTTCGGCGGGGAGGCCTACCTGGCCAGCTGGGGGTAGAGCGCGCGGACGTCCTCGTGGAGGTGCGACTTAACGTAGCGCGCGGTGTCGCCGACGACCGCCTCCGCTTCGTCCGCCGCCACGGCGTCCAGCGCCTCCTCCACGACCTGGCGCGGCGGCACCTTCTCGCCGGTGGCGTGTGCGGCCATGTCGGTGTCGACGTAGCCGACGTGGACGCCGACCACCTGGATGCCAGCGTCCGCCAGCTCCACCCGGGCCGAGTTGCTCGCGGACCAGAGTGCCGCCTTCGTCGCACTGTACGAGCCGGTGCCGAGCCAGCTGAGCGCCGAGTGCATGTTCACGACGGCGCCGCCTCCATTCGCCTCGAGCACCGGCGTGAAGGCGCGGGTGATCAGCACCGGACCCCAGAAGTTGGTGTCGAACTCATGCCGGATCACGTCGAGGTCGCCGGACACGAGCGACTGGTCGGACGCGATTCCCGCGTTGTTGACGAGCACGGTCACGTCGGTGGCCACGGCGGCGGCGCGGCGGATGCTGTCGGCGTCGGTCACATCCAGCTGCAGGGGGATGACGCGCGGGTCGTCCGCGACGATGCTCTCGGGGCGCCGTGCGGCGGCGTAGACCTTGATCGCGCCGCGCTCGAGGAGCTCCGCGACGAAGGCGGCGCCGAGGCCGCGGTTGGCGCCGGTGACGAGGGCGACACGTCCGGTGATGTCGGTCATGGGGAGTCCTTCCAAAGTAAACAGATCGGTGTACCTGCAATGTACACAGATCGGTTTACTTTTTGCAAGCTCGGCTCTAGGATGAGACGCGTGAGCACGACGTCCACCCTCCCCCGGCCGAAGCCGCGCGACCGCGTGCTGGCGGCAGCGGCGCGGTTGTTCATCCGCGAGGGCGTCAACGCGGTGGGCGTCGACCGGCTCGCGCAGGAGGCCGAGGTCTCCAAGCGCTCCGTCTACCAGCACTTCGAGGGCAAGGACGACATCGTCGCCGCGATGCTCCGGGAGTACGGCCCGCGCGTGGTCGCCGGGTACTTCTCGGACGACGAGGAGCAGACCCCGCGCGAGCGCACCCTCCACGTGTTCGACGCGCTCCAGACGGCCGCCGAGGCCGGCGACTTCTTCGGCTGCCCCTTCGTCAACGTGGCCACCGAACTGCGCGACCGGGAACATCCCGCCGCCGTGGTCGCCCGGCGCTTCAAGGACGAGCTGACGGCGTACTTCGAGCGGCAGGCCGTTGCGGCCGGCGCCCGCCGGCCGCGCCTCCTCGCCGAGCAGCTGACGCTGCTGTTCGACGGCGCCTCCGCGAGCGCCGCCGTGCGCGGCGGCACGCCCGACGCCGCCCGCCTCGCCGGCGAGCAACTGTTCGACGCCGCTACCCGCTAGTCGCACGAGAGCCCGGCACCGCTTCCGTACCGGCGGCCGTCCGGCGGCCGTCCGCCGGCGGTCCGGCGGCCGTCCGCCGGCGGTCCGGCGGCCGTCCGGCGGCCGTCCGGCGAGTCGCAGGCGCTTCCCTGTCGACACCGGTTGAATGGCCACATGACTGGCATCCCTGCTCCGCGCTTCGCGGGCTCCGCTCTTGTCGCTCTCACGCTGGCGTTCGTGCTGGCCGGCTGCACCACGCCGGACTCGGCGCCGACGACGGACAGTGCGTCCGCCTCGTCCTCGTCCTCGGACTCGCCATCGGCCACGCCGCGGCCCACCGGCACGACCACCGCGGTCCCGATCAACGGGCAGTGCGACACCGGCACGCTCAGCGGCGTCATCGGGCAGGGCGGCGGGGGAGCGGCGGGAAGCGTCGAGGTCAGCATCGTCCTCACCAACAACGGCTCCACCGAGTGCTCCCTTCAGGGCTGGCCCGGCGTCTCCTTCGTCGGCGACGGGAACGGCACCCAGCTGGGAGCGGCGGCACAGCTCGACCGGAGCAAGCCGCATCCCACCGTCGTGCTCCAGCCGGGAGGCACAGCCCAGGCGCCGCTGCGGATCGTGCAGGCGCTCAACTACTCCGAGTCCGAGTGCAAGCCGAAGCCGGCGGACGGCTTCCGGGTGTACCCGCCCGGATCGACGGAGTCGCTCTTCATCAAGGACACCGGCGTGACCGCCTGCACCTCCGAATCCGTCTCGCTGCTCACCGTCGGGGCGTTCGTCGCCGGCTGACGCTGCGGGCTCGGGCGCGGGCGCGGCGCGGACGCTACGGCGGAGGCGCTAGGCGCTCGCGCTCGGGCTCGGGCTCGGGCGCGGCGCGGCGCGGACGCTAGGCGCAGGCGCTAGGCAGGCGCTAGGCAGGCGCTAGGCGCACACGCGCGCGAGCGCGCCTCCCCAGGAGTCCTGCAGATCCGCCATGGCGTCACGCGCCGACTGAACGGCGTGAACCGGGTCGTCGACCATCGCCGCGCCGTCGACGGCGTCGGCGAGCCGTTCGAGGTCGCCTTGGACCGGCGAGAGGGCGCCGGACACGGCCGGAGTCGCAATGTCCGCGGTGGAGGCGCGGAACGCATCCACCGCATGCCGGATGCCGGAACCCGCCTCGACGGGATGCGCTGCGAGCGCGTCGAGCTGCAGCTCCAGGGCGGGCTCGAGGGCGTGGCGCGCGCTGCGGATCGTCGCACAGTCGCGTCCCCGGGCGGCGGACGCCTCCGAGAACAACGGAAACTCGGTGTGCAGGGCCGTCGCCAGGATCAGGATGGCGGCGAGGCACCCCAGCGCGAGAGCACCGAGCCACCACCACAGGTCGACGCCGCCGGGCGTCGCAGACGCGCTGCGACCGTTCCCACCTCTCGCCTCGCGCTCCGGCCATCCGCGCGTCGGCGCATCCTCCTCCGCGGCGGCGGCGCCGCGGAGGGCGCCGCACGGGTCGGCGCGCGGGTCGGCGCGCGGGACGCCGCGCGGGTCGGCGCGCGGGACGCCGTCGATGCCGGCATGGGCGGCGGGCTCGTCTACCTGGGGCTCCACGCCATCCAGCATGTCGTATCCGGCCTCTCCGAGGGAGGCTTCCGGCCAAGGTTTGCCGACGCGTCGCCGCCGAGCTTGGTGCCGGCTCGGCCGCGAATGCGGCAATTCGTTACGTCTGCGGGTGGGCGAGCACCGGCAAACGTACCGAATCGCAGCAGTCACCCGCTTGGCCGCCGACGGACGCGTGACCGCAGGCCGCGGGCCGCCGCATGCCGCATGCCGCATGCCGCCGCGGGCCGCGGGCCGCGGCGGGCGGCGGGCCGCGGCGGGCCGCCCGCTCACCGTGCACGTAACGCCTGCGGCACCGCTGCTCCGGCGTAGAGGCCGACCTCCGAGCGTCACTCTCGACGCGAATGCGGCGGCTCGGTACAACTGCGCGTGCGCGAGCACCCGCAAACGTTCCAAACCGCAGCAGTCGCCGGCCCGCGACCCTCGTGCGCACGCCCGGTCCGGGCGGCGGAGGGGGTGTCACGAATCTCCCCGCCGGACAGCACGGGAGGTCTATCGTGTTCCTATGGCGGCGATGCGGCGGTCCGGGGTCCTGGTCGCTGCTGCCGCATGCGCGCTGGCACTTGCCGGGTGCACCCCGTCAGCGCCTTCTGCACCGGTTGCTTCCCACCCTGCAGGGGAGGCGGCGTCGTGTCCGGCCCGACCCGTGTCGAAATTGACCGCGTCGACGCTCCCGGGTGCTCACTCCCAGTTGGTGCCGATCAGGCCGACCGGCGTCCTGGTGTGTCACTACGGCAGCATGCAGCAGTCCGAGTCGCTCGTGTCGAGCGCCGCTGTGTACAGCGCGAAGGATGCCGCCGAGTTGGCGTCTTTCCTGGATCACGCGGGTACATACAACACGGGGCCGATCAACTGCCCGATGGACGACGGCGAGTCCGCCCATTTCGCCTTCTGGAGTCGGACAGCCCGCAGCGAACTGACCGTCGAGCTATCCGGTTGCAGGACCGCATCGAACGGAACCACATTCCGTCTCGGAGTCGCGTTGACACCGAAGCTCCTGAAGCTTGCCGGACTAGCGGCTGGGGACTGACGGCGCGCCTATCCTGCCCAAGTGGCAGACGCCGAGCGTGCAGGTCTGCTTCGCCCCGGCGATCCCCGGCGCCCCGGCGAACCCCGGGGATCCCAATGACTGTAAGGGTGGGCCCGGTGGGGCTCGAACCCACGACCCGCGGATTAAAAGTCCGATGCTCTGCCAACTGAGCTACAGGCCCTCACCACCAATCTAGCGTGGATTCACCCGTCCCCGTGGCGGGGGCAGAATGGAGGGATGCCGGACCGGTTCCACAAGCCCACGCTGTTCACGAGCGGAATGTTCGAGGCGTTCCTCGGAGGGGAGGACCCTGCCCAGATCAGCAGGGTCGCCCATGAGACCGCACAGGCGCTGCTGGCACGCGTGCGAGCCGATCCGGACCCGGAGGTGGTGGACCGGCTGGTCGCCTTCACCGATGCGCACGGCATCGATGCGCTCGCCGAGCTGTGGTCCCGGTCGAACGCCAAGAGCCTGCCGGGCGCCCTGTGGCGCATCTACCTGCTGCGACTGCTCATCCGACAGGATGCGGAGGGCACGGCGTACCTGTACCAGCGGGGCAGCGAAGGGCTGGCGTCCATCGACGTCGTCGTCGCCGGGGCGCCCAACCCGACGGGCCCGGCGGAGATCACGGAACTCGCCGACCGCATCCTCCGCGGGCTGTTCGAGGGGGATTTCGCGGTCGCCCTGGACCGGGCCGCCGCTTTCTGCCGGGTGGCGGCATCCGGCGCGGCGTCCGTGGCCGACGACCGGGACGCGGTCGACCCGGATCGCGCGAGCGAGCTGACGACCCGTGCCCTGCGTTTCACCCGCACGGCCGAGGAGCTCACGGTGTGCGCACGGCTGTGGCGGTCGGATTCGCTCGACTGAGGTTCCGGATCGGGATGCCGTGAGCCGCGGGATGCAGTGAGTCGCGGGATGCCGCGGGATGCACTGAGCCGCGGGATGCCGTCAGCCGCGGGATGCCGTGAGTCGCACCGCCGTCGGACCCGGCTCAGCCGCATCCACGTTCTCTGGCTGCGAACGCCACGCCGAGACCCGCGGGAGACGCTCCTGTACACTGGAATCCGCCGGGCCGCAGTAACCCCGGGCTCCAAAACTAGCCGCTTCGAGCGGCCTCGCGCCGAGAGGCGTTCTGCGGCCCGGCATTTCTGTGCCCAGAAAGTGCGACCTCCCGGATGGATCAGCCGAAGCGGCCGGAGACGTAGTCCTCGGTGGCCTGCTCGGTCGGGTTCGAGAAGATCAGGTTCGTGTCGTTGTACTCGATCAGCTTGCCGGGCTTGCCGGTGCCCGCGATGTTGAAGAATGCGGTGCGGTCGGAGACCCGCGAAGCCTGCTGCATGTTGTGGGTCACGATCACGATCGTGTACTCGTTCTTCAGCTCCTCGATGAGGTCCTCGATCGCGAGCGTCGAGATCGGGTCGAGGGCCGAGCACGGCTCGTCCATCAGCAGCACATCGGGCGAGACGGCGATCGCGCGTGCGATGCAGAGGCGCTGCTGCTGCCCGCCCGAGAGGCCGGAGCCGGGCAGGTTGAGGCGGTCCTTGACCTCGTTCCACAGGTTCGCGCCCCGCAGCGACCGCTCGACCAGCTCGTCCGACTCGCCCTTCGACATCCGGCGGTTGTTCAGCTTCACACCGGCCAGCACGTTGTCGCGGATGCTCATGGTCGGGAACGGATTCGGGCGCTGGAACACCATGCCCACCTGGCGACGCACCAGGACCGGGTCCACGCCCGCGCCGTACAGGTTGTTGCCGTCGATGAGGACCTCGCCCTCGACGTACGCGCCGGGGATGACTTCGTGCATCCGGTTCAGCGTGCGGAGGAACGTCGACTTGCCGCAGCCGGACGGCCCGATGAAGGCGGTGACGGTGCGGGGCTCGATGGTGAGCGACACGCCCTCCACCGCGCGGAAGGCGCTGTAGTAGACGTTGAGGTCGTTGACTTCGATGCGCTTGGACATGGTTTCCTTCAGGCTACGGGTTGTCGCGGCTCAGCGGCCGTACTTGGGGGCGAAGACCTTGGCAATGATGCGTCCGACCAGGTTGAGGAGCATCACGATGATGATGAGGACGAGGGCACCCGTCCAGGCGCGGTCGATCGAGGCCTGCGCGTGCAATCCGGCGGCCTGGCCGTATTGCGTGTAGACGAAGAGCGGGAGTGCCATCATCCGGTCGCTGAACGGGTCGTAGTTCATGCTCGTCGTGAAGCCGGCGACGATGAGCAGCGGTGCGGTCTCGCCGATCACGCGGGCGATGGCGAGCATCACCCCCGTGACGAGACCGGCGATGGAGGTGGGAAGCACGACCTTGAGGATGGTCAGCCACTTCGGCACGCCGAGGGCCAGGGCGGCCTCGCGCAGCTCGTTGGGAACGATCCGCAGGATCTCCTCGCTGGATCGCACCACCACCGGGATCATCAGCACGGAGAGGGCGACGGCGCCCATGAACCCGTTGCGGATGCCGGGGCCGAGGAACAGGGCGAACAGCGCGTAGGCGAAGAGGCCGGCCACGATCGACGGGATGCCCGTCATCACGTCGACGAAGAAGGTGATGCCGCGGGCGAGCATCCCGCGCCCGTACTCCACCAGGTAGATGGAGGTGAGCAGCCCGATCGGCACGGAGATCACGGCCGTCAGGAGGGTGATCTCGAGGGTTCCGACGATGGCGTGCAGCGCACCGCCCCCGTCGCCGATGACGTTCCGCATGGACTCCGAGAAGAAGGCCACGTCGAATCGTGCGAGGCCCTGCGACACGACGGTCCAGCCGAGGGAGATCAGGGGGAGCAGCGCGATGATGAACGCCGTGGCGACGAGCGACGTGATGAGCCGGTCCATCGCCTTGCGGGAGCCCTCCACCAGCAGCGAGGTGGTGTAGATGGCGATGTCGAAGAGGATCGTGCCGAAGAACACCGCGCCGACGATGTTGAAGTCTTTGGTGGCGCCACTGGCCGCCAGCATGGCGAAGACGGCGCCGAACACGAACCAGGAGGCGACGAGCATCGTCCACGGAGCCCAGCGGGGCAGCTTCCCCGCGGTGTACGAGTTGGCGAGGGGGCGTGGGGCGGTGGCGGTGGTCGTGGCCATCAGTTCGCTCCAGAGAAGGCCTTGCGGCGGCTGACGATGTACCGGGCGAGCATGTTGATGAGCAGCGTCACGACGAACAGCACGAGGCCGGATGCGATCAGCGCGTTCACGCTCACGCCGCTCGCCTCGGGGAACTGGAGGGCGATGTTGGCGGCGATGGTGTTCGGGCTCTGGGCCCGCAGAACGAAGATGTTCACGATCAGGGCCGGGGAGAGGACCATCGCGACGGCGAGCGTCTCGCCGAGGGCGCGACCGAGGCCGAGCATGATCGCCGAGATGATGCCGCTGCGTGCGAAGGGCAGGACGGCCATCTTGACCATCTCCCACCGGGTTGCGCCGAGTGCCAGCGCAGCCTCCTCGTGGAGGCGCGGGGTCTGGAGGAAGATCTCGCGGCAGATGGCGGTCATGATCGGGATGACCATGACCGCGAGCACGATCGAGGCGGTGAGGATGGTGCGGCCGGTGCCGGATACGGGCGGCGCGAACAGCGGGATCCAGCCGAGGTTGGCGCCGAGCCAGGCGTAGAACGGCTGGACGAAGGTGGACAGCGTCGCGATACCCCACAGGCCGAAAACGACGGAGGGGACGGCCGCGAGGAGGTCGATGATGTACCCGAGCACCGCGGCCACGCGGCGCGGGGCGTAGTGCGAGATGAAGAGCGCGATCCCGAGGGAGAGCGGCGTGGCGATCAGCAATGCCAGTGTTGCGGCCCAGATCGTGCCGAACACCAGGGGCCAGACCCACGCCCAGAAGTTGCTGGCGTTGTTCGGGAGCTGGCCGGGGCCGGCGAACAGGGCCGGGATGCTCTGGACCACGAGGAAGATCGCCACAGCGGCGAGAGTGGCGAGGATCAGCGATCCCGCGACGACGGTGCTGGTCGAGAAGACCCGGTCGCCGAGGCGGACCTTCGCCTTCGGCCTGATGGCTCCTGCGGTTCCGGCGGTCATTCCTTGCTTTCTCTCATCGGGTGAGCCGTTGCGGGCGGCTGAGGATGGAAGCGCCGTTCGGCCCGGGCCATGGAGCAGCCCGGGCCGAACGGTCCGGTGTCACTTGATGCTGTCGACGGCCTTCTGGACCTTGGCGGACAGGTCGCTCGCGAGCGGGGCCGAGCCGGCCTGCTCGGAAGCGGCCTTCTGGGCGTCGCTGGAGATGATGTAGCCGACGTAGCCCTTGACCAGGTCCGCCTTGGCGGCGTCCTTGTACTGCTGGCAGGCGATCACGTAGGAGACCAGGACGAGCGGCCAGGCGCCCTTCTTGGTGTCCTTGCGGTCGATCTGGATGGCCAGGTCGTTCGTGTCGCGACCGGAGGCGATCGGGGAGGCGGCGACCACCGCGGCAGCGCCGTCGGCACTGATCTTCTCGTAGTCGCTGCCGACCTTCAGCTGGGCGATGCTGAGGCCCGCGGAGCCCGACTCGTCGATGTACGTGATCGAGTTCTTCGCGTTCTTGGTGGCGTCCGCGACACCCGAGGTGCCCTTGGCCGCGTCACCGACGGTGTACGGGAAGGTCTGCGAGGACGGCTTGGTCCACACGTCCGGAGCGTTCGCCGCCAGGTACTCGGTGAAGTTCTGGGTGGTGCCCGAGTCGTCGGACCGGTGGACGACCGTGATCGGCGCCGACGGGAGCGAGGCTCCCGAGTTCTGGCTCGCGATCTTGGGGTCGTTCCAGGTGGTGATCGCGCCCGAGAAGATGCCGGCGATGGTCGCGGCGTCGAGCTTGAGGTCCTTCACGCCGTCCACGTTGTACGCGATGGCGATGGGGGAGATGTAGACGGGCAGGTCGATGCCCTTGCTGCCCGCGGCGCACCCGGCGAACGTGGAGGCGAGCTCCTCGGTCTTGAGCGCGGCGTCGGAGCCGGCGAAGTCTGCGGCGCCGGAGATGAAGCTCTTGCGGCCCGCGCCGGACCCCTGCGGGTCGTAGTTCACGGTGACCTTCGGGTTGGCCTGCTGGAAGCCGGCGGCCCACACGGTCTGGGCCGCACCCTGCGCGGACGAGCCGATGCCGTTCAGCGTGCCGGTCAGGTTCGAAGCCTTCGCCGTCGTGGTCGACGGGGTGCTGCCCTCGTTCGCCGCACACGCGGTGAGAGAGATGGCGGCTGCCGCGAGGAGCGCCACGGGAGCGCCGATGCGCTTGAGATTCACAGTTGTCCCTTCGGGGATCAGTAACAACAGGACGGGGTCGGTGCGACCCGCGTGAGACGCTATTCCCGGTGTCTGTCCAGAGTCCCCCGCACTGGTAAACGGAAGGTTAACGCCGGGTGTTCTCTTGTTCCTGTCGTGCTGTGAATCCGCGGGGATCAGTCCACGATCTGGACCGGCGTTCCGAGCGGCAGAGCGTCGACGGCGGCGATCGCGTCTGCCGTGAGTCGCACGCAGCCGTGCGACACGGCGCCGGCGGCAGTGGACTGGAAGTGGATGCCGATGAGCCCGCCGTCCGTGCCCCCGTAGGGCTCGTCCGCGCTGGTGGCGTGGAGCGAGGTGAGCTGGATGCGATGCTCGGACTGCCCTTGCGCCGGGTCGAGGTAGCGGGCCTGAAGGTAGCCGGTGCCGGTCGGGGTGGGGGTGGATGCGGTGCCGACTCCGACCGTGAATTCAATGGTCGCGGCGCCCGAGGAGTCCTGGATGCTGAGCGTCTGTTTCGAGGTGGAGATGACGACACGCGTGGTCAGCGGGGTGCCGCCCTTGAGGAAGCTCGTCGGTATCCAGGCGGCGGTCTGCGCCGGTGCAGGAGCCGCTGCCGTCGCCGCCGAGGGCAGCTGCTGACGCGACGGCGTGAGGACGAGCGACCAGCGGCCCTTCGTCTGGACGCGGACGACCACCGTCGGCTCCCCGAGGAAGTTCTTGGCCGGGATGCGCGCGACCGGCGTGGTGAAGTCGGCGCCGTACGCGACGGAATCGAAGACGACGTGGTAGGCGGTTCGGATGTCCGCCGTCGCGGGGGCCGGGAGCAGGCCGGGGATGACGGCGTTATAGGTGGCGGCGGGGAGCGCCGCGATCTCCGAGGGGGACAGCCCGGCAGGCAAGGCCGGCCCCGCATCCGCGGTGGCGCTCGGCGTGGGGCTGCGTGTGGCGGCGGGAGCGTCCGGACTGCAGGCGGTGAGGGTCGCGAGAAGGGCGGCGGCGCAGAGGACGGCGGGAAGCGTGCGGTGGGGTGTCATGGGAGTCCGGGTGTGTGGAGGTCTGGCGTGCGGGATGCGAGCAGCGACGAGCCGCGTCATGAAGAACGGCGGCGGTGTGGACCGTTCCGGTCCACACCGCCGCCGGCCGGAGTGCTGAGAGTCAGCCGCTGACGACCGGGAGGTTGGCGACAGGAGCTGCAGTGTCAGCCGCGGTCGTCGTCTCGGTCGAGCCCAGGTCGATCGGGCCGGGGTTACCGTCGACGGGGACATCATCGCCCGTGATCTCGACCGTCGCCGTGTTGCTCACACCCGAATCGGTGCCGACAGCGGTGATGGTGATGCTGCCGGCAACGGCTGTTCCGGCCAGCAGGAACACGTTGAAGTCGATCGTCCCATCTGCAGCGGCTGTAGCCGGTTCGAGGGTCTGAACGGAGCCGTTGTAGTCGACCGTGATGGTGACCAGTTCTCCCGGCGTGTAGCCGGCGGCGTGGACGTCGATGCCGGGGTCGGCCAACTCTGCCGTCGTGATCGTGCTCACGCTCGTGCTGATGCCCTTGGGCTCAGGCACGGGCGCCTGAACCGCGGCGTCGACCGTGAGCGGAAGGTTCGCGGTGAGCGTGGTGTCGGCGTCGTCGGTCGCCGTGACGGAGAGCGTCTCGCCCGCGGCGAGCGCTGCGAGCGGAACGGCCGGGATCCAGGCGGGGCTGACGGCGAGGTCGCCTGCGGCGTCCGCCGTGGCAGTCGTCTGATCGAGTACGCCGCTCACCGAGCTGTCGAGGGTGACGGTCACCGTCCCGTCCGGAGTGAATCCGGTACCGGTCAGGTCGAGGCCGGTGCCCCAGTCTCCGACGGTGAAGGTCGTGTTCGTGGCGGTCAGGGTGGTACCGGCGGCGTTGGCCGGGACGGCGGCGAAGAAGCCGCCTGCCACGACGGCGGACGCGGCCGCGAGGGCGCCGAAACGGATGCGCGTTGAGCTGGTCATTCATGTCCTCTGGTGGTGCGAAGCGATGCCGGACTGGCATCCCCGAAACACACTACCGCTGTGATATCTGAGACGCAACGATGATAGATCGAATGTAGGCATTCTCGGTGGAACATGGAGGACGGAACATTCGTCGGCGAACAGGGCGTGCGGCGACAGTCGCTTTCGCGACGAATCGAAGGAGATCGGGTCTCGGATCTCCTTCGGATGGCAGCACGGAAGGAGTTCCGAACGCCGTGCGTTCGAATCTCCTTCGCAGCGCGAGGAGGGCTCTACGCCTCCACCGGCGCGTAGGTCTCGATGGAGACGATGCCGGAGGCGGGGTTGGTGGCCGAGAGGTGGACCACGGAGAAGCCGCCCGTGTCGAGATCCGCAGCGTCGTCGAGGTAGCTGCCGGGCATCGTCCCGGTGGCCAGTGCGATCTCGCGCAGGATCTCGGGCAGTACCGGTCTGTGACTGCACAGCACCGCGGTCTTGCGTGCGCGGACGCGTTTGCCGACCACGGCCCGGGTTTCGCCGCGGCCCTCCTCGTAGGCCTCCTGGCTGATCCCGTGCTCGCGGCGCGGTTTGACTCCCGTGGCTGCTGCCAGCGGTGCGACCGTCGTGACGCAGCGGACGGCGTCGCTGGTGACGATCCGCTTCGGCCGCCATGCCTGCAGGGTGGCGACGTCTGCTGCGGACTGCCTCACGCCGCGCTCGGTGAGCGGCCGCGAGGCATCGCTCCCCTCCCACCGGTCGCGCGGGGCCGCCTTCCCGTGGCGCAGAGCGATGATCGCGAAGGTGGAGGTGATGCCCTGGCGGACCAATGCATCGAACGTATCGAGGATCTCGACGTCGCGTTCGTACGTGAGGTAGCCGCGGGCCTTCTTGATGGTGACCCATTCGATGGCCGCGATCTCGCTGTTCGGGATGAAGGTCGACCGTTCGATCGCCTTCTCGCCGACCTCCGCCGCCCAGTAGTGGACGATCTTCTCCCGGCCGCTGCTGAGCGGGTACGTGGAGACGCCGAGGGGAACGCCGAGGCCGATCTTCAGCCCCGTCTCCTCCTCGATCTCGCGCACGGCCGTCTGCGGGAGGGTCTCACCCGGGTCGACCTTCCCTTTCGGGATGGTGACGTCGCCGTATTTCGTCCGATGCACCACGAGCACCACGATGCGGTCTTCCACCATCCGCCAGCAGAGGGCGCCGGCGGCATAGATGGCCGGACTCACCGCCTCGTTCCCGTGCGGGTGCTGCGCGGACGATGACTGTACTGCTGGATCAGCTTGTTCTGCAGGTCGACCAGCGGCTTGCCGTTCTCGTCCAGGTGATGCCGGGTCCAGACGCCGTCCTGATCGAGCTTCCAGGTCGCTGTGCGGTCGTCGAAGGCGAGGTCGAAGAGATCGTCGAGCTCGCGCAGGTGCTCGGGGTCGGTCAGCCGGACGAGCGCCTCGACGCGGCGATCGAGGTTGCGGTGCATCATGTCGGCGCTGCCGATGTACACCTGCGGCTCGCCGCCGTTGACGAACGAGAAGACTCGGGAGTGCTCGAGGTAGCGGCCCAGCACCGACCGCACGCGGATGTTCTCCGACAGGCCTTCGCGGCCGGGCACGACGCCGCAGATGCCGCGCACCCAGAGGTCGACCGGCACTCCGGCCTGGCTCGCGCGGTAGAGGCCGTCGATGATCGCCTCGTCGACGATGGAGTTGAGCTTGATGCGGATGCCGGAGGGACGCCCGGCGGCGGCGTTGGCGCGCTCGGTCTCGATGCGCTTCAGCAATCCCTTCCGCAGGTGCAGCGGTGCGACGAGCAGGCGCTTGAACTTCTTCTCGATCGCATAGCCCGACAGCTCGTTGAAGAGACGGGTGAGGTCCTTGCCCACCTGGTCGTCCGCCGTCAGCAACCCCAGGTCTTCGTAGATGCGGGAGGTCTTCGGGTTGTAGTTCCCTGTGCCGATGTGGCTGTAGTGCTTGAGGACGCCCTTCTCCTCGCGGATCACCAGGGCGAGCTTGCAGTGGGTCTTCAGCCCGACGAGCCCGTACACGACGTGCACGCCCGCCTTCTCGAGCTTTCGCGCCCACGAGATGTTGTTCTGCTCGTCGAACCGCGCCTTGATCTCGACCAGCGCCAGGACCTGCTTGCCGGATTCGGCCGCGTCGATCAGCGCCTCGACGATGGGACTGTCGCCCGACGTGCGGTAGAGCGTCTGCTTGATGGCGAGGACATGCGGATCGGCGGCGGCCTGCTCCAGGAAGGCCTGGACGCTGGTCGCGAACGACTCGTAGGGGTGGTGGACGAGCACGTCCTGCCGGGCGACGGCGGCGAAGATGTCGGGTTTCGCGTTGGGCTCGCTCGGCATCAGCTGTGCGGGCGTCGTCGGCACGTGGTTCGGATAGTGCAGGTCCGGACGGTCGATCTTCGCGAGGTCGAACAGGCCGCCGAGGTCGAGCGGCGCCGGCAGGCGGTAGACCTCCTGCTCGGTGACATCCAGTTCGCGCACCAGCAGCCCGAGGGTCACCGCGTCCATGTCGTCGGTGACCTCGAGACGGATGGGCGGGCCGAAGCGGCGCCGCAGCAGCTCGCGCTCGAGGGCCTGGATGAGGTTCTCGGTCTCATCCTCGTCGATCTCCACATCTTCGTTCCGGGTGACGCGGAAGACGTGGTGCTCGAGGATCTCCATGCCCGGGAAGAGGTCGCCGAGGTGGTTGGCGATGAGGTCCTCCAGCGTGATGAACCGCACCTGGCCGACGCTCTCGCGCTGGTCGATGCGCACGAAGCGAGGCAGCATCTGCGGAACCTTGAGGCGGGCGAACTGCTCCTTGCCGGTCCGCGAGTTGCGCACCCGGACGGACAGGTTGAGCGAGAGCCCGGAGATATAAGGGAACGGATGCGCCGGATCGACGGCGAGCGGCATCAGCACCGGGAAGATCTGCTGCGAGAAGATCTCGCGAAGCTGCACCTTGTCGGCGTCGTCGAGCTCGTCGTACCTCACGACGGTGATGCCGGCATCCCGCAGAGCGGGCAGCACGAGGTCGTGGTACGCGCGGGCATGGCGGAGCTGCAGCTCGTGGACCTTCTCGGAGATGTCGGCGAGCACGTCCTGCGGCGCGCGGCCCACGTTGGTCGGGACGGCGAGACCGGTCGCGATCCGGCGTTTCAGGCCGGCGACCCGGACCATGAAGAACTCATCGAGGTTGCTCGCGAAGATCGCCAGGAAGTTGGCGCGCTCGAGGACCGGCAGCAGCGGGTCCTCTGCGAGCTCCAGCACGCGCTGGTTGAAGGCGAGCCAGCTCAGCTCGCGGTCGAGGTAGCGGTTGTCCGGGAGCGTCGGGTCCGGCTCGTAGATGAACGGGGCGAAGTCGTCGTCGAAATCGCTGCCCAGGCTGCCGCCCAGCCCTGTGTCCAGAAGGCCGTTCTCGAGTGTGGTGCGCTCATCCATCCACCCATCATGTCACCGCCGGAAGCTGCCGGAGCAGGCACCACGTAAACGGTGGATAAACGCTGACTGTGGATGGACGGCTGCTCGTCGCGGCGGACGCGCCGCCCGCCTCACGAACGGACGGAGGTGGGAAGACGGTCGTTGTCGTCCTCGTACACATTGAACCGGTAGCCGACGTTGCGGACGGTGCCGATCAGGGACTCCAGGTCGCCCAGCTTCGCGCGCAGCCGCCGCACGTGGACGTCGACCGTGCGCGTACCGCCGAAGTAGTCGTAGCCCCACACCTCGCTGAGCAGCTGCTCGCGTGTGAACACGCGGGACGGGTGGGTCGCGAAGAAGCGGAGGAGCTCGAACTCCTTGAAGGTCAGGTCGAGCTGGCGTCCGTGCGCCTTGGCCGAGTAGCTGGCCTCGTCGATCGTGATCCCGGAGGCCTGGATCTTGGACTGCGAATGCTCCTGCGTCTGGCGGCCGATGGCGAGCCGGATGCGCGCATCCACTTCGGCCGGGCCCGAGGTGTCGAGCACGACATCGCTGGCGCCCCAGTCGGCGCTCACCGCGGTGAGCCCGCCCTCGGTCAGCACGAGGAGGAGCGGGACGGTGACCCCGGTCGTGGTGAGGATCTTGCAGAGCGATTTCGCGCTCGCCAGGTCGCGCCGTGCATCCACGAAGATGAGGTCGCAGCTGGGCGCGTTGATGAGGGACGCGGGTTCGGCCGGGATCTGACGGACGCGGTGGCTGAGCAGAGCCAGGGCGGGAAGCACCTCGGCACCCGGTCCGGAGTCGACGCGGGAGGTGGTGGGCGCCGACGACGGCGCGGGGGAGCTGGGCGCAGAAGTAAGGATCAGCAGTTGCGCCACACATTCCTCCTCACCCGGTCGTGCCCTCGGGAACCCGTGGCGCAATGCTACCGGAAATGCGCGCGCTCCCTTCCGCCGCTCCTGCGCCAGCGGCCGCACAGCCAGGCGCCATCCGGTCGCCGGGGGCACAATGGAGGCGTGAGCGACGAGACACCCGACACCCCTGCACCCCACGCGATGGGTCCCGCCGCCGCGGCCGGACCCGTGCAGCCGCCGCTGCCGCGCTGGGCGACGGCGACGAGCATCGGCTCGGTGTGGGTTGTCGCGCTCGTGCTCGGCATCCTGATCGGTGTGCTGTCGCGCCCCGCGGCCTATGCGTCGTGGCTGTCTCTCGCGCTCGCCGTGTGCGTGCTGCTCGCGTTCGTCGCCCAGCTGGCGACGCAGCAGAAGGACGGCTTCATCGACCGGCTGGCCGTCACCTTCGCCGGGACCTTCGTGGTGCTGGGGCTGGTCGGCGGCATCCTGGCACTTGCCTTCGCCGCCGCCTGAACGCGAACGGATGTCGGCGGTCCCTGGTTAGACTGGACGCATGCTGGTCGCTCTCGAACTCTTCTTCGTCGGCCTTCTGGGCCTGGCAACGCTCGCCATCCTCGGTGTCTCGGGGCTGGTCGTCTACAACCTCTTCCGCGGTCAGCGCTGAGCCCCTCAGCCGGATCATGATCGAGATCCCCACCGATCTTCCCGCCGAGCTGGTCCCTCTCTCCTGGCTGATCGGCGTCTGGGAGGGAACCGGTGTGCTCGACTACGCCATCGAAGAGGAGCACACCCAACTCGAGTTCGGGCAGCGGATCAGCTTCAGCCACGACGGACTGGGCTACCTGAACTACTCCGCGAACTCGTGGATCCTCGACGAGCAGAACACGCCGCTCGCCGCTGAGACCGGCTACTGGCGGCTGCGCAGGAAGCTCGTGGAGGGCGACGCCGGACCGGCGATGCTCCCCGGCGTCGGCGCGCGGCCCTTCGGCACGGCGCAGTCGGTCGAGACGCTGCGCAACTCGAACGGCGCGTTCGATCTCGATGTGTCGATCATCCATCCCGACGGGGTGAGCGAGGTCTACATCGGCCAGGTCGCCGGCCCCCGCATCGATCTCGCGACGGACGCGGTGCTCCGCACCTCCGGCGCGAAGGAGTACACCGCGGCGACGCGGCTCTACGGCCTCGTCGAGGGCCACCTGCTGTGGGCCTGGGACATCGCCGCCCTCGGCCAGGAACTGCGGACGCACGCCTCCGCGCGCCTCGCCAAGGTCGACTGAAAGGCGGCGGACCGATGGATGCTGAACCTCGCGCGACCCCGGAAGGGGCATCGCCGTTCCTCGACCTCCCGGGCGCGGTCGACACGGACGGACTCGGCGTGCCGGCCCACTACGGAAGCCCGCTCTCCGAACAGCGGGCGCTGGTCGAGCGGAGCGCGATCGTCGATCTCTCCGACCGTGCTGTGCTGACGATCCAGGGCCCCGACCGCCTGACCTGGCTCAATTCGCTGACGAGTCAGTCGCTCGCCGGCCTGCGTCCGGGGGAGTCCTCGGAGACCCTGCTCCTGGATGTGACGGGCCACGTCGAGCACGCCGCGCGCCTGCTCGACGACGGCGACACGCTCTGGCTCCTGGTCGACCGGCCGGAGGCCGAGGGGCTGCAGGGCTGGCTGGATTCGATGCGGTTCATGCTGCGCGTCGAGGTCGCCGACAGGACGGCCGACTTCGCAACGATCGGCACACTGGGCGATCCGCCACTGCCGATCGCAGCGCCGAACGGCATCCCGCTGATCTGGCACGATCCGTGGCGCGCGGTGGCACTGGGCGGGCACCAGTACGCGCAGGGCGAGCATCCCGGCGCCGGCTGGACGTGGAGCGAACGCCTCATCCCGCGAGACGCCCTCGCGTCGCTCGTGACCCGTGTCCGCGCCGGAGAACTGTCCGCTGCCGGAACGCTGGCCGCCGATGCCCTGCGCATCGCCGCGTGGCGGCCCCGGTTCTCGACCGAGGTCGACGAGCGCACCATCCCGCACGAACTCGACTGGCTGCGCACCGCCGTCCACCTGAGCAAGGGCTGCTACCGCGGACAAGAGACGGTCGCCAAGGTGCACAACCTCGGGCATCCGCCTCGCCGCCTCGTGATGCTGCACCTCGACGGCTCGGAGGGTGCGCATCCCACGAAGGGTGCGGTCGTCTCCCTCGACGGTCGCGAGGTGGGCGCCGTCACGTCCTCGGCTCTGCACTACGAACTGGGACCGATCGCGCTCGCCGTCGTGAAGCGGTCCGCCGATCCGAACGCGACGCTGACCGTGGATGCGGATGGTGTAGCCGTCGCCGCCTCGCAGGAGATCGTGGTTCCGCCGGAGGCGGGTGCGGAAGCGCACGTGCCGCGCCTCCCGCGCCTGGGTGCGGTGACCCGGGCTCCCCGCCAGTAGTCCGGCGTCACTCGGCCGGCGCGACCGCCTCCCACCCGACCGTCAGCTCACCCAGCCGCCAGCGGCTCCGGCCGCCGTGGACCGGCCATCCGGAGTCGCGCATCCCCTGGGCGACGGCGATCCAGCGCTGACTCGGCCCGTACGCGGCGAGCGGCGAATGGATGCGCCAGAGCCGGTCGAGCTCCGACAGGAACGCATGGATCGGCTCGCCGCGGACATTGCGGTGGATGAGCGCCTTCGGCAGCCGCTCCGCCACGATCGAGGGCGCATCCAGCCCGCGCAGCCGGAGCGAGACGCTGAGCGAGCGGGGACCCGCGGCATCCAGGGCGATCCAGCTGGAGATGCGGCCGATCTCGTCGCAGGTGCCCTCGACCAGGAGGCCGTGGGGCTGCAGGCGGGAGCGCATCCGCTCCCAGGCGTGCGGGACCTCGACCTCGCGATACTGGCGGAGCACGTTGAAGGCGCGGATGACCGCTGCGCTGCGGCCGTCCGGCAGCGGGACTTCGAACCCGCCGAGTGCGAAGCGGATGCGCGCCGCCGGGTCGAAGCCCGTCCGGCCGTCCCGCACCGCCTCCAGCTGCTGGTTCGCGCTCCGCACCCGGCCCGGCTCGATCTCGAGGCCGACCACCTCGACGTCGGCGCGTGCTTTCGCCAGCCGCTGCTGGAGTTCGAGCGCCGTGACGCCGCTGGCGCCGTAGCCGAGGTCGACGACGACCGGGTCGTGCGTGCGACGCAGCTCGGGCTGTGCAGCGATCCAGCGGTCGACGCGGCGCAGCCGGTTCGTGTTGGTGGTGCCGCGGGTCACCGTGCCGACTGCGCCCGAAGCCATGCGTCCATCCTGCCAGCCGCCGGCGGCGGCCCGCGTACCGCCGCCGCCGGCGGACCGCGTACCGCCGCCGTCAGGCCGAACGCCTACCGGCGGCACGATAGATTGGGAGCATGCCCGCTCCCTACACCCTGATCCTCCTGCGCCACGGCAGCAGCGAGTGGAACGAGAAGAACCTGTTCACCGGCTGGGTCGACGTGCGTCTCAGCGAGACCGGCGTCGCCGAGGCCAAGCGGGCAGGTGAGCTGCTCCGCGACTCCGGGTTCCAGCCGGACGTCCTGCACACCTCGGTGCTGAGCCGCGCCATCCAGACCGCCCATTTCGCCCTGGATGTCTCCGACCGGCTGTGGATTCCCGTCCAGCGGTCCTGGCGTCTCAACGAGCGTCACTACGGTGCGCTGCAGGGCCTCGACAAGGCCGAGACGCTCGAGAAGTACGGCCCCGAGCAGTTCCAGCTGTGGCGCCGCTCGTTCGACGTCCCGCCGCCGGTGATCGCCGACGACAGCCCGTTCTCGCAGGTGGGCGACGCCCGCTACGCCGACCTCGGCGACGGCGTGCCCCGGACCGAGTGCCTGAAGGACGTCATCGCCCGGATGCTTCCCTACTGGGAGTCGGACATCACGCGCGACCTCTCGGCGGGCAGGACGGTCCTCGTCACGGCGCACGGCAACTCTCTGCGCGCGCTGGTGAAGCACCTCGACGGGATCTCCGACGAGGACATCGCCGGCCTCAACATCCCGACCGGCATCCCGCTCGTCTACACGCTCGGTGAGGATTTCGCACCGCTCGAGCCGTCGTACTACCTCGACCCGGAAGCGGCCGCCGCGGGCGCCGCAGCCGTCGCGGCCCAGGGCAAGAAGTAACGACCCCCCACCATCGAGTCCACAAAGACTGCACATGACACGCCGTGTCGACGTGCAATCTTTGTGGACTCGATGGTGGGGCGGGAGCGGAGGGGGTCAGGAGGCGAGCTCGGGAGCCCAGTCGCCGGTGGCCAGGTACTGCACCTTCTTGGCGATCGAGACGGCGTGGTCGGCGAAGCGCTCGTGATAGCGCGAGGCGAGGGTCGCGTCGACGGTGTCGACCGCCTGGCCCTTCCACGTCTCGCCGAGCACCTTGTCGAAGACACTGATGTGCAGCTCGTCGATGTCGTCGTCGTCGTTGCGGATCTCGTCCGCGAGGCGCAGGTCCTGCGTCCGGAGCAGTTCGGCGAGCTTCTGGGCGATCTGCACGTCGAGCCGGCCCATCTCGCCGAAGGTCGAACGGAGGCTCTTCGGCACGACCTTGTCGGGGAAGCGGTACCGTGCGAGCTGCGCGATGTGCTCCGCCATGTCGCCCATCCGCTCCAGGGACGCACTGATCCGCAGTGCGCTCACCACGATCCGCAGGTCGCGGGCGACCGGCTGCTGACGGGCCAGGATCTGGATGGACAGCTCGTCGAGCAGCACCGTGAGCTCGTCGATCCGGTGGTCGTTGGCGATGACGTCCTCGGCCAGCGAGACGTCAGAATCGTTGAAGGCGAGCGTCGCGTTCTTGATGGAGCGGACGACCAGCTCGGCGATCTCGACGAGGCGGTCCTGAACTTCCGCCAGCTCCTGCTGGAAGACTTCGCGCATGGGGTGTGGTCCTTCCTGGCGTGCGCGGGCACGCGGGATGTCGGGCCTTCTGACCCGGTGTTCCATGTTCGCCGCGCCAGGTTAACAAACGGTGCCCCGCGGCTGAACAGTCTCTAACGTACCCGCGAAAAGACGCGGCCGGGGGCGGGACGCGTCGCTGCCCGCGTATCGGCATCACCTACGCTGGAGGCTATGGACTCCACCGGTTTGGTGCTGCTGTCGCTGAGCCTGGGGCTCGCCGTCGGCGCCGGTTTCGTGTGGATCCTGCACATCGCCGCTCGGCGCGGCGACCATGCCGCGCAGGTGGTGAATCCGGTGGTGCCGGATGGGGTGGACCAGGTGCTCGACGCCCTGGAGTCAGCGGGTGTCGTTCTCGACCCATCGAACAACGTGATCAAGGCCTCGCCCGGGGCGCATGCCATCGGCCTGGTCTGGAACGGCGCCCTGGTGCACCCGCACCTCATCGACCTCGTGAACCACGTCCGGCGCACGGGCGAGTCGTTGACGGAGGAGTGCGAGCTCTCGCGTGGCCCCTTCGGCGATGCGAACATCCACCTCAGCGTCCGGGTGGCACGGCTCGGTTCGCGCTACATCCTGCTGCTCGCCGAGGACCGCACCGAGTCCTACCGGCTGGATGCCGTCCGGCGCGACTTCGTGGCGAACATCAGCCACGAGCTGAAGACGCCGATCGGCGCGGTCGGCCTGCTGGCAGAGGCGCTCGACGACGCCTCCGATGACCCGGATCAGGTCCGGCGCTTCGCACTCCGGCTGTCGGAGGAGGCGCAGCGTCTCGCGCGGATCACGCAGGACATCATCGAGCTCAGCAGGCTGCAGGCGACGGATGTCCTGGGCACCGCCGTGGAGCTCTCCGCCAGCAAGGTGGTTCGGGCCGCGATCGACCAGAACAAGGTGGCCGCCGAGACCCGGAACATCGAGATCGCCATGCGCGGCGACAAGCAGGCGCAGGTCCTCGGGAACGAGGCCCTCCTGGTGACCGCCGTGCACAACCTGATCTCGAACGCGATCCAGTACTCGCCGGACGACTCGCGGATCGGCATCGGCGTCCGCAACTCCGGCGGCGTCGTCGAGATCGCCGTGACCGATCAGGGCGAGGGAATCCCGGAGGAGGACCTGGACCGCGTGTTCGAGCGCTTCTTCCGCGTCGACCAGGCGCGCTCGCGCAACACCGGAGGCACGGGGCTCGGCCTCTCCATCGTGAAGCACGCCGTGCAGAACCACGGCGGCGAGGTGCGGGTCTGGTCGCAACCGGGCCGCGGCTCCACCTTCACGATCCGGCTGCCCGAAGCCTCCACCGTCCGACCCCCGATAGGAGACCACCCGTGACATCGATCCTGCTCGTCGAGGATGAAGCGGCGCTCAGCGAGCCGCTCGCGTACCTGCTGAGACGCGAAGGCTATGAGATCCAGGTGGCGGAGGACGGACCCGGAGCGATCGCCGCGTTCGACCGTGACGGCGCCGACCTGATCCTGCTCGACCTGATGCTGCCGGGCATCCCGGGCACCGAGGTGTGCCGGGAGATCCGCACCCGTTCGAACGTTCCGATCATCATGCTGACCGCCAAGGACTCCGAGGTGGACATCGTGGTCGGGCTCGAGCTCGGAGCCGACGACTACGTGACGAAGCCGTACTCGTCGCGCGAGCTGCTCGCCCGCATCCGCGCGGTTCTCCGCCGGCGCGTGGAGGAGGAGGAGCTTCAGGATGACGGCGTGCTGGAGGCGGGCACCGTGCGGATGGATGTGGATCGCCACACCGTCGCCGTCAACGGCCAGGAGATCTCCATGCCGCTGAAGGAATTCGAGCTCCTGGAGCTGCTCCTGCGCAACGCCGGCCGCGTTCTCACGCGCGGTCAGCTGATCGACCGGGTGTGGGGGAGCGACTACTTCGGTGACACGAAGACGCTGGATGTGCACATCAAGCGCATCCGCTCACGGATCGAGGAGAGCCCCTCCGAGCCGCGGATGCTGGTGACCGTCCGCGGGCTCGGCTACCGCTTCAACGCTTAGCGGGCGGCCGGCAGGATCGTCGGCGGCACCAGGCCCGAGTATTCCGGGAGCCGGCCGTCGAGGACGGGAACGGTGAGGTTCACGCCGATCTGGTCGCCGTACTGGAAGTACACTTTGAACAGCCCGCCGGGCTTGGTGCTGAACTCCGGAAAGAGAACGTTGTCCGGGCCGCTGGTCTCCGGGTCCTGGCCGAGCTGCGTGATCTGACCGGGGCCGACCGTCACGTGGGCGGCGCCGGGAGTGCCGTCGCCGGCGCTGATCGCGACCTGCTCGCTCGTCGAACCCGTGTTGACGAGTGTGAGGACGAGGTTGCCGACCGTGCCGTTCTTCGCGTCGGTGATGATCATCGCATTGCGGATGTCGATGGATCCGACGCTTCCGCCGACGCCGTCGCTCGCGTCGTAGTGCTTGGTGGTGGCCTGCGGGGCGATGAAACCGCATCCCGCGGTGCCGAGCGCGACGGCCAGGGCGAGGGCGACGGACGTCGCGACTCGAGCTTTCACGGATGACCCTCCCGGTGGTTTTTCCCTGCAACTCTATCGTATGTAGAAGGTGTGTCCGGGGCCCGCTGGGGGCGTGAGGGCGAACCTTAGCATGTGCCTCGTGTGGTATCCTATTCATTGCTGAAGGGACAACAAATCTATGCTTTTCGAGGTTGGCGAGACCGTCGTCTATCCGCACCACGGTGCCGCAACGATCACCGAAGTCAAGAAGAGAATCATCAAGGGTGAAGAGAAGCTGTACCTCAAGCTCAACGTGACGCAGGGCGACTTGACCATCGAGGTCCCCGCCGAGAACGTCGATCTCGTCGGTGTACGCGATGTCATCGGCAAAGAAGGTCTCGACCGCGTCTTCGAGGTGCTGCGAGCCCCGTTCACCGAGGAGCCGACGAACTGGTCGCGCCGCTACAAGGCCAATCTCGAGAAGCTGGCCTCCGGCGACGTGATCAAGGTCTCCGAGGTCGTCCGTGACCTCTGGCGCCGGGACCAGGACCGTGGTCTCTCCGCCGGCGAGAAGCGCATGCTCGCGAAGGCCCGTCAGATCCTGATCTCCGAGCTCGCGCTCGCCGAGAAGACGGACGACGAGAAGGCTTCGACGTTGCTGGATGAGGTGCTGGCCTCCTGAGGCCGCTTCCGACGAATTCACGGCCCTGCCGCCCTGTGCCCGACGCACAGTGCGGCGGGGCCGTTCTCGTTCCCGGGCGACGCGGCCCGACGGCCGCGGTTCCCGGTACGCTCGTCGCGTGGACAGCATCACTGGACCGCGCGTCGCGGTCGTCATCGTCGCCGCCGGCTCGGGGACCCGACTGGGTGCCGATGTGCCGAAGGCGTTCGTGACGCTCCGCGGCGTGACGCTGCTGGAGAGGTCCCTCCATGCCGTTCGGGGAATGCTGTACCCGGCCGAGCCCATCGTCGTCGTGCCGGCGGACCGTCTCGACGAGGCGGCCGAGCTGGCGCAGCGGGCAGCGGGGAGGCCCGTGACCGTGGTGACCGGCGGCGAGACCCGGCAGGCCTCCGTGGCGGAGGGACTGTCGATGGTGGATGCGCAGGCCGAGGTGGTCCTGGTGCACGACGCCGCCCGGGCGCTGGCGCCGTCCGCACTGTTCGACGCCGTCGTGGACGCCGTGCGGGAGCGGGGATACGGCGTGGTGCCGGGGCTGCCCGTCGCCGACACCGTCAAGCGGGTCGGTGCCGACGGCGCCGTGCACGAGACGGTCGACCGGAGCATCCTCGCGGCGGTGCAGACCCCGCAGGGGTTCCCCCGCGAGCAACTGCTGACCGCCTACGCCCTCGCCGAGAGCGAGGAGACCGACGACGCGGGCCTCGTGGCGGCGGCCGGGTTCCGGGTGGATGTGGTGCCCGGCGACGCGCGCGCGTTCAAGGTGACGACCCCCTGGGACCTGCGGCGGGCCGAAGAGCTGCTCGCCGATTCCGCCGTGCCGCGGATCGGGACGGGGAGCGACACGCACGCCTTCGATCCCGCCGCCGAGCTGTGGCTGGCCGGCCTCCACTGGCCGGGCGAGCCGGGCCTCGCCGGGCACAGCGACGGAGACGCGGTCGCTCACGCGATCGTCGACGCCCTGCTGTCCGCCGCGGGCCTCGGCGACATCGGTGGTGTCTTCGGGACGGGCGATCCGCGGTTCTCCGGCGCGCACGGCGAGGTCTTCCTGGCCGAGGCGCGCCGGCTGGTGGAAGACGCCGGTTTCCGGATCGGCAACGTCGCCGTGCAGCTGGTCGGGAACCGTCCGAAGTTCGCCGCGCGGCGGGCCGAGGCTCAGGAGCGGCTGTCCGCGATCCTCGGTGCACCCGTGTCGATCGGCGCCACCACGACGGACGGCCTGGGCTTCGCCGGGAGGGGTGAGGGCGTCCTGGCGCAGGCGACGGCCCTCCTGTTCGGCTGATTCCGTCCACAGCCCGGCATGCTGGCGACTGATCCACATGTTCGACATACAGCACGTCGACGAGGGGGCGGCCCGTAGGCTTATGCCGTGACCCTGCGACTCTTCGACACGAAAGCCGGCGCCCTGCGCGACTTCGTCCCCCTCCGCGAGGGCGAGATCGGCATCTACGTGTGCGGGCCGACCGTTCAGTCGTCGCCCCACATCGGCCACCTGCGTTCGGCGCTGGTGTACGACCAGCTGCGTCGCTGGCTCGCGTACCGCGGATTCGACGTGACACTCGTGCGCAATGTCACCGACATCGACGACAAGATCCTGGTGAACGCCGCCGCCGGGATCGCGGAGGGCGGCAGCGAGCAGTGGTGGGCGCTCGCGTACCGCTTCGAGCTGGAGTTCACCGACGCGTACCGCGCGCTCGGCATCCAGCCGCCGACCTACGAGCCACGCGCGACGGCGAGCATCCCCGAGATGCAGGAGCTGATCGGGCGACTCATCGAGTCGGGCCACGCGTATGCGGCACCAGACGGTTCCGGTGACGTGTACTTCGACGTGAAGAGCTGGCCGTCGTACGGCGAGCTGACCCGGCAGAGCATCGACAACATGGAGGCGGCCGCCGACGCCGACCCTCGCGCCAAGCACGATCCGCGCGACTTCGCGCTCTGGAAGGGCCGGAAGGCGGACGAGCCGGAGTCGGCCGCGTTCCCGTCGCCCTGGGGAGAAGGCCGGCCGGGGTGGCACATCGAGTGCTCTGCGATGTCGCGGAAGTACCTCGGACCGCACTTCGACATCCATGGCGGCGGACTCGACCTGCGTTTCCCGCACCACGAGAACGAGGTCGCCCAGTCGACGGCCGCCGGTGACCCGTTCGCCAACTACTGGGTGCACAACGGCCTGGTCCACGTCAACGGCCAGAAGATGAGCAAGTCGCTCGGCAACTCGGTGTATGCGGCCGATCTGCTCGGCGCGGCCCGTCCGCTCGTGGTGCGCTACTACCTGGGCTCGGCGCACTACCGCTCGACCATCGATTTCCACGACGGGTCGCTCAGCGAGGCCGAGGCCGCGCTCGACCGGATCGCCGGCTTCTTCGAGCGGGTGGAACGCCGCTTGTCCGGCACCCGCTTCGCCGGGCACGGCGTCGAGGTCGTGCCCGACGCGTTCGCCGAGGCGATGGACGACGATCTCGCTGTCCCGCAGGCGCTCGCCGTCCTCCACGACACCGTACGCTCAGGCAATGCGGCACTGGATGCGGAAGACTTGGAGGCGGCGGCCACCGCTCGCGGGCACGCGCTCGCGATGACGGAGGTCCTCGGCATCAACCCGCTGTCGCCGCAGTGGCGCAGCGGCGGCTCGACCGTCGCCGAGTCGGCGCTCGGCGAGCTGATCGACCGCCTCCTCGCCGACCGGCAGGACGCCAGGGCCGCACGCGACTTCGCCGCAGCCGATCGCATCCGCGACGAGCTGACGGCGGCAGGAATCACCATCGAAGACACCCCGACGGGGTCGCATTGGAGCATCGGATCATGAAGAACTCGGGTGGAAAGCCCCGCGCCGGCGCGGTACGCAAGAGCAAGAAGGGCGCCCAGGTCGGCACCGGAGGCCACGGCCGCAAGGCCTTGGAGGGCCGCGGCCCGACGCCGAAGGCCGAGGACCGCGACTACCATCCCGCGGGCAAGGCGAAGGCCCTGCGTGAGCGGGCCGCAGCCAGAGCGGCCCAGCGCGGGGGACGGGATGCGGCTCCGCGCGGAGCCTCGGGCGCCTCGCGTCGCGCCAAGAACGGCGACGAGAGCGAGATCGTGACGGGCCGCAACTCCGTCCTGGAGGCTCTGCGCGCCAACATCCCGGCCAGCACGCTGTACATCGCAGCCCGGGTGGAGTTCGACGACCGGATGAAGGAGATTCTCTCCATCGCGACCCGCCGCGGACTGCCGATGCTCGAGGTCATGCGTCCCGAGCTCGACCGTCTCGCCGGCCGCGACGCCGTCCACCAGGGAGTCGCCCTCAAGGTGCCGCCGTACGAGTACGCGCACCCCGGCGAGCTGCTCGACCGGACGATCCGCACCGGCCAGACGCCGCTGTTCGTCGCCCTCGACGGGATCACGGACCCCCGCAACCTCGGGGCGATCATCCGGTCCACCGCGGCGTTCGGCGGTCAGGGCGTCATCGTCCCGCAACGGCGCTCGGTCGGCATGACGGCGTCGGCCTGGAAGACCTCGGCGGGCGCAGCCGCGCGCACGCCTGTCGCCATGGCGGCGAACCTGACGCAGACGCTGAAGGACTTCAAGAAGGCGGGAGTGTTCGTCCTCGGCCTGGACGGAGGCGGCGACGTCGCTCTCCCCGGCCTGTCGTTCGCCGACCGGCCGGTGGTGATCGTCGTCGGAAGCGAGGGCAAGGGGCTGTCCCGGCTGGTGACCGAGACGTGCGACGCCGTTGTGTCCATCCCGATCACGGCCGCGACCGAGTCTCTCAACGCCGGCATCGCGGCGAGCGTCACACTGTACGAGATCGCCAAGCTCCGGGCGGAGGCCGGCGCCAGGAGCTAGGGCAGCACGACGAGCGACGGCGGCAAGACGAGCCGGCGGAGCACGACGGGCTGAGCAGCACGAACAGCGTCGGGGCGGGGCGGGGGGAGGCCGGACCTCAGACCTTGGAACGCCAGTCGTCGTCGTCCTCGTCCTCCGCCGCGGCCGCGCCGCCCAGCACCGGGATGCTGATCGTCTCGGTGGGCGGGGCGATCACCGTCGCCTCGTCGCGGCGGTGCCGGAGGATGTCGTTGATGTACGACGTGAGCGCCTCGGCGAGGGGAACATCCCGTCCCTCGTTCTGCGACATGAACCAGCGGTGCTCCAGCAGCTGGTGGAAGACCTCGGCGGGCTCCAGCTTGCCTTTCAGGTCGGCCGGGATGGAGCGGATGACCGGCTCGAAGACGCGCAGCAGCCACTCGTGGGCCATCGCCTCCTCGTCCAGTCCCTCCTTGCCCACGGTCGCGGCATAGGAGTCCAGGTCGTTGAGCAGGCGGCGCGCCTGGTTCTCTCCCGTGTCGAGTCCCGTGAGGCGGAGCAGGCGGCGCTGGTGGTGACCGGCATCCACGACCTTCGGCTGGATGCGCACCTTCGTGCCCTCCTCCGACGTCTTGATCGCCAGCTCCTCGATGTCGAAGCCCAGCTCGTTGAGCCGCTCCACGCGCTCGCTGATGCGCCACCGCTCCGACGAGGAGAACGACTCACTGCCGGTCAGCTCCTTCCAGAGCGAACGGTAGGCGGCGACGATTCCCTCGGAGACGCGGATGGGGTCGAGCTCCTCGTCCGCACGGCCGCCGGCTTCGAGATCCATCAGCTCGCCGGCGATGTTGACGCGCGCGATCTCGAGGTCGTTCTCGCGCTGCCCGTTCGACAGGCCGCCCTCGTACAGCTGGCCGGTCTCGGCGTCCACCAGATAGGCCGCGAACGCGCCGGCATCGCGGCGGAACAGCGTGTTGGACAGCGAAACGTCCCCCCAGAAGAACCCGACGATGTGCAGGCGCACCAGGAGCACGGCGAGAGCATCGGCGAGCCGGGTGGCCGTGTCGGGCCGCAGGGTCTGCGAGAACAGTGCGCGGTAGGGGAGCGAGAACTTCAGGTGCCGGGTCACGAGCGCCGCGTTGAGCGGGGTGCCGTCCTCGTCCGTACGGTTCTTGATCACCGCGACCGGGTCCACGCAGGGCACATCCAGGCGCTGGAGCGTCCGGAGCATGTCGTACTCGCGCTGCGCCATCTCGGCCGTCGTCTCCTTGATGGCGATGACGTAGCCGGACAGGTTGGCGAAGCGCACGAGGTGCCGGCTGATGCCCTTCGGCAGCAGGGCGATGTGCTCGTTCGACCAGTCCTCCAGCGGAATGCTCCACGGGAGGTCGAGGAGCGCCGGGTCGACGGTCGCTGCGGTGATGTTGACGGATCCGGCCACGATGGTCCTCCGGTCGGTGTGTTCGCTGAGGCGTACGAGCGGGCCGTTAAGCCACTCTGCCGCAGCCCGATCCGGACTGCGGCAGAGTGTGAACCGCTCTGCGCCTTCAGGCTACGACAAGGTCGGTAGCCTCTTCGACAAGGCTCAGTCGACCACGGCGCCGCCGAGGCGCTCGCCCGACTCCGCGTGGAAGACGTGGACGTGGCCCGGCTTCGGGGTGATGTAGACGGTGTCGCCGGCGTTCGGGTGAACGCGGCCGTCCACGCGGCCGACGATGTCGGTGCGCTTGCCCTCGACCTCGGAGTGGCCGTACAGGTAGCCGTCCGCGCCGAGCTCCTCGACGAGGTCGACCGTGACCTTGAGGCCGGTCCCCTCGGTGTTGGAGACGACGACGTCTTCGGGGCGGACACCGATGGTGACCGACGAGCCGGCGTTTGCGATCGTGTCGCGCTCGACCGGCACGACGGCCGAGCCGAAGCGCACTCCGCCGTCGGTGACATCCGCCGTGAACAGGTTCATGGCCGGGCTGCCGATGAAGCCGGCGACGAAGACGTTGTTCGGCTGCGCGTACAGGTCGCGGGGGGTGCCCACCTGCTGGAGGACGCCGTCCTTGAGCACCGCGATGCGGTCGCCCATGGTCAGCGCCTCGGTCTGGTCGTGCGTGACGTACACGGTGGTGACGCCGAGGCGGCGGGTCAGCGACGCGATCTGCGTGCGGGTCTGCACGCGGAGCTTGGCGTCGAGGTTCGACAGCGGCTCGTCCATGAGGAACACCTGGGGGGAGCGGACGATCGCCCGGCCCATGGCGACACGCTGACGCTGACCACCGGAGAGGGCCTTCGGCTTGCGGCCGAGGTACGGCTCCAGGTCGAGCAGCTTCGCCGCCTCGAGGACGCGCTTCGCGCGCTCCTCTTTGCCGACGCCCGCGATCTTGAGCGCGAAGCCCATGTTCTCGGCGACGGTCATGTGCGGGTACAGCGCGTAGTTCTGGAACACCATCGCGATGTCGCGGTCCTTCGGCGGCACATCGGTGACGTTGCGCTCTCCGATGAAGATGTTGCCGTCGTTGACTTCTTCGAGGCCCGCGAGCATGCGGAGCGAGGTGGACTTACCGCAACCCGAGGGACCGACGAGGACGAGGAATTCCCCGTCTGCGATCTCCAGGTCCAGTGCGTCCACGGCGGGGCGGGTGGATCCCGGGTAGAGCCGGGTCGCCTTGTCGTAGGTGACTGTCGCCATTTTCTTCTTTTCTCCTTCACCGGCAGGTACGTGCCGGACGATCCGTTGTGAATGGATGAACGTGGTCGACGTTGCGATGGCGTCGATGCCACCTGGCCATAATATGGCATCGGCGGACCTGCGATGTACCCGGGGCGTCCAGCCGTCGTCTGGTCGATTCCCAGACAGCCGGTTTACGCTGTCCCGGTTGTGTGCGCCGGAGGTGCGCCGCCCGCCGCGTCCCCCCGCGCGGCCCCTCGACCCCGAGAGCAGTACGCCCAGACTATGAGTTCCATGACCGATCCCGACGACAGCCGCCCCGGCGACGTCCGCGCGGCCGCCCGGGAGAAGGCTCGCCAGCTCCGCACGTCGCAGCAGCGCCGAGACCGCCGTCGTCGTCTCCTGCTGACGGGCGGGATCCTGCTCGGCGCCCTCGCCGTCGCCGCCATCGTCGTCGTCGTCATCGTCAGCTCGATCCGTCCGACGGTCCCCGGTCCGCGCAACATGGCCAGCGACGGCGTCGTCGTCGGCTCGGGCCTCGCCGTCAAGACGACGGCCGCGCTCGCGGCGGACGCCAGGCCGGTCGCCAGCCGGCCCGATCCGTCGGGGAGCACGGTCGACATCCGGATCTACGCCGACTACCTGTGCAAGCTGTGCGGCGACTTCCAGCGGACCAACCTGAAGCAGCTGGAGCCGTTGGTGAAGGACGGCGCCGTGACCGTCGAGATGCACCCGGTCGCGATCTACACGAGTCACTCCGCGGGTACCAAGTACTCTCTCCGCGCGGCGAACGCGGCGGCGTGCGTGGCGAACTACAACCCGGACGCCTTCTGGAAGTTCAACGCCTCCCTCTTCGAGAAGCAGCCGGCGGAGGGCGGCCCGGGCCTCAGCGACGACGTCCTGAAGAAGCGGGTGGCCGCGGCCGGAGCCACGAACACCAGCGACATCGACTCGTGCATCGCGGATGGACGCTTCACCAGCTGGGTGACCGCAGCGAGCGACCGCGCGCTGAGCGGCCCCATCCCGAACTCGGACGTCAAGAAGATGACCAACGCTCTGCTGGTGCTGGTGAACGGCAAGCCGTACACGGGTCCCTTGACCAGCGCGAGCGACTTCAAGGCCTTCGTGCTGCAGGCGCAGGGCGACCAGTACTCCTCGACCGCCACACCGACGCCGACTCCGTCGTCCACACCCTGACCCGGTCGTCGACGCGTCCGCATCTCCGGCAGCCTCGCCCGCTGCTCTAGGATTGTGGACGGCGGGCGACCGCCATCGCCGGCTTAGCTCAGTTGGTAGAGCACTCGCCTTGTAAGCGAGCGGTCGCGGGTTCGAGTCCCGCAGCCGGCTCCCTCGGGATCCAGCGTCATGTCCGTTCCCACGCCACGTCTCTTGCTAGTGTGACGAACGAAATCCGCAGAGCGACCGCCGTCGACCTCCCGCCTGACGCACCCGTGATCGTGGAGGAGCCGCAGCGGCCGCGTCGGCTGGACGCCGACACGATGTTCGCGATCGCCGCGACGATCATCGGCGCCAGCTGCATCCTCGTCTCCGCGATCGCCCTGATCTCGGCCTGCGTCGTGCCGCTCGGGGTGACGGTCACCGTCGTCGCGGCCGTGACGGCAGCGGCGATCGCGGCCGTCCTGCCGGTCGGCGCGCTCTGGGTGTGGATGCTCGAGCGCAGCGACCGTCAGCTCTGACGACCGCAGAGGTGTCGCCCGAGCCGAGCGACGCTCCGTGCGCCGAGGGCTATGCGCTCGGAGCCGGCGGCGCGCCGTCGGAGCTCGCCGACGGGGCTGATCCCGAGCTTGTGAGGATGAGCTGATCGAGCGCCTGCGCGGGGGTCAGCGAGGTACGGACCGCCTCATCCCACACCCGCTCGTAGGCGGCTTCGCTGACCGGGAGAGAGCGTGGATCGGCCTGCTCCCGGACCGGCTTCGCCGCGTGCAGCCGCAGCAGCCGTGCGCCCAGGAGGAACGGGACGTTGTCCGCCGGTGCGATGCCACGTCGCCCGGAGCGGATGGAGATGACGAGGGCGCCGGACGAGGCGGCGTGGCGGACCTCCCGGATCGTCATCCCCGCCAGCTGTGCGAACTCGTGGATGTCGAGCAGCTCGGGGAGCTTGCCGACGTATTCCTCCACGATGGCGTGACGCAGCTTCGTCCAGGCCTCGGTGTGGTCGCGGCGCCGAACGGAGACGTCCTCGCTCACGCTGATCTCCGCCATGTGCTTCCCTCGATCCTTGGATGTGCCGATCTGCTCTTACCCCTGTAAGACGGGGTGAAGGCCCCGCGCGTGACGCGCAGCGCTCAGAATCACCGGGTGGATTGCCGGACTCGCTTCATGGCCGCCCGCTCGGCCGAACTTCTGCCCGGGCGGTGACCGTGCGGGTCAGGGCGGTCAGCGGAAGGTCAGGACCTGTTCGCCCCAGCCGGCGCGGAGCCGTCCGTCCAGGTCGGGCACCAGCCGATCGTTCCGGCCGATGACGAGGGTCGCCCGTCCGTCCGCGTCGTAGGGTCTCCAACCGGTGCCGGGGACGCCGCTGTGGGCGAAGGCGGCCCAGCGTGCGCGCACCCGTTGCGAGACCGCCTCCGCCGTGCGGCGGCCGCCCAGGACGAACGACGGGTCGCGCGGGAGCGTGGAGAAGTCGCCCCAGGCATACGGCAGCTCGGTCGCGTGCGCCGCACCGATCCCGGTCAGCCGCAGCAGCCGGGGCGCGTGGTCGAAGCGGTACAGGAAGGTGGGCGCGACGGTGCTGTGGCCGGCGGCGGTCCAGAGCGCGGGCATCCGGAAGGCGATGTCGGTGGCCACGCGGACGCCGCGCGAGAGCGGCCGGCGGGCGTAGACGGCGAGCACGGCCTCGCGGGAGGGGAAGCGGACGCCCGGCGCCTGCTCGGTGGGAAGTGCTGCGAACATCCGCTCCAGCGCCGCACGACGGATGGGCAGCAGCGGCGACCGCATCAGCCGGAAGAGCGTCGCCTCGTCCCGGTTCGTCCCGATGACCAGGGGCACGGGCAGCCCGCGGCCCTCGCTCAGCACCCGGAGGGGCGGTTCCGGCAGCAGGTCGTCGCCGACGGCGGGGGCGAAGGCGAGCCGCCCCGGATGCTCGCGCGGGATCTCGGTGTACACGGCGGCGCCCGCATCCACGATGGCCTGGACGGGGAGCTCGCGGAGCGCCGCCGCGTCTCCCGGGGACACTCCGAGGTGCTCGAGGAAGAGTCGCGCGACCGTCGCAGAGCGCTCGGGGCCGTACATCGACCCGGCGGGCGGGCTCTGCGCGATGGCCCGCTGGAACAGCCCGCCGGCGGCAGGCGACGCGAGGAGCGCGGTGACGAGTCCGGCGCCGGCGCTCTGGCCGAAGACGGTCACCGCGTCCGGATCGCCGCCGAACGCATGGATCTCGTCCTGCACCCAGCGGAGGGCGAGCAGCACATCCCGCAGCCCCGGGTTCGACTGTGCCGTCGCGACGCCGGCCGCTCCGAGGTCGAGGAAGCCGAGCGGGCCGAGGCGGTAGTTGAGGGTGACGAGGACGACGTCGGCGCTCGTGACCAGCACGTCGCCGCGATAGATCAGCTGGCTGGATGCGCCGAGAGCGTAGGCGCCGCCGTGCAGCCACACCATCACCGGTCGTAGGCGGCCGGATGCCGGTTCGGCCGACGGGCGGACGACGTTGAGGAACAGGCAGTCCTCGTCCATCCGCGCGGTGCCCGGCGGGCCGAGCGGGACGGCGGGGTTGGGCCGCTGAGGCGACGCAGGACCGAAGGCGTCGGCCTCGGCGACGCCATGCCACGGTGCTGCCGGGACCGGCGCCCGCCAGCGGAGAGCGCCCGTCGGGGGCTCGGCGTAGCGGATGCCGCGCCAGGCGGCCACGCGGCCGTCGTCGCGGCCGCGGACCGCGCCCGCTGCCGTGACGACGACCGGCCGCCCGTTCACGCCCCGGCGGTCTCCTCCCACTGCATGAACGGGCGCAGCTCCAGCTGCCCGTTACGTGCCATGGGATGACGCGAGGCGATGTCGATGGCCTCCTCCAGGCTGTCCACGTCGAGGATGTCGAATCCGCAGATCCACTCCTTCGTCTCGGCGAACGGACCGTCGGTGACATACCGCTTGCCGTCGCGCACCCGCACCATGCGGGCCTCCGAGGGCGGCTGCAGCACCTCGCCGATCAGGCGCTTGCCCGTGGATTCGAGCTCGTCCACCCACAGGTCGACGTCGGAATCGTCCTGCTCGCTGTCCGGCTCGGTGGTGGTGACCACGAACATCATGTACTTCATCGTTCTGTCCTCTCGATTCGCGAACGTTTCATCGGGACGTCGAACGAGACGACCACTTCTCGACATTGTGGCCCGACTCCGCTGCGAGCGTGAGGGTTTCGGCAGGAACGCGCTACTGGTTCTCGCGCTCGGCGCCGCGGAACACGTCCGGATAGTCGTCCAGCCACGACCAGTGGCTGACCGGCCAGCTGATCACGAACGCCTTGCCGACGACATCCGAGAGCGGGACGAACCCCTTGCCCGGGTCGTTCATGTGATAGCGCGAGTCCGCCGAGTTGTAGCGGTTGTCGCCCATCACCCACACCGTCCCCTGCGGGACCGTGACGTCGAACGACTTCTCGGAGACGGCCTGCTCCCCGGCGGGCAGGAGGACGTACGGCTCCTTCAGCGGCACGCCGTTCACGCTCAGCTGGCCGAGGGCGTTGCAGCAGCTGATGTGGTCTCCCGGCAGGCCGATGAGGCGCTTGACGAGATGCTGGTCCGAGTCGGAGGCGCCCAGACCGACGAAGTCGAGTACGGCCCCGACGCCCTGCTGGAACGCATTGCCCGTCGGCGGGGGCGCCGGCGGCAGCCAGCCGCCCGGATCCTTGAACACGACGACGTCGCCGCGCTGCAGGCCGAAGACCTTCGGCTGCAGCTCGTTCACGATGATCCGGTCATTGATCTGGAGGGTGTTCTCCATCGATCCGGACGGGATGTAGAAGGAGCGGGCGACGAAGGTCTTGATGAGGAACGAGACCAGCACCGCGACCACGAAGATGACCACGACATCCCGCAGCAGCGTCTTCCAGTTGGAGGTGCGCCGGGCGGTGCGGCGCGGACGCGCGGTGGCTGTACTGTCGGTCACAGTCTCTCACCGTAACGTGCTGAGCCTGTGAGCCGCATCCAACCTCGAATGGGTGTCTTGTTCCCTCAGCGACAGGGTGAGAACATCTCACTACGGGTCAGCCGGCACATCCTTCCCGCCGGCGCCCGCCCATCATGCGCAGAGCTTTCGGTCGAGGTAGGCAGGCGACGCGGTTCGGGGGACCGCGCCTGATCCCCGCGTGGGCCGCGCTCGTTCTCGTGGCCGGGGGGCTGCTGGCGGCGCCGCAGCCGGCCGCCGCGGACGAGTGCACTGCGGGATGCGCGGCGCCGTCCTCGACGCCCCTCCCGGCCTCGACGCCCCTCCCGGCCTCGGGCCCGACGACCGATCCGCACGGAGGGGACGACGGAGGGGGGACGGACAAGGATCCGGATCCGAGCTCCACGCCGACTCCCACACCGACACCGACGCCCACGCCTACACCGACGCCGACTCCTACACCGACGCCGACTCCGACGCCGACTCCTACTCCGACGCCCACGCCGACGCCCACTCCCACCCCGACTCCGACACCGACCACCACTCCCGCCCCCGCAGCTCCGCCCGAGCCCGCTCCGGTCGACGAAATCACGCTGTCGGCGCCCGACCTGCCGTCGTTCCAGAACGTCGACCTCGCGCAGCTCCAGCAGGCCGCCCAGCTGGCGAGCGAGCTGGCGGCAGCGCAGCAGCAGCTGGCGGACGCCACGCAGCAGGCGCAGGGCGCGCAGCGCGAGCACGCGCAGGCCCAGGCGACCGCTGACGCCCTGAAGAAGGAGGCCGCTGCCGCCACCAAGCATGCGGAGGGAACGGCCGCCTTCGCCACGGCGCTCATCCGCTCGGCGGGCGCGCACCTGCTGCGGCCGGATCCGCTCGCTGCGGCCCTCACCGGCTCCGGCGGCGACCTCCTCACGAAGCTCGGCGCTGCGGACCGGCTGTCCTCCCTCTCCGCGCAGGCCGATGCCGCGCTCCGCGCCGCCGCGAAGGACAAGAAGAGCGCCGAGGCGATCGCGCAGAAGGCGCAGGGCGCCCGTGACGCCGCCTCCGCCATCGACGTCCAGGCCAGCGCCCAGGCGGTCGAGTCGGCTCAGCAGCAGGTCAACGCCGCGTCCGCCGCCCTCGCAGCGACGCCGACCGTGATCGCCGCCGGCTCGAACTTCCAGGTGCTCACCTCCGACCCCACGCTGGTGTCGAGTGGATGGGCGCTCCCGGTGCACGGACCGATCACCGACGTGTTCGGTCCGCGTCCTTCCCGTCCGCTCGGGACCGCGCTCTTCCACCCCGGGGATGACCTGGGCGCCGCGTGCGGCACCACGATCTTCGCCGCCGCTGCCGGCACGGTCGAGCGGGCCGGGCCGTTCAGCGGGTACGGCAACTACATCCTCATCGACCACGGCGGCGGAGTGGAGACGGCCTACGGCCACATCCGCGACGGCGGCATCGGGGTGACGATCGGCGAGCACGTGGCCGCCGGCCAACCGATCGCCCAGGTCGGTTCCACGGGCCTGTCGACGGGATGCCACCTCCACTTCGAAGTGCACGTCAACGGGCTCCAGATCGACCCGCAGCCGTTCATGGCCGCGCGCGGCGTGGTGCTCGGGACGCTCTGAGCGCATCCATCCATCGATCCAGAGGCGGGCCCACCTCAGGATTGGCCGGGCACCCGCGCGCAATCGCCGGAGCGGGCGTACCGTTCGAGGCATGACCGAACTCACGGAGCTCGTCGGGACGTGGATGCGGCGTCAGCGCTGGTACTCGACGAAGAATGTCGAGCCGCGGCTGCGGCTGCTCGGATCGTTCGATTCCGGACCGGTGGATGCGCGGCCAGGCGACGGCGACGTCCGCATCACCACCTACTTCTTCTGCGACGACGCTCCGCGCACGCCGCGGGTCTACCAGGTGCCGGTGGTGGCGCGCGCCGGCCGGGACGGCGAGGAGGCGGCCCTGATCGGGGAGGCCGGAGGCCGTTACCTGTACGACGGTCCGACCGAGGAGGCGTACGTCGCCTCCCTGGTGCGGCTGATGACGGGCGCGCAGCGCGCGGAGGGGCGGGCAGCGCTCGCCGAGGGGCACTCGCTGGGCGGGCCGCTGGTGGTGCGATCGTCGCGGCGGCTGACCGGCGAGCAGTCCAACACCTCCATCGTCGGGGAGCTGGAGGGCGGGCGCCCCGCGCTCATCAAGGTGTTCCGCGTGGTGCAGGACGGCGAGAACCCGGACGTCTCCACGCTCGCGGCGCTCACGGCAGGCGGCTCCCGGCGCACCCCGTCGCTGCTCGGCTGGCTGACCGGACGCTGGCCCACCGGGGACGGCGGCATCGCATCCGGAGAACTCGCCCTCATGCAGGACTTCCTGCCGGGCGCGGAGGACGGCTGGGAGCTGGCGGTCAGCGCGGCCGAGCACGGCGAGGACTTCACCGATCGCGCGTTCCAGCTGGGAGCAGGGACGGCTGAGCTGCACCGGCTGATGGCGCACGTGCTCCCCACCAAGCGGGCCACCCGGGAGGATGTGGGCCTCGCTCTCGACGGCATGTTCCGGCGGCTGGCGGTGACGACCACCGAGGTGCCGGAGGTCGAGGAGCTGCGGGCCGGCATCACCGCGGTCTACGAGGAGGCGGCGGCCGCGCCTCTGCCGCTGCTGCAGCGCATCCACGGCGACCTGCACCTGGGGCAGGTGCTGTACTCGCCGGAGCGGGGCTGGCAGTTCATCGACTTCGAGGGCGAGCCGTTGCGGCCGCTCTCGGAGCGGGCGATTCCGGACGCGACGATGCGGGACGTCGCCGGCATGCTGCGCTCGTTCGACTACGTCGCCGGATCGCTCGCGCGGCGCGAGACGCCGATCGACGCCACCGGCTGGACAGCGGCGGCCCGGGCGGCGTACCTGGACGGGTATGCCTCGGTCGCCGGCTCCGAGGTCGAGGACTTCGAGCAGCTGCTGGACGCCTTCGAGCTGGACAAGGCGGTGTACGAGATCGCCTACGAGGCGCGGCACCGGCCCTCGTGGATCCCGATTCCGCTCGCGGCGGTTCAGCGGCTGCTGGCGGCCCGCGCGCTGGAGCTATAGGGCAGCGCGGAGCGGTGCCGCGACGCCAGCGCCGAGGGAGCCTGCGACCGAGGTAACGAACGGCACCGCAACGCAGCGCGGAGCGGTGCCGCGACCCCAGCGCCGAGGGAGCCTGCGACCGAGGTGACGAACGCCAGCGGCACTTCGCGGTCTCAGTGCCCGGTGAAGCCCGGCTTTCGCTTCTCCTGGAAGGCGCGGAAGCCCTCCCGGTAGTCCGCGGTGTCGCGCAAGCGGGACTGCGCGGCGTTCTCCGCCGCGACGGATCCCCAGAGGTCGAGGGAGCCGTCGCGCAGGCCGGCGACGATGCGCTTGCTCGCCAGGAACGCCTCGGTCGCGCCGGAGGCTGCTGCGGTGGCGGCCGCATCCACCTCGTCCCGCAGCTGGGAGGCCGGGAGGGCGCGCGAGAACAGTCCGGCGGCGACGGCTTCGGCGCCGGAGAGCAGGCGGCCCGAGAAGACGAGGTCGAGCGCACGATGGGGGCCCAGCCGCGAGACGAGCAGCCAGTGGCCGCCGGAGTCCAGGGCGGCTCCGAGGGCGGCGAACGGGGAGCCGACCTTGGCGTCCTCGGCGACGTACACGACGTCGGTCATGGCCAGCAGGCCGAGTCCGACCCCGAGGCAGGCGCCGTGCGCGGCCGCGAAGGTCGGTGCGGGGAAGGCCGCGATGCGGCGCAGGAGCGGAGTGACGAGGCCGTCGAGATAGCCGGCGACATCGTCGGTGGCCGGGTCGACGCCGGCGATGTCCCGGCCGGCGCAGAAGGCGCGGCCCTCGCCGCGCAGCACGAGCGCGCGCACGCCGGACGCCTCCGCCTCCGCGTAGGCGGCGGTGAGCTCGCGGAGGTCGCCCGGCCCGAGGGCGTTCAGCCGCTCGGGGGCGTTGAGGGTCACGCGGGCGATGCCGTCGGCGATGTCCAGGTCGATCACGGCGTTCTCCTAGGGGTGGGATGGGGTGGGGTCGGGGCCGGGGGTTCAGACGTCGTAGTCGACCACGACGCGATCGGTGAGTGGATGGGACTGGCACGTCAGCACGTAGCCGCGCTCGAGCTCCTCGGGCTCGAGGGCGTAGTTCTCCGTCATCCGCACGTCACCCGAGACGAGCCGTGCGCGACAGGTGCCGCAGACACCGCCGGTGCAGGCGAACGGCACATCCGGGCGCACCCGCAGGGCGGCGTTGAGGACGGACTCGTTCGCATCCACCGGCGTGGTCACGGTCGAGGTCAGCCCGTCGAGCCGGAACTCGATCTCGGCCGTGCGCTCGCCCTCGTGCACGACGACCGGGTGGCCGACATCGCCGCGCGGCTCGCCCGGCTCGCCGGTGGTGAACAGCTCGAAGTGGATGCGCTCGCGCGCCACCCCGTACTCCTCGAGAACGTCGCGGCACAGCTGGACGAGCTCGAACGGTCCGCACAGGAACCACTCGTCGACGGTGTCTGGCGGGAGCAGCGTGTCCAGCATCCGCCGCAGTCGCTCCTCGTCGATCCGGCCGGAGAGCAGCGGCGCAGACCGCTGCTCGCGCGACAGCACGTGGTGCAGCGCGAGGCGTGCCGGGTAGCGGTCCTTCAGATCGGCGAGCTCCTCCAGGAACATCACGTCGACGGCGGTGCGGTTGGTGTAGACGAGCGTGAAGCTGGAGGTGGAGGATGCGGCGAGAACACTGCCGGCGAGTGCCATCAGCGGGGTGATACCCGAGCCGGCGGCGATGCCGGCGATGTGCCGGTCCTGCATGCGCTCGGAATCGAGAGTGAAGGTGCCCTGCGGGCTCATCACGTCGATCGCATCCCCCGGGCGGAGCTCGCTCGTGGCCCAGGTGGAGAACGCGCCGCCGAGGTCGCGCTTGATGGCCACGCTGATCCGTCCGGGCTCCGGCGGCCGGCACAGCGAGTAGCTGCGGCGCAGCTCGCGGCCGTCGACGTGGGCGCGCAGCGCGACGTGCTGGCCGGGCAGGTAGTCGTACTCGCCGCGCAACTCGTCGGGGACGGCGAAGGTCACCTCGACGCTCGCCGCTGTGAGCGGACGCACCTCCGCCACGGGCAGGCTGTGGAACCGGGCGCGCGCCATCAGGCGGCCCTCACAGCGCTTTGAAGTGGTCGAAGGGCTCGCCGCAGGCGCGGCAGACGAACAGCGCCTTGCACGAGGTCGAGCCGAAGTGCGCCACCTCCCGGGTGTCGAGGGAGCCGCAGTGCGGGCACTTCACCGACAGGCGGAGGCTGACCGGGCCGGCGGCGGAAGGCGGGGCGATCCCGTACTCCTTCAGCGCCGTGCGACCGGCGGCGCTGATCCAGTCGGTCGTCCAGGCGGGAGACAGCGTGAGACGGACGCGCACCTCGCTGAAGCCTGCGGAGGTCAGGGCGCGCACCACATCCTCGCGGATCGCATCCATCGCCGGGCAGCCGGAGTAGGTCGGCGTGATGACGACCTCGACGCCGTCGTCGCCGACCGTGACCTCGCGCAGCACGCCGAGATCGTCGATGGTGAGGACGGGCACCTCCGGGTCGACCACGGCGGCGGCGGCCGACCACGCGCGCGCCGCGTCCGCATGATGCGTCACCATGATGCCCCCGGATGCTGCCTGGCCAGCACCTGGAGCTCGGCGAGCAGCGGTGCCAGGTGTTCGGAGTGCCGTCCCCGCCGGCCGCCGCCGGCCGCGTGGAAGGCGGTGGGCGGCTCCAGCCCGGCCTCGGCGAGGACCGGCGCGATATCGGCGTCGAACGGCTCGCGCAGGGTGGAGGGACGGACGGCGATGCCCTCCAGCGCGTCGAAGAGCGGCTCGGGCGCGTCCGCGCCGGCGATCGGCGCCGAATCGTCCGAGAAGAGCTCGTCCACGTACGGCCAGAGGTCCTCCAGGGCGAGGAGGGTGCGGCGGCGGGACTCGTCCGTGCCGAGCGCCAGGCGCAGCATCCACTGGTCGGCGTGATCGCGGTGGTAGTCGACCTCCTTCACGGCTTTCGCTGCGACGCCCGCGAGCACCGGATCGGTGGAGGCGCGCAGCCGGTCGTAGAGGACGTACAGGTAGTGGGAGGCTGCGAACTGCCGCACGATCGTGTGCGCGAAGTCGCCGTTCGGCTGCTCGAACAGGTGCGCGGAGCGGAACTCGCCCTCGTCGCGCCAGTAGGCCAGGTCGTCCTCGGTCCGGCCCGAGGCCGAGCCCGCGTAGCGGAGCAGGGAGCGGGCGTGCCCGAGGAGGTCGAGCGCGATGTTGGCGAGGGCCACATCCTCCTCCAGCTCCGGCGCGCGGGTGATCCAGCCGCCGAGGCGCTGGGCGAGCACGAGGGCGTCGTCGCCGAGCCGGAGGGCGTACTCGGCGACCAGGGGGGAGGCGGGGGTGTCGGAGGCGACGAACTCGTCGGAGAGGAGGACGGCGCTCAACTCGACCCGGCCGTGCTCGTCGGTGTTGTGGTCGGTGCTGCTCCCAGCGGCGCTCGACTCTTCGGCGCTCGACTCTTCGGTGCTCGACTCTTCGGTGTCGGTCACAGGTGCTTCACCCCCTCGGCGGCGGTGTAATACGTCGCGTGCCGGAAGTTCTTGCCCTCCGGCGAGGTGAAGAAGGCGTCCTTCGCATCCGGGTCGCTGGCGGTGATCCGATCGGAGCGGACCACCCAGATCGAGACGCCCTCGCCGCGGCGCGTGTACAGGTCCCGGGCGTTCCGGAGGGCGAGCTGCTCATCCGGAGCGTGCAGCGAGCCGACATGGACGTGGCTGAGCCCGCGGGACGCACGCACGAACACCTCCCACAGCGGCCACGGCTCCGCGTTCATGCGACGGCCTCCGCGGCTCCGGGATGCGCGCGCTTGGCCGCATAGGCGGCGGCGGCATCCCGCACCCAGCGTCCCTCCTCGTGCGCCTCGCGCCGGCGCTGCATCCGCTGGGCGTTGCAGGGCCCGCGCCCGGCGATGACCTCCTGCAGCTCGCTCCAGTCGATCGGCCCGAGGTCGTACGCCTGCCGCTCCTCGTTCCAGCGGAGGTCGGCGTCGGGCAGGATGACGCCGAGCGCCTCGGCCTGCGGAACGAGCATGGCGACGAACCGCTGCCGCAGCTCGTCATTGGAGAACCGCTTGATGTGCCAGGCCATCGACCGGGCCGAGTTCGGGGAGTCCGCGTCGGGCGGCCCGAACATCATCAGCGACGGCCAGTACCAGCGGTCCACCGCATCCTGAGCCATCCGCTGCTGCTCCGGGGTTCCGTGCATGAGGGACAGCAGGATCTCGAATCCCTGCCGCTGATGGAAGGACTCCTCCTTGCAGATGCGGACCATCGCGCGGCCGTAGGGGGCGTACGAGCAGCGGCACAGTGGCACCTGGTTGCAGATCGCGGCGCCGTCCACCAGCCAGCCGATCGCGCCGATGTCGGCCCAGCTGAGGGTGGGGTAGTTGAAGATGGAGGAGTACTTCGCGCGGCCCGCGAGCAACTGGTCGGTCAGCTCGTCGCGGGTGATGCCGAGGGTCTCGGTGGCGGAGTAGAGGTACAGGCCGTGGCCCGCCTCATCCTGCACCTTGGCCATCAGGATCGCTTTGCGCTTCAGGCTCGGGGCGCGGCTGATCCAGTTGGCCTCCGGCTGCATCCCGATGATCTCGGAGTGGGCGTGCTGCGACATCTGGCGGATGAGCGTGCGGCGGTAGTCGTCGGGCATCCAGTCGCGCGGCTCGATGCGGGAGTCGGCGGCGATGAGCTCGTCGAAGCGGGCCTGGCCGGTGGGCGGGGCCTCCGTGGTGGTCGTCATCGACCCTCCTGTCGCAGATCATTTACTTACTGATCGTTCGTTCAGTATATCCGGAACGCGGGGCTGCGTGCCAGACTGAACGCGTGACCGAGATCGCCGACGCGGGGCCCGCCGACGCTGCCGACGCTGGCACGGCCGACGCTGCCGGTGTCGAGGCGCTCCGCCGCGGGCGGCCGGGGTACGACCAGCGCGGCATCCTCGAGGTGGCGGTGGCCGCCTTCAACGAGCACGGCTACGACGCGACCTCGATCGGGATGCTCGCCGACCGGCTCGGGCTGTCGAAGTCCGCGATCTACCATCACGTCGCCTCCAAGGAGGAGCTGCTCCGGCTGGCCCTCGACGAGGCGCTCGACGGCTTGGAGGGGGTGCTCCTGGCGCCCGAGGCGACGACCGGCGCGGCCGCGGATCGCCTCGCCTTCGTGCTGCGTGGGGCCGTGCGCGTGCTCGCCGACCGGCTGCCGTACGTCACGCTGCTGCTGCGGGTGCGCGGCAACACCGACGTGGAGCGCGCCGCCCTCGCTCGCCGGCGCGACTTCGACCACGCCGTCGCCGCGCTCGTCGCCGAGGCCCGCGACGAGGGCTCCCTGCGTACCGACGCCGACCCGGCCGTCGTCGCCCGCCTCCTCTTCGGGATGATCAACTCCCTCACCGAGTGGTACACCCCCGAGGGCCCCCTCACCCCCGACGACCTCGCCGCCACCATCCTCGCCCTCGCCCTGCGCTGACCCCCGTCCCGCTGCGCTCACCCCCCACCGTCGAGTCCGCAGAGATTGCACGTTTCGCACGGCGTGTCGCGTAAGTCTTGGTGTACTCGACGGTGGGGGGTGAGCGCAGGAGGGGGTGCGCTACTTGGCGACGAGGGTGAGGACGTCGTAGGTGGCGACGAGCTCGTCGCGCTGGTTGAGGATGCGCGCATCCCAGCGGACCTCGCCGTACGGGTCGGTCTCGCGCGGGGTGATCTGCTTGGCGGTCAGGGCGACGCGGATGCTGTCGCCGGGGACGACGGGCGTCAGGAAACGCAGGTCCTCCAGCCCGTAGTTGGCGAGCACCGGCCCGGGCGCCGGGTCGACGAACAGGCCGGCGGCCCACGACACGAGCAGGTAGCCGTGCGCGACCCGGCCGGGGAAGAACGGATTCGCGGCCGCCGCCTCTTCGTCCATGTGCGCATAGAAGGTGTCGCCCGTGAATGCTGCGAACGTCTCGATGTCCTCGAGCGTCACCCGGCGCGACTCCGACAGCACCTGGTCGCCGATGCGCAGGGTCTCCAGCGACTTGCGGAAGGGATGCGGCGCCTCCGCGGACGCCGCAGCGCCCGGATGCCACACCCCGGTGATCGCGGTGAGCAGGTCCGGCGAGCCCTGCAACGCAGTCCGCTGCATGTGGTGCAGCACCGCGCGGATCCCGCCCAGCTCTTCGCCGCCTCCCGCACGCCCGGGTCCGCCGTGCACGAGGTGCGGCATCGGCGAGCCGTGTCCCGTCGAGGTACGGGCGTCGTCTCGGTCGAGGACGAGGATGCGGCCGTTGTAGGCGGCGGACCCGAGCACGAGCGTCCGCGCGAAGTCGGCGTCGTGCGTCGCGACACTCGTCACCAGGGAGCCGCCGCCCCGCGCGACGAGCGCCACCGCCTCTTCGGCCGTCTCGTACGCCAGCACGCTCGCGACCGGTCCGAACGCCTCGACGGTGTGCGCTTCGGGCGTCCACGGGTCGGCGAAGTGCAGCAGCAGCGGCGCGACGAAGGCACCTTCCGGCGCTGCGCCGAGGGTCCCGTCCGCCCGCTGCACGGTCGGCTGATCGAGGCCGCCGATGACGAGCTCGCCGCCCGCGCCGACGAGCCGCGCGACCTGCCGCAGCACCTCCTCGCGCTGGATGCGCGAGGCGAGCGGCCCCATCGTCACGCCCTCCGCGCGCGGATCGCCGAGGACGACGCGCGACGCGATCCGCTCCCGCACGGCGGCGGTGACGTCCTCGACGAGCGCAGCCGGCACGATCGCGCGGCGGATGGCCGTGCACTTCTGTCCCGACTTGGCCGTCAGCTCGGTGACCAGGCTCTTCACGTACGCGTCGAACTCCGGCGTCCCGGTCACCGCGTCCGGTCCGAGCACCGAGGCGTTGATGGAGTCGGTCTCGCTCGTGAACCGCACGCCGCCGGTCTGCACCGAGTCGTGCGCACGCAGCCGTTCGGCGGTGGATGCGGACCCTGTGAAGGCGACCAGGTCGCCGAGCCGCAGGTGGTCGAACAGGCCGGGGACGGATCCGCTCACCAGCTGGAGGGCACCGGCCGGCAGCAGGCCGGACTCGACCATGATCCGCACGGCCGCTTCGGCGATGAACGCAGTGGGCGTCGCGGGCTTCACGAGCGTCGGCATACCGGCCAGGAACGAGGGTGCGAGCTTCTCGAGCATCCCCCAGACCGGGAAGTTGAAGGCGTTGATCTGCACCGCGACGCCCGGCAGCCGCGTGTAGACGTGCCGGCCGAGGAAGCTGCCGTCCTTCGACAGCTGCTCCGCCGGTCCATCGAGGACGACCTGGGCGTTCGGCAGCTCGCGGCGTCCCTTCGATCCGTACGTGAACATCGCGCCGATGCCCCCGTCGACGTCGATCCAGGCATCCGCCCGCGTCGATCCGGCCTGCGCCGACAGCCCATACAGCTCGTCCTTGCGCTCGGTCAGAGCCTGCGCGAGCTGCTTGAGGAGGAGGGCGCGCTGGTGGAAGGTGAGCTCGCCGAGCGAACGCTGGCCCACGGTCCTCGCGTACTCGAGCGCGCCGGCGAGGTCGACCCCGGTGGTGCTCACCTGGGCGATCAGCTCGCCGGTGGAGGCGTCGAGCACGTCGGCGGCTCCGTCGGCGGCGCCGTCGGCGTTGTCAGGCGTCGACCATCCATCGCGGAGATAGCTGGGCAGGATCATCGGACTCCTCCTGAAATCGAAGCATGAAGGGATGCGTAAGCTGGCCGGATGGCAGACGACGACTGGACGATCGAACTGGGCGAGCTCGACGAGAAGATGGGCGTGCGCATCCTGGAGCAGTCCGCCGAGCGCGTAGTGGCGACGATGCCCGTGGAGGGCAACCGCCAGTCCTTCGGACTGCTGCACGGCGGCGCCTCGGTCGCGTTCGCGGAGGCGCTCGGGTCGTGGGCGGCGGTCATCCATGCGGGCCCCGGACGCAGCGCGGTCGGCGTGGACATCAACGCGACGCACCACCGGGCGGTCCGCTCGGGCCTGGTGACCGGGGTCGCGACGGCGATCAAGCTGGGCCGGACGATCGCGTCCCACGAGGTCGTGGTGACGGATGAGGACGGCAACCGGATCTGCACGGCCCGGATCACGAACCTCATTCTGGACGCTCCGGCTCCGTAGCAGGCGGGGTGCCGGCGGGCGGCTCCGGCGGCGCCGGGCGATCCGTAAGGAGGGGGACGTCGGCGGTCCCGTCGCCCCAGGAGAAGAACCCCTGGCCGGACTTCCGCCCGAGCATCCCCTCGGCGACCATGTGACGCAGCAGCGCGGGCGGCTGGAACCGGGGCCCCAGCTCGCGCGCGAGGTACTCCGCGATGTCGAGCCGCACATCCAGTCCGACCAGATCGGTGAGTCGCAGCGGACCGACGGGATGCTTGTAGCCGAGCGTCATCGCCGTGTCGATGTCCTCGGCGGTCGCGACGCCCTCCTCGACCATCCGGATCGCCTCCAGCCCGAGCAGCACGCCGAGCCGCGAGGAGGCGAACCCGGGGGAGTTGCGGACGGCGATCGCGGTCTTGCCGAGCGCAGCGATCCAGCGCTCCGCCGAACGCACTGTGGATGGTGCGGTGGCCTTCCCGAGGACGATCTCGACGAGAGCCGAGGCGGGGACCGGGTTGAAGAAGTGCAGGCCGAGGAAGGCGTCCGGGCGCCGGAGGCCGGCGGCGAGGGCGTCGATCGACAGGGACGATGTGTTCGTCGCGAGCACCGCATCCACGGGCAGCAGGTCCTCGGCCCGGCGCAGGGCCCGCCGCTTGAAGTCGAGGACTTCCGGGACCGCCTCGACGGCGAGCCCGGCACCCGCGAGCGCCTCCCAGGTGACCGTCACGAGCAGCCGCGCGGGGTCCGGTGCCACCGCGCCGCGGCGGACGCTGCCCTCCACGGCTTCGAGGATGCGGTCGCGCGCCTCCGCTGCGGCCGAGGCGTCGCGTTCGATCACGGCGACGTCGGCGCCGGCCATGACGAACGCGTGGGCGATCCCGGAGCCCATCCGGCCGCCGCCGATGACGGCGATGCGTGCCGGGAGGGATGCGCTCGCCGGCGTGCCGGTAGCTGGTGTCGGTGTCATCGCGTCCTCCGTTCCAGGAACTCCGTCATCCGCCGCCGCTTCTCGGGCGACGCGAACAGCTCCGCCTGCGCCTCCCGCTCGGCGGAGGGATGCTCGGCGAGCGGCGCTCGCAGCACCCGCTTCGTCCACATGGTCGCCCGGGGGTCCTTCGCGGCGATCCGGTCCGCGAGCGCGTGCGCGGCGGCGAGCAGGTCCTCCGGCTCGTGGAGCGAGGACACCAGGCCGGCTGCGAGGGCCTCCGCACCATCCAGGAGCCGTCCGGTCAGCACGAGCTCGGTCGCCAGCGGCAGCCCGACCAGCTGAGGGAGCCGCCAGAGCGCGCCGGCGGCCGCGATGATCCCCAGTCCCGTCTCGGGGTTGCCGATCCGCAGTCGTGGAGTGCCGATGCGCAGGTCGGCCGCGTAGGCGAGCTCGGCGCCGCCGCCGAGCGCGTAGCCGTCGAGGGCCGCGATGACCGGCATCGGGAGCTCGGCGATCCGGGAGAAGACCGTGTCGTTGATGCCGTGGCGCGCATCCTCGGCGGTCCGCTCCCGCAGCTCGGCGATGTCGGCGCCGGAGGCGAACACGCCGCCGGATCCGGTGATGATCAGGATGCGCTGCTCCACCTCGAGCCGCGCGCACACCCGGTGCAGCTCATCCACCATCCGCTGGTCGATCGCGTTGCGGCGCTCCGGGCGGTCGAGCGTGACGACGACGCGGTCGTCGCGCTCCTCCACGGTCAGGCTGTGCTCGTCCGTCATACCGCCTCCACGATGAGGGAGGTGCCCTGGCCGACCCCGACGCACATGGTCGCCAGGCCGTAGCGGGAGCCTTCCCGCTCCATCCGGCCGAGCAGCGTGACGAGGATGCGCGACCCGCTCGAACCGAGCGCGTGACCGAGGGCGATGGCGCCGCCGTCGGCGTTGACGCGCGCGGGATCGAATCCCAGGCGGCGGATGCACGCGATGGCCTGGCTGGCGAAGGCCTCGTTCAGCTCGATGGCGCCCAGGGCGCTCACGTCCAGCCGGGCGCGGTCGAGGGCCTTCCGCGTGGCGGGGACCGGGCCGAGGCCCATGACCTCCGGTGCGACGCCCGCGCTCGCCGCGGCGACGATGCGCGCGCGCGGCTGCAGGCCGTACTGCTCCACGGCGCGGGCGCTGGCGACGACGATCGCCGACGCGCCGTCGTTCAGCGGCGACGCGTTGCCCGCCGTGACGACGCTGCCGCCGGGGACGACCGGCGTCAGGCGCGCGAGCGCCTCCGCGCTGGTGTCGCGGCGGATGCCCTCGTCGGCGGTCACGCGGCCGCTCGGCGTCTCGACCGCGACGAGTTCGGCGTCGAAGCGTCCGGCGTCCGCGGCGGCGGCCGCCCGGCGGTGACTCTCGAGGGCGAACGCGTCCGCCTCCTCCCGGCCGATCCCGTCGATCCGTGCCACCTCCTCCGCCGTCTCCGGCATCGTGTAGGTGGCCTTGTCGCGCTCGAGCAGCCGGGGGTTGGCGAACCGCCAGCCGATCGACGTGTCGTACTGGGGGCCGGGACGCGTCCACGGCTTCTCCGGCTTGCCCTGCACCCAGGGGGCGCGCGTCATCGACTCGACGCCGCCGGCCACGAGCAGGTCGGCATCCCCGGCCCGGATGGCCTGCGCGGCCTGGATGACCGCGGTCAGTCCGGAGGCGCACAGCCGGTTCACGGTCATCGCCGGGACCTCGTCCGGGAGCCCGGCGAGCAGGACCGCCATCCGGGCGACGTTCCGGTTGTCCTCCCCGGCCTGGTTGGCGGCGCCGAGGATCACTTCATCGAGTCCCTCGGCGGGTGCGGCCGCGCGCTGGAGCGCCTCGGCGACGACGAGCGCGGCGAGGTCGTCGGGCCGCACTCCGGCCAGCACGCCGCCGTACCGGCCCACGGGCGTGCGCACCCCGCCGACGAGGTAGGCCTCTGCCATCGCTGCCCTCTTCCTCGAACGCGACGAATTACCGAACGATCGTTCAGCAATGTCATCGTCGCAGAATCCCGACCCCTGGGCAACCCGCCGGGCGCGTGCGTCGCCCGCGTCGGTGGGCGTCCGTCGGTGGGCGTGCGTCGGTGGGCGTGCGTCGGCGGGCGTGCGTCGGTCTCCTCCCGAGATTCGTCACGAATGTGCGGTTCAGCGCGGCTCAGGGCGACATTCGTCACGAATGTCTCCGTCTCGGTACTCGCGCGTCAACGGCGCTGGGGCGACATTCGTCACGAATGTGCGTTTCAGCGCGGCT
>NZ_FOTM01000002.1:0-219275 GCF_900114565.1 Leifsonia sp. CL147
CGTCGGCGCGGGCCAGCAACAGTGAATGGACCCGGTCCCAGGTGCCGTCGCCGGCCATCCGCCGGTGCCATTTCCACACCGTCTGCCAGGGTCCGAACACCGTGGGCAGGTCCCGCCACGCGATCCCGGTCCGATAGCGATACGCGATGGCCTCGACCATCGTCCGGGCATCCGAGAACGGGCGCCCCCTCCGGCCGGTCGGCCCGGGAAGCATCGGGCCGATCAGATCCCACTGAGCATCCGAGAGCAACTGGAAACGTGACACCACTCCAGCATCACAGCATCAACCCAAAGATTTAGGAGACACGCCCTAGTTGGGCGCGCCTTCCCGCGCGTCGAGTCCAGCCGGCTCTCTGGTCCGCCTGGCGAGGGTGAGGCTGGTTGTCGTGATCCGGGCTGGCTTGAACGCCCTGACGACGTCGAGGAATGCGGTGATCTTCGATGATCGGCCCCGTACTTCGACCGTGATGGATTTGCGGGAGAGTTCGACGACCTCGCCTCGATAGGCCTCGACGGCTCGGAGCATCCCGGGGTCCCGGGATGCTGGCCCCGTGAACTGAACGAGGGCGTATGCGCGAGAGAGAGTGTCGCTCATCACGTTGTGCACCCGTACTGTCTCGACCGACACCACCCGGTTCAGCCGCTTCTGGATCAAGTCGCCGGCGGCCGAGTCGGCTTCGACAACGAGCGTCGCATAGCGCCCGCTCGGGTCTTCGGAGACGGCGAGACCCTCGAGCCGAAATTGGTTCGTTGAGACGATTCGTACAATTCGGGACAAGGTCTCCGGCGCGTTGTCGAAATGTACATCCAGAACATGGCGCATCAGAGCCAACCGTCAGCCGACCGCATCCGGGATACGCGCGTTCGTCTCGGCGATTCCGTTGACGAGCTCGATCAGGAGGCGAGGAGCGTCCATGACCGGGAGTGCGACCTCCACGAAGAAGGGCCGGCCGGGAGTCGCCGTGGCGCGGAGGAGGACCTTCTCCAGTTCACTGACAGTCGTAACACGAACCGCATCCACATGGGTCGCTCCCAATGCGGTGGGCATTGAGGCCCAGTCCCAGCTGACAACGTCCTGATATTTGGCTTCGGGGCTTTGGATGATTCGCTCGATCGTGTAGCCATCGTTGTTCAGGAGGAACACAACGGGATTGAGTCCGCGTGCGAAAACGGTGCCGAGCTCTTGAACGGTGAGCTGCGCGGAGCCATCACCGATGAAGAGGATCGGTCGGCGATCGGGACGCGCCAGCCCAGCCCCGAGCATCGCGGGGATTGCATAGCCGATTGACGACCAGACCGGCGATCCGAGAAGGTCTGACCTCTCGGGCAGGTCGAGATCCAGCGCTCCGTAGAAGGCAGTGCCGGCTTCGGCGATGACTGTGGTGTCGGGGCCGATCCACGGCTCGACGAGGCTCCAGAAGCTTTCGTGATCGAGCGTGGACCCGGGGTCGAGCGCAACCTGCATTCGCGGACCACGAGCCACCGGTACGCAGGGCGGGAAAGTCTTCTCCGCGACAACCTCGCGGAGCACCCTGATCGCATCTTCCAGTCGCACGCCGGGGTAGACGGCGTGGCCGATCCGGGCATGATCGATGGCGAGCTCGACGGCATCGGATGGAATGTACAGGTTGCTGAAGAAGCCGGTCGTGAAGTCGCTCATCACCGTCCCGGCCAGGACCAGGAATGATGCACTGTCGACGCGGGCACGCGCCTCCTCGGAACGGGTGGTCTTGCCCACGTAGGTTCCGAGGCTCGCCGGATGGCGCTCGTCGAGGATCGCCTTCGCACCCGATTGCGAAGCGATCTGCACGCCCGGCAGTTCGGCGAGGTCTCGCAGGTCCTGTTCCACGGCAAGGCGTTGGATACGCGGGCCGGCGAGTACTGTCACTACGTTCTCGGCCGAGGCTCGCACCCGGAGTGCCTTCTCGAACGCAGCGACCGCACCCGGGTCGCTCGCCGGGCGGACCATCACCGTGTTGAGACCTTCCGGTTCGACCGGGGCCGAGGCAACATCCAAAGGGACGCCGATGTAGACCGGCTTGCTCGTCGCTAGGGCGACACCGAGAATCCGGTCGATCTCCGCGGCCGCGTCGGATGCCGACAACACGACCTGCGCCGCCGTCACCTCCGAGAACATGCGAAGGAACCGGGAGAAGTCGCCGTCGAGGAACGTGTGGTGCAGGGGAGTGCCGGAGTCCATGGTCGTCGTGGAGGGCATCCCGCCGATGTGCACCACAGGAACATCCTCGGCAAAAGCGCCGGCAATACCGTTGATGGCGGACAGCTCTCCGACACCGAAGGTGGTCACCAGCGCGCCCAGGCGTCGTCCGACCCGAGAGAAGCCGTCTGCCGCATATGCGGCATTGAGTTCGTTGCTCGCACCGACCCAGCGCACCTCACCGGTCGCGAGCATCTCGTCGAGAAGTGTCAAGTTGAAGTCGCCGGGCAACCCGAAGACCTGATCCGCGCCGAGCTGCGCGAGGCGAGTGGCAAGGTAGCCCCCGACCGTGAGGTGGTCACTCGTGGTGTTTGTGCTCAGTGACATGGCGTTCGTCCGATCGTGTCTTACGCCCGAGTGAGTCGGGAGAGTGTTGGGGGTAGTCGTCGGTCCCAGGGCTGAGGCCCGAGTTCTCAAAGATGGTCGTCGCGTCCAGATCGAACATCACAAGGTTGGCGGGCACGCTTGTCCTGTGTGGACGATGTGCCCGCCTTGAATGACGGCGACCAGGTGCTCGTCGATGTCGGCGAGCACGTCGATGTCGACGCTCGGGTCGGAATCGAGGATGAGTGGGTCGCCGTCGCTCCTTCGCTGACGATTCCAAGTTCCCCGGAGCACTCCAGCAACGCGGCCGCGGTCACGGTCGCCGAACGGATTGCATCGATGGCGGGCTGCACCTGCCCGAGCAGACGGAACTCTTCGTTCTGGTGCCGCTGCATGCCGCCGAGCAGGTCGGACCCGTAGACGAGTTTGACCCCAGCGTCGTGGGCACGGCGGCGCAGGTTGCTCATACTTCTCCCTCACAGTGCGGCGCTCGCTGCGCCGTGATCGACGTCATAACCCGTTCTTGGCGCACCAGGCGACCACGGTCACCCGCCGGAAATTCGGGATGAGACTCTCCGCATTTTTACTGGGCCGTCAGGAACCGTCGCATGTGAGCCAGCGTCCGCTCTGCTGCGGGGCCCCCGCGGCCATTGAGATACCCGTGCTGCGTGCCACGCTCCCGAATCACCTGCACATCCACCCCACCCCGGGCTAGGTCTGCCGCGAAGGACTCCCCGGACGGCCGGAGCTGGTCGCGTTCCGCGTTGATGATCAGCGTCGGTGGCATACCACGCATGTCGTGCCCGCCTGGGAACGCGTAGACCTCGTCCGATGATGCTCCTGCGAGATAGCCTTCATTGATCGCTCGGATGGCTCCGGGCGGCAACGCCGCCGCGTCTTCCGGAGATTCGTCAAGGAAGGCCTGCAGCTCGTCGTCCGACGCGGGGACTTCCGAGTGGAGGAGCGGATAGACCAGAAGCAGAGACGCGAGTTCTGGGCCGCCGACGTCGCGGAGCCTAGCCGCTGCGCTTGCGGCGAGCGTGCCGCCCGCGCTGGCCCCACCGATCGACACTTTGGCCGGATCGCCTCCCCAACTCGACGCGTTGTCCTGAGCCCAAGACGCGGCGGCCGTTGCCTGGAGGGAGGCCGTCGGATACGGAGCTCGCGGGCCGGCCGCGGCCAGATAAGCGGCAACTTCCTCCGGAGTGTGATCCCCGACGAGCGTTGGGAAGTACTTCAACGCGTCGAGCGGTGCGAGCGTGTAGTCCACGGTCGCCACTGTGATGCCATTTTGACTGAGGACCTGTGCTACTTCATCGGCTTCGGGCATGTCGATCGTGCCGAAGATGAACCCACCTCCGTGGAGCCATACGAGCACTGATCCGTTTGGCGCGTCGGCCCGGTAGGTGCGCACCCGGAAATCAAACTCTGCGGCGTTCAAGGTGTGTTCGGTTATTTCCGGCATGTGTCTGTCCTATCTATCGGTGCTGGTCGACGGCGCTGGCGCAGTGTTATCGGACCCCGCGGATGGGGATGACGGCCAGGGCACCCAAGACTGCGATGCCGATCGCGACGAAGAACATACTGATGTACCCACCGAGCAGGTTGATGGCGGATGCAGCGACGATCGCCGCGACTGACTGCCCGATCAGGGTGGCGAGGTTGAGAATTCCGAGGTCCTTTGCCGCGGAACCCTCTAGGTTCGGAAGCACTTGGGTCATCACCACGGAATCGGAGGCCAGGTACATGCCGAACCCGAGACCCATGAACACGGTCATCAGGAACAAGGCGGGAACCGTCGGTGATGCGATCAGGACCACGTAACCGGCAACCGCTAACGCGGAAGCAATGTAAAGGAAGATCTTGCGGCGGCCGAGTTTGTCACTGAGCGCACCGGTGATGTATCCCGCAATGATCGCCGGGACGATCGATGCCAGACCGGTCAGGCCGATCAGCGAGTTCGTGTCCGCGAGGCTGAGCTTGAGATAGTCGCTGATGATGAAAAAGAGGTACGTCTGGAAGATGAAGAAGGCGAGGATGAACAGGAAGCGCGCCACGAAGGCCCAGGCGAAGGCCGGGTTTTTGACCGGATTGATCCAGAAGCTCCGAAGGAATGACCCAAGACTGAACGGCTCCACGGCCATGTCCTTGTTGGGTCGGTCACGCGCGACGAGTACGAAGGCGATCAGGAGCACGGTGAGCCCTGCGCCGAATGCGACGTACGCGAGCGGAAGGTTGAATGCCAGCATGCTTGCAACGATCACGCCGGCTGCGTACCCGAGGTTGAGCCCGAAGCCGATGAACGCGGAAGCCATTCCTCGGCGATCGATTTCGTATCGGTCAGCAATGAGTGCCGCGAGAGGTGCACTGATCGTTGCCGACCCGGCCTGTACCACGCATGCAAGCAAGACGATCAGGGCTACCGATTGCAGCAGTCCGATCCCGCAGAAGGCGGCAGCCATGAGGAGGCCTCCAGCGAGCATCCACGGCAATCTTCTGCCCCAGCGTGATCTCGTCCGGTCGCTGAGTGCCCCGACAAGCGGCTGGACGATCACGGCGGAAAGGATCGAAACCGACGTCACCAGGGCCAGATTGGAAACCTTGTTGTCCGCATCGAGCAAGGTGAGCTGATTGGGCAAGAGGACCGCACTGAATCCGAGGCCTGCAGAGACGATGGCGAAGTTGATGATGCCGAGGAACGGCATCAGCGCCCGGCCGGCGGGCGCGGAAACGCGCGTCGGGAGTTGCGAATCGGGCGTCGTTACCGCGGGAACATCAGGCGACATTGTCATGACAGATCCTTTCAGTGAGGGGGCAAGCGATCCGCGCATCCGAGGGCCTCTGCGGAGTGGTTCACAGGGTGCAGCGCAATGGCTACTGTCTGCGAACGATAGCCACAAAAAACCCTAACGGCAACTGTTTTTATGAATCGCGTGCGCCGGAGCCGTCTTCGTCGGCAGAAAGATCGCGAAAGGATCCGCCCGTTACCCAGTCAGCCAGGGCGCTCCCGCGGACTCGACGACTCTGCCGATGACGCGACGCATGTGGCCGACGATGTCGGTGGCTCCGTCGGTGACGACATATTGCAGCTGCAGACCGTCGAGAGTCGCGACCAACTCCTCCGCGGCAGCGCGTGCATCGAAATCGTCGCGGATGTCGCCGTGTTCCACGAGAGCGTGGATCGACTGGGCTATCGCCTGGATGATCTGCTCGTATCGCTCGGCATAGAGCCGATGCTCCTGGGATTCCGGGTCTGACGCCTGTGCCGAGACCAGCACGAAGAGTTCAATCAGCCCCGGCTCGGCGGCGATCCGCTCGGTGACCTGGAGCAGCAACCTGAACACGGACACCGCGTCCTCGTAGGCGATCGTTTCCGGATGCTGTGGGTATGACGGGTCGACCTGACGCAATGCGACCGCTGACAGCAGGTCGAATCGCTTCTCCGCCACGGCAGAGAGCAGAGCCTTCTTGGAGGCGAAATGGTGCAGGAGACCCTGCGGTGTCAGGCCGACGTCGTCAGCGATCTCCTGCATCGAGGTGCGGTGGTAGCCGCGTTGTTTGAACCTTTCGACGGCCGCTTCGAGGATCGCCTCCCGACGTGCGCGACCGACTGCGTAGCTTCCAGACTTCTTGCGAGTGCGCACATTTGCACCGTAGTACATGCGCAATAGATAAAAACAGGTGTATAACTGGTTTTTATTGAGCACTCGTCGTCTCGAGCGCTCGCACCGAGATGCAAAGGGGCAACGCGATGACTCGAGTTCCGTACGATTCCGAAGTTCAACCGGTGGCCGAGTGGTTCATGGCCACCTACGGTCCGACCATGCCCGCCGAGGTCGTACCGATGGCGCGCGCAGCGTTCGAACAGCAGCGCCTTGCCCGGGGGCTGGATGAACTCGTCGCCGGCCGCCCGGTCTCGGTGACCAACGTGGAGGTCCCTGGTGATGAAACGGGTCCGGCGTCCGAAATCACCATCTTTTCGCCGGAGTCGACCTCCAAGCGGAATGCTGTGTTCTACATCCATGGCGGAGGGATGGTGATGGGCCATCGCTTAGACGGCGCGGAGGAGTTCATCACCATGGCTGAGCAGTTGCAGGTGCCGGTCATCGCGGTCGCCTATCGGCTTGCACCCGAGAATCCATTTCCGGCAGCCGCTGACGATGTACGACGTACCTGGCTCTGGGTCGTCGAACATGCAGCCGAGCTCGGTGTCGATGCGGACGGCCTGCTACTCGTAGGCGCCAGCTCCGGCGGCGGACTGGCGGCTGGCCTGGCCCTGCGTCTACGAGACGAGAAACAGCAGGCCCCTCTGGCCGTCGGCCTGCTGTCGCCGATGCTCGACGATCGCAATGACTCCGTTTCCAGTCGCGACTACGATGGCACCTCGATCTGGGACCGGCGCTCCAACCTGATGGCATGGGACGCGTACCTAGGTGCGGAGCGATCGGCGGTTTCGCCGTATGCGGCACCAGCACGTGCCGCGGATCTCTCCGGGCTGCCACCCACATTCCTGGAGGTCGGTTCTTCGGAGGTGTTCCGCGATGAAGTCACTGATTTCGCGTCCCGGCTGTGGGCTACCGGTAACCAGGCCGAGCTGCACGTGTGGGCGGGCGGTTTCCACGGGTTCTCCGGCTTCGCCCCAGAAGCGCGGGTGAGCGTGGCTTCGCTCGCCGCTCGCGCTGATTGGCTGCGTAGGATTCTCGCGCACCGATGAGCGGCCTTCATCGATCAGACCTGGTGACGACCCACGCGAAATTCGCAGGACGGTTCATCGCGCCGGACTGTGCCGAAATCGAGGCTCCCCGACTTCGGACAGAGGTCGAGATCGTGGCCGGACACGGTGCGGTCGTGGAAGCACGAATGCTGCTCTCTGCCCTGGGTGTGGTCGAGGCGTCGATCGACGGGGAGCAGGTCTCTGACGATCTGTTCACTCCTGGATGGACCAGCTTCGAATGGCGCATCCGCTATTCGGACAGCGACGTCACCGAACTCCTCAAGGAGAAGGCCGGACGACGGGTTGCGATTGGCCTGGCCCTCGGCAACGGGTGGTACCGAACCCGGCTGGAGGGGGCCGGGGGAAGCGTGGCCCCGCACTATGGCGAGGAACTGGCGGGGTTCGCCGAGATCCACGTGACCTTCACGGATGGGCATCAGCAGGTGATCGCCTCGGATGCCACTTGGATGGCAGCACCCGGCGACACGTCCCAGAACGGGTTGTATGACGGCCAGCATGTCGACGCACGGCTTCGAACTCCAGGCTGGAACACGGTCGGATTCGACGAGACAGGATGGGGGTCGGTACACGCGGTAGATGTGGATGCGGCCAAACTGACGCCCTACATCGCTCCACCGGTGCGCCGCCAATTCACATTGTCGCCGGTTCGGATGTGGGAGAGCCCGCGGGGAACCGTTCTCGTCGACTTCGGGCAGAACCTGGTGGGCTGGGTCCGTGTGCGTGTGGAAGGCGCAGCGGGAGACCAGATCACTCTCCGGCACGCCGAGGTGTTGGAGGACGGGCAGTTGGGCACACGTCCCTTGCAGGGGGCGAAGGCCACCGACGTCTACACGTTGAGCGGAGGCCTGGATGTCTTCGAACCCACATTCACGTTCCATGGGTTTCGATTCGTCGAGCTGGAGGGCTGGCCAGGCGGTCTTGCCGGCGTCGGCCCCGAGGCGTTGCTCGCTACTGTCGTCAGCTCCGATCTCCGCCGTATAGGACACTTCAGCTGTTCCGACCCACGTCTGAACAGGTTGCATGAGAACGTCGTGTGGAGCATGCGCGGGAACTTTCTCGACGTGCCGACCGACTGCCCCCAACGTGCAGAACGGCTCGGATGGACAGGGGACATCGCCGTCTTCGCGCCGACCGCCGCGTATCTCTTCGATGTGAGTGGGTTTCTGCGGGACTGGCTCCGAGATATGGCTGCTGAGCAGGCCAAACACAATGGGCGCGTTCCCCTGGTCGTTCCCGACGTCTTCAAATACATGGAACTCCCATTTGCGGCGCCGGAGTCGGTTGCGATCTGGAGCGACGCAGTAGCGTGGGTTCCTTGGGCGATGTGGCGCGCGTACGGCGATTCCGCTGCGCTCGCCGAAGCATTGCCGGCCATGATCACTCACGCAAAACGCGTCCAGACGCTTCTCTCCGAAGGCGGCGCTTGGGACCAGGGGTTCCAGTTCGGCGATTGGCTTGACCCAGATGCACCGCCGCATCGTCCCTGGGAAGCGAAGGCGGATAGTGGAGTGGTGGCCACAGCCGCCGCTTACCGCACCGCCTGCATGGTCGCCGAGGCCGCAGTGGTATGCGGCAACGAAGGCGAAGCGGCAGTGTTCGCAGCGATGGCCGAGGAACTGCGAACGGCTTTCCACCGTCAATACATCAGTGAGGAGCGGATATTCAGCGACTGCACGACGGTGTACACGCTCGCGATAGCGTTCGACCTCCTTACCGACGATGAGCAGACCTGGGCCGGTGCGCGACTGGCGGAACTTGTCACGGAGAGCGGCAACCGCATCTCGACGGGATTCGCGGGCACTCCGTTCATCCTCGATGCACTTACCGCCACGGGACACGACGAAGTTGCCTTCGGCCTCTTGTTGCAGGAGCAGATGCCTTCATGGCTCTATCCCGTCACGATGGGAGCGACGACGATCTGGGAACGATGGGACTCGATGCTGCCAGACGGCTCCATCAATCCTGGCGAGATGACGAGCTTCAACCACTACGCGCTCGGTTCTGTCGCCGATTGGATGCACCGAACCATCGGTGGGATCGTCCCGTTGGGCGCAGGCTATGAACGCGTGCTCTTCTCCCCACACCCCGGGGGTGGCATCGACTCTGCCGAGTCAAGCCTGGACACCCCTCGAGGGCGGATCGCACTCCGATGGAACCTGGCCGACGACAGGCTCGAGATGTCCTTTGACCTCCCAGCGGGAGTGACGGCCGTCATTCCCGATCAGTCAGGAATTGAGCAGGAAGTTGTCGGGCCGTGCAAGAACAGCGTCTTCGCCTCCACGATCTTTGGCCCAGCAGCGCATCCCTCAGCCCTACCTCGCGCCGTCTGAACGGATCGACCGCCACTAGATCTCGAAAGCCCGGAGATACCAGGAAGTTGGTGCTTTTGCCTGGCGGTCGGCGATCCGCTGTGGGAGGTCCGAGTGACGCTCGCGGGTGCTCAGTTGGCCTCGTGGGGCCGCCATGTCCAAGACTCGCGAACATGCCGCGCGATGGCATCTATCGCGTCATCGGTGCGTCCGTCGAGCAGCGCTTCGTAGATCTCCCAGTGCTGCTTGTTGGCGAAGTCGTACATCGCTCGCGGGTCCCGCATGATGCGTTCCGCAAGCGGCATCTCCTCCACCAGGAGCCGAGCGATGCTGGATTTCAATTCATTTCCCGCTCGCTCCCGGTAGATCTGATGGAACGCCAGATCGGCGCGCTGAAGCTCGGTGAGATCGGTTGAAGAGTCCATAACCCGAAGGTGGTCGACCATTCTAGAGAAGTCGCCGTCGGTCAGTTTCTCAGCAGCTTCAGCGACGAGTGAACGTTCCAACTCGGCGCGCAAATCTATTGCATCATCGACAAGTCGGGAGCCGGCGCTATACGTCAAAGCTACTCGGAGCACGCGTTGGTCGAGGATGCTCCATTCCTGGCGTGCCCGAACGACGGTGCCTTCCCCTTGACGAATAGAGACCAGACCGGCGGCTTCCAGAGACTTCACGGCTTCGCGCGCGACCGGACGGCTGACTTCGAACTCGTCCACGAGCAGCGGTTCCGGAGGCAGCTGCGCGCCGACCGCGTATTCCCCGGAGACGATCCGGCGCAGCAACTCGTCGGCAACCGCGGTGCTCAGCCTCTGAGGCCGGCGGCGCGACGCAGGTACGGCGCTGCTCGGGAAGTCTCGAGCGGACAAGCTCTCGTCGAGTCTCTCGGAACGTGAGGCGGTTTCCCTCCACATGTACGTACCCTTTCGGCCGTTTTCCCGTAGAAGCACAATACTACTTGAACAAAAAACGTCGAACGTATAACGTCTAAGCAATCGGAACGTTTGAGCATGGCGAGCTTCCCGGCTGAAAGAAGGCATCAATGAAGATCACCCATATCGAGGCCCACCCCGTGAGGGTGCCCGACGTGCCTCCGTTCCGGTGGCGCGAGGGCCTTCCGGGCAGCGCCGAGTACGGCGGGGCAGATGGGGTCATTCTTCGGATTGGGACCGATACCGGCGCGGAGGGAGCGGCATACTTGTCACGCCTCGGCGCGTTCCCGCTGGTGGCGGCGCTGGTCGAGAAGGTGTACAAGCCTGAATACCTCGGGAAGGACCCGCTTCTTCGGGAGTGGCACTACCACCGCATGTGGGAGTTGGACCGACTTCACGAATTCCCCCTTCCCGTCTTCGGTCTGATCGACGTCGCCCTCTGGGATCTGGCCGGTCGAGTGGCCGGCGTACCCACCTGGAAGCTTCTGGGCGGCATGAGGGAAACCATCCCGGCGTACGCGTCGACGGTGACCTTCGACAGCACCGCACAGTTCCTGGACGTTGCCACCCAATGCATCGAGGCCGGCTACCCGGCGCTCAAGCTTCATGCATGGGGCGACGCGAAACGTGATGCGGCACTGTGCCTTGCACTACGGGCTCATCTGGGCGACGACATCGACCTCATGTACGACGGGTCTGCCGGATTCGACCTGCCGGATGCCATCTACCTCGGACATGCGCTCTCGGAAGCGAATTTCCGCTGGTATGAGGAGCCGATGCGCGAGTTCAGCGTCAGCGCCTATCGAGAGTTGGCCCGGTCGGTCCAGGTGCCGCTGCTGTCCGCAGAGACATCCGACGGGGCCTACATGAACAGTGCCGATTTCATCATGGCCGGAGCGGCCACCTTCGGCCTTCGAACGAGTGCTGGGCTGCGCGGCGGGATCACCGGTGCCATGCGGATCGCGCACCTCGCGGACTCATTCCGGATCCGTGCCGAGGTCCACGGCGGCGGGATCATCTCCGAGCATCTCTGCATGGCGATCTCCAACACCACCTATTACGAATCACTCATCACATCCAGCTCGGTGACTCGTGAATCGATCGTGGGGGCCGACGGGCTTGTGCGCGCCCCTACCGAGCCGGGAATCGCGCTCCCTCCAGGCATCGACTACCCAACAGCCGTCCGGCACCTCGCTCGAGCCGCATAGACGCGGTCCGATCCCATCAAGAAAGGGCAATCACAGTGAAACTATCCAAGTACCGCCGCCTTCGTGCGGCAGGAGTCGGCCTGGCCGCCATCAGTGCGCTCGCAGTGCTTTCCGCCTGCGCCAGCGTCGCCCCATCCTCCGGCAGTACCGGCGGGTTCAAGCCGGCGGCGCAGGATGACAAGTCCGGCATCACCGTCCTGGTCGACCCCACGCGCGAGGCCGCGGTTCAGGCGTATCAGAAGGCTCATCCGAACGTGAAAGTGAAGGTCACCACGTTCAACGGGACCCTGCAGACCAAGATGTCGCTGTACGACAAGGCGGGATCAGGCTGGCCGGACGTGGTCTTCTCCTCGAGCTCCAGCGACCCCACCTGGGCGTCGAAGTCCAGCGGAAGCGGAGTTCAGCCGTACGCTGCACCGCTGAACCAGAACCTTATCCCGCAGTCCACCCTGGACGGGTGGGCGGACGGTTCCCTCGCCCCGTGCCAATTCGGGGGGAACCTGTACTGCCTGCGCAACGACATCGCACAAACAGTGACCTGGTACAACAAGACACTGTTCGACCAGTGGGGATACACGGTCCCGAAGACCTGGGACGACTTCCAGACTCTCGGTCTGAAGGTCGCCAAGGAGCACCCGGGATACCTCCTCGGCGAATTCGGCGACGCATGGGGGCCCGAGATCTTCTTCCAGGCCAGCAAGTGCCCTGTGCAGGGGACCACTGACAAGGCGGACACTATAAAGGTGAATCTGCAGGCCCCAGAATGCACCCGGATGGCGAAGGTCATCGACACGCTGCTCGATGCCGGTGCCCTGGGTAAGCAGAGCTACTTCGAGAAGGGCCTCGACGGATCGAAGGTGCTGATGTCGGTCGGACCATCGTGGTTCGGTCAGTACCTCTTCAACGCGACCTACAAGGTTCCCGCCGGCCAGATCGGCGTCGCCGACCAGCCCCAGTGGGACGCCTCGGCACCGGCGAACGGCAATGTCGGCGGCGGTGTCTGGATGGTCTCCTCGCACAGCAAGAACCTGAAGGCAGCGACCGACCTGGCCACCTGGGTGACCAGTGACACCGGATTCCAGAAGACGGCGCCGACGTACCCGGCGAACAAGGCGGCAGCTGCCGCATGGCTGACGAACCCGGCCAACGTCTCGTATTTCGCCACCCCCGTGAAAGCACCCTTCCAGACGGCCGCCGGGCAGGTGTGGAAGGGATGGGCCAACACCACTTTCGGGGACTCTGCCGCGTTCCAGAAGGTCGTGCTGCCCGGCATCACCGGTGGAAAGAGCTTGACGTCGCTACTGCCCGCCTGGCAGACCGAGATCGTCAACTCCGCGAAGGCCGCCGGTTACAAGGTCGTGCAGTAGCACCACCTCAGGTGCGTCCGTGCGGACGAGCATCGCTTGCCCGCACGGACGCACTACACCCGAAGAAAGGCCCGCAATCATGACTACCGCCCAGACCCTCCGTCCCGCGCAGCGCGAGCGCAGCAACAAAGCTGGTTACCTGTTCGTCGCCGGTTATACGGTGCTGCTGATCGCATTCGGCGTGCTCCCCACGACCTACGCTTTGGCGCTGGCGTTCACCAACGACCAGTGGCAATTCACCGGTTTTGGCCAGTTCGTCGTCGCTGTGACGGATTACCGATTCCTGCAGTCCATGGCGAACATGGGTGCCTTCCTCGTCATCTGGCTAACCGCCACCGTCGTATTCGCCGTCGGCCTCGCTCTAGTCCTACGGAACTTCGTTCGCGGACGAGCCTCGGTGTTCTGGCGATTCATCTTCTACCTTCCCGGGGCGCTTGCCGGCGTCGCCAGCACCCTTGTGTGGATGTTCATGCTCTCCCCGCAGGCCAGCCCGATCGCGCCGCTGCTGCATGCGATCGGATGGACGGACTTCGGCCAAGTCGTGCAACCCCAGAACCTGCCGGGCATCTTCGCCGTCATGGCGTTCTGGGTGGGAGTCGGCGGCTGGATCATCATCATGTACGGCGCAGTGAACAACATCTCCGATGATGTGATGGAGGCGGCCCGGCTTGACGGCGCCTCCAGCTGGCAACTGGCCTGGTACGTTCAGATTCCGATGATCCGGCAGTGGGTCGTCTACATGCTCATCCTCGCGTTCGCCGGCGGCACTCAGCTGTACGTCGAACCGCAATTGCTGTTCGTTGCCAGCAAACAAGTCGATCCCACGTGGTCTCCGAACCAGCTCGCCGTCCAGTTCGCATTCGGCGCGACATCGAACCCGAACGTGGCCGCTGCGCTTTCGGTTGTCCTCCTGGTAGTAGGGCTCATGTTCGCGGTGGTCCTGGTGAAACGATCCGGAATGTTCAATGTTGAGGCGGAGGACTGATGACAGTGACACGCAATCCTGTGAGGGCGACCGAGTCCACAGGGACGACGCCCCAGGTTCGTCAAGCGACCCCGACCCGCAGGCGCCGTCCTCGGGCCAATGGGTGGGCGCGCCCCGTTCTGGTGTGGTTGATCCTCCTGGCCTTCGGCTTCTTCTTCGTGCTTCCCATCGTGTGGCTGATCCTCGCCCCGACCAAGACGTCCACCGAGCTCGCAAATTCCTTCCCCTTCGCAGTGGGCTCCCTCGGCGAAGTGGGTCAGGCGTGGCAGCATCTGGTTGCCTTTCAGAACGGGATCATCCTGCGGTGGTTCGGCAACTCCGCCCTCTACTCCTTCGGCGGGCTTGCCCTTGCCTTGGTGACGAGTATCCCGGCGGGGTATGGACTTTCCCGCATCCGGTTCCGAGGTCGGAAGCTGCTGCTGACGATCACACTGATCGTGATGATCATGCCGGCGGCAACCCTGGTGATCCCGATGTTTCTGGAACTGAACGCGGTCAAGCTGATCGGGACCCCTCTGGCCCTGATCCTGCCCTTCGCCTACTTCCCCTTCGGCGTCTATCTGACCTACGTCTACTTCTCCACTAGCTTGCAGAGCTCGATGCTGGAAGCTGCCCGCATCGACGGCGCCAGCGAGTTTCAGATCTTCTTCCGGATCGCCGTCCCACTGGCCAGGCCGGTCATCGCAATGGTGACCTTCTTCAGCTTCGTCGGCAACTGGCAGAACTTCTTCCTGCCCTCCCTGGTGATGCCCTCCGACGACCAGCAACCCATCCAGGTCGGATTGAGCCAACTCATGTCCTCTTCGCCGGCATTCAACCCCGGAGGGACAGCGAACCTGGGCATCGACGCACCGGAACTGACACTGGCCATTCTGCTCTCGGTCATTCCTGTTCTCATCTTGTTCCTGTTCGCGCAACGCTCACTGGTCTCCGGGATGTTCTCCGGCGGAACCAAGGGCTAGAGCTGGATTGACCGCAATGGGATCTGACCCGGCAGTGCTGATCGGCGATGAGCCGGCCACGCAGTTCACGGACGCTTTCCTCCTCGGAAATGGTTCGCTCGGCGCGACCTTCTACGGAGGCCGCGGCGTCGAGACTTTCGACCTCAACCTCGACACGGTCTGGTCGGGCGGCCCCACGGTGGAGGAAGATGCGGACCACACGAAGCTCATCGCCCGACTGCGCCTCGCGATAGCCAACGATGATCACGAGCTGGCAGACCAGTTGGCGGGACGTCTCCAGTCCGATCAGTGGACCCAGTCGTATCAGCCGGTCGGGCGCCTCTCCTGGACGTGGGGTGATCCGGCGCGGCTCGGCGAATACAGGAGGAGCCTCGACCTGAACGTGGCCGAGGCGAGGGTCGTGCATGCGGGGCAGGAGATGGCGGCGTTCGTCAGCGCGCCCGACGGTGTTCTCGTCGCCGAGACGCTCGGAAGTCCACGTGCAGGTTCCGCGGTTTTCAGCAGCCCGCACCCCGTGTTGCGCGAGGAACGGTTCGGCTCAGGCGACATCGAGTGGATCGTCGCCGCTGGGCGTGCGCCCGCGCTCGTTCTGCCGAACTATCTACCACGGTCAGACTCGGTCATCTACGGCGATGAGCCGACCGGTCCCGGTGCCACGGCACCTGCAGGAATGGGGTGGGCCGTAGCAGCAGCAGTCGTGCGCTCTCCCGCCGGCCGCACGCGGATGATCGCCGCCGTGACCAGCGGCTTCCGCGGCCACCTCGAGCCAGTCAGCATCGACCTCGAGGAACTCATCGCCGAAGCCCGCGCTCGCGTCGAATCAGCATCGACCGTCCCGTCGGAAGAGTTGACCGATCGGCATCGCGCGGATTACCGAGGGCTGTTCGATCGAGCGAGGATCGACCTTGCGCCCTCAGGAGCCGACTCGGCCATCGCTGCCCAGCGCTACTTCGACCTGGGGCGCTATCTGCTCATCTCCTCGTCCCGCCCAGGTACACAGCCGGCAAATCTGCAAGGCATCTGGAACATCGACGTGCGTCCCGGCTGGAGTTCCAACTACACCACCAACATCAACCTCCAGATGAACTACTGGGGAGCGGAGGTGGTCGACCTCGGCGAACTCGTGAGGCCATTGCACGACTTCGTGGCAGATCTGGCAGACTCCGGACGACAGACGGCCCGCACCCGTTACTCGGCTCGTGGTGCAGTTGTGCACCACAACACTGACATCTGGCGGTTCAGCGCCCCGGTCAAGGGGGAACCGAAGTGGTCGAACTGGAGCATGGGTCTGGCGTGGCTCTGCGCGCACCTCGGCGACAGACTCGACTTCGCATGGTCGGACGAGTTCGCTCGAAGTGTCGCTGCCCCGGTGATCCGTGCGGCTGCGGAGTTCATCCTCGACCAGCTGGTCGAGGATTCCGATCAGCTGCTCGTGGTGAGCCCGTCGAGCTCACCCGAGCATCGCTTCAGCCACAACAACACCGTCGCAAGCGTGACGGCCGGAGCCACCATAGATCAGGAGCTGGCTCACGAGGTTCTGTCACGCTACCTTCAACTCGCCGATGCGCTCGGGCTCGCGGATGAGTTCGCGACCGACGTGGCTGTGGCAGTCCCACGCCTGCGCCTTCCCGGGATCGACTCCGAGGGGCGGACCGAGGAATGGCGGCCGGGATTCTCAGCAACCGAACTGGACCACCGGCATCTCTCGCACCTTTACGGTGCATATCCGGGAAGCCGGATCACGGTCACCGCTGATCCGGCCGGGTTCAACGGCGTGCGAGCGGCCCTTCGCTCGCGGCTCGCTCATGGTGGGGGGTACACGGGGTGGAGTCAGGCCTGGGTGTTGTGCCTCGCGGCGAGACTCGGCGAGACGGGGTTGGCTGAGCTATCGCTCTCCCGGTTGCTCGGAGACCTCAGTTCCACCTCTTTGCTCGACCTGCATCCGCATGGCGACTGGCCCGGAGGGAACATCTTCCAGATCGACGGCAACCTCGGAGCGATCTCGGGCATCGCGGAGCTCCTTCTGCAAAGCCACGACGGTGCGGTGTCTCTGCTCCCCACCCTCCCACCGAGCTGGACGAACGGATCGGTCCGCGGGATGCGGGCACGGGGCGGCATCGGCGTCGACATCACCTGGACGGATGGTGAACTTCAGTCGGCGGAGTTCAGGGTCGAGCGATCGAGCGCCGTCGTCGTGGAACTGCCAGCGTGTGTCGACATCCGTCTGATCGATGATCGCGAAAAGCCCGTGCCGCTCATCGCCGTTGCGAGCGCGGGGCAACGGCAACGCTGGGAATGGCGTGCGACCGGCGGTGGTCGGTATCGCCTCCTGGCTGGTAGGACGACGGCGCGACCGATCGCCTGAGCGACTCGTCCGTGCCACTGAACCAGGACAACGTTTGCAGGAGACCTACTCCGCGAGAATTTGTCTCAGCCAGGCGACCTGGCGCCGCCATTGATACGCCTGCCCGGCCTCGTGGCCGTTGAACTCGTACTCGACGATCTGCTTCGCGCTCGCATAGTGATTGAACGCGGCGTAGACCGTTGAGGGCAGCACGATGTCATCCATGAACGCGACCGAGAACAGGCCGGGGGCGGATGCGCGTTTCGCGAACGCCACCCCATCGAAGTAGGAGAGCGTGGTGAAGGTCTGCGCGACCAGGTCGCGGTGCACCGAGAGGTAGGTGCGTAGCTCGGTGAACGGATCTGACGGCGTCAGCGTCGCCGAGCGGCGAAAGTCGCAGAGGAACGGGACATCCGGCATCACAGCGATGAGATCAGGCACGAGGCCGGCGACCGCGAGTGTGATGGCGCCGCCCTGGCTGGCGCCCGCGACGGCGACTCGATCGGCGTCTACGAAGTCCAGGGTGCGTGCGGCGTCGACGAGACGCACGGCATCGGTGAACAGCCGTCGGTAGTAGTACGTTCCGGGGCTCTCGATGCCTCGCGTCATCACGCCGTGTGTCGCAGGACCGGAGCCGTGCGGGTCGGGGGTGTCGCCGCCGGTGCCCCAGTTGCCGCCCTGCCCGCGCGTGTCCATGAGAATGTGCACGAACCCGGCAGCAGCCCACTGGATGCGCTCGAACGGCAGGCCGCGACCGCCGCCGTACCCCACATACTCGATGACGGTTGGCAGCGGCCCCACGCCCCCGAGCGGGCGGGTGACCCAGGCGCGGATCGGCTCGCCTTCGAAGCCCGGGAAAGTCAGGTCTTCGACGACGAGCTGGGTGATCTCGCCCTCGATCCGCTGGAGGCGGATCTCCCCAGTCACTGCTCGTGACTCGGCGAGCGTTACCGCCCAGAACTCGTCGAAGTCGCGGGGGTCGACCAGCTCGGGAGTGTACGCACGCAACGCGGTCGGCGGGAGGTCTGAGAACGGCATGGCTCAACCGTAGTTCCGCGAAGGGCTTGCAGATGCTCGGCCGAGCTGCGTCGCTCCGCTTACCGTTTCCGGGCGCTGGAGGACACGGAAGACCATACGCGAACTCACGCCGGCCGGTTCAGTGACGTCGACGATGGTCGGTCGATGCTCGAGGGTCATACGTCCGGTACCTCCAGCCGCCACTCGTCGACCCAGCCGATCCTCGCCTGACCGCCGGATATCTCCATGGGGAGCCAGACGGCGGGGGAGTTCGCGAGGTCGTCCTGGTTCCAGCGGTCGCCGACATACACGAACGACGATCGGACCCCCTCGCCGATCGGCACGACGGTGCTCACCTGTGAGTCGAAGGTCGCGGAGCCTGCAGGGGCGATGTCCTGCCAGGGCGACCAGGGACCGCGCAGGTCCGTCGCCGTCGACACCTTGTTGTCGTTCGTCGACCAGCCGGTGAGGTCGGAGCCGAAGAGATAGTACGTGCCGTCGTGACGGATCAGGGCGGGCGACTCATACCCGTGGGCGCGGTCGTCCTTGAGCGTCGTCGTCACGAGAGCCTCGGCCGACAGGTAGTCGCTGGCGAGCCGGTAGATATGCAGTCCCTGCTCCCGGTCCTCCGACAGCAGGTAGCCGACGCCGTCCTCCTGATAGACGCCGATGTCACGGCTGGAATTCCCCAGCGGGCGCTCGCTCCCGAGGTACCGGAACGGGCCGACGGGTTCGTCGGCGATTGCATAACCCACCCGGGCGAGCGCATAGTCGGTCGTGTCGATGTGCAGCAGCATGACGTACTTGCCGTCCGAACGACGCAGCACCTTCGGGCGCTCGACAACTCGGTCCGCTCCGATGTCACCGGAGTCGGCGACGAGCGAACGGCGCTCGAATCGCCAGCGGGCGAGGTCCGTGGAGGAATAGCAGGCCACTGCCGTGAACGTCGAGCCGGCACTCTTGTCCTCGCCCCAGGCGTAGAACCGGTCTCCGAACCTCTGAATCCCGACTCCGTGCAACTGGGCCACGTCGCCGCGGTCGTCGATGAACACCGTCCCGGGACGGATGCCGACGGCCTGCGGGGTCTCGAACGTCATTTCAGGCTCCCCCTCCGTCACACCTGAAGGGCAGTAGAACTGCATCGCGATCATCAGCCGGACCATCTGAATGGTCGCCATGCGCGAGTCCGTGATCACCAGGTTGGGTGAGGTCGACGGCGGACGTCATCGGTAGTTCTCCTTCCAGACGGGCCGATCGTACGACGGCCTGTCAATCAAAGCATATATTCAGCAGACGTTTGACGTTTGATGGACCTCGACAATCTCGTGGACGGGTCCGCGCCGTTCGCGTACGGCACTCGGTACCGCACCAGTCCCGGAAAACTTCTCTTGCCCGAGTCCCGTGATTAGGGTTACATGAGACGTTAAACGACTGACGCCCGACTCAACGATGAGGAGATCACGCAATGCGCAAACGTTTCGGCATGTCCATAGGAGCCTCCGGGCTCATAACTGCAGCGGCGATCGTAGCCGCCGTGCTGATCCCCGGAGCACCAGCCTCCGCTGCAGCCACGACTTTGTGGGTCGACCCGGTGAACGGCAGCGACGCCAATTCCGGCACGAGCAGCACGCAAGCATTCCAGACTTTGGGAAGAGCGCAATCGGCGGTCCAGGGCATGGATACGTCGATGTCCGATGACATCGTCGTGGACCTGCTCGGCGGTACCTATTCACAGACCAGCCCGCTCTCGCTCACGGCGGCGGACTCGGGCACCAACGGTCATGTCGTGCGGTGGCAGGCTGCTCCGGGCGCCGCGCCGGTGATCTCTGGAGCGCAGGCTGTGACCGGCTGGACTTCCGCGGGCAACGGCGTGTATAAGGCCAGTGTTGGATCGTTGGACTTCCGGCAACTCTATGTGAACGGTAAGCGCGCCACCCGGGCCCGGTTCCCCGATATCGGCTCCTGGTCCCAGATAACAAGCTCCTCGGCCACCAACAAGACGGTCACCGTCCCAGCCGCATCCGTCGGGAGTTGGGTCGGGTCGGGCTCGCCGGAGATGGTGCTGGAAACCCAGTGGGCTGAGGACTATCTCCGGGTCAAGGACATCACCGTATCGGGTGCGTCCGCGACCGTCAGCTTCCAAGACGCCGAGTCGAACATCCTCTTCCAGCGTCCGAATCCGGTCCTGGCGAACGGATCGCCGTTCCACTGGGAAGGAAATGCGGCATTCCTGACCCAACCTGGGGAGTGGTATCTCGACAACGCCAGCAGCACCGTGTACTACATGCCGCGACCCGGTGAAGACATCGCTGACGCCGCCGTCACCGTGCCTGTTGCTCAGACCGTCCTGGAAGTCTCCGGCACGTCTTTGGACGCGCAGGCGTCTAACATCAGCTTCGCCGGAATCACCTTCACAGGAACGACCTGGACGCGACCGACGACAAACGGCTACCTCAATGCTCAGGGCGGTCAGTACAGCCTCAGCGCCAACATGCAGAACCAGCAGTACATCGGCCGCCCGCCCGCTGCCGTGCATGTGTCGGACGCCACGAACATCCAGTTCACGGGGAACAGCTTCGTCAACGTGGGATCCACGGCGCTGGACTTCGACCACGGCACACACTCGAGTTCTGCCATCGGCAACCTCATCCAGGGCGCCTCGGGCAACGGCATCATGGTGGGCAAGTTCGCTGACCCGACCGTGGAGATGGGCACTCTGTACAACCCTCCGTCCTCGCCCGCAGGCGAGGACGTCAGGGAGGTCGATACGGGCAACACGATCAGCGACAATCTCATTGCCCAGACCGGGCAGGACTACTACGGAACGGCGGGGATCAACGCCGGCTGGGTCAACTCGACCACGATCACCCACAACGAGATCACCGACGTCCCGTGGGCGGGGATCTCGTTTGGGTGGGGCTGGCAGTACACCGCCGGCGCCGCGGCAAACAACACTGTCCAGTACAACGAGATCAGCAACGCCATCAATCGCCTCTGTGACACCGGCGGCATTTATCACCTCTCCAACGACCCCGGTAGCAGCGTCTCGAACAACTACATCCACGAAGTTCGGGGAAGTGCCGGAGGATGCGCCAGCGCCCACGCGGCGCTGTACTTCGACCAGGGCTCAGACGGGATGACCGTGTCCAACAATGTGCTCTCCGACGTCGATAAGACGATCAACCAGCACAACAACGGATCCAATATGACGCTGAGCAACAACACCAGCAGCGGCAAGTCTGTGATCCAAGCAGCCGGTCTCGAACCGGCGTATCGCGCGCTGCGTTCCTCGATCGACGTCGCACAGGGCAAGTCGGCTACGGCATCGAGCTCTGCGTCGTCGAGTTGGGTCGCATCCAACGCGAACGACGGCAACCCGGCGACCGGATGGTCTGCTCGCGGGACGGACACGAACGCGTGGTGGCAGGTCGACTTGGGCTCGGCCATTCCGATCTCGCAAGTCCAGGTCCTCACGCGGCAAGACATCGACCAGTCGGCAACGAGGACGGGATTCCAGATCGAGCTCTCCAACGACCCGACCTTCGCCACGTACGTCACCGTCGGCCGACAGACCAGCACCATCCCAGACGCCGGCAGTGACAGCTTCAATGTCTCGACCACGGCCGCATTCCGCTACGTCCGCGCACAAAAGACGGATGGACAATATTTCTTCATCGCCGATGTGCGTGTCATCGCTGCCGCATCGGCGATCGGAAGCGCTCCCGTCGATCCCGGCACGACAAATGGTGTCTACTACACCCTGACCAGTCAGAGCTCTGGCTTGGTGGCCGATGTCGACGCCACGAACACCGCGGACGGCGTCGCCGTGCAGCAGCACGCCGGCACCGGTGGGATCAACCAGCAGTGGCAGATCACGCCGGTCGGTGGGGGTCTGTACCAGATCGTCAACCGCAACAGCGGCAAGCCGATGACGGTCAGCGGAGGCTCCTTCGCCCATGGCGCCGCCATCGTCCAATTCACTGCCGGAACCGGAAGCGAACAGCTCTGGTATTTCCTGAGCGGACCGAGTGGATCTCTCGAGATCCGTAGCTTCCTCTCCAACCAATCGCTGGAGGTCAGAGGCGGGTCGACCAGTGCCGGGGCCGCGCTGGATCAGTGGATCCCGGTCAACGGGTCCAACGAGTTCTGGAATCTCACTCCCGCCTCGTGATCGGAAAGGCGGAGGGAGGGGCAAGGATCGCCCCTCCCTCCGCTATTGGGCGTCTGATCGATCGCCCGTCACCTCCGCTCGATCGTGGAGCTCCCGCCGAAGTCTGGGATGCGGAGGCTCACTGTCGCCTCGAACGCCACGAGGCAGGGCGCCGCGAATCAGGCGCCTCTTCCGTCCTGCGTACATGTACCTGTGCGGTTCCGGACAGAAAACCGGTCATGAGCGGGGGCGCCAGCGGAATGACTGGGCGAAATCGCTGCTGGTGTCGGTTTGGACTTTCTCGATCTTGAACGGCGGCTTCGAGAGCACGTGATCGATGAATCGTGGCGGCGAGTGCCTGTTTGACCGAGCGGATGCCTGTTCGACCGGTAGCGTCGAATTTTGAACGAGGGCGGCGCGGGTGTCCTGTTGATCGACCGGCTATCAGGGCAGCCTGACCGGCACCAGTCCCTATCGATCGGAAGCAAGCCCTCCGTATTCCTCGGCAGGCAGGGCGGCCGCGGGGCGCCAAGCGCCGGAGTCACGGGGTAGTCCATGGCATCCGCTAGGCCGGATCCCGGAGCCCCGCGGCTGCGGTTAGGCTGACGCCATGGCGGGAGGCGCAGCGGATGAGCGGAGCGTAGCCGCCCGCGTCTTCGCCATCGCCGACGCCTTCGAGCAGGGCGACGAACTCACGTTGAGCGACGTGGCCCGCCGCGCGCGCCTTCCCGTCTCGACCACGCATCGGCTGCTGTCCGAGTGGGTGCAGTGGGGCGGCCTGGTGCGCGGCGAGGACGGACGCTACCGGGTCGGGATCAGGATGTGGCGGTTGGGCACGCGCCAGCCCACCGCCCGGCGGATGCGCGAGGTCGGTCGCCCGTACCTCGACGATCTGCTGGAGGCGACCGGGGAACACGTGCATCTCGCGATCCGCGACGGGCTCGGCGCCGTGTACCTGGAGAGGCTCTCCGGGCCGGGCGCCATCTCCGTCATCAGCGACATCGGGTCCGAGCTGCCCCTGCACGCGACGGGCGTCGGCCTGGTGCTGCTCGCGTTCGCGAGGCCCGAGGTCTTCGACGCGGTAGTGGCCTCCGGGCCGCGCAAATTCCTGCCGAACACGCTCACTGGCGAGCGGGAGCTGCGCGCCCGCCTGGCGGACATCCGCGCGACCGGCCTCGCGGTCACTGTCGAGGAGCTCACGCGCGGGGCTTTCTCGGTCGCCGCCCCTATCCGCGCCGGCACCGGGGAGGTGGTGGCCGCCGTGTCGATCATCGCCCACGCGGAGCGGCGGAACGAGCCGCACTTCGCTCTCGGGGTGCGAATGGCCGCCCGGGGGATCTCCGACGCCCTGCGGACCACCCCCCGCTAGCCGAGGGATTTGTTTCCGCTGAGTGGAAAGGGTGCCCTGCGTCCGCCACGGCGTGGCGATCATGGCGATATCTTCCCGACGTCGTGAGAGGCGGAGCATGCGCACTGAGGTAGCCATCATCGGAGCGGGTCCCGCGGGCCTCCTCCTCGGCCACATCCTTCAGCGAGCCGGCATCGGCTTCGTCATCCTGGAACGGAAGAGCCGCGAGTACGTTCTGGGTCGCATCCGGGCGGGCGTGCTCGAGCAGGGGTCGGTCGACATCCTGCGCGACCTGGGACTCGATGCCGATCTCGAGGCGCGCGGGCTGACCCATCACGGCATCTACCTGCAGTACGAGGGTCGCCGTCGGCACGTCGACTTCGTCGACCTGATCGGCCGTACGGTGACCGTCTACGGTCAGCAGGCGCTCGTCGCCCACCTGCTCGCCGAGCACGACCGGATCGGATCGGACGTGCGGTTCGATGTGGAGGGGGTGCAGCCGCACGACGTCGACACAGACGCCGCGTACGTCACCACCGGCGACGGCGAGCGGATCGACTGCGACTTCGTCGTCGGCGCCGACGGCTACCACGGGGTGTGCCGCTCGGCGATCCCGGGCGTCACGGCGCTGGAGCGCGGCTACCCGTACGCGTGGCTCGGCATCCTCGCCGATGTCGCGCCCTCGACCGACGACCTCATCTACGCGCTCCACCCGGACGGATTCGCCATGCACTCGATGCGCTCGCCCGAGGTCTCCCGGCTGTACCTGCAAGTCGATCCGGACGAGTCCATCGACGACTGGTCGGACGATCGCATCTGGGAGCAGCTCCAGCTCCGGCTCGGGATCGACGGCTGGACGCTGAACGAGGGCACGATCACCGAGAAGTCGATCACTCCGATGCGCAGCTTCGTCGCCTCCGCGCTGCAGCACGGGCGGCTGTTCCTGGCGGGCGACGCCGGCCACATCGTGCCGCCGACCGGCGCGAAGGGCCTCAACTCGGCCATCGCCGACGTGGCCCTGCTGGGCGGCGCGCTGGCGGCGCAGTACCGCGGGGACGGGTCGCCGCTCACCCGCTACAACAGGTCAGCGCTGGCACGGCAGTGGAAGGTGCAGCAGTTCTCGCAGTGGATGACCGAGATGCTCCATGTGCACCGCGAACCGGGCGACGCTGCGACGCGGGCCTTCCGCTACCGCAGCCAGGTGGGTCAGCTCGAATACACGACCGGATCCCGCCACGCGCAGGCGGCGCTCGCAGAGCAGTACGCGGGCCTTCCCTTCTGAGGAGCGACGATGACAGTGCCGACCCAGCAGCAGATCAGCGCCGAGATCGAGGCAGCGCACGCCGCGGCTGCCGCGACGGGGCCGCTACGCATCCATGCGCTCCGCGACTTCGCGCCGTATCGCAGCTCGGCGCTCAGGCACCCCACGCACCAGTTGGTGCGGGCGGATCCCGAGGAGATCGAGCTCGTCTCGCCCGCGTTCGGGCACTCGGACGTGGCCCCGGAGGAGAGCGACCTCACGATCCAGCACGGCGGCGAGCCGCTGGGGGAGCGGATCATCGTCGAGGGGCGCGTGCTCGACGGCGACGGCCGCCCGGTACGCGGACAGCTCATCGAGGTCTGGCAGGCGAACTCGGCCGGCCGCTACGTTCACAAGCGCGATCAGCATCCCGCGCCGCTCGACCCCAACTTCACCGGCGTCGGCCGGGCCATCACCACAGACGACGGGTCGTACCGGTTCGTGACCATCAAGCCGGGGCCTTATCCGTGGAAGAACCACCGGAACGCGTGGCGGCCGGCGCACATCCACTTCTCGCTGTTCGGCTCGCAGTTCACCCAGAGGCTGATCACGCAGATGTACTTTCCGAGCGACCCGCTGTTCGCCCTCGACCCGATCTACCAGTCCATCGTCGACCCGGACGCGCGGAAGCGGCTGATCGCCGCATACGATCACGACATCAGCGAGCCGGAGTGGGCCATGGGCTACCGGTGGGACATCGTCCTGACCGGGCCCGGCTCCACCTGGATGGAGCGGGATGAGGGCGACCATGCGTGAACAGACGCCCTCGCAGACCATCGGCCCGTTCTTCGGCTATGCGCTGCCCTATCCCGGCGACGCGGAGATCGCCGCACGGACGGATCCCGACGCTATCCGCCTGCACGGGACCGTCTACGACGGGGCCGGTGCGCCGGTCCCCGATGCGCTGGTGGAGATCTGGGGACCGGATGCGTCCGGCTCGCCCATCGACCGGCGCGGGAGCCTCCACCGCGACGGCTACACAGCCACCGGCTTCGGCCGCGCCGCAGTCGACCGCGCCGGGCACTACTCCTTCACGACGATCCGGCCGGGCGCCACGGCCGCCGGTCGTGCGCCGTACCTCCTGGTCGCGGTCTTCGCACGCGGTCTGCTGCACCACCTCTTCACCCGGGCGTACTTCTCGGACGACGACCCGTTCCTGGCGACCGTGGCGGAGGACCGGCGCGGCACCCTGCTGGTTGAGCCGGATGGCGAGCGGAGCTTCCGCTTCGACGTCCGGTTGCAGGGCGACGGCGAGACCGTTTTCCTGGACTTCTTCGGGGATGACCGTGGTTGACGCGTTCGACTGGGGCCTGCTCGAACCTGCAGGAGCGGCAGCCCAGGGAACCGGCGACGACACGGTGCTGACCGCAATGGTCGAGACGGAGGCGGCGCTGGTCGCGGCGTGGGACGACCTCGACGGGGTGGCATCATCCGTGTCGTTCGATAGCGGCGCCCTCGACCGCGGACGTCTCGTCGCCCGAGCACGCACCGACGGCGTCCCGATCGTCGCGCTCGTGGAGCAGCTGCGGGAGCAGGCCGGCACGCACGCCGACCGGGTCCACCGGGGCGCCACCAGCCAGGACATCGTCGACACCGCCCTCATGCTCGTCTCACGTGACGCCTTGGCCGCAGCACGAGGCAGACTCACCGCCGCAGCCGGCGAGCTCGCCGCCCGAGCCCGCGAAGCGCGATCGACGCCGCTGCAGGCTCGGACCCTCACGCAGCCCGCCGAGCCCACCACGTTCGGCGCACTGCTCGCCGGCTGGCTCGACGTCGTCATCTCCGCCGGGCAGGCGCTCGATGCCGTGCGCTACCCCGTCCAGCTCGGCGGCGCGGTGGGCACCGGCGCCGCCGTCCTTCGTTCGGGCCGATCTCTCGACGTGCTCGACGCGCTGCGCGCATCCCTCGCCGGCCGTCTCGCACTCGACAACCCGGGTCGCGCCTGGCACACCGACCGAGCCCCGGCGCTGGCGGTCGCAGGTGCCGCCGCGCAGGTGGCGGCGGCCGGCGGCAGGATCGGCCGCGACCTCGCACTGGCCGCCCGCGACGGCTACCTCCGCCCCGCGACCGGCGGCGCATCATCGGCCATGCCGCACAAGAAGAACCCTGTGGATGCGGTGCTCCTCACCGCGAACGGCCTGCGTGCTCCCGGCCTGCTCGCGACCCTCCACACGGCGGCGCTGAGCTACGACGCGCGCCCCGCGGGGGAGTGGCACGCCGAATGGCAGGCATGGCGCGGGCTACTGCGCCTCGCCTCGGAGAACGCCGTCGTACTCGCCCACGCCGTGCCGGACGCCACGATCGTCGCGTCCGACGTCCCGCGGCCCGAGTCGATGGACGCGGCGGCGCTCGCCGCGGCCGAGCACGCGGTCGATGCCGTCCTGGCCCGCCACGAGAGGACGGCGACGCTGTGACCACTCCCCGTCTGCGCGGCTCGATGACCGCGACAGCCCCGGCGGCACCGTCGTCCGCTCTCCTGGTGCTGCTGCCCTCGCTCGGCTCCACGACCGAGCTCTGGGACGGCGTGCTGCCTGCTCTGGCCCGGCATCCCGGCGCTCCCCGCATCCTGCGGGTCGACCTTCCCGGGCACGGCGCGTCTCCCGCGGCACGCGAGCCGTTCACCGTCGCCGAGCTCGCGGATGCGGTCCTCGCGGTGGTGGACGAGGTCGGCGGCGGGGCGTTCCACGTCGCCGGGGATTCGCTCGGCGGCGCCCTAGCACTCGAATTGAGCATCACCGCGCCGGACCGTGTGCGCAGTCTGGCGATGTTCTGCTCCGGCGCGGCGATCGGCACGCCGGCCGCCTGGGCGCAGCGCGCCGCCCAGGTGCGGGCGTCGGGGACGGCCTCGGTCGTCGCGGGGAGCGCCCAGCGCTGGTTCGCGCCCGGGTACCTCGATGCGCATCCCGACGGCCCCGGCGGCCATGCCCTCCGCACACTGGTCGAGGTCGACGACGAGTCGTACGCGCTGTGCTGCGAGGCGCTCGCCGCCTTCGACCGGCGCGGCGACCTCGCGGGGGTGCGCGCGCCGTCCGTCATCGTCGCCGGTGCCCACGACGCGGTGACGACGCCCGCGCTCATGCGGGAGCTGGCGGACGGCATCCCGGGGGCGCGGTTCGTCGAGCTGCCGCATGCGGCGCACCTGATCCCCCTGGAGGATCCCGGGGCGACCGCCGAACTGCTGACCTCCGCGTCTTCGACGGAGGCAGGGATGCGCGTGCGGCGCGAGGTGCTCGGCGACGCGCACGTCGACCGGGCCGCAGCGGCGGTCACCCCCGAGACCGCCGCCTTCCAGGACTTCATCACGCGATACGCGTGGGGGGAGGTGTGGGCGCGCCGGCAGCTCACGCGGACGCAGCGGTCGATCGCGACGCTCGCCAGCCTGGTGACCGGGGGCCACGAGAACGAGTTCCGGATGCACGTGCGCGCAGCGCTGCGCAACGGCCTGACCCGGACCGAGATCGCGGAGGTCGTGCACCACACCGCCCTCTACGCGGGGCTGCCCGCCGCCAACAGCGCGATGGCGATCCTGCGCGAAGTGTTCGCCGAGCCCGCCGAGTCCGAGGAGTCCCATGGATAAGACGTACGTGTCCGCCGCCGAGGCCGTCGCCGACATCGCGGAGGGCGCATCGCTGGCTGTGGGCGGCTTCGGCCTCTCCGGTGTGCCGATCGTCACCATCCGCGCCCTTCTCGCGCGCGGCGTCGGCGGCCTCGAGGTCGTCAGCAACAACTGCGGCGTGGACGGCTGGGGCCTGGGAGAACTCCTCTCCGCGGGCCGGATCCGCCGGGTGATCGCGAGTTACATCGGTGAGAACAAGGAGTTCGCACGCCAGTACCTCGGCGGCGAGGTCGAGGTGGAGCTCACTCCGCAGGGGACTTTGGCAGAGCGCTTGCGGGCGGGCGGTGTCGGCATTCCCGCGTTCTTCACGGCCACAGGGGCGGGCACCGCGGTCTCGGACGGCGGGATGCCCATCCGCTACGCACCCGACGGGTCGGTCGCCGAGGCCAGCGCACCGAAAGAGCTGCGTCCGTTCGATGTGTTCGGATCGGCGAGGGAGTACGTGCTCGAGACCGCGATCCGCACGGACTTCGGTCTCGTGCGCGCCGCGGTCGGCGACCGGCACGGCAACCTGCGCTTCGAGAAGTCGACGCGCAACTTCAACCCGCTGGCCGGGATGGCCGGACGCATCACCATCGCCGAGGTGGACGAACTGGTCGAGCCGGGCGTACTCGGCCCGGATGACGTCCACCTCCCCGGCATCTACGTCGACCGGGTGATCGCGCTGACGCCGGAGCAGAGTGCCGACCTGCCGATCGAGAAGACCACCGTCCGCCCCCGACCGGAAGGAGACTGAGATGCCGCGGTCGCGCGACGAGATGGCGGCCCGCGCCGCCCAGGAGCTGCAGGACGGCTCGTACGTCAACCTCGGGATCGGGCTGCCCACACTCATCCCGAACCACCTGCCGGAGGGTGTGCACGTCGTCCTCCATTCGGAGAACGGGATCCTGGGTGTCGGGCCGTATCCGTGGAAGGGCGAGGAGGATCCGAAGCTGATCAACGCGGGCAAGGAGACGGTGACCGTATTGCCCGGCGCGAGCTTCTTCGACTCAGCGACCAGCTTCGGGATGATCCGCGGCGGCCGCATCGCGACCGCCGTCCTCGGCGCCATGCAGGTCTCGGCCGGCGGCGACATCGCCAACTGGGCCGTGCCCGGGAAGATGGTGAAGGGGATGGGCGGGGCCATGGACTTGGTCAACGGCGCGGAGCGCGTCATCGTCGTCATGGAGCACGTCGCGAAGGACGGCACTCCCAAGCTCGTCGAGCAGTGCACTCTGCCACTCACCGGACGCGACTGCGTGGACCGCATCATCACGGACCTGGCCGTGATCGATGTCACGGGCGACGGACTCGTGCTGCGGGAACTCGCGCCGGGCGTCACCCGGCAACAGGTGATCGACGCCACCGGGGCGCCGCTCGCCGTCGCGCTGGAGGCCGTCGATGTCTGAGCTGCGCGAGGTCGTGATCTGCTCGCCCCTCCGTACGCCGGTGGGGCGAATGGGTGGCACGCTCGCGCCCCTGTCGGCTCTGAGCCTGGCCGAGACCGCGCTTCGCGGCGTGCTCGAACGAACCGGCCTCGACCCGGCCGCGGTGGAGGGCGTGATCGGGTCGCAGGGCTACCCCACGATGGAGGCGCCGGCGTTCGGTCGCGTCGCTGCGCTGAACGCCGGCTTCCCGGTGACCACCACCGGCTACCAGCTCGACCGGCGCTGCGGGTCGGGACTCCAGGCCGTCATCAACGCCGCGATGGAGGTGCAGACGGGCGCCAGCGACATGCTCATCGCGCTCGGCGCGGAGTCCATGTCCAACGCTCCGCTCTACACCGAGCGGGGACGCCGCGGCCTGCCGCCCGGTGGCCTGATGCTGCACGACGCCCTCGCCCGTGGCCGGGAGACTGTCGGCGGCCGCGACTACCCGACGCCGGACGGCAACGTCGGCTCGGCCGAGGAGCTCCGACGGCGCTACGGCATCCCGCGCGATGCGCAAGACGCGCTCGCGCTGCGGTCGCACCGCCGCGCGGTGAGCGCCCAGGAGTCCGGCGCCTTCGACGCCGAGCTGGTCGCGGTCACCGTGCCCGGCCGGAAGGGCGACACGGTCGTGGAGCGGGACGAGCATCCGCGCGCCGACACGACGCTTGAGGTCCTGGCCGCACTCCGCCCCATTCTGGGCCGAAGCGACCCGGAGGCGACCGTGACCGCAGGCAACTCGAGCGGGCAGAACGACGCGGCCGCCGCCGCGATCGTCACGACGCCGGAATGCGCGCTCGCACGGGGCCTGACGCCGATGCTGCGTCTACGCTCCTGGGCGGTCGCCGGCAACGATCCGCGGGTGTTCGGTGTCGCCCCCGTCCCTGCCGCGAACAAGGCGCTGGAGCGCGCCGGTATCGCGTGGGACGACGTCGACGTCATCGAGCTCAACGAGGCGTTCGCCGTGCAGGTGCTCGCCTGTCTTGCGGACTGGGGGATCGACGCCGAGGACCCGCGGCTCAACCCCCGCGGCAGCGGCATCTCGATCGGCCACCCCATCGGCGCCACCGGGCTCCGGATACTCGCGACCCTCGCGCACGAACTGCCGGCCCTCGACGGAACGCTCGCGGTGGAGACGATGTGCATCGGAGGCGGTCAGGCGCTGGCGGCCGTCTGGGAGCGTGTGTGACGGGAGTGACCTACATCTCCATCCTTCCCAAGAACGAGAACGCCCAGTCGCGGATGACTGAGAACCGCGACGTCGTCATGGACCTGCTGTTCACGGCCGCCAAAGAAGTCCTGCAGATTCCCGACAACGACAACATCGTGGAGTTGAACCGGTGCACCACGATCTCGTTCAATCGGTCCGCAATGGAAGCCGCGGTAGCACCCGACGTAGTCGTCACGTTCGCCACCAGCGACGATTACCTACAGCCTCGATTCCAGGCTCTCAGCGACCGGGTGGTGAGCGGCTGGAACGGCCGGTTCGGAGACATCAAGCTGGAAGTGTGGATAAGTCTGATCGACATATCGGGAACCAACATCGAGTTGCGATGAGCTCACGAGGAACGGGTTCCGGTCAACTGTCGGGCGCGTGGAACGCGATGTCGGATCACTCGGCGTCGGCATCGAGGAGGAACCGGTCGATGCCGCGCGAAGGGAGGTAGGCGAAGTTGTAGGCGTAGCCGACGACGACGATCCCGCCCGCGATGCTCAGGCTCACCCATTGGGTCGGATCGAGCACGCCGAGGATCAGCACACTCGCGATCACCACGAGAGCGACGAGGGCTGGGAGCGGCCACCAGGGCATGCGGTACAGGTCGGCCGGGCGGTCGTCTCGTCTCTGGCGTCGCACGGCGATGGCCGCCAGTGCGATGAAGGCGAATCCGGTGACGACGGTGGAGCCCGTGGCGTTGACGAGGACGGTCATCGGGATCAGGCAGGCGAGTCCGGAGAGGACTCCCATGACAATGGTCGCAATCCGCGGCATGCGGGCTGCACCCGATACACGGGAGAGGGGCTTGGCGTAGCGTTGGCCACCGTCTACAACTCCAGACCGCGGTCGGTCCGTACGCCGTCTTCGGTCTCGAACAGCTCCGGGAAGCGCCGCCGGCGGCCGGAGAGGCTCTTGGTTCCGGTGGGGAACTCGTACCGGGAGACGAAGGCCGAGGCGTGCTCCAGCTGCGTCTCGTCGAAAGCCGACGCCATGCTCTCGATCTCCGCAGGGCGGATGCCGTTTCCGGCGGCCACGTCGCGCCACTTGTCGACGGCTCGCACGACCGGCAGCAGCGCTGCGGCGGCGTCCCCCTTGTTCAGCCGGTAGACCTCGCTGGTCTCTAGCAGGTTCCGAATGTCGCGGTTTGACGGATCGTCTTGGTCGCTGATGCGGCGGGAACGGACGCTGTGACCTGCCCGCACTGGGTTGACGTCGTAGAGCGGGCTCAACCGCCACCCGGACTGCTCACGGACGAAGCCGTGGTTCTTCCAGTGGTCGTCGACGTTGCCGACGAGCACAGTGAGGGCCACGCGCTGGAACAGCTCACGCAAGTCGGCAGCCGCGTGCTCAGGCACGAGCTGGTCTACTGTGTCAGCGAAGTCGGCATAGGTGGCGCGGTTGTTCTGCGCGCTGAGCTGCATCGCCGTCATCGCGGAGATGAAGCCGACGCGGTGCTCGCCTGCCCGGTCGAAGCGCTCGATGAGGAGCGACGACTCGTGCTCGGCCAATCTGATGAGCCGGTGCCTCGGCACGCGGAGCCCGGCGTTCTTGGCGATGTCGAGCGCAGTGGCTTCCCACGCCTCGAGGTCCGAGCGGCGGTCGCGGTTGGAGGGCAGCTTCAGCATCCAGAGGCTACCGTCGTCGTCCTGGATCGTCGCTTTCGGGCGTGCGCCGCCGAGGCTGGACCCGGCGAAGCCGAGGATCTCGATGTCCTCGTCGGTGGCCTCGTACTCCTCGAAGCGGGACGCTGCCTCGGCGATGCGACGCACGTCGTGCCGATTAGGGGCGGTGTGCTTCGCGGCCGTCACCCACTGGCCGGGCGCGGGGGCGGCACGAGGGGCGGTGAAGCGCAGAGCGCCCATGCGAGTGAGGTCGTTCTGCTGGACGAGATGGTCGAATTCGCCGATCACACGTGGCTGACCGTTCTCGCGCTGCAGGGCGTACTCGGCGTCGATGAGGCCGGTGCCCCAGTCGTCCGGCGTGACATCCGCGAATGCACCGAGGAGGGTGATGTCGGCGCCGGAGTACTGGCGGCCGGCCACGAGCGGCACGTCGGGGGAGAGAGCGTAACGCCCGGGGTGTGCGAGGTAGGACGGCGCGTACTCGAATGAGCTGCCGGCCAGGGTGCGGCCGCCGGTGAACGAAGCCCGCAGGGAGCCGACCAGGACAGGTGCCGCGGGACCCTCGTCGAGGTAGACGTCGACGGCGTCGAGCAGGGGGATCCGTTCGGTGGCCATGGCCTACCTCCTCTCGGTGTTCCGGGTGCGGATGCCGACTTCCTCGTCCATGAGGGCTCGTCCGGCGGGGGAGTTCCAGGGGTCGGTGCTCTCGACCACGGTGTTCGCGATGCCGAGCGAGGTCAGCACAGCAAGGACGGAGTCCAGGCGGGGAGACCCAGCGCCCTGCTCCAGGGCACGGAGAGTGTCGCGAGTGATGTGCGCTCGCTCGGAGAGCTGGACGGTGCTGAGACCCTGAAGCTTGCGCCAGCGCTTGATGTTCGCGCCCAGCTCAGCGAGGAGCCGGTCGCGTGCCGGAGACTTCCTGCTTACCATGACTACTCCCGCCTGACGTTTATACGGGTCAATTCTAGGGGCAGTTGGCGTGTCTAGCTATCAGCTCTCTTGCGTTTCTACTTTAGGTCCGTCGCGAGGGCGGGTCACGCGCCACCTCCTGGCAGGAAGCGCTCGAGGAATCGCTCGGCTGTACGCCCCTCTACCGCCGCTGTAGCAAGTTGCTACAATCGAGTCATGAGTCACACGATGCCGATGCGGATGGACGGCGACCTCGTCGATGCGGCGAAGGCCGTCGGTGCCGTCTCCAGTCGCAGTGCGACCCAGCAGCTCAGTCACTGGGCGCGCATCGGACGCGAGCTCGAGGCGTCCCCCGGGACCAGCCAGCGCGACATCCAGCGCGTGCTCGCTGGCGAGGCTGCGTACGACGACCTCGGCGAGCGTGGCCAGGCCATCGTGCGAGCGGTCTGGGACGAAGAGATGGCCAAGCGGTTGGCGCGCCTGGACCTCGCTGCGGAGTTCACCGCGGCCGACCGGTCCTGGACCGAGGCGGACGAACAGGGCAACGCCGTCGTCCTCGGCGGCGACGCGAGCGCCTGACACGTGCCGGTTCTCCACCTCGTGGCCGGGCCCAACGGCTCGGGCAAGTCGACCTACGTCGCGCGCCTCCTTCAGTCGGTGACGCACCTGCCGTTCGTGAACGCTGACGTCATCGCTGCCGAACGCTGGCCGGACGCCCAGTCCGAGCATGCCTACGACGCGTCTCGCGCGGCAGCCACCGAGCGGGAACGGCTGCTCTCAGAACGCAGATCGTTCATCACCGAGACGGTCTTCAGCCACCCCAGCAAGCTCGCGCTCGTCGATGAGGCGATCGCGCTGGGCTACCTCGTGCACCTGCATGTGATCCTCGTCCCGGTGGAGGTGAGCGTGAACCGTGTCGCAGAACGGGTCCGCGACGGCGGACATGGTGTGCCCGAGCAGAAGATCCGGGAGCGATACAGCCGACTGTGGGAGCTCGTCGCGAAGGCACGCACCGTTGCCGATCGCAGTGAGTTCTTCGACAACAGCAGCGCCAGCCGGCCATTCCGCCGAGTCGCCGCGTACGAGCACGGCCTGCCTTTAGGTGCGCCGAGCTGGCCCGCCTGGACGCCAGCAGCGCTCGGCTGAGGCGCACGCCACCTCCTGCGCGCCCACATCGCTGACCTGGGCTCGATCAGAGCCGCGGGTAGCAGTGTGAGCGATCACAGAGCGCGCCGTATCGATGGGCACCGCTCCCCGACGCCCACACTCTTGACTGCCGACCGCTGCATCTGCTCTAATTCGAACACAATGTGATCGCTCACAATTACGGGCGATCACAGTGGCATCTCGACCCCGTTGCAATGGAACCTGAACGATGAAGATCACGATTCCCGCGCTCGCCCCTGCCGCGGCAGTGGCGGCGCTCGCGCTGTCGGGGATCGATCGACGTCGACCAGGGTGGTCGCGATGCGGCTCTACCGCGTTCGGGCGCGGTACTTCCGCCACTGCCCGGAGCTGAACATCCATCTCCTCCACGAAAGGCGCACCATCATGCATTCTGACGACTCCTCGAGGCGACGGCGCGTGGGAAGCGGCATCGTCGCCGCTTCCGCCGCGGTCGCCGTGCTCGCGCTCGCCGGCGCGGCCGTCGCGAGCCCGCCTCCGCCCGATCTGCTCAGGACCTCGGCCGTGACAGCGGTCCCTGCGGCCTCCGTCATGACCACGACGTCGGTGCCGAAGCCGGCGAGCGCGTGGTCCCTCGACGAAGGAACCGGCACCTCCGCAGCCGATTCTGCGGGCACCGACACTGCGACGCTCGGTTCCGGTGCGTCATGGATCACCGGTGCCGTCGGATCGCACGCGGTGTCCCTCGACGGCAGCCCCAACGGCGCCGTCGTCGCTCCGGCTCCCGCGGTCGACACCTCGAAGAGCTTCACCGTGTCGGCGTGGGTGAACTTCTCATCCGTCGGCGGCTACCAGACGATCAGCGGCATCGACGGGGCGAACATCGGCGGGTTCTTCCTTCAGCTCTCTGGGCAGACCGGGAAGTTCGCGATGACCCGGCGCGCAGCGGACAGTGACTCCGCGGCCGAGGTGCGAGCGGATTCCGACGTGGCTCCCGTGGCGAACACCTGGTACCACGTCGTGGGCGTGGATGACACGGCCTCCTCGTCGCTCCAGATCTACGTCGACGGCCAGGCCGGCTCCGCCGCCTCGTTCTCGTCGCCGTGGCAGGCGACGGGCGCGACCTCCATCGGCCGCGGCGACTACAACGGTCCGACCGACTACGTCCACGGTGCCGTGGACGATGTGCAGTACTTCGCGTCAGCGCTGACAGCGGATCAGGTCGCCAACATCGACGCGTCCGCGCACTGGACGTATGACGAGGGCACCGGGACGACAGCGGCCGACTCGACGGGGAACGGCAACGCGCAGACGCTCGCCGCCGGTGCCGGCTGGGCGGACGGTCGCGTCGGTGCGCACTCGGTGAGCTTCGACGGATCGAGCACCGGGTACGCCTCCGCGGGCAAGCCCGTCGTGGACACGCGCTACTCGTTCTCAGTCGCCGCCTGGGTCAAGCTCGCGTCGACCACCGGCTTCCAGGACATCGCCTCGGTCGACGGCGCGAACGTCAGCGGCTTCTATCTCCAGTTGCGGGGTGACACCGGGAGGTTCGCCTTCACCCGGCTCGCCAGCGACTCGACGAGCGCGGCCGCCAGCTCTGCGTCCGCCAGTGCGCCGCCCACGGCAGGCACCTGGTACCACCTGGTCGGCGTCTATGACGCCGCCGCGAAGACCCTGGCGCTCTACGTGAACGGGACCCTGCAATCCACGGTCGCGTTCACGACCCCGTGGCAGGCCACCGGTTCGTTCGCCACGGGACGCGGGACGTACAACGGTCCCACCGACTTCCTCTCCGGCGATGTCGATGACGTCCAGGTGCTCGACTATGCAGCGACCGCGAACGATGTGTCGGGCATCGAAGGCAACTCCGGAGGACAGCTCACCGTCGACGCCACCAACCCCGCACACGCGCTTCCGAGCAGCTTCTTCGGCCTGATGACGGAGGACATCAACCACTCGATGACGGGTGGACTGTACGCGGAACTGATCAACAACCGGTCGATGATGGCCAGCACCACCGCGCCCGTCGAGTGGAACAGCGTGAACGGCGCCGCCCTCTCGCTGGACAAGTCGAACCCGCTCAACAAGGCTCTGACCCAGTCGCTGCGGGTCGACCTGGGTGGTGCGGACGCGCACCGAGCCTCCGGCGTGTCGAACAACGGATACTGGGGCATCCCGGTCACGCCCGATCAGACGTACTCCGCGCAGTTCTTCGCCATGGGGACGAAGGGCTTCCACGGACCGCTCACGGTGTCTGTGGTGAGTTCCGACGGCTCCACGGTGTACGCGACGGCACAGGTGAACGGCGTCACCGACGCGTGGAAGCAGTTCTCCGCGAAGTTGAAGACGGGCTCGAAGGCGCCGACCACCGCGGATGCGCGTTTCGTCATCACCGCAAGCGGAAACGCGGGTCAGAGTCTGTGGCTCGACAATGTGTCGCTGTTCCCGCCGACGTACGACAACCTCGCCAATGGCCTCCGCCCGGATCTGATGACCAAGCTCGCCGGGCTGAAGCCGGCCTTCATCCGCGAACCCGGCGGCAACTACCTGGAGGGCAACACGATCGACACCCGCTTCAACTGGAAGAACACGATCGGACCGACCTGGACGCGTCCCGGCCACCAGGACGACGCGTGGGGGTACTACTCCACCGACGGGATGGGCCTCCTCGAGTACCTGGAATGGTGCGAGGAACTGGGTGCCCAGCCGCTGCTCGCCGTGTACGCGGGCTACTCGCTGAACGGTTCGGTGGTTCCGCAGGATCAGCTGCAGCCGTACGTGCAGGACGCACTCGACGAGATCCAGTTCGCGACAGGACCTGCGACGAGCACCTGGGGCAAGATCCGTGCTGAGGACGGTCACCCCGCGCCCTTCAGCATCTCGACGGTCGAGATCGGCAACGAAGACTTCTTCGACAGGAGCGGCAGCTACAACTCCTACCGGTTCCCGATGTTCGCGGACGCGATCAAGAAGGAGTACCCGGACCTGAGCCTCGTGGCGACGGCCGCCGTGACCTCGCGCACGCCGGACATAATCGACGACCACTACTACAACTCGCCGTCGTGGATGAACTCCAACGCCAACCTGTACGACCACACCTCGCGGACGGGCCCGAAGGTCCTGGTCGGCGAATGGGCGTCGCAGGAGGGTGCGCCGACGCCGGACCTGGCGGCCGCGATCGGAGACGCCTCCTGGCTGACCGGCCTGATGCGGAACTCCGATCTGGTGATGGGGGAGTCGTATGCGCCGATGCTGGTCGACGTCAACGATGACCGGTGGAAGACGAACCTGATCGGCTTCAACGCCCTGACGAGTTACGTGTCACCCAGCTACTGGGCGCAGTCGATGCTGGCCAAGAACCACGGCGACCAGGTGCTCAACGCCTCCTACAACGGCATCGGCGGCATGAACGTCACCGCGACCAAGGACAGCGTCACCGGAAAGATCTACGTGGTGATCGTCAATCCGAGCTCCAAATCGCAGAAGGTGCAGCTGAACATCACGGGTGTGGACTCGCTCAAATCCACCGGAACAGCCGTCGTGCTGACCTCCGCGAGCGGGACGGACACCAACACCATCAACGATCCGAACAACGTGGCCCCGGTCACGACGTCGATCAGCGGTGTCACTCCGGCGTACGAGCGCGCCGTTCCCGCGAACTCCGTGACGGTCCTCGACCTGAACTGATCGCAGAACTGCGCAAGAGCCCACCCCGGCACGGACGGGGTGGGCTCTTGTGTCTGCTGCGGTCCTCGCTGACTGTGAACCGACCTCAGCGGAGTGCGCGTCTCAGGCCGACCAGTCTCTCGACGACGACGACGATTATGGCCGAGAAGACGATCAACACGACGGACAGGGAGGCCACGGCCGCGTCCGCAGACGTCGCCACATAGTTCATGAGCTGCACTGGCAGGGTCGGCTTGCCCGACTGCGCGACGAAGAGTGCGATCACGAGTTCGTCGAACGAGACGACGAAAGCCATCACAGCGCCGGCGATGACCCCCGGAAGGATGATCGGGAAGGTCACATGCCGAAAGACCGTGGACCCGCTCGCGCCCAGCACTCGCGCCGCCTCCTCGCTCGAGGTGTCGGATGTGGCCAGGCTCATCATTGTCGTGCGCATCACGTACGGCAGGGTGATGCTGATGTGGCCGATGACGATCGCGGCGTAGGTGTTCATCAGGCCGAGCGGCCCGAGTACCAGGACGAGGCCGAGGGCCAGCACGATCGTGGGCACGAGGAGCGGGCTGAGGAAGAATGCCGAGATGGCGCCGCGGCCGGGGAAGTCGTAGCGCTGGATGGCCAATGAGGCGGGCACTCCCACCAGGAGCACGACGACTGTCACGATCGACGCGGTGATCAACGACGTCTGCAGCCCGCTGACGAACACGGTCTTCTGCGGCAGGATGGCGTACCAGTTCCAGGTGAATCCCTCTGGCGGAAAAGAGAGATAGGTGTTGGAGCTGAACGAGATCACCACCACGATCAGCAGCGGCGCGAGCAGGAAGAGATACAGCACGCCGACAAGGATTCTGAAGGCGATGGCTCCGGCGTCGATCCGTCGACGCGAAGGTGTGAGCTGGGTCATTTCAGGCTCCGAGTCTGCGGGCGAGGCGCTGGTACAGCGCGACGACCGTTCCGAAGAGGATCAGGAGGATCACCGAGAGCGATGCAGCGAACGGCCAATTGAGCAGTCCCGTTGTCTGGTCGTAGATTTCGGTCGCCATGACGTGGACACGCCCACCGCCGAGCAGCTGAGGAGTGACGAACGTGCTGATGCTGAGGACGAAGACGAGGAGGAAGGCGGTCAGGAGTCCGGGCAAGCTCAGCGGAAGGGTCACACGCAAGAAGACGGATGCCCGGTTCGCGCCGAGTGAGGACGCGGCCTCCTCGAGTTGAGGGTTCAGCCTCCCGAAACCGGACATCATTCCGAGGATGGCGTACGGCATGAAGATCTCGACGAGGCCGATGACGACGCCGAGGAAGCTGTTGGCGAGCGGGAGGGGTGCGCTGATGATCCCGAGGTTCTTCAGGGTGGAGTTCACCAGCCCCTGAGGGCCGAGGATGACCATCCACCCGAAGGTTCGCACGACCGCCGAGGTGAGCAGGGGCGCGATCGCGAGCGCGACGAGCACGCTCTTCCACTTCGATGACGACTTCGTCAGGAACAACGCGATCGGGTAGGACACGAGGATGCAGAGAACGGCCGACAGGATCCCGAGAAGCAGCGTGTTGCCGATGACGCCCCAGTAGTACGGGTCGGCCAGTGGCTTGATGTACGAGTCGAGCGAGTACGTCGTGTCGTAGAGACCGTCGCCGTGCCCGATGTTGAACGACATCCTGATCATCCACACCAGCGGGTACGCGTAGCTGACGATCAGCGCGAGGAGTGCGGGAAGGGCGAGGGCCCAGGCGATCAGCCGGTTCTGCCGCGTTCGCGACCGCTCGAGGCGGCCGCGGTCGCCGGCCCGACCGAGATTCAGGGTGCTGATGGCGGTCGTGGTCATCGCCCGGTCGCCTCCTCGTGCGGGAGGAGATAGGCATCTGCGGGGTCCCAGCTCAGCTGCACGTGGTCGCCCGCAGAGGGGAGGTCGGACGAGGACGATGTCACCTCGGCGACGAAGTCGCCCTGAGTCGTCGTCACCCGATAGCCGACCGCGTCTCCGGTGTAGGTCATGGAGACGACCGTGCCCCTGAGGGAGTTCGCCTCCTCTGCGTCGTCCGCACGGCGCACCCGGAGGTTGTGGGGCCGGAGCACAAGGGTCGTGTCCGTACCCTCCAGCCCTGGCCGGCCCACGGCGCCGCCTGATCCGAAAGACGGCGCCGCGATCCGGTAGAGCTTCTCACCGTGGTCCGCCGGAGCGAGTTCGGCCTCCACTGCGACGTCCAGCAGATTGGCCCGGCCGATGAAGTCGGCGACGAACCGGGTTCTCGGCCGCCGGTAGATGTCGCGGGGGGCGCCGAACTGCTCGATCAGGCCTCCGTTCATCACGGCGATCCGATCGGCCATGTCGAGTGCTTCGTCCTGGTCGTGCGTGACGAAGAGCGTCGTCGCCCGGGAACGCTGCTGGAGCATGCGGATCTCGGTGCGCATGGATTCGCGCAGCTTCGCGTCGAGATTCGACAGGGGCTCGTCGAGGAGCAGGAGTGTCGGCTCCACGACGAGCGCCCTGGCGAGTGCGATGCGCTGCTGCTGTCCTCCGGACAGTTCCTTGACCCGGCGCTTCGCCAGGTGCTCCAGCTTGACCATGGCGAGCGCTTCGAGGGCACGCTTCCGTTGCTGCTCGCGGTCGACCTTGCGCATCTTCAGACCGAACGACACATTGTCCAGCACGTTCATGTGCGGGAAGAGAGCATAGGACTGGAACACCATCCCCATCCCGCGCTTGTGCACGGGAGTGGAGGTGATGTCGGCGCCGTCGATCAGGATCGAGCCGGAGGTGGGTTCCATCAAGCCGGCGACCATGCGCAGCGTGGTCGTCTTGCCGCATCCGGACGGACCGAGTAGAGCCACCAGGTGGCCCGACTCGATTTCCATGTTGAGCTTGTCGACGGCTGGATCGGTGCCCGCGCTGTACTGCTTCGTCAGGTCGACGAGCGACAGCTTCGCCTGCTCCCTGCGTGCGCCGGAGTCTCCAGTGCCTCGCGCCCGGATGGGTGCAGAGCGCTCACTCGCGGCGATCGTCTGGTTCGTCTGCATGATGGTCCTCAGGTTCGGATTGATCGATGTGGAGGCCGGTCAGCCGCCGATGATCTCGCGCTTCCAGATGTCCGTCCACTGGGAGCGGACCGTTGCGAGCCAATCCGGGTCGTAGGAGATGATCTTCACCGACCCGTCGGTCTTCACGATCCGGTCGGCGACATCGGCGGGCAGTGTCACATTGTCGACGGACGGTGCGTAGTACAGCGCCTTGGCGAATGCGGTCTGAGCTTCAGCACCGAGGGCATAGTTCATGAACAGCTTCGCCGCCGCCGCGTTGGGCGCGTTCTTGAGCAGGTTGATCGTGTTGATCTGGTACATCGTGCCCTCCTTCGGGAAGGCGATCCCCAGCTTTCCGCCACTCTGATCGCTGTAGTACTGGCCGCGGGCGTTCTGTCCGAGGTCGAGCACGGTCTGACCCGTGATGACGCTCTGGTACTCGTCCGGCAGCGGAGCCCAGGTCTGGACATTCGGGGCCAGCTGCTTGAGGCGGGCGACCGCCTTATCGATGCTCTTCGTGAAGTCCTCGCCTTGCATTTTCGCTGCGATCATCGTCAGGTCGATGCTCAGGGCAGAGGGGGGAGCGGTGATCCCGATCTTCTGCTTGTACTTGGAGTCCCAGAGCACGTTCCACGACGTGGGCGCCTTCGGGAACGTCTTGGTGTCGTAGAGGAGACCCACAGCGTCCTCCTGAAGGACGGGACCAAAGCCCTGGGTGTCGAGGATGTCCTTCTTGACGTGCTTGATGTTGGGAACATCCGTTGCCGAGATCTTCGCGAAGATGCCCTGCTTGTTACCGGTCTCGGCAACCGTGCTGTCCATGATCGCCACATCGGTCGACGGAGTGCCGGCCTCCGACTGGATCGCGGCGAGCATGTCGCCCGACGAGCGCTTGGATTGGTACTGGACCTTGATCTTCGGGTACTTCGCCTCGAACGGCTTGATCACGGCGTTCCAGTACTGGTTCTGCCAGATGTCCGCGTAGCCGATGATGCTGAGGTTCCCGCTCGGCTGCGCTCCGGCGGCCGAAGGAGTCGAACCGGACGAACTGCCGCTCGCGCATCCGCTGAGCGCAGCAAGCCCAACAGCGACGGTCGCCGCGGCGAGCACTCGCTTCCCATAACGACTGAACATCTGAGCTCCTTCTTCGGGGCGCGGAAGAGCTTCGATACAGGCCCTACGTCGCGCGCTGTGTTGTGGGGGTGGCGGCCGGGGTTATATACCGCCCAGTCGCTTGACGCGACTTGTTGCGATCACGGTAGCTTTCCGGCGCCAGCTCTGCCTCAAGAATTCACAGTGCGTGCCAACGTTGTGCGCAGGTTCGACACGGGGGACTATTGAGGAGAGACGCGGAGCCAGACGAAACGGCCTGATCAAGTTGGAAAAAAGGGGCGGGAATAAAACAAGACGCGGAGGCGGCTGTCGCAGTCGGAGAATTCCCGGATGGCAATATTTGTGCCATCGGTGTGCGACATTGACCACCGCAAAGCACCGCGCACGGCGCAGGTGGAGGAGCCCATGCGTCGGGAGCGACCGAGAATCACTTCTTCGGCGAGCCTGTCGACTCCCGAACGGTGAGATGAGTCGGGATCCGGTCCAGCCGGTGCGACCGGTCCTTCGTCGTGAAGCTTCCGAGCAGGATGTCGGTGATCGCACGGCCCGCCTGCTCGCCGCCGGCGGTCACCGTGGTGAGCGGCGGATTGGTGAACGACGCCCCGAAGATGTCGTCGCAGCCGATGACGCTCATGTCGTCGGGAACGCGGATGCCGCGGTGCTCGAAGCGGCCGAGAGCGCCGATCGCCAGCGTGTCGTTGAAGAAGATCGCGGCCGTCGCTCGGGAGAGCTCGACGGCATCTGCCGCTGCGGCACCGGCGGCAAGAGTGGGACGAAAGTTGCCCACCGGGATCAACTCGACATCGTGTTGACTCGCCGCCGTCCGCAAGGCCCGATAGCGGGCCTGGTCGGACCAGGAGGTTGCGGGGCCGCGAACGTACGCGATCCTCGTGTGTCCCAAGGAGACCAGGTAGTCGAGGCCCTGGGCGAGACCGGCGGGAGTGTCGATCACGACACCCGAGATCCAGGGGACTTCACGGTTGAGCACGACAAGCGGGACGCGTTCGGCGACCTGATTGAGGATGGGGTCTGGGCTACGGGGGGACGCGAGAACGATCCCGTCGACACTTTCGGCGAGCTCCACGAGCCACTCCGCCTCGACTTGCTCCGATTCATCGCTGGTGACGAGCAACTGCATGAAGCCGGCCGCCTGCGCTTGTATCTGACTGCCGCGGATGAGGTCGAGGTTGAACGGATTCGTCAGATTGGGGAGCATCAGCGCGATCGTGCCGCGGGCGATGCGCTGACGGCTCGACGGCAGCGTTGCGGACTCGTAGCCCAGTTCGCGGGCCTTTCGCACTATCCGCTCGTACATTTCCGGGCTCACCCGGTTCGGGTTCGACATCGCGCGCGAGACGGTCGAGGGTGCCACTCCGACCGCCGTTGCGATCTCGGTCAACGTCACCCTTCGGTGGATTCGCCGTTCGGGAAGCGCCACCAGAGTCTCCTTCGTGCATGGAATATGGCAAGGATTTTGCCACTAGTGCCACGTCTGCGATCCGAAGATCCGCGTTGTCACGACGATTAGCACCCGTAGTCCAGCACAAGCTTGGCACACCTAGTGCGACGTCGCGCGGTGGAAACGTAGTCTCTACGCATGCTGGTGACGACGCGAGCACAAGGAGCCGAAATGTCCAGGAAAGTCGATTTGGTCGCCGACCTCGGCGAGGGATACGGCGATTGGGCGATGGGCGACGATGCGGCTCTCCTCGAGATCGTGACCTCGGCCAACATCGCCTGCGGCTTCCACGCCGGCGACCCGCGGATCATGGATCGCACGGTGGCCGAGTGCGTGCGCCGCGGCGTCGGTATCGGCGCCCACCCAGGCTTCCCCGACCTCGTGGGCTTCGGCCGCCGCGCGATGGACCTCACGGAGACCGAGGTCCGGACGGACGTCGTCTACCAGCTCGGCGCGCTCTCCGCGTTCGCCGCCTACCACGGCGCTCGCGTCGCACACGTCGCCCCGCACGGGCGTCTCGGCAACCTTGTCGCGACTCGCCCGGATTACGCCAGGGCGGTGGTCGACGCTGTGTCCCACATCGACCCGGGCCTGCGCATCCTCGCTCAGGATGGTGAGCTGGCCGATGCCGCCCGTGCCGCAGGGGTGGTCGTCGGCATCGTCGGGATCGCCGACCGTGCGTACGAGGACGACGGAACGCTCGTCCCACGATCGCAGCCAGGCGCGGTGATCCACGATGCAGGGGAGATCGCCGAGCGCACGGTTCGCATGGTGACGGAGGGTGTGATCGACAGCCGTAACCGGGTCGCCATTCCGGTTGCTGTGGACACTGTCCTTCTCCACGGCGACACCCCGGCCGCGGTCGAGCTCGCCCGTCGCATCCGCGCCGAGCTCGAATCCGCGGGCGTGGTCATCGCGGCGCCCACCGCACTCGACGCGGAGGCGCGGCGATGACCGGAGTCGACCGCTCCGACGTGCTCATCGCTGCCTGCGGCCCGGCTGCTGTCCGCATCGACGGCGTCTCGGGCGATCGCGAGCAGGACTGGCGCGTCGTGCATCAGATCGCCCGCCGCCTGGCGGCCCGCGGAGAGCTCGGTTTGACCGGCTCGATCCCCACGTACGAGGCGGTGCTCGTCGAGTTCGATCCGATGCTGATCACGATCGGAGCCGTGACGGAGCGGATTCAGGATGCGCTCGACGCTATCGATCCCGACGCTCCGCTCACCGCGGAGCCGCGCACTTTCGTCGTACCCGTGCTCTACGGCGGAGACGGCGGCCCCGACCTGGACGACGTCGCCTCGCTGACCGGTTTGGACCGGGAAGAGGTGATCCGTCTGCATCAGGAGCCTGAGTACATCGTCCGCTGTCTCGGCTCGCCGGGCGGCTCGCCCATGCTCGACGGCCCGGCCTTCCCGGTCCCGGTGCCGCGGCTCAGCAGCCCGCGGGCAAGCGTTCCGGCCGGCGTCGTCTCCGTGGCCGGCCGTCAGGCCACGATCGCCCCGGCCTCCGCTCCGGGCGGCTGGTGCGTCATCGGGCGCACACCGCTGACCTTGCTCGATCTGTCCCGCGAGCCGCTGGTGCCCTATGCGCCGGGCGACCGCATCCGCTTCACACGCATCGACGAGGCGGAGTACACACGCCTGGAGGGTCGCGCGCTCGTAGCCGAAGAGGTCGCGGCATGAGCGGCGGAATCAGGGTCGACACGGCATCGATGGCCGTCGTGACGGACCTCGGACGTACCCGGGGTCCCGCCCAGGGACTGCCGGTCAACGGAGCGCTCGACCAGTACTCGGCACGAATCGCGAACATCCTCGTCGCGAACCCCGAGCAGGCGCCCCTCATCGAGGTCACCGCCTTCGACTTCGCCTTCACCGCTCAGGCCGATCTGCTCGTCAGCGTCACCGGCGCGCCGATGACCGTCGATGTCGACGGCGTCGCCCGCCGCATGTGGGAGCCGGTGTCGATCGGCGCCGGTCAGCGTGTCGCGCTCTCCGCGATGACGGAGGGGCTGCGGACATACATCGCCGTCCATGGTTCGTTCGACGTGCCGCTCCTCCTCGGCAGCTGCGCGCCGGACACGGTCGCGGGATTCGGCGTGGTCCTCACCGCAGGGTGGCGACTCGATGTGCGCACCCCGGTGGCTCCCATCGTGAACCCCTACTTCGACATGTCGCTGTTCAACCTCGACGTGCTGATCCCCTACTTCGGCGACGACGCCGTCATCGACGTCACCGACGGCCCGGACGCGGGGCAGTTCCGCGGCGCCGGCGCGCGTCTTTTCGAGGCCACGTACACGGTCACGGCCAAGAGCAATCACATCGGGCTGCGCATGGCCGGCGACCTACCCGTCCGCAGCAGTTCCGAGGAGATGATCTCTCGCGGTGTTCCCATCGGTGCTGTCGAGGTTCCGCCCGGCGACGAACTCCTCGTGCTGCACCGCGGGCGCGGTGTCACCGCCGGTTACCCCGTTCTGGCCGTCGTCACGCCGCTCGCGCTCGACGACCTGGGGCAAGTCCGTCCGGGCCAGCAGGTGCGCTTCCGCCGCACGACCGTCGAGCGCGCTGAAGAGAACGTGCGCGCGTGGCGCGCACGACTCGACCGCCTCCGGCAGCGAGTCGACACCGTCTACGCCTGCCTCGGCGTCGACCGGCATCTCGAGCTGTGGGATCCCACGGGATCCCCTCGGCCTTCCCGGGCCTCTGCGGCCTGACCATCGATAGGAGACAAGCATGACGCTCACCGCACCCGCCGCCGTATCCACGAAACCCCCGCACGTCACGACACGCATCGAGCGTGCCGACCCGGACGCCATCGCGCGGCTGGGCGAATTCACCGCGGCCACCATCCACGAAGCGCAGGGCCGCCGCGGCGCCCTCTCGTCGCGGATCAAGCCCATCGACCGCGACCGATCGTTTGTCGGGTCGGCCTTCACGGTGGTGTGCGCCCCACGCGACAACCTCATGCTGCAGGTCGCGATCCACTATGCGAAGCCCGGAGACGTGCTCGTCGTGTCGGCCGGGGAGTTCACCGAGGCCGGGATGTTCGGTGACGTGCTCGGCAACGCCTGCAAGGCGAAGGGCATCGCCGCCCTCGTCACAGACGCCGGTGTACGCGACACGCACGAACTGCGCGAGCTCGGGCTGCCGGTCTTCTCCGGCAGCGTCTCCATCAAGGGCACGGTGAAGGAGACGCTCGGCCACATCAACCAGCCCCTCGTCTTCGGCGACGAGATCATCTACCCGGGTGATGTCATCAAGGGCGACGCCGACGGTGTGGTGGTGGTGCGGCGAACCGAGGTCGAGGAGGCCATCTCGCTCTCGGCCGCCCGCGACGCCAACGAGGCACGCCTCATCGAGCTCTACAAGCAGGGCCGGACGACGATCGACCTCTGCAACCTGCACGACGTGCTGCGCGACAAGGGCATCACGACCGATCTCGACTCCGTCGACCCCGACCAGGGGCTGGGCGCACGATGAGCGCCACGGAGTCGGTCCCCACGGAGTTCGCGGCGACGGAGTTCGCCGCATCGGATCGCGTCCGCCGCATCCGTGAGTCGCCGAGCTCGGCGGCAGCCCACCGTGTCCGGGAGCTGAAGGCGAAGGGCCGCCGCATCGTCGACTTCACTGTCGGGGAGCCCGACTTCGACACCCCGCAGCACATCAAGGACGCCGCTATCGCAGCGATCGTCGCGGGTGAGACGAAGTACACCCCGGTCAACGGGACGCCCGCACTCCGCGACGCCGTGCGCACCCGGATGCTGCGCTCGTCGGGTATCCGCTACGAGGACACCCAGATCACCGTCGGGGGCGGCGGCAAACAGATCCTCTACCTGACGTTCGCCGCGACGCTGAACCCAGGTTCTGAAGTCATCATCCCGGCACCGTACTGGGTCTCCTACCCGGACATGGTGCTCGCGAATGACGGCACCCCGGTCATCGTGCAGACCTCGGCCGAATCGGGCTACAAGCTGACTCCGGAGTCTTTGCGCGCCTCCATCACTCCGCGAACCCGGTGGGTCGTCATCAACGCCCCCGGCAATCCGACCGGCGCCGTCTACAGTGCCGAAGAAATCGCTGCGCTCGCCGCGGTGCTGGAGGAATCTCCGCACGTCTGGGTCCTGACCGATGAGATCTACGACGAAATCCTGTTCACCGACGACCGATTCATCGGTTTCGCGGTGGGCGCACCCACCATCCGCGACCGGGTCTTCACGGTCAACGGCGTCTCGAAGTCGTACGCGATGACCGGGTGGCGTCTCGGGTATGCGGTCGGAGACGCCCGCCTGGTCGCGGCCATCAACAAGCTGCAGTCGCAGAGCTCGTCCTGTCCTTCGTCGATCAGCCAGGCGGCGGCCGTCGCCGCGCTGACCGGCGATCAGACCTTTGTGCGGAAGAGCGTCGCGGCCTATGCCGAGCGTCGCAACCGCGCGGTGGAGCTGATCGGGGCGGTCGAAGGGCTGCGCCCGGTCGCACCCGACGGCGCCTTCTATCTCTTCGTCGAATGCGCCGGACTGATCGGGAAGCGCACAGCAGAGGGTCAGCTTCTCAAGACGGACCAGGATGTGACGCTCTTCCTCCTCGACACTGCCGGTGTCGCGGTGATCCAGGGTTCGGCCTACGGCAGCGAGCCGTTCTTCCGCATCTCATTCGCGACGAGCCTGGAACAGCTCGAGCTGGGCGCCGCTGCCATCGCCGAGGCGGTGAAGGGGCTCTCCTGACCGCCTCCGCGGTCGCGCGACCTCCCGAATCGCCACGCCATGATTTCATGAGAAGGAACCGACTGTGTCATCACGTCTTCGCGTCGCGGTTGCTGCGCCCCTGACCGACGCGCTCCACGCGCTGATCGAGACCGCCGAGCCGCGGGTCGAGCTCATGCGCGATGCGAGCCTGGTCGCACCGAAGCGGTGGGACGCGGACTTCTCCGGTGATCCGGGATTCCGGCGCACCCCGGAGCAGCAGAGCCGTTTCGAGGCCTTGCTCGACTCCGCCGACGCGCTCTACGGCATCCCGGACGTCGATCCGGACGCGCTGTCCCGCACCATCAAAGCGAACCCCGGGCTGCGCTGGGTGCACACGATGGCCGCTGGCGGCGGCGGCCAAGTGCGGGCCGCAGGCCTGTCGCCGGCGGAACTCGAGCGGGTGGCATTCACAACCTCCGCCGGCGTCCACGGTGGCCCGCTGGCCGAGTTCGCAGTCTTCGGCATCCTGGCCGGTGCCAAGGATCTGCCCCGGCTGATCGCACAACAGCGTGCCCGGACGTGGAGCGGGCGGTGGGCGATGGGACAGGTGGCCGACCAGACGATCCTTGTGCTGGGCCTCGGCGGAATCGGGGGCGTCGTGGCTCGCCGGCTCTCGGACCTGGGTGCGACCGTCCTCGGCGTCAGCCGCCGAAACGTGGAAATCGACGGAGTGGACCGAATCGTGCATCCCGATGACATCGTGGCGGAGGCGCCGAAGCTGGACGCGGTAGTGAGCACGCTCCCCGGCACCGACGCGACGCACCATCTTCTCGGCGGCGAGTTCTTCGCAGCACTGTCCGGCGGAACGACGATCGTGAACGTCGGCCGTGGCAACGTGATCGACGAGGCCGCGCTGGTGGAGGCGCTGGACGCCGGCCGAGCCGGTTTCGCCGCGCTCGATGTGTTCGAGGTGGAACCGCTGCCGGACACGAGCCCGCTGTGGTCCCGCGCCGACGTGCTGATCAGCCCGCACACTGCCGCACTCGACGCCGGCGAAGAGCGCCGCATCGCGGAGCTCTTCGCTGACAACGCCGGCAGGCTGCTCGACGGACGGCTGCTGCGCAACCGTGTCGACACCGTCGAGTTCTACTGACTTTCATCGTCCCTCCGGAGCAGAACATGATGTCGAACACCACCACAGCGGTCGTCGTTTCCGCAGTCGCTGCGAACCCCTCCGTGTCTGGCACCGTTCTCCTGGAGTGCTCATGACCGCGCCATTGATCGTGCTCATGGGGGTCTCCGGCAGCGGGAAGTCCACGATCGGTGCCGCTTTCGCACAACGGCTCGGCGTCCACTTCATCGATGGCGACGATCTGCACTCGGCGGCGAACATCGCCAAGATGACGGCGGGGATCCCGTTGGAAGATGCCGACCGCTGGCCATGGCTGGCCGACATCGGGCGCACTTTGAGCGACCACAGCACCAGCGGCCTCGTGATCGCCTGCTCGGCGCTCAAGCGAACCTACCGCGATGTGATCCGTTGGGAGGCGCCCACGACGGTCTTCGTCCATGCCCACGGCGAGGCCGAGCTCATCCACAGCCGCATGGCGGCACGGCCCGGCCATTACATGCCCGTCGCGCTGCTGCACAGCCAGCTGGCCATCCTCGAACCGCTGGCGGAGGACGAGAACGGCCTCGTCCTCGACATCCAGCTGCCCGTCGACGAGCTGGTCGAGTCTGTTCAGCTCACCCTTGCAACCCAAGAAGGGTTGTCATGGGCCACGACCGAAGAGTCCAACCGCTAGCGACGAAGGAGCCCACCATGTTCACCGCCCCACTCGAATCCGTCCCAGGTCTCGACAGCGGCGAGGCCCCGACTCAGAAGGTCGGTGCCGGCGTCCGCCATCGGACTGAGAACGGTTCTCCGTTCGTGATCCTCACCGGCCGCGCCATGATCGAGTTCGACGACGAGGACTCCCTCGTCTTCGTCCGTCGGGGCTCGATGTGTCGGCTGCCGACAGGCGCCGCGACCCGGTGGACCGTGTCAGAGCCGATCGAGTATCTGCCTGTGACCGAAGCCTCGGTCGTGTTCAGAGACCACGACGATGGACGGGCACGGGGTGCACGGGGTGGAGTGGACGTCGACCAGGGCCGCCCGGTGCGCCCCTTCCGGCCGCGCAGGCACGTTTCCTGACCGCGCGGTCGCGTGGCCGCTGCTTCGGCACAATTCGTGCCATTCATGCACAGGCAACGCCCTCAGATCCGGACACACGGAACGCGACATCGGGCGTGGGTATAAGGCTTTTGACCAGGTATTTGTGAGCCGGAAAATCTCGGCGACGCGAGCTAGCGACGCAAGCGGGCCCGCACATGTTTGGCACAGAGTACCGACGGGAGGCGACGGCTTCGCTCAACGCAGCTACGGTGGTCGATCAGGAGCACCGACCAGCGTGGAGCAGCTCGCGTTCTCTCACCCCGCGCTCCGGAGATCAGCTCCGCCCTCATCGCCGATGGAGACGATATGACCCAAATCGCACTTCCCCGGAAGACCCCCGCCAGAGCGGCGGTCGCCGCCTGGATCGGCACGACGCTCGAGTACTACGACTTCGCGGTGTACGGCACCTCGTCGGCGCTGATCCTGAATGTGCTGTTCTTCTCGCCCGAGCTGCCCGAGGGCATCAGTGTGCTGCTGGCGATGATCACCTTCGCGGTCGGATACGCGGTGCGTCCGCTCGGGTCACTCATCTTGGGTCCGATGGGGGACAGGTTCGGTCGCAAGTTCGTGATGATGATCACACTGTTCGGAATCGGCGGCTGCACCTTCCTGATCGGCTGCCTGCCGACCTACGCGCAGATCGGTGCCGTCGCCCCCATTCTTCTGGTGCTGATCCGCGTCATCCAGGGACTGTGCCTCTCGGGCGAGCAGCCCAGCGCCATCACGATGAGCCTGGAACACGCGTCGGAGCGCCGCCGGGGTTTCATCACCAGTTTCACCACGCTGGGCTCCGCCTCCGGCACGCTGCTCACGCTGCTGGTCTTCATCCCGATCGCCTCGATGCCGTCCGCGCAGTTGCTGACCTGGGGATGGCGGCTCCCGTTCTGGTTCTCCGCCATCGTGGTCGTCGTCGCCTACCTGATCCGCCGCCACGTGCAGGAACCACCGGAGTTCCTCGAGACCCAGTCCATCAAGGTCAACATCGCTCCGCTCAGTCAACTCCTGCGCTTCCACTGGCGGGCTGTGGCGCGGATCATCTTCTGCGCCCTCATCGCGGGAACCAGCTACATGATGCAGACGTTCTCGGTGGCGTTCGGAACCGCCGGATACAAGCTCGATAAGCCGACCATGCTGCTCACGACGACCGTTTCAGCACTGATCGCGCTCGGCATCACACCCATCGCCGGCTACCTCACCGACAAGATCGGCCGCAAGACGGTATTCCTCATCGGGACCGTCGGGGTCGGAATCACCATGGTGCCCTACCTCTGGTCGATCACGACCAGCAATTGGGCGCTGATCTTCTTGTTCGGGATCGTCAACTACTCGTTCTTCTACTCGACGGTGAACGCGTCCTGGCCGTCGTTCTTCGCCGAGATGTTCCCCGGCCGTGTGCGTGTCTCCGGGCTGGCCCTGGGCACCCAGATCGGCTTCGCGATCTCGGGGGCTGTCGGCCCTGTTCTCGCCACCGCGCTCTCAGGCGCCGATCTCAAGGGTTGGGTGGGCCCGTCTCTCGTAGCGATCGGCTTCATGGTCTTTGCAGGAGTGTCCGCGCTCACGGCGAAGGAGACCCGGACCTACACGCTCAAGGAGCTCGACGAGGTGCAGCAGAGCGAGCCGGAGAAGGCTGCGGTCACTGCCGCGACAGCGGTCCCGCCCAACGGTGTCCGCGGCCTCGCGGCACAGCCGGGTGTCGCTGAATGACGGCTCGTCGGGGCGACGAGCCGAATCGACAGGAGGAAATGTGACGTTCGCAGACTATTCGACTGCCCTGGTGACGGGTGCGACCTCGGGGATCGGCGCTGCACTCGTCGAGCGCCTTCGCGAAAACGGGCTCACTGTGCACGCAGTGGCCAGGAACGCTGATCGGATCGCGGAGCTGTCGGAGCGGACCGGGGCCATCGGTCACGTCGCCGACCTGCGCGACACCGCTGCTCTGGAGGCGCTGGTTGCGGGCCTTGAGATCGACGTTCTCGCCAACATCGGCGGCGTGTCGCGGACCGGCAATGTGCTTGGCGCAACACGCGACGATATCGACGATCTGGTCGAGGTCAACCTCGGCGCGGTGCTGCACCTGTGCCGCCTCGCCCTCCCGGGAATGGTAGAGCGCGACCGTGGGCACGTGGTCAATATCAGCTCGATCGCCGGCCACTACAACTTCTTCGGGCACACCGCCTATCACGCCACCAAGGCGGCCGTGCACCAGCTCTCCCGACAGCTGCGCAACGACACGCTCGGAAAGCGCGTGCGCGTGACCGAGATCTCGCCCGGCCGCGTTGAGACCGAGATCTTCGCACGTAACACGGGCGGCACCCCCGAAGACATCGCGCAGGCGCACGCAACCTACTTCGAAGGCTACGAGTCGCTCACGACCGATGATGTGGTGAACGCCATCGCGTTCGCCATCGACGCACCCCGCCACGTGAACGTCGGCCTGATCGAGATCATGCCAACCTTCCAGGTGCCAGGAGGGCTGACCTTCGACCGTCGGGACCAGGACTGACCCGACGCTGTTAACCGCCGCGGACCGCCCAGTTCATCTCCGGAAACCGCCGTTCGCGCTGAGCGAGCACGGGCGCAGCGGGCCCGAGCCGTGGCTTCCGGTTGCGCGTGTCCTCCCCGCCCACGCGGTTGCTGCGCTCGGTGAGGGCCACGAGCGCGAGGTGACGGTCGGCCGTCCAGCAGATCGTCCGGCCCTTCTGGTCCTTGCTGCGGCCGAGGATGCCCGCCTCGTGCAGCTCGGTGAGTGCCCGGTGTGCAGCCGCAGGGGAGGCGTTCAAGCGCTCGCTCACGCTCTCGGCTGTGACCACCGGGTCGGTGGCCAGCGTCTCGAGGATGCGTAGCGACACGGCGTCGCGACGAGGCACTGCAGGGTTGCGGCCCTGGGCGCGGCGGAAGTCCACCAGCCGCTCGTGGAGCTCGACGTCGAGGGCGGTGATGTCGTCAGCGAGCTTCACCGCAGTGCCGGCTGCGGTTTCGGTGGCCTGTGCGAAGCCGATCACCCAGTCATCCAGTGCCTGCGGCTCTGCGCGGAACGCGGTAAGCCCGGCGATATACGCGTCGGTGCTGCCCGCGAACACGGTGCTGATGGGGATAAGCGTGTTGCGCACCGCATCGGCACGGCGGAGGACCGTGTGGATGAGCGCCCGACCGGTGCGGCCGTTGCCGTCGACGAACGGGTGGATGGTCTCGAACTGAGCGTGGGCGATAGCGGCGCGCACCAGCGGGTTGCCTGTGGTCTCGGTGAGAAAGCCGGCGAGGTCGTCCACCAAGCGCGGGACCTCGGTCTCCGGCGGGGGTACGAACGCGGCACGAAGCGGAGAGAAGCCGGGGCCGCCGACCCAGTTCTGCTCCGTGCGGATTCCGCGCTCGAGGCGCGGTTCGATGATGTGCTGCAGGTCGATGATGTCCGACGCTGTGATCGGCCGTCCGAGGTCGGCCAACTCGGCGATGGCCTGCTCGGTGGCGCGGACGTTGGCGACGACGTCGAGCGCCTGCCGTGAACCCGGTGCAGAAGTTCGGCGATGGCCAGGCGCTTCGGCGTGACGCGGTTGCCTTCGATCCACGAGGAGGAGATCGACTCGGAACGGATGAGCAGGTGGTTGAGGTAGCCGCCCTTGGCCGCGAGGCGCTCATCGGCGCGGGCGAGGACGACGAGCGCGTCTTCGGCTGTGGTCTGAGCTTCGCTGCCGAGGCGAGGGAGAGCAACGCCCAATTCGTCGGGGAGGTAGGCGCGGTAGCGGCCTGCGGCGCGGTCCTTGCGGCTGAGGCCGGAGGCGTCCTGCGGGCGCCAGGTGCGCTCGACGAAGGTGGCCATAGCTAGCCTCCCTTCGACACGGTACTTCTACTTTAGACGCGCTAAAAGAGAAACTGCCTAGGGCTTACCACTGCTTAGGTATCCGGAATGCCGGACTTCGACGGCGTCCGCGCGGTTGGCTGTACACTCGCGGCATGATCGGGAACTGGTCGGCGCAGGGTCATGTCGCACGCTGAGGAGTCCGCGTGGCCGACAGTCCAGCTCCAGCTAGAAGAATCAGCCGTAGATGTTGAGGTTCTTCCCGTCACCACGACTGAAGGCGTCGATTCCTTGGCGGGGCTCCAGCTCACGGAATGGTCGACGCTAGGGGCCATTGCGGTCCACACCGGTGGTCTTCTTCTCGACAACAGATGGTTGCGCATGCTGGGCGGGGGTGCGCATGGTTTGCCGGCCTTGGCCGAGCAGAACAGCTTGGAGAGTAGCCGGTCGCACCTCGTCGTAGCGTTCGACGTCCTTGGCGGCCAGTTCGCCATCGATGGTGGCGGGCTGGGAATCGCTGCTGGCGAGGTCTGCTACTGGGGGCCCGACACCCTGGCATGGTCGGGGATCGGCGTGGGCTATTCGGCGTTCCTCCGCTGGGCGCTCGGCGGAGGCTTGGCCGAGTTCTACGGCTCGTTGCGTTGGGAGGGCTGGCAGGAGGAAAATCGCGTGCTGCGAATGGACCAAGGGTGGTCCCTCTACCCGCCGCCGTTCGCGGAGCAGGGAAAGGATGCGAACGCGGTGTCTCGCGCATCGGTTCCGTTCGGTGAACTTCTCGGTTTTTACGCGGACGTTGCACGTCAACTCTGAGCATTCCTGCCCAGCTCGACGGCGTCAGGGCCCCACATCATTTCGCATGAAGTAGCGCTCCACCAGGCTGGTCGCTTTGCTGTCCACCATGTGGTCTCGGTCACGCCCGCGATGTGATGCGGGCATCACACACCGGCGTCCGCGAGCGAACGCGCTTCGCACTGCGCTCGACGGTGTCGACTCAACGATTACGCGAAGTCTTCATAGGCGGTGCGGAAGCCCTGCGGCTGCGCGAAACGTCGGCCGGCCAGCGATCTGCTCGTGCCGTCACACGCGGGTCGACCGGCTGCGAGACCATACACTGAACGCTGAGGACGCGGCGAAGCGTCTCGCGGGTATTTCGACAATCGATCTGGGGGAGGACGCCGCGTGCTGCTGACCGTCACCTACCGCGGTGCTGAACCCGGCGACCTCGGGTTTCTGCTGCACAAGCATCCCGAGCGCGTTCATGACTTCGATCTGCCGGTCGGGCGCGCACACGTCTTCTATCCGGAGCTCGAAGAGGATCGTTGCACCGCCGCGCTGATGCTGGAGGTCGACCCGATCGAACTGGTCCGCAGCAAACGGTTCCGCGGTGATGCCGGGACGCTCGGACATTACGTGAACGACCGCCCATACGCGTCCGGATCGATGCTCGCCGTCGCGCTCGGGTCGGTGTTCCGCACTGCCATGACGGGTCGCTGTGACGCGCGACCGGAACTCGCCGCCTCCCCGCTCGAGTTGGAGATCGGGCTGCACGCCGTGCCGCTGCGCGGCGGCGCCGACCTTCCCGAACGACTCTTCGCGCCGCTCGGCCTGTCCGTGGAGCAATCGGAGACGCTGCTCGATGGTGAGTTTCCCGAATGGGGACCCTCTCCGTACGCGACGATCACGCTTCGCGGCACCAAGCTCCTCGGTGAGGTGCTTCGACAGCTCTATGTGCTGCTCCCGGTGCTCGACGACGCCAAGCACTACTGGGTCGCGGATGCGGAGGTCGACAAGCTCCTGCGTGCGGGCGAAGGATGGCTGGCACAACATCCCGAGCGGGACCTGATTTCAAAGCGATATCTCGTCCATCGGCGCGAATACGTCGCTGCCGCTACCGCGAGGCTCGCCGAACTCGACCAGGGGTCGGAGTCGATGGAGCCGGAGCCCGACGGCACAGCTGGTGCCGACGGGGGCGAGGATGCGAACCGGCCGCTCAACCGGGTGCGCGCCGAAGCGGTGCTGGAGGCGCTCGACGATGTCGGCGCACGAACAGTCGCGGACGTCGGCTGCGGCCCGGGCGCGCTGCTTTCCCGGCTGGCGGTCGATCCGCGGTTCACCAGGATCATCGGCACCGACGTCTCGCCCGCGGCCCTGGAGACGGCGGCGCGGCGTCTCGATCTCGCCGAGCGCAGCGATGCCGAGCGCGAGCGCATCCAGCTGCACGCATCCTCCGTCACGTACCAGGACGACCGGATCGCCGGTCTTGACGCCATCGTGCTGATGGAGGTCGTGGAGCACGTCGAACCCGAGCGACTTGACGCTCTCGCGCGCTCGGTGTTCGGATTGGCGGCGCCGTCGACGGTGATTGTGACCACTCCGAATTCCGAGTACAACGCCCTGTACCCGACCCTCGCTGCCGGGAAGTTCCGGCATCCCGATCACCGCTTCGAGTGGAGCCGGGCCGAGCTGGCCGGGTGGGCCGGCGCGGTCGCTGATCGTTACGGCTACCGTGTCGAGTTCCGGCCGGTCGGAGCGCCGGATCCCGTCCTCGGACCGCCGACGCAACTCGCCCTGTTCCGGAAGGAGGCTGCCGCATGACCGAGCTGCGCATCCCCGCCACCTCCCTCGTCGTGCTCGTCGGGGTCAGCGGGTCGGGCAAGTCGACCTTCGCTCGCGAGAAGTTCGGCGCCTGGGAGACCCTGTCCAGCGATGCCTTCCGAGGGCTGGTCTCCAACGACGAGAACAGCCAGAGCGCGACAGGCGACGCCTTCGACGCGCTGCGGTTCGTGGCGGGTAAGAGGTTGCGCGCCGGCCTGCTCACCGTGATCGACGCGACGAACGTCCAGGCCACCGCGCGCAAAAGCATGGTCGCGCTAGCCAAGGATCACGACGTGCTGCCTGTCGCCATCGTGCTCGACGTTCCGGAGCGCGTCGCCGCCGAGCGGACAGAGGCTCGCGACGACCGCGGCTTCGGCGCTGAGGTCATCCGCCGCCAGTCGAAGCAACTGCGCAGCGGGCTGTCGAATCTGCGGCGCGAGGGGTTCCGGGCCGTTCATGTCCTCCGTGATCAGGCGGAGATCGACGCGGTGACGATCGTCCGTACCCGCCTGCTCAACGACCGTGCTGATGATCACGGGCCGTTCGATGTGATCGGTGACGTCCACGGCTGCCGCTCCGAGCTCGAGTCGCTGCTCGGCCGGCTCGGCTATGAACTCGCGCGCGACGACCAGGGCCGGCCGGTCGATGCCGTGCACCCGGAGGGCCGCCGCGCGCTTTTCCTGGGCGATCTGGTCGACCGCGGACCAGACACACCCGGCGTGCTCCGCCTGGCAATGGGGATGGTCGGAGCCGGACACGCGATCGCCGTCCCCGGCAACCACGAGGACAAGCTCGCGCGGGCGCTGCACGGCGACAAGGTGACCGTGGCGCACGGCCTGGAGACCTCACTCGCACAGCTGGCGGAAGAGCCGCCGGAGTTCCGCGATGAGGTGCAGGCGTTCTGCCGCGAGCTCGTCTCGCACCTGGTGCTCGACGACGGCCGGCTGGTCGTCGCGCACGCCGGCCTCACCGAGCAGTTCCACGGGAGGGCGTCGGGCCGCGTCCGGGCGTTCGCCCTCTACGGCGACGTCACGGGGGAGAAGGACGAGTACGGCCTCCCGGTACGGCTCGACTGGGCGCGTGACTACCGCGGGGCGGCCACCGTCCGCTACGGTCACACGCCGGTGCCGCGCGCTGAATGGGTCAACAATACGATGTGCCTCGACACCGGTTGCGTCTTCGGCGGTGCCCTGACCGCGCTGCGCTATCCGGAACGTGAGCTCGTGGCAGTGCCCGCTGAGCAGATCTGGAGCGAGCCCGCCCGGCCGTTCGTTCTCGCGGCCGGTACCTCCGCCGAGCGGGAGGACGATGTCCTTCGGATCGAGGACGTGCTGGAGACGCCGATCGTCGAGACGCGCACCTCCGGGAAGATTCGGCTGCGCCCGGAGTTCGCGCTCGGGGCACTCGAGACGATGAGCCGGTGGGCGGTGGACCCACGGTGGCTGCTGTACCTGCCGCCGACGATGTCGCCGCCGGGGCCGTCATCCCGCGACGGCATGCTGGAGCACCCCGACGAGGCCTTCGGAACGTATCGGAAGAGCGGTGTGACGCGCCTCATCGCTGAGGAGAAGCACATGGGTTCGCGTGCGGTCACGCTCGTGACGCGCGACGCGACCCGGTTCGGAGCGCCCGACGGGTGGCAGGGTATCGTTCACACTCGCACCGGGCGCCGGTTCTTCCCGTCGGCCGCCGACGAGCATGCGTTCTTGTCCCGCGTGCACGAAGCCGTCTCGCGGGCGGGACTCTGCGATGAGTTGGAGTCCGACTGGCTGCTGCTCGACGGGGAGATCCTGCCGTGGTCGCTGAAGGCCGGCGCGCTGATCCGCGAACAGTACGCAGCTGTCGGGGCGGCGGCAGGCTCCGCGCTGCCCGCTGCGGTGACGACGCTTGAACGCGCAGCGGATCGAGGACTCGACGTCGCGGCCATCCTGGACCGGACGCGCCGACGCGAGGGCGACGCGGCGCGCTACGTCGACGCCTACCGCCGCTATGTGCAGCGAACCGACGGTATCGACGGCGTCCAGCTGGCGCCTTTCCAAGTACTGGCTACCGAGAGCGGAGTCCACGCCGACCGGGCGCACGCCTGGCACCTCGCGCTGGCCGACCGTCTGGTGGCGGCCGACCCGCAGCTGTTCCGCGAGACCCGGCGACTCGAAGTCGACCTCGAAGACCCCCTGTCGGTGGAGCGCGCTGTCGACTGGTGGACCGAGCTCACGGGTGCCGGCGGCGAGGGGATGGTCGTGAAGCCCGCGGCCGGCCTCGTGCGGAACGAGCGAGGTCTGGCCCAGCCCGGCATCAAAGTTCGCGGTCGCGAATACCTCCGCATCATCTACGGACCGGACTACACCGAGCCATCGAGCCTGGACCGGCTGCGCGAACGCAACGTCGGCCATAAGCGCTCCATGGCCCTGCGCGAATATGCGCTTGGCCTCGAATCACTGCACCGGTTCGTGGAACGCGAGCCGCTGTGGCGGGTACATGAAGCAGTGTTCGCTGTCCTCGCTATGGAGTCGGAACCCGTCGACCCGCGGTTGTGAGTGGTGCGCTCCACATCGGCGAGGTTAGCGCTGTTAGACCGTCACTCGCGCTGCCAATAGCCCACCGGCCGTGCGTGCCCACTGGGGGGTCGCGGCGATGGACTCGGACGGCGAGCCGGCGAGCGTCGCCAGTTCGATCACGTCGACGAACCCTTCGGGGCGACCGTCGATCGAACCTGCGATGAGCGCGACGGCCGTCCCCGTCGATCGCGCTATCCGCGCAACCTCGGCGACGACCTTGCCTTCGGCGGTCTGGTCGTCGAATCGTCCTTCGCCCGTGATGACGAGGTCCGCGTGACGCACGTGATCCGCGAGTCCGATGGCCGCGGCGGTCATCGCGGCGCCGGAGGCGTATTCGGCTTCCCACAACATGAGGCCGAAGCCCGTGCCCCCGGCAGCTCCGGCTCCCTGCGCCAAGGCGAGTCGGATCGCGTCCGGGTTCCCCCGCGCCGCGACGTCGCGGAGATGGCTGAGATTGCCCTCCAGGACGGCGAGCTCGTCGGTGGTTGCCCCCTTCTGGGCACCGAACATGCGCGCGGCGCCCCGATCTCCGAGCAGCGGGCTGCGGACGTCGGCGAGGAGCACCACTCCTCCAGGAGGAGCGGCTCGGAGTGTCGACAGGTCGATGTCAGCGAGGTCGGCCAGCCCGCGATTTCCGTCGGCGATCGCGTTCCCACGGCTGTCGAGCAGCCGCGCACCCAATGCGGTGAGCGCGCCGGCCCCGCCGTCCGTGGATGCACTGCCGCCCAGCGCGATCAGCAGGCGTGATGCTCCTGCGTCGAGGGCCGCGACGATCAGCTCCCCGAGGCCGACGGTGTGGGCGTCGAACGGTCGCGGGGAGGTGAGAAGTCCCAGGCCGCTCGTCTCCGCGAGCTCGACCACCGCCGTCCCCTCCGGCACGACGATCCAGCGGGCGTCGACTTCGGCGCCGTCCGGCCCGCGGACGGTCGTCATGAACTGCTCGGCGCCCGGTGTTCTCGCGAAGGCGTCGATGGTGCCTTCTCCGCCGTCGGCCATGGGCGCGAGAACGACCTCGTCGCCCGGGCGCACCGAGAGCCAGCCCGCCGCGATCTCGCCGGCGACCGTGTCCGCCGTCGCTGCCCCTTTGAAGGAGTCGGGAGCGACGACCACCCGGAGCGCGTGCGCCATCAGCCCGGAGGCCGTTCCAGGAACGCGCCTCTTCGCGGGTGCGACACCGCCCGGATGGTGGTCATCGGTGCGTCTCCAGCTTGGCGGCGAGGTCGAGTGCCAGCGCGGCGGTCCAGCTGAACCGCGTGGTCCCGCGGGGCGAGCAGGTGTACAGGTCGAGGTACTCCGGGAAGTCGTTCTCGAGCGCACCCTTGTCCATCGAGCGGGAGAGCAGCTCGGCGTCCGCCGTGAACCCGCGTTCGAACAGCGCCTCGGCGATCAGCCACGCCGTGTTGAACCAGGACGGCCCTCGCCAGTACCGTCCCGGATCGAACGTCGGCGCGGTCAGATCGTGGCTGGGCACCATGGCGACGTCGCCCAGAGCGAAGTGCGGACCGCGGAGCAGGTCGAGGAGCTCCTGCGTGTGCGGCGAATCGGGGAGCAGCAGCGGCACCAGGCCGGAGACCGTCCGGTACTGCTGGAGTTCGCCGGTCAGCTCGTCGCGCGCGACGTAGCTGCCCATCTCCTCCGACCAGAGGGCTTCGAGCGCCTCCGTGATCCGTGCGGACTCCGCCCGATGTGGCGCCGGGTCGGCCCCGATCAGCTCCGCGATGGCGGAGAGCGCGAGTTCCGAGCGCGCCCAGAGGGCGTTGAACGCGGGGTCGACCACCTGGAAGGGGAAACCAGGGTCGGCGTCGTCGCACTCGTGGTCCCGATAGCGAGCGGCAAGGTACAGGTACTTGCCGTACTCGCCGTTCGACGGCCGGTGTGCTGCGTCCGCGTGCTTCAGGTCGGGACGGGGGATCTCGCCGGCGAAGGTCTGGGTCATTCGGCCGAGGGCCGCATCCCAGTACGGCGAATTGTCCATTCCGCTCTCCCAGGGGTGCACGATCCTGGCCAGCCCGGACGCGCCACCGCGCCGGTCGCGCAGGTACTCGTGCCAGCGCACCAGCCGGGGATAGGCGCGCTGCAGGAACCGGCGCCGATCCGACTCCGCAGGATCCGCCTGGTGGACCAGCAGCGCGGCGAGCGCGTGGTTCGGCGGCTGGATGAGTCCGGCGGTTCTCACCGGAGGTGTCCCGGGGATGTCCTCGCTGCGCCAGAACGTGGCGCCCGGCGAGTAGCCGTCATCCTTCCCGCTGTGGAACACGATCTGCGGGAGCCGCCCGTCGCTCCACTGGGTGCTCAGGATCGTGTCGAGCTCCTGCTGGGCTCGCCGTGGCGACAGATGCCGCAGCCCGATGGCGATGAACGCCGAGTCCCAGCTCCACTGGTGCGGATAGAGCCCGCCCGCCGGCACCGTGTAGCTGGTGCGCCAGTTGGAGAGGAGGACGCGCGCGGCCTCGGCTCGGAGGGTGCTCACAGGTACCGCCGGAGCATCGGCGCGACCAGGGGGAGCACGTCGGCGGCGTCCCCGGAGAGCCGGCTCTCGATGGCGATCGAGCGGTCGTAACCGATGGCGTTCACGGTGGCGCCGAACAGGGCCCAGTCGATGTGGCCCGCTCCCGGTTCGAGGCGGTTCGAGTCGCTCGCCTGGAGGTGACCGATGTACGGTGCGACCGCCAGCAGCGCGGCGGCCGGGTCGGCCTCCTCGATGTTCATATGGTAGGTGTCGGCCACGATGCGCACCGCGGGGGAGCCGACTTCCCGGATGAGGTCGGCGGCCTGGGCGAGCGTGTTCACGAGATAGTCCTCGTACCGGTTGAGCGGCTCCAGGAACAGCTCGACACCCTCCTTCTCGGCGTGCTCGCCCAGGCGTCCGAGGGCGTCCAGCAGGATGCTCCTGTCCTCCTCGGGCGATCGAGGCGGCTCGAAGGGGGGCAGCCGACGGGAGAACATGCCGTAGGAGCCGGGAGTCATGACGCCGACTCCGCCGATCTCGGCCATCACAGTCAGCTGCGAGCTGAGCTGGACGATCGCGTCCTCGCGCAGATCGGAGTCGAAGGCTCCGATAAAGTGCGACATCTCGACGCACGTCGTCGGCATGACGACCCCGGACGCCGCGGCCCGGCGAAGCTCGGGGAGGCGGGAAGCGAAGTGGAGGTCGCCTCGGCTGCGCAGTTCGATGCCGTCGAACCCCCAGGCCTGGGCGATCTCGAACTTCTGCTCGAGGCTATCTCCGGGAAGGTGCTGTTCCTGCACGGTGATCGCGTTCATCAGAACTCCAGCACCACCTGGAGGGTGGCCGACGGGTCGGTGTCGAGCAGCTGGTACGCGGCGGCCGCATCGTCGATGGCGAAGCGGTGGGTCACGAGCTCGGCGGCGTTCACGCGGCCGTCGGCGAGTGCATCGACGATGGTGCGCTGAAGCCGTGGAACATCCCAGCGCGCGCGGAGCCGGTTGGGCACCGACCCGATCTGCGACGCCAGCAATTGCACGCGGTTGTGGTGGAACTCCTCGCCGAGACGGAGCGCCGCGCCGTCGCCCTGGTAGAAGCCCGATGCGACGACGGTGCCGTCGGCGCCGACGGCCCGGATCGCGGACTGAAGCGCATGGTAGTTCCCGCTGAGCTCGATGGCTGCGTCGGCGCCGGCACCGTTCGTCAGCTCGCGGATCGCGAACGGGAGGTCCTCGTCGGGTGCGAGCGCGTGGGCGGCTCCCCATCGAGTCGCCGCCTCGCGCCGCGCCGGGATGCCGTCCACGGCGATCACCGTCGCTCCGTTCAGCGTGGCGAGCCGGGTTGCGAGCAGTCCGATCACGCCCTGCCCGAAGACGGCGACGGTCGACCCGACGCCGAGGTCGGCGGCGAGCACGCCGTTGAGTCCGATGGCTCCGACGCGCACGAATGCGGCGGCCAGCGGGTCGAGGTGCGCGGGGAGGACGTGACCACGCAGCGCTTCGAGGGCCAGGATCCCCTCGGCGCGGTGCCCCCAGATCCCCCAGACGCGGTCGCCGACGTGAGGGGCATCGTCGGGCAGGTCGCCTGCGGCCGGCGCGATCTCGACGACTTCGCCGACCTCCGAATAGCCCCAGCCGTCCAGGGGATAGGCGAGGCCGCGGTCGGCCGATGCGCCCCGGAAGAGTCGCAGCTCCGGGTCCCACTCGCTGGTGAGGTAGGGGTTCGTTCCGCGGTAGGCGGTCAACTCGGTCCCGGCCGAGATGCCGGAGTAGATCGTCCGGACGCGGGCCTGGCCCGGCTGGAGCTCGGGATGCGGAGCGTCCACGATCTCGACGGTCCGGGGCCCGGAGAAACGGAGAAGGCTGTTCATTCGTCGTCCTTGAGGATGCGGTTCGGTGGTGCTCGACACATTAGCACTATGACTGGGCGGAATGTGTATAGACATTGAGCATAAGTTGGGCTAATCTCGCAGACACCCCCCACCCCCGACGAAAGGAGTCGCGATGAAGACGTCGCGAATGAGGAAGATCGTTGCAGGAGCGACGTTGCTCGTCGCCGGCGCGACGATGCTGGCGGGCTGCTCGACGAGCGGCAGCACGAGTGACGCGGGCAAGACCATCACCGTGTGGTCGGAGGAGAACCAGCCCGACCGCGTGAACACCACCAAGAAGATCATCGAGGGCTTCACCCAGAAGACCGGAATCCAGGTCAAGCTCGTCCCGGTCGATGAGAACCAGGTTCCTCAGCTCGTCGCCTCCGCCGCCATCTCCGGCAAACTCCCCGACGTGATGGGCGCGATCCCGCTCTCGATCGTCCGTCAGCTCGACACGCAGAAGCTGCTCAATACGGCCTCGGCGGCGAACGTCGTCAAAGACCTCGGTACCGGCACTTTCGTCGGCTCCGGCCTGAAGCTCGACCAGGACCACGGGCGACAGCTCGCCGTGCCGGACTCGGCGTACGCGCAGATCCTCGTCTACCGCAAGGACCTCTTCGCGAAGGCCGGCCTGAAGCCGCCGACCACGTACGCCGACCTCGAGAAGGCGGCCAAGACCCTCACCTCCGGCAGCGATTACGGCATCACCCTGGCAACGGACCCGGCCGATGTCTTCACTTCACAGACTTTCGAGTCGCTCGCCCTCGGCAACGACTGCCAGTTGGCCGACTCGAACGGCAACATCACGCTCACGTCCTCCGCCTGCACGACGACCTGGGGCCTCTACGGCTCGCTCGCCCAGCACTACTCGCCGCAGGGGACGCAGACCGTCGACACGACCCGTGCGACCTACTTCGCGGGCCAGGCGGCCATGGTCGACTGGTCGACCTACATCCTCGACGAGCTGGGCGGACTCCGCAACGATGCCCTCCCGACCTGCCCGCAGTGCACGTCGGACCCCACGTGGCTGGCGAAGAACAGCGGTATCGTCACGGCGATCCAGGGTCCTGACGGCACGAAGGGCGCCACCTACGGTGAAGCGACCTCGTGGCTGGTGACCAAGAAGGCCAACGCGTCCGCGTCCGAGAAGTTCGTCGAGTACATGCTCTCCGACGGCTACCTCGACTGGCTCGGGATGGCGCCGGAAGGCAAGTTCCCGCTCCGGACCGGGACGTCCGCCAGCCCGAACGAGTTCAGCGACGGCTGGAAGAACCTCGAGGCCGGCGTCGACACGAAGAAGAAGCTCTCCGAGATCTATGACGCCGCCACGATCGCCGCGCTGCTGAAGGTGCCGTCGCAGATCGACCGCTGGGCCATCCCGCAGGGCCAGGGCGCACTGCTGGGGCCAGTGAACACGCAGCTGCCGATCTCCAAGGCCGTCGCAAGCATGGGATCGGGAGCCTCGGCCACCGACGCCGCCCGGTCTGCGCAGTCGGCCGTGGAGCAACTGCAGGCGAAGCTGAAGAAGTGACCCCATGACCCAGCTCGCATCACGTCCACCGTCGACGCAGGCGACCCCCACCGGGGGCCGCCTGCGGCGGCGGTCCCCGATCGCCGGACGAGACAACCGTGCCGGAATCGCGATGGTGCTCCCGACGACCATCATCATCATCGCGATCGTCATCATCCCGGTCATCTGGAACTTCGTGCTCGCGTTCCAGCAGACCGACTTCACCAGCATCGCCGAGAACGGGCTGGCGAACCCGTTCACGCTCGACAACTTCGTCGGCGTCCTCACGGACCCGGGCTTCTGGAGCTCGCTCTGGACGACGATCGTCTACTCCGTCTTCTCGACGGGGGGATCGATCGCGGTCGGCCTCGTCGCCGCACTCGCCTTCCGGCAGCCGTTCCGCGGCCGCGGGCTCGCGCGCTCACTGATGCTGCTGCCCTATGTCGCGCCGGTCGTCGCGGTCACGTTCGTGTGGCAGATCATGCTCAATGCGCAATTCGGCATCGTCAACACGCTGGGTGCAGCGTGGTTCGGGTGGGAGCACCCGATCGACTTCCTCGGCAAGGCTCCGTACGCGCTGATCACGGTCGTCGTCTTCGAGATCTGGCGGTATTTCCCGTTCGCCTTCCTCTTCATCACGGCGCGCCTGGTGGCGCTGCCGCGGGATGTCGAGGAGGCGGCACTGGTCGACGGCGTCACGCCCTGGCAGAACTTCCGGCAGATCGTGTTCCCGCAGGTGCTGCCGGTGATCTCCCTGCTCTCGGTGCTCCGGCTCATCATGACGTTCAACAAGTTCGACGACGTCTACCTGCTCACCGGTGGAGGCGCCGGAACAGAGGTCGCCGCCGTGCGCGTCTACGACACGTTGGTCGGCAGCTTCGACATCGGGGGCGCCGCCGCGAACGCGTTCGTGCTGTCCGCGATCCTGAGCGTCTTCCTCTTCGTCTACGTCAAATTCTTCGCGAACAAGGGAGACGACGAATGAGCCGCATCGTCGTGCAGAAGCGCACCTTCGGAGCGCTGCGGTGGATTCTGATCGCCGTGCTGGTGATCGCCACCGTCTTCCCGTTCTATTACATGGTCGAGCTGAGTCTGGTCCCGATCGAGCAGGTGCTGCTCCACCCGGAGCGGCTCTGGATCCCGCTACAGAACTTCACTCTGAAGACGTACGCCGAGGTGCTGAAGCCGCAGGAGGACGGCGGGCAGGGCTTCGCGGGGTTCATGCTGAACTCCGGGATCGTCGCCATCGCGACCGCAGCCATCACGCTGCTGATCGCCATCCCCGGCTCGTACGCCGTCTCACGCCTGAAGTTCTTCGGTCGCAGGCAGGTGAGCGCGCTCTTCCTCGCGGTCTACCTGTTCCCGGTCATCATCATCGCCATCCCGCTCTTCGTCGGGTTCTCGGCGCTCGGGATCAGGGAATCGCTCTTCGGCCTGACGATCGTCTACATCGCCCAGACCATCCCGGTGTCCATCCACATGCTGCGCTCCTACCTCACGTCGATCCCGGAGAGCGTCGAGGAGGCGACGATGGTCGACGGAGCAGGCCGTCTCCGCATCCTCTGGAAGATCACAGTGCCGCTCGCGATGCCCTCGATCATCTCGACGGGACTGTACGTCTTCATGATCGCGTGGAACGAGTTCCTGTTCGCGCTGCTCTTCCTCGCCGCCGACCGGAACCTGTGGACGGTGTCGCTCGGGCTCTCGCAACTCTCCAACGGGATCGAAGTCTCCAAGACGGTGCTGATGGCCGGCTCGGTTCTCCTCACCATCCCGATCATCGTGCTCTACGGCCTCACCGAGCGGTCCCTCACCGAAGGACTCACCAGCGGAGCAGAAAAGGGATGACCTCCGACGGGCCCGGGACTCATAACATGGAGCCACGACGCTGGGTGCCCCCGAGGAAAGGCGGCCGATGACTTCTGGTCCCGGAGATGTGCTCCAGCTCATCCGGCGCGCGGAAGCGAACACGCGCCGCGACATCCAGCAGCTCACCGGTCTGTCGCGCATGACAGTGGCCCAACGGGTGGACGCCCTGATGGACGCCGGCCTCGTGATCGAGGACGCCGGGGCGGGTGGCGCGACCGGCGGGAGGCGGCCGGACCGCCTCTCGTTCCATGTCGATCGGTCCGTGCTCGCCGTCGCGACGGTCGACACCGCGCATTCCCGCACGGCGCTGACCGACCTGAGCGGGCGGATCATCGCATCGGACGCTGTCGACGTCGCCATCAGCGAAGGCCCCGAGCGGGTGCTGGACGCGCTCGCGGCGTCGATGCGGCGCCTGGTCGACGAGGCTTCGAGCGGTCGCCCGTTGGTGGGCACGGGCATCTCGGTCCCCGGCCCGATCGATCCGAGCACCCGGCGACCCTCGCAGCCGCCGATCATGCCCGGCTGGGACGCCTATCCGATCGCTGAGCATCTCGCCGAGGTCATCCCGGTTCCGACGTTCGTCGAGAACGACGCCGATGCCATGGCGTTCGGCGAGCAGTCGACGCACTTCCCCGGCAGCAACGCGGTCTGCCTGATCAAGGTCTCGACGGGTATCGGCGCCGGTCTCGTGATCAACGGATCGGTCTACCACGGCATCGACGGTGGCGCCGGCGACATCGGCCACATCCGCCTCGCCGGCGAGACGGCGATCTGTCAGTGCGGATCGCGGGGATGCCTCGCCGCTGTCGCCAGCGGCCGTGCCGTCGCGGTGAAGCTCGACGAGCTCGGCATCCCCGCCGGTTCCGGCCGGGACGTGGGGCGGCTGCTGCAGGCGGGCAATGTGGATGCTCTGTCGCTCACTCACGAGGCGGGCCGCCGGATCGGCGAGGTGATGGCTACCGTCGTCTCGATGATCAACCCGGGTGTGCTGGTCGTGTCGGGCGATCTCGCCTCCAACGAACTGCTCGGCGGTCTCCGCGAGACCCTCTACCCGCGATCGCTCCCGCGTGCCACACGCAACCTGGACATTCGCCTCGGCGAACTGGGGGAGCAGGCCGGCCCGATCGGCATGGCCCGCATCGTCACCGACGCGCTGTACTCGGCGGACGCCATCAATCATCGCCTCGCGGCGTGAGGATCGACACGACCGATCGGTCTCGGCAGCCCTCCATCCGGCGTTGCCGCGTCACCCGTCCGCGGTGCGGTCGGGGGCGGGCTGGAGGAATGCGGCGCGGCCAGGAGCGCAGCAGTCGCGGGGCTCCTCGATGGCCGGTTCGTCGTCCGGTTCGTCGCGGGTGTCGGGCATGATCGATTTCCTTCCGGTGAGAGTGGAGGCGTTACGCGGGAAGCGGGGTGGCCCTCACGGTGCGATCGCCACCGTCCTGAACCCGGCGTTCGACATCGCGGAGTCGGGGGTGTTCTGCGATCGGGCGGAGTTGCGGTAGCGGTTGCAGTACGAGTCGTGGCAGAGGAAGGAGCCTCCGCGAAGCACGCGCTGCGTCCCCGTCGCCGGGCCGGCGGGCGACTCCTCGGGGGAGCGACTGTAGTAGGCCGCGTCGTACCAGTCCTGGCACCACTCCCAGACGTTTCCGACGGTCTGGTAGAGCCCGTAGCCATTCGGCTCGTAGTGCCGGGCAGGGGCAGTGGTGAGGAAGCCGTCCTCCAGCGTGTTGAGGGTGGGGAAGTCGCCCTGCCAGATGTTGCAGTTCCAGGCGCCGCCGACGAAGAGCTCATCGCCCCACGGGAATCGCGCGCCGTCCAGACCCCCGCGGGAGGCGCGCTCCCATTCGGCTTCGGTGGGCAGCCGGCGACCGGCCCAGGCGCAGTAGGCCTGCGCATCGTTCCAGCTGACCTGCACGACCGGATGATCCTGCAGATCGTCCAGTGATGACAGCCGTCCGTTCGGATGACGCCAATCCGCCCCTGCGACGCCCAGCCACCAGGGTGTCTGCGGCGGCCGGCCGAGGATCTCCGAGTCATCGCCGGCGAAGGCGAGCTGGAACACGGCCGAGTATCCGAAGACTTCGGACTCCGTGCGATATCCCGTAGCGTCCACGAACCGGGCGAAGTCGCTGTTCGTCACGGTGTGGACGTCGATCTCGAATGCCATCAGCCGCACCTCGTGCAGGGGCCGCTCGCCATCCGCGGCTCGTCCGTCTCCGGTCCGGTCGCCCATGACGAACGCGCCGCCGGGTATGCGGGCCTGGGGGATGCGGTGCGCGCCGGCGGCCATGTCAGCTGCCGACCGCGTGGCTGACGGGCTGGAGCTCGCGCTGCCGCTCGCGGATCATGTCGCGCATTTGCATGAGGCGGTCCACCATGGTGTCCATCGCGGCCGCCCCGGTCTCGTGCTCGAAGTCCTCGATCGTCGTCGCGAGGTCGACGTCGAAGCCCGAGTCGGGGGCCGCCTCGATCGTGCGGTCCCGGAAGCGGTACTTGGCGATCTGCCGCTTGCGGGAGTCGATCTCGATCGTCAGGAGCTCGATGACGGCCTCCTCGTCGAGGAACCCCGAGAAGAAGAGGCGTGCGCGGAACTCGTAGTTGACGGACTCCACGGTGGGCTCGAACGGCGTGGTCAGCCATTTCATGAACACCTCGCGCCCGAGTGGCGTCGTCTCGTAGATCTTCGCATCGTGCGCGCCGGGACGGGTGCTCACCGTGAACGTCACCCAGCCGCGCTCCGCCATCTGCGAAAGCGACCGGTAGACCTGGCTCATCTGCGTGCGGGGACGCATGAACACGCCCTCCATGTCCATGTAGCGGGCCAGCTCGTAACCGGTCCTCGGGCGCACCAAGAGGATGCCGAGGAGGAGATGTTCCAACTTCATCGTGGTTCCTTTGTGTCGTACAGGGCCGACGGCGTAAAGGTACACCTCGCCCCCTACCCAAGTATTCCACAAATTGACTTTTTCTACTCAACTTGTTGAATACTGATCCGAAAGCTGCTAGCTTCGCCGGAAGGTCGGTCCACGGAGGACCGCATGGCACCGGAAGAGACAAAGATGTTCAACTTCAGGAAGCGACTGATCGCAGCAGCAGCCGCGACCGCGGTCGCTGCGATCGCACTATCCGGCTGCACGCCCGCAGCCTCCCGCGCGGGCTCGCCGTCAGCGGCCGCCGACGGGACGCTCACGATCGGCACGATCGTGGCCTCCACGACCTTCGCCGTCGACAACTCGGCCTGGGCCAACGAGTCGCCCTACCTCCAGGCGGTTTACGACACCCTCCTCCACGCGGATCCCGACGGAACGGTGAAGCCGTGGCTGGCGACGAAATGGTCCTACAACGCCGACAACACGGTGCTCACCATGAAGCTCCGCAGCGACGTGACCTTCACAGACGGCACCAAGTTCGACGCTTCAGCAGCGGCGAAGAACCTCCTTCGGTTCCGGGACGGCACCTCGCCGCAGAAGGCGTACCTGGCGACGCTGGCGGATGCGACAGCGGTCGACCCGACCACGCTGCGGCTGACGCTCAGCGCCCCGAACCCGTCGCTGCTGTCGTTCCTCACCCAGAACCCGGGGCTGGAGGAGAGCCCGGCTGCGTTCGGCACTCCGGGCGAGAAGACGACACCCGTCGGATCGGGTCCGTACGTGCTCGACAAGAAGGCGACCGTCGTGGGATCGACCTACGTGTTCACGAAGAACCCGAAGTACTGGGCGCCTCAGCAGCAGCACTACGCGAAGCTCGTGATGAACGTGTACTCGACTCCCACAGCGATCCTGAACGCCATCAAGGGTCACCAGATCAATGGCGCCCCCCTCACCGACAACTCCACCATCCCGCAGATCAAGGGCGCCGGCTTCACCGCCAATGGCCAGCAGCTGAACTTCTTCGGGCTGCTGCTCTTCGACCGGAGCGGGGCGATCGCACCGGCGCTGGGGAACGTCAAGGTCCGGCAGGCCATCAACTACGCGTTCGACCGCAAAGCCATGCTGAAGGCGGTCGGGCAAGGGTACGGAGCGGTCACCTCGTCGATCTTCTCGCCCGACTCATCGGGTTACGACAAAGCGATGGACAGCTACTACCCGTACGACCCGAAGAAGGCCAAGGCGCTGCTGAAGGAGGCCGGCTACTCGGGCGGCCAGATCACCCTCACCATGCCCACGTCGTCCGGCTTCACGCCGGCGACCTACGCGCTCACGAAGCAGTACCTCGGTGATATCGGGATCCAGGTCAACGAGGTCAACGTGGCGCCCACCAGTTTCCTCGGCGACCTGCTCGCGGCGAAGTACGGAAGCACCGTGATGCAGCTGAAGGCGGCGCCGACGACCTGGGAGACCTTGACTCTGGACGTGCTTCCGACCGCCGGCTGGAACCCGTTCCACACGAAGGACGTCACGGTCGACGCGTTGGCCAAGACGATTCAGTCCGGCACGAAGGCCGAGGCGGCGGACGCATCCAAGAAGCTGAACGCGTACATCGTCCAGCAGGCCTGGTTCGCTCCCTGGTACCGGCCCCAGCAGACCTATGCGACGGACCCGACGACGTCCGTGCAGACGCAGACGGGTAACGCCTATCCCTACCTCTGGAACTTCGTTCCGAAGAAGTGACGGTCTCGGGGTGGGGGCGACTCCCCACCCCGATCGTTCGAAGGACTCCCACCATGCTCAGTTTCATCGCCCGGCGAATCGTCTCCGGCGTCATCCTCGTGGTCGCGATCTCGGTGATCGCCTTCCTCCTGCTCTACGCGGGCGGCGGGAACATCGCACGGCGGCTCCTCGGGGAGGACGCCTCGGCGCAGACCGTCGCCCAGAAGTCGCACGAACTCGGCCTCGACCAGCCTCTCCTCACCCAGTTCGGATCCTGGGTCTCCGGCGTCTTCCACGGCGACTTCGGCGCATCCTGGTTCACCAGTCAGCCGGTCGGCGACGCCATCGTGAGCCGGCTGGCCGTGACCCTGTCGCTGGTGCTCGGGGCGACCATCCTCATCGCGATCGTCTCGGTCGTTCTCGGAGTCCTCGCCGCAACACGAGGCGGCTGGGTCGACACCGTCGTCCAAGTGGTCTCCCTCGTGGGAACCGCTGTTCCCGGCTTCCTCATCGCCCTCGGTCTCGTGGTCGTGTTCGCCATCGACCTGGGCTGGGTCGCCCCGACCGGATACGTGCAGTTCACCACGTCGCCGCAGGGCTGGATCAGCTCGATCATCCTCCCGGTCATCGCCCTCTCGCTGGGGGGTATCGCGGGAGTGACGCAACAGATCCGCGGGTCCATGCTGGATTCGCTCCGTCAGGACTACGTGCGCACCTTGAAGAGCCGCGGACTGTCCAGCCGTTCGGTCGTGCTCAAGCACGTCCTCCGGAATGCCGCGGGCCCGGGTCTCGCGGTCCTCGGCGTCCACTTCGTCGGATTGCTCGGTGGAGTCGTCATCATCGAGCAGATCTTCGCCATTCCCGGTATCGGCCAGGTGGCGGTGACCGCGACATCCCAGGGAGACATTCCGCTGGTGATGGGCCTGGTGGTCGCGACGGCGATCCTGGTCGTCCTCCTCAATCTCGTCGTCGACCTCGCCCAAGGTTGGCTCAACCCGAAGGTGCGTCTCTCATGATCGACCCTCTAGCCGGCGATCTCACCGACGAGATCCAGGCCGCGGTGACTCGGTCGTCGCGATCGCTGCTCCGCCGCCTGCTGAAGAAGCCGATCGCCGTGGCGTCGTTGTCGTTCCTCCTCTTCATCGTGCTCATCGCCGTCTTCGGACCCTACCTCGCCCCGCACGACCCGAACACGGCCTCGGCGGCGGACGTGCTCGGGCCTCTCAGCGCCACCCATCCACTGGGCACCGACAGCGCCGGGCGGGACGTGCTCTCGCGGCTGCTGTTCGCGACGCGTTTCAGCATCGCAGGAGCGGCTCTGGCGCTGATCGTGGCTGCCCTCATCGGGGTCACCGGCGGCCTCATCGCCGGCTACTACGGCCGGTGGTTCGAGGGACTGTCCTCGTGGGTCGTCGGGATCCTGCAGGCGCTCCCCGGAATCGTCGTCCTCCTTGCAGCACGCGCCGTGCTCGGCCCGTCGCTGTGGACGTCCATGGCGATCTTCGGAGTGCTCCTGTCGCCCGCGTTCTACCGGCTCGTCTACTCGACCGTGACGGCGGTCAGAGACGAACTGTACGTGGATGCCGCACGCGTCTCCGGACTGACGGATGGCCGCATCATCTCCCGCCACATCCTGACGGTCGTCCGCGGGCCCGCGCTGGTGCAGGCATCCTTCGTCGCCGGCGTCGCCATCGCGATCCAGGCCGGACTCGACTTCCTCGGTCTCGGGGATCTGTCCATCCCGACGTGGGGGTCCATGCTCAACGAAGGCTTCTCGAACATCTACACGGATCCCGTGCTGATGCTCTGGCCGAGCCTCGCGATCGGTCTCACGTGCGTGTCCCTCGTCCTGCTCGCCAACGCGCTCCGCGACACCCTCGAACAGAGTGGGCGAAAGCGCCGTCGCACACGCCGGGACGAGCCGGCATCCATTCCAGCGATCGAACGCGAGCCCATCGTCTCCCACGCCGGCGACCACCGATTCGACGGCGCGGAGGTGCTTCTCGCGGTCGACCGGCTCGCCGTCGGATACGGACAAGACGACGGCTCGATCACGACCGTGGTCGAGGATGTCTCGCTGACCGTCCGCCGCGGCGAGGTGCACGGTCTGATCGGCGAATCCGGATCCGGCAAGACGCAGACCGCCTGGTCGGTGCTTCGGCTGCTCCCGGACGGCGGCCGCATCGTGGGTGGCTCGATCACCTTCGAGGGACAGGATCTCGCTGGGAAGACCGAAGCGCAGATGCGGGCCCTGCGCGGGCTCAAGATCGCGTATATCCCTCAGGAGCCGATGTCGAACCTCGACGCGTCCTTCACGGTGGGGAGCCAACTGGTCGAGCCGATGAGAGTGAAGCTCAAGCTCAGCAGGCCCGCCGCCAAGGCGCGTGCGCTCGAACTCCTCCGACGAGTCGGCATCCCCAACCCGGAGCGCACCTTCAACGCTTACCCGCATGAGATCTCCGGCGGTATGGCACAGCGCGTCCTGATCGCCGGTGCGGTCTCCTGCGACCCCGACCTGCTGATCGCGGACGAACCGACCACCGCGCTCGATGTGACGGTCCAAGCGGATGTGCTCGACCTTCTCCGCAGGCTGCAGAGCGAGCTGAACATGGGGATGATCCTCGTGACGCACAACTTCGGGGTCGTCGCCGACCTCTGCGACACCGTGTCCGTGATGCGATCGGGGCGGATCGTCGAGACCGGCCCGGTGCTCGAGCTCTTCGCACGCCCCCAGCACCCGTACACGCGGTCCTTGTTCGATGCGGTCCTCGACGAGAGCGAGGGAGCCGGTTCGGTTGCTGCCGACATCGAAACTGCTGACACGAATGGAGCGCTGCGATGAGCGAGACCCTTGTCGACATTCGGGATGTCGTCGTGGAGTACCCCGCGAAAGGCTTCGGGAAGAAGCCGTTCCGGGCCCTGAAGGGCGTATCCCTGGACATCGCGGCCGGCGAGACCGTCGGCCTCGTGGGCGAGTCGGGCTCCGGGAAGACGACGCTGGGCCGCGCCGTCCTCGGCCTGGCGCCGGTCACCGGGGGTTCCATCACCTACGGCGGCCGCGACCTGGCCACGCTGTCGAAGAAGGCCAGGCGGGGGCTGGCCCACGAGATCCAGGTCGTCTTCCAGGACCCGTACACGTCGCTCAACCCGTCCATGACCATCGAGCAGATCCTCATGGAGCCGCTGACCGTCAGAAACCTGTCCGTGAAAGACGCGCGTGCCCGGGTGCGCGGGCTCCTGGACGAGGTCAGGCTGCCGAGCAACGCCGGCGAACGGCTGCCGCGCGAGTTCAGCGGCGGCCAGCGGCAACGCGTCGCGATCGCACGGGCGCTGGCGCTCCAGCCGAAGCTGATCGTCTGCGATGAGCCCGTCTCCGCACTGGACCTCTCCACCCAGGCCCGAGTGCTGGAGCTGTTCAAGGAGATCCAGCAACGGACCGGTGTCGCGTACCTGTTCGTCTCGCACGACCTCGCCGTCGTCCGGCATCTCAGTCACCGCGTCGCGGTGATGTACCACGGCGAGATCGTCGAGTGGGGAGACGCCGAACAAGTGACGACGCGCCCCGAACACCCGTACACGCAGCGGCTCTTCCTCGCGGCGCCTGTTCCCGACCCCGTCCTCCAGGCGAAGCGGCGAACGGAACGCCACGAACTTCTCGCCGACCAGAACCGCGAATCGACCAGCACGGTCGCCGTCGCCGCCGTCTGACCTTTTCGACAAGGAACTCCATCATGCGCGCCATCATCCTGATGTTCGACAGCCTGAACCGGCACATGCTGCCGCCGTACGCCGACACCTTCGTCGACGCGCCGAACTTCGCGCGACTGGCGCGCAAGGCGACCACGTTCGACAACTTCTATGCGGGTTCGATGCCCTGCATGCCCGCCCGCCGCGAACTGCACACCGGCCGGCACAACTTCCTGCACCGCAGCTGGGGCCCGCTCGAGCCCTTCGACGACTCGATGCCCGAGATGCTGAAGAACGCGGGCGTTCATACCCACCTGGTCTCCGATCACCAGCACTACTGGGAGGACGGCGGCGGCACCTACCACACCCGCTACAACACGTGGGAGTTCTTCCGCGGCCAGGAGGGCGACAACTGGAAGGGCGATGCGGACGCCCTCCGCGGGGTGCGATTCCCGGCCACGCTGAAGACGCAGGACGCCGTGAACCGCCGCTACATGACGACGGAGGCCGAGCACACCCAGACCCGCACCGTGGACGCCGGAATCGAGTTCCTGGAGACCAACGTCGGAGCAGATCGCTGGCTGCTGCAGATCGAGCTCTTCGACCCGCACGAGCCGTTCTTCGTCCACCAGAAGTATCGCGAGCTGTACCCCGACGCGTACGAGGGCCCGGAGTTCGACTGGCCCGACTACGCGAAGGTCGTCGAACCCGAGGACCAGGTCGAGCACGCACGCACGCAATACGCGGCGCTGGTCTCGATGTGCGACTTCTCGCTCGGCCGCGTGCTCGACTACATGGACGAACACGACATGTGGTCGGACACGATGCTCATCGTCAACACGGACCACGGCTTCCTGCTGGGGGAGCACGGGTGGTGGGCCAAGTCGATCCAGCCCTGGTTCAACGAGCTCGTGCATCTGCCGATGTTCCTGTGGGACCCCCGGTTCCAGGACGCGGACACGCGACGCGGCGAACTGGCCCAGACCATCGACATCCCGCCGACCGTCCTGAAATTCTTCGGGCTCGACCCGGCGCCCGACATGCTGGGGCAGGATCTCGCGCTGGCCGAGGGGAAGAGCGGTGCGCTCTTCGGCATCCACGGCGGTCATGTGAACGTCACCGACGGCCGTTACGTCTATATGCGCGCGAGCGCGGATGCCGCGAACGGCCCGATCGAGGACTACACCCTCATGCCCACGCACATGCGCAGCAGGTTCGGCGTCGATGAACTGCTCGACTGGGAGCCGGCGGAGCCGTTCGATTTCACCAAGGGCCTGCGGACGATGCGGATCGACGCCGTGGGGACGTTCCGCATCAACTCCTGGCAGCACGGCACACTGCTCTGGGATCTGGAGACCGACCCCGGTCAGACGACGCCCATCGTCGACGACGCCGTCGAACTGCGGATGATCGCCCTGTTGCTCGAGCTCCTCCGGAAGAACGACGCCCCGGCGAGCGTGTTCGAGCGCCTCGGCCTGCCCGTCGAGGGCCCGGCCGACGCTCGCCACCTGTCGGCACGACGCGATGCCGACCGGGCCAGGGCTGTCGCGGCCCCGCTCCCGGAAATGGCTTCGCTTCCTGCTCTTCCGCTGCTCCAGACACCCGTCCACTCCCTCCTCGCCGACGACGCGACCCGGTCGGTGCTGGACCGCCACCTCCCGTGGCTGGGAACGACCGAGCTCGTCGCCTCCACGCCGTGGGCCACCGTCCTGGGCATGGCGAAAGCCGGCACCGTCGATGCGGCCAGTCTGGTCGCCATCGCGGAGGAGCTGGCGCAGGCCACCGCCGCGAGCGCCGTCTCGTGACCGGGGACCACGTCGGCCGGCCGAACATCGTCTGGATCAGCACCCACGACATCAACCCGGACCTGGGCTGCTACGCAGGCGTGTGGCCGGGGGCGGAGTACGCCGTGACGCCGAATCTGGATGCACTGGCGGCACGGGGCGTCCGGTTCGACAACGCCTTCGCCGCGGCGCCGATCTGCGCTCCGTCGCGTTCGGCGATCATCACCGGCTGCTATCCCACCGCGATCGGCACGATGCACATGCGATCACAAGCCGTGCCCCCGGAGACCGTGAGACTTCTGCCGGAGGTGTTACGGCAGGCGGGCTACTACTGCACGAACAACTGGTTCACCGATTTCCAGCTGGAGCTGCCCGACATCGCGTTCGATGAGTGCAGCCCGACCGCCCACTGGAGGAACAGACCGGACGAGTCGGCACCGTTCTTCGCCGCGTTCCACGGGATGGCCACGCACGAGTCGCAGCTCTACCTGGACGACGAGGCCTTCGCAGCGGCGACCCGTCGTGTTCCGGAGAGCGCACGCCATGATCCGGCAGCGGCGCCGCTCCCGCCCTACTACCCGGACGAACAGGTCTTCCGCACGGCATGGGCGCGGTACTCGGATCTGATCACCGCGATGGATCTGTGGGTCGGGGACATCCTCGCCGAGCTCGAGGAGGACGGTCTGCTGGAGGACACGATCGTCGTCTTCTGGAGCGACCACGGCAAAGGCATGCCCCGGGCCAAACGCTGGCCGAACGAGTCGGGACTGCGTGAGCCCCTGATCGTCAGCTGGCCCGGACGCGTTCCCGCGGGCGCTGCCGCAACCGGTCTCGTCCACACGATGGACCTCGCGCCCACGATGCTGCGCCTGGCCGGCATCGAGATCCCCGGAGGGATGCACGGCGTACCGCTGCTCACCCCGGACGGCGCAGTCGTCGCGGAGCCGAACGCGTACACCTACGGAGGCCGCGATCGACAGGGTGAAGCGGAGGACCGTTCGCGCACGGTCCGGGATGCCCGATTCCGGTACATCCGCAACGACTTCCCCGACAAGCCCGCCATGATCCACACGGACTACCCGGACCGGTTCCCGACCTGGGAGGCGTACCGTCTCCTCGCTGCGGCGGAAGCACAGCAGCGTGCACGCGGCGAGCGCCCGTCTGCGCTGGATCGGCTCCAACGCTCGGTCGTCGCGCAGTCGAAGCCTGCTGAGGAGCTCTACGACATCCTCGCCGACCCCCATGAGACCGCGAATCTCGCGACCGACCCGGCCTACGCGGACGATCTCGCCCGGCTGCGCGCGGCGCTCGCCGGCTGGATCGACCGGTTCGGCGACCTCGGACAGATGCCGGAGGAGCAGCTCGAGGAGCAGTGGCGCCCGGACGGCCGCCGCCGACGCACGCCAGAACCGGCCACCGCCATCGAGAACGGCCTCCTGACGATCCGATCGAGTACACCGGGAGTCATCCTCGGCTGGACGACGGAGGCTCCCACCGAGCAGCGATCGCTGGAGGGGACCCCGGGCGGCGCCCTCGGATCCTCGTCGTCCGACGCGCGCCGGTGGCGCCCGTACTCCGGACCGGTACCCGTCGATGCGGCGGTCCGCGTCAAGGCGTGGCGGCTCGGATACGAGCCGAGCACGGAACTCCTGGTCGAGGCCGCCTCGGCCCGCCCTGTCGCCCTGTGACATCCCATCCCACGAACCCAAGAGGAATCTCGATGACTCGACCCAACATCATCTTCATCATGTCCGACGACCATGCGGCGCACGCCATCTCGGCGTACGGCAGCAGGGTCAACCGAACGCCGAACCTGGACCGGATCGCCGACGAGGGGATGCGGATGGACGCGGTGTACTGCACCAACTCGATCTGCAGCCCGTCTCGGGCGACGATCCTCACCGGAACGTACAGCCACATCAACGGTGTCTCGTCGATCTGGACCGAGCTCGACTATCGCGTCCCCACGTTCATCGACGTCCTGCACCGCAACGGCTACAAGACGGCGATGTTCGGCAAGTGGCACCTCGGCGAGCACGGCGACTCCGTGCCGCGGAGCTTCGACGCCTGGAAGATCTTCCCCGGCCAGGGCGACTACGTCGACCCCGAGATGATCGACCGGGAGGGCGCGCACACGGTGCCGGGATACGCGACGGACATCGTCACCGATCTGTCGATCGACTGGATCGACAGCCTCGAGCGGGACGAGCCGTTCTGCATGATGGTGCACCACAAGGCCCCGCATCGCCCGTGGATCCCCGACGAGAAGCACAAGCACCTCTACGCCGACGGGAGCATCCCCGAGCCGGCGACGTTCTTCGACGACTACGCGACGCGAAGCAAGGCGGTCCGCGGCGTCCGGATGACGATCGCGGACGACATGGGCGCCGACGACCTGAAGATGGAGGTCCCTGAGCACCTCCGCGGACCCGAGAACCGCGCTGCCCGGATGAGCTGGAAGTACCAGCTCTACATGCGCGACTACCTCCAGTGCATCCAGTCCATCGACGACAACGTCGGCCGGCTGCTGGATCACCTCGAAGAGACTGGGCAGGCGGAGAACACGCTCATCGTCTACACCTCCGACCAGGGGTTCTTCCTGGGCGATCACGGCTGGTTCGACAAGCGGCTCATGTTCGACCAGTCGCTGCAGATGCCCATGCTCGTGCGCTGGCCCCAGAGGATCGAACCGGGAAGCCGGTGCGAGGCCATCATCACCAACGTGGACTTCGCCGCCACGTTCCTGGACGCCTGCGGCATCGACCCGTCGGAGCTCTCCACCTCTCAGGGACGCAGCTTCCTCCCCCTCCTCCGGGGCGAGCAGCTTGCGGACTGGCCGGACGCCATGTACTACCGCTACTGGGAGCACGACGACCCGATCCACGCCGCTCCGGCGCACTACGGCATCCGCACCGACCGGTTCAAACTCATCTACTACTACGGCGCGGGCATGGGGGTTCCTGGCGCATCCGATCGCATCATGCAGCCGGAATGGGAGCTGTACGACCTCGAAAGCGACCCGACGGAGGTCCGCAACGTCGCCGACGACCCCGGCTACGCTGACGTCCGCCGGCAGCTCGAAGCGAAGATGGCCGAGTACCAGCGGCACTACGACGATGAGCCTTACGTCGGCCCGGACACCCCGCAACCCGTCTGGGGACCGTACGACGAAGCCCTCTTCGAGCGCGTGCAGCAGTACGTAGAGCTCGTGAGGTCGTCCAGCTGAGCCGGGTCAGGCCTGAAGGGACTCGAGAAGGGCGTCGACCTCCGAGAAGTCGTCGTCCTCGTCGTTGGCGACCTGAAAGCGCTCGACGCCTTCCCACGAGCATTTCAACGATCCGAACGCTTGCCAATAGGCGTCCCAGTCGTCGAGCTTGATGCGATCGCGAGCGTTGGCCCGCTCGATGAGACGTCGTTTGACGGTCGCCGGCGAGGCGACGACCTGGATGACACGGACGGCCACCTCCGGCCAGCGAGCCCCCGCCATGGCGGTGCGGAGGTAGCCGGGGTCCGAGAGGTAGGCGACGAACGGGGCATCCAGGACCACCGGGTGGCCGAGGCTCAGATTCTGGCCGGCGACCGCGAACAGCGCCTCGTATTCGAGCGGCATGACCCGGCGGAGGTAGACGTCGTTCGATTCCCGGTCGGAGGCGTTCTCGCCCAGCGCCTCGAGGGCGACCCCGACCAGCGGGCCGGCCAGGACATCCTTGTCCAGGTAGAGAGCGCCCGTGTGCTCGCTGATATGGCGGGACACCGTCGATTTGCCGGACCCGGCCCCTCCGAGAGTGATGTATGCGGCGGGCCGCGCAACGGGGCTCATCGTGGACGGCGGGCCCGCTCGATCGCGGCGACGAAGTCCTCTGCGGCCTTCGTGACGCGCTTCACGTCACCGTCGGTCCGAGCGGCCTTCGTGATCGCGCTGCCGACGCCGACAGCGACGACGCCGGCGTCGAACCATTCACCGACGTTCGCCGTGGTCACGCCCCCGGCCGGGACGAGCGGGATGTGAGCGAGCGGAGCGAGGACCGCCTTGGCGTAGGGGATTCCGCCCGCCTCGGTCGGGAAGAGCTTGACCAGATCCGCTCCGGCTTCGGCGGTGTTCAGGATCTCGGTCGGTGTGTACGCACCGCTGATCGTGGCCACCTGGTAGCGATTGGCGACGCGGATCATCTCGGGGTTCAGGTTGGGGCTCACGAGGAATTGCGCGCCGGACTGGATGCTCGACCACGCGGCGTAGCCGTCGAGGACCGTACCTGCGCCGATCGTGACGCCTCGGCCGGCGAAACGTTCGGTCAGCCGCTCGATCACCTGCAGCGCGCCCGGGATCGACAGTGTGATCTCCAGTGCGCGGATCCCGCCGTCGACGGCGGCCGAGGCCACGTCGAACGCTTCCTCCGCATCGTCCAGGCGGACGATGAGCACGGCGCCGGAATCGCGGATGGTCGTCAGGGTGTCGAGTTTGTGGAACACGCGACCAGTAAACACTCGTGGAAGGCAAAATGCAACCGATCTCAGCAACCGATCTCATTTTGCCATCCGCAGAGGGTTGACATTCGAACTTCATGACCCTAACGTGGCTGCAACCGATCTCAGCAACCGATCTCATTGGAGAGATTATGTATCGAAAGCGATGGGGCTTTGCCGTCGCGGCTGCCGCGACTGCAGCAATGGTGCTCGCTGGATGCTCCCCCACATCCTCGCCTGCCGAATCGAAAGGACCGGTGACGCTCTCGTACTGGGACTTCATCGATCCCACTCAGGACAACCCGCGCTCTGCCGCGTTGAAGGAGAACATCGCCGACTTCGAGAAGGCGAATCCCGACATCAAGATCAACCTGTCGGTGGTGTCGCTGGGTGACATGCTTTCTCGGCTGCCGCAGGCTGCGGCGGCGGGCACTGCGCCCGACGTTTTCAAGATGTTCTCGCCCGTGGTTCCTCAGATGGCCGCTGCGGGTGCGTACTCGCCACTGCCCGCCGACGCCTCGAAGATCACCGACTGGCTGCATCCCACCGGCAATCTGGCGGGGCCGGACGGGAAGCAGGTGGCGGAGCCGTATGAGTACCGCACCTGCACGCTGTACTACAACCAGAAGATCCTGAGTCAGATCGGGGCCACGGTTCCGACGACATACGACCAGGTCGTCGATGTCGCCAAGAAGGCCGCCGCCGCCGGGTTCACCGGGTTCGGAACCGGATTCTCCGACACCGACAACTCGGCCGTCATCGGCACCTTCTTCGATTGCTTCATGAACCAGATCGGTCAGCAGCTTCAAAAGGACGGGAAATACGACTTCGCCACGTCCAAGGGCGATGCGTTCGGCAATTTCCTCGCCGACCTCCGGGATGCGAAGGCTCTCGGTAAGAACGTCGTCTCCGACACGTACAGTTCGGTCGCCGATGGGCTCGCCAATGGGACCGTCGCGATGGCGGTGCTCGGTACGGAGCGGATCGTGACGTTCGGCAAGACCGCACCCGACGTGAAGTGGACCTCGCTTCCCACAGCCTCCAGCGGTGGCACGACGGGGACCACCTTCGGCTGGACCCTCGGCATCGGTGCCGGCAGCAAACATGCCGACGCCGCCTGGAAGTTCATCCAGTACATGACGGGCCCGAAGGCCGGCGCGGTCATGGCCACCGGCGGTGAAGTGCCTCCGCGTGCGTCGACCTACAAGCAGTCGTTCTTCTCCACCCCGGCGGCGAAGACCATCAACGACATCTCTGCGTACGTCAAGAGCAACAGCAAGCCGCGCAACTATCCCGATAACTGGAACACGTTGTCCACCGGTCTGGCCAATGCAGGGCAGGCTCTGATCCTGAAGGGCATGTCCGGCAGCCAGTTCATCACGTCCGCGCAAAACGCCGGAAACAGCAAGTAGCTCTTCCGGCCCGACCAACTCGGGGAGCCGGCGGCCGCCGGCTCCCCGAGGAAAGCAGGACACCATGTCAACGACGAGCCTCTCGTCGCGCAGCTCCGTTCAGCAGCCTCCCCGGCCACGAGAGCCGGCCGGCCGACGACGGAGGAGAGACCGCACGCTGTGGCTGTACGTCACTCCCGTTTGCGTCGTCTTCCTCTTCGTCTTCGTCGGGCCTCTCTTCTACACGGCGTGGACCGCCCTCCACGAGACGACCTATTACCAGATCGGAAAGTTCAGCGGGCTCGACTCCTTCGCCTCGCTCTTCTCCGACCCCAACCTGGCGAACAGCATCGGGATCACCGTCGTCTTCTCGCTCGGCGCGATCGTGATCGCGCTGCCCGCCGGGCTGTTGTCGGCGATCGTCCTGAACAATCTGCACCGGTTCAAGCGCACTGTCCGCAGCCTGTTCCTCCTGCCGTGGCTCTTGTCCCAGGCGACAGCCGGAACGATGTGGGTCTGGTTCCTCAACCCGAACTACGGACCGGGAAGCGCCATCACCGAAGCTCTCGGGTTCGGCCCGTCCGACGTCTTCTCGACGACGGGAGGCGCTCTGGTCGCCGTGACGCTGATCACGGCATGGTGGTCGTATCCGCAGGCCATGCTGCTCTTCCTCGGTGCCCTTCAAACCGTGCCCAAGGAGCTCTACGAGAGCCTCCGGGTCGACGGCGGCGGCATCTGGCGCAGCTTCCTCAACGTCACCCTGCCCTATCTGCGGAACACGATCGTCTCGGTGGTGGTCGTGCTCCTCATGCTCTACGTGCAGATGGTCACGATCATCCTCGTGACCACGCGCGGGGGCCCGCTCCGGGCCACCGAGACGCTCTCGATGCGCGTCTTCAACCAGGTCTTCCAGCAGTACAACCTGTCCGGCGCATCCGCGACAGCAATACTCCTCTTCGCCATCAACGTCGTCCTCACGCTGATCGCCTTGCGCTTCCGACGGAGGGAAAGCTTGTGACCACGTCAACCACCGCTCGCCGCGGCACCCGGTGGGGCGCCGTCCTCCGGGGCGTCCCGAGATGGCTCTTCATCGTCCTCTCGGCCCTCGTCGTGCTCCCGCCTGTGGCCTGGATCCTCTCGACTTCTCTGAAGCTTCCTGCCGACACCATCCAGTTCCCGCCGAAGTGGATCCCGGACCCGTTCTCTCTCGCGAACTACTCCGGCATCTTCACACCGACGAACATGCGGTTCTTCATCAATTCGCTGGTCTACTCCTGCGGTTCGATCATTCTCGCGCTCGCGATCTGCATCCCCGCGGCCTACGTCGCGACCCGGTACCGCAGTCGTCGCATGGAGACCGTGATGACCGGCATCCTCGTCCTCTCCATGGTCCCGGCGATCGTCGTCTTCATCGCCCTGTATTCCATGTTCGTGAAGACGGCGCTGATCAATACGTATCCGTTCCTCATCGTGGTGTACGCGGCGATCATCTGCGGGCAGACCATCCTCTTCATCCGCAACTTCATCGAGAACATTCCTCTGGAGATCGAAGAAGCCGCGGCCATCGACGGGTGCTCGCGGCCGCAGATCCTGTGGCGCATCGTCCTCCCCCTCATCCGCCCCGGCATCGCCGCCATCGCCATCTTCATCTTCGTGTTCGTCTGGAACGACTACCTCGTCGGAACCGTCCTCGCCACGACTCAAGACATGAAGACGGTCCAGAACGGCATCGTGCAATACCTGCAAACGGGATACGGCGCCTTCTGGGGCCTCTTCGCAGCCTTCGTCACGGTCGCCTTCATTCCCGTCCTCGCGCTGTTCTCGCTGTTCCAGCGCTGGTTCATCGCGGGGCTGACATCCGGTGGGGTGAAGGGATGACCGAGGCGGCACGGGTGGCCGTCATCGGGGCAGCAGGCTGGGCCGGGAGCCGTCATGCACACGCCTTCCACGACATCGGCGCCCGCGTGGTGGCGCTGGTGGACCCGAGCCCGCGCACGGCCGAGCTCGCACGTGAAGTCGGTGCCAGGGTGCTGGAATCCGCGGATCGGCTCGACCCGTCGGAGGTGGACCTCGTCGTGGTGTCCCTGCCGAGCAGTATGCAGCCGGCCGTGACGGCGGAGCTGTTGCGCCGAGGGCTGCGCGTCCTGGTCGAGAAGCCGGTCGGCTCCTCGCTCGCGAACGCCGAGCCGTTGTCCGGCGTGGAGGACGTCGACCAGAACCTCATGGTCGGGTACACGCTCCATCACCATCCCATCGCCCGGAGGCTGGCGGAATGGATCTCGTCCGTGGACGTGATCAGTGTCAGCGTTCGGTCGGCGGCTCGCAAGCTGACCGTCGACTCGTGGCGTGCCGCGCCCGACGAGGGCGGTGTCGCCGTCGTCAACGGCATCCACGCCATCGAGTATGCGGCGTCCCTCTTTCCCGGTGAGGCGACCGTGCGCTCCACCTACGTCAGCGAGGAGTTGCACCGCGCCGGCGTCGCCGACTACACCGCCACGACGCTCACCTTCGACGACGGCCCGCTCCTCAGGCTGGAGACGTACTGGAACCCGTGGGAGCACACGACCGGCCTCAATCGCAACGATTGGTCCCTCGAGATCGACGTCATCGCGCACGAGGGCCGGCGACTCTGGTCCAACTGGTCATACCACGAGTGGGATCGGCACGGGTCGGAGACGGTGCGGCACTTCCCCGAGATCGACCTCTTCCGCGCACAGGCGGAGGCGGCGCTCCTGTTCGCCGGAGGCGGGCCTCCGACGGTCGGGTACCGGCAAGCGCTGCGAGCGACGGAGATCGCGGACGCGATACTGACAGGGGTGCGAGAGCGGATATGAGCAGAGCAAGAACAGTGATCATCGGGGCCTCCCACTGGCACCTCCCGCTCTGCGCCCAGGCGATCGCGGATCGGCACCAGGTGCTCGGCGCCTCGGACCCTGATCCCTCCCGGGTCGACGGCCTGAGCCGGCTGTGGGGTGGCACGCTGCACTCCTCCTGGGAGGAGCTGCTCGCCGCCTACGACGACATCGAGCTGGCGTACGTCTTCGCACCCCACGACACGATGCGCTCGGTCTGCCTGGCACTGATCGAGCGCGGGATCCCCCTCGTCGTCGAGAAGCCCGCCGGCATCGCCCTCCGTCAGGTGGAGGAGATCCGGCAGGCCGCCGAAGCGGCCGGGGTGCCGATCGCCGTCCCTCTCGTGCAGCGCGGCGGCCCCGTGGAGCACTGGCTCGGCAAGGCGGGAAGCTCCGTCTACGAGAGCACTCAGTTCATCGCCGGACCCCCCGGCCGGTACCTGGTCAACGGCAATCCGTGGATGGTGGAGCTCGAGCGCGCCGGAGGCGGGTGCATGATCAATCTGGCGCCCCACTTCGTCGACCTGTTCCTGCAGTCCTCCGGAGCTCGAGAGGTCGCCGTGACGGCGGCGATCTCCGCCACGCTCCATGGCGGGGAGGTCGAAGACTACGCCTCGCTCACCCTCGCCACCCCCGACGGGCGAGTCGCGACCGTCCAGGTGGGTTACGCCTTCCCGGCCTCGCCGCTGAAACGCCACTGCGCGTATCTGCGGATCGGCGCCGAGGGAACGGCGACAATATGGTCGGATGGGCGCGCGTCGTTCACATCCACCGGCGGTGTCACCGAGACAGCGCAGTTCGACGTGGACAGCGACCCCCTGTACGAACGGTTCGTCGACAGGGTGGCGGACCAGCTGACCTTCGGGTTCGCGGGCCTGCCGGGGATTCGCGATCTGGAAGCGACCATGGCCATCATCTGGGATGCGTATTCGAAAGCGGGACGAGGGAGTATCGGTGTCCAATCACAGCATTGACGAAGTGGCGGCCGCGGCCGGCGTGCACCGTTCCACGGTCTCACGCGCGTTCTCGCGTCCCGAAGCTGTGAAGCAGGAGACCCGGGATCACATCCTCGAGGTCGCCGCATCGATGGGCTACACGATGAGCCCGCTCGCGCAGGCGCTCCGGACCAAGAGCAGCACCCTGGTGCCGCTGATCGTCCCGGACATCACCAACCCCTTCTTCGCAGAGCTCGCGAAGACGATGACCGCCGTCGCCCGGGAGCGCGGGTACCAGCTGGTGCTGTGCGTCACCGAGAACGATCCCGGGGCGACCGCCGGATACCTTCACGCGATGCAGTCGATGTACGCCCCGTTCGGGGTGATCGCACCCTCGACCCGGGTGGACCCCGCCGAATTCGAGCCGTTCGGCTTCGGTAACCGCCTGGTCGTCATCGACCGCATCGAGTCGGACGTCCAGGTGCCCACCGTGACCGTGGACAGCGCGAAGGGGATCGAGCTCGCGTTCGACCACCTGCTGGAGCTCGGCCACACCTCGATCGCCTACGTCTCGGGCATTCCCGGAACGCACACGGCCGCCGACCGGCGCGCCGCCTACCAGGACCTCACTGCGCGGCATGGGATGACCCCGATCGAGCTGGACAGCGATATCGGCGCCGAAGCCGGAGTGCGCGCCGCACAGGAGCTGGCGACGATGGACGACCGGCCCTCAGCGGTGATCGCGGCGAACGACATGGTCGCGTTCGGCGTCATCAGCGCACTCGGCGCCTACGGCCTCTCCGTGCCCGATGACGTCTCGGTCGTCGGCTACGACGGGCTTCCCCTCGGTGCGCACATCAACCCGCCGCTGACCTCCGTGCGACAGCCGATCGCCGAAATGGGCCGGATCGCCATCAGCCTGGCCGAGCGCGCCTCCCTGAACGGCGAGGTCGAGCACGTGATCCTGCAGCCGGAACTGCTCATCCGCTCCTCGACGAGGTCTGTGCGATGAGCTCGACACGGATGCCAGGACTCCAGTACGTGGACCATGCCGCCTACACGGTTCCGGATCTCGACGAGGCGGTGTCGTTCTTCGTCGACGTTCTCGGGGCGGAGGAGCTGTACCGCTCCACACGCGGCCCGGACGCGGCGTTCATACCGGCCAACTTCGACGTGCCCTCCGATGCCGCCCTCGAACTGTCGATGCTGAGGATGCCGCCCAATCTGAACGTCGAGCTGTTCCAGTGGCAGACCGCGGACCGGCGAACCGAGCATCCCCGGCACAGCGACCGTGGCGGCCATCACCTCTGCTTCGCCGTGGAGGATGTGGACCGGGCCGTCAGCCACCTGGAGCAGATCCCCGGCGTGCGCATCCTCGGCGAACGCAAAGAGGTCGGCGGGGACAGTCCCGCCGTCGCGGGCAACCGCTGGATCTACTTCCTCACCCCGTGGGGTCTCCTGATGGAGCTGGTCGACCGCTCCCGCGTGCAGAGCCCCCCGGACTTTGTCGGACCGGCGGACTGGAACCGCCCGATCGAAAGAAGAACCACCTCCTCATGATCATCGCCGGACACACGCTCGGAACGCCGGGCATGACACTCCAGGAAGCGATCCGCCTGTTCAAGACGGCAGGACTGGACGCGGCGGAAGTCATCTATCAAGACGGGTACCCCGCCGCGATCTCCCCCTCGGACACGAAGTCGGCGCAGCACGCAGCTGCTGTCGCCCGCGATGAAGGCCTCCCCATCGTCGCGCTGACCCCCTACACGACAAGCATCAACAGCCTCGACGCGAAGAGCCGGCAGGCCGGCATCGACGAGTTCCGGGGATGCATCGACGCGGCTCACGAAGTGGGCGCCACGCGCGTCCGGGTCTATGCCGGTGCCTGGCAGCCGGGTTCCCCCGAGTACAGCGCGCACTGGGAGCGGCTCAGCTCGGCGCTGAGCGTCCTGGCGGTCGACGCGCAGCAGGCCGGCGTGGTGCTGTGCGTCGAGAACCACTTCGGAACCATGACGCAGACCGCGTCGGACACCGCCCGCCTGGTTCGCGAAGTGGACTCACCGGCCGTGCGCGTGCTCTACGACCAGGCCAACCTGACGTTCACCCACGACGAGGACTGGACTCAGGCCTTCGCCGTTCAGGGCGACCTGATCGGCCACGTCCACGTGAAGGACCTCGTCTTCAAGGACCGCAACGCTCCGTTCCGGGCTTCGGACACCGCGCGGGTCAAGGCAGATGAACGCGCGATCCGCTCCCGTGTCGTCGGCACCGGCATCGTGCCCTGGGCGGACATCATCCACGAGCTCGCGCGCCGCGGATACGACGACGTGCTGACCCTCGAGTACGAATACCGCTGGCACCCGCAGGATCTCCCTGAACCCGCGACGGGATTCGCCGAATCCGCCCGGGCGGTGCGCGCGATCCTCTCCGCGGTGGTGTCCCCGTGACCGCTGCGCCGCTCCGTGTCGGTGTTGCCGGCGTCGGCAACATCGCGACCATCGCGCAGCTGCCGACCCTCGTGGCCCGCGACGATGTCGAGCTGACGGCCGTGGTCAGCCGCAAAGCGGACCCCCAGCCGCTGATGCGCCGGTGGGGCTTCGGGCGGGCCTATCCGACCGTCGACGCGATGCTGGAGGCGGAGACCCTCGATGCGGTGTTCATCCTGACGCCGCGTTCGGAGCATGTGGAGGCCGCACGTTCCGCCTTGGCGGCCGGAGTCGACGTCTTCTGCGAAAAGCCGCTGGCCACCCGTGCCGAAGACGCACTGTCCCTCGCGCAGCTGGCGGATGACGGCGGCCGCATCCTGATGGTGGGATTCAACAGGCGCTTCGCCCCCGTCTACGAGGCCGGCCGCGAAGCATTCGGCGCGCGCGGCGCATCCTTCTGCGTCGCGCAGAAGAACCGGGCGGGCTCCGAATACCGCGCGACGTTCGAGAACGCCATCCACATGGTCGACCTCCTGCGCTGGTACTGCGGAGGCGAACCGGTGGAGGTGGACGCCCACGCCGCCGGGGACGACCCGTGGCAGGAGGACGGAGTCAGTGCGCTCATCCGCTTCGACAGCGGCAACACCGGCGTGCTGATGGCCGCGCGGAACGCAGGCGCCTGGAGCGAGAAGCTCGATGCCTATGGCGACGGCGTGACGGCGACCATCTCAGCCCCCGACAGCGTCGCGATCACGCGCGACGGCCGGACGACCGTCCGGGAGATGTCAGCGGAGGCGTTCGGGTGGGCCACCGCGACGCAGACCTTCGGCTTCGCCGGAGCGGTGAACCATTTCCTGGATCGGGTGCGGGATCGGCAGCAGCCGCTCACCTCGGGTGCGGAGGCGGCCAAGACTCAACTGCTGCTGGATCGCATCCTGTCGGCCGCAGGGTTGCCGGTCGAAGAACAACCGGGACGTCTCTGGTCCAGTCACGCGAAGAAGTAGCAGGAGAGGAACCCACCGTGTCCATGCAGGACAACATCGTCGTCGTCACGGGTGCGAACGGCGGCATCGGCCGCTCGATGGTCTCGGCCTACGCGGAGAGCGGGGCGACCGTGATCGCTTCGGATCGCGGCGGAGAGAGACCAGAGGCCGCCGCCGCCTACTACGACCTCGACGTGACGGATGAGCAAGCGACGGCAGCCGCGATCGCCGACGTCATCGCCCGCTTCGGCCGGATCGACGCCCTGGTGCACGCCGCCGGAGTGCTGGGGGAGACCCCCGACCCTCTGAAGACCAGTACGGCGGAATTCGCACGGATCATGACGATCAACGCGACCGGCACCTTCACCGTCGTCCGGGAGACCGCGCAGGCGATGCTGGATCACGGGATCAAGGGGACCATTCTGCTCTTCTCGTCGGTCGCGGCGAAGGAGGCCCGGCGGACCTATCTGCCGTACAACGCGAGCAAGATCGCCGTCCTCCACATCATGTGGTCCATGGCGCAGATCCTGGGACCGTCCGGCATCTCGGTGAACGCGATCACCCCGGGTCCGGTCGAGACGAACATGTGGGCTCAGCTCGCCGAGGCATCCGGCGACGCACCCGACTCGGCCGCCCGCGCACGAGCAGAACGAGCCGCCCAGCTCCCGATGCAGCGATTCGCCCGGCCGGATGAGGTCGCGAGTGCTGCGCTGTTCCTCACGGATCCTCGGAATCGCTACATCACCGGCGTCAGCCTCGACGTCGCGGGCGGTGCCCACCTCGGCATGGGGACGTAACGCCGCCGGAGCGCCGGCGCTGTCTGCGGTGTCTCGGAACGTCTGCGGTGCGGCGCGCCACCGCAGACGTTCCACAACGCAGCACTCACGCCGCACCGGACGGATCGAGCGATCGGGCGTACTCCCGGGAGAGTACGGGCGGGTACTCTCCGCGCCGCATGACAGCGTCGCCGCAGGCGGACAGAATGGTGCGTGAACGGTGCGATCCGCCGAACGAAAGGGGACACCGATGTCCACACCTCTGAACGCATCCCCCGTCCTGGTGCGACGATCCCGAGAAGCGCTCAGCACGCTCGCAGTGCAGTTCCTGCTCGGGATGGGCGCGAACCTCATCGGCAGCCCGGAAGAGAACGCCGGCGGTGCCCGGGTCGTCGCGGGCATCATCCTCGGTCTCCACGCCCTCGTGGGCATCGGGGTCATCGTCGTGGCCGTGCGGGTCTGGCTGGCGGCCCGGCGCGAGGGCGTCGCGCAGACGGCCGCACTCTGGGCGTTCATCGTGATCATCCTCACGTTCCTCGTCGGGGTCGGCACGATGTTCACGGGCAGTGGATGGATGTCGTTCCTGATGGCGCTCGGGTTCGTCGTGGCCGCGGCGCTCTACGTCGTCATCGGCGCGGGTGCCCTCCGTCGGCAGCGTTCCTCCGTCGCGAGCTGACGGCGAGCCGACCGGCAGCCGACGATTGCGCAGGGAGGCCGGGAGGCCGGCAGGCCGGGATTGCCGTGAGGCCGGATGAGACGGTTCTCATCCCGGTCTCCTCCTCGTCTCATGGGTGGCCGACAGGCTCTTTCCACAGGCCGCAACTTGGCCGTACGTCAACGGAAAGGTAACCTCCCCCGAAATGAAGACGCTCACCAAGATCATCGTCGCCAGCACCGCAGGCATCCTCAGCGCGGGCCTCGCCACGGCCGGCGCCTTCGCCGCCACCGGGGCTTTCTCCGTTCAGGACCAGGCGGGCGCTGCGATCGCGGCCCACGGCGTGACCGGCGCGGCGAAGAGCGCTGCGCAGTCGGCGGCGGCCACGGCGGAGCAGAAGGCCGCCGCGCTCCGCGGCGAGGTTTCGAAGGTCGCCGGCCAGGCGCCGGCGGTTCCCGCGCTGCCCACGGCCATCCCGTCCGGCGTTCCGGCCGTTCCCGGTGTTCCGTCCGTCCCCGGCGTCACGACCGGCTCGGGCACCGTGAGCGGCTCGCTGTCCGGCACGGCCGGCTCCGTGACCGGCTCCGGTACCGCAGGCGCGACCGGCGCGGCGGGCACCTCTGGTGCGAGCGCGACGGGCGACGCCGCCGCGACCGTGGTCGCCCCTCCGGCGGCCGTCGACGTGCGCGGCAGCGGTTCGGCGACGCTCGGCCACTGAGCGGTTCCGCTGAGCGGTCCCACCGCGGTTCGGGGCGAGGAGGTTCGGGTTCCTCCTCGCCCCGTTTCTCTGTCTTCCCCCTCTCGTCTGGCTTCGCCCGCCTCGCCTGGCTTCGCCCGCCTCAGGCGATGAGGCGGTAGCCCATCCCGCGAACGGTCTCGATCCGTTCGGCGCCGATCTTGCCGCGCAGGTAGCGCACATACACGTCGACCACGTTCGATCCCGGGTCGAAGTCCAGCCCCCAGACCCGGCTGAGCAGCTGCTCGCGACTGAGCACCTGTCCGGCGTGGGTCAGCAGCTCCTCCGCGAGAGCGAACTCCCGCGCCGACAGATCCACCGCGGTCCCGGCGACGGTGATGCGGCGGGTGCGGACGTCCAGGACCAGATCCCCGGCGCGCAGCACATCGGCCGCCTCCGGTCGCGCCGCCTTCAGCCGCAGCCGGATCCGCGCGAGCAGCTCGTCGAACCGGAAGGGCTTGGCCAGGTAGTCGTCCGCGCCGCCCTCGAGGGAGCCGACGACATCGCGCCCGCCGGTTCGGGCGGTCAGGACGATGACGACGAGTGGATGCCCCTCGCCCCGGACCGCCTCGAGCACGCCGAAGCCGTCCAGCCCCGGGAGCCCGATGTCGAGGACCAGCAGGTCGTGCGCCCCGGTCCGCACTTCGTCCAGCGCCGCGAGCCCGTCGGTCACCGTGGTGACGGTGAAGCCGGCCGACCGCAGCCCCTTCTCCACGAAGGAGGCGATCCGGGGCTCGTCCTCGGCGATCAGGATGCGGCTCATGGCGTCTCCTCTGCGATGGATGGGGCCGGGCGGACGGCAGGCGCGGAATCGTCCACGGCGCCGGAGCCCGCGTCCCCGTCCCCGTCCCCGCACGGGATGCTGAGGGTGAACGTCGACCCGGCGGCCGAGCTCGTGACGTCCGCGGTGCCCCCGTGGGCGTGCGCGATCGCGGTGACGATGGCGAGCCCGAGCCCTGACCCCGAGGTCCCGCGGTTGCCGCCGCCACGCTGGAACCGCTCGAAGACTCTCGCCTGATCGGCCTCCGCGATGCCCGGTCCATCGTCGCGCACCCACGCCCGGAACAGCATCCCGGTCCGACCGTGGACGAGCTCGCTTCCCAGATGGATCGCTCCACCCGGCGTCGAGTACTTGGCCGCGTTCTCGGCGAGCTGGAGCCAGGCCTGGGTGATCCGGCGGGTATCGAGCGTCCCGTCGCCCTCTGCCGCCTGCTCGATCACCCACGGGCGGTCGGGTGCGAGGGCGGCGGCCTTGGCGGCGACCATCCTCGTCAGGTCGGCGAGGTCGGCCGGCGCCGTGTTCACGAAGCCCGGGCCGCGCGATTCGGCGAGCAGGGCGATGTCTCCGACGAGCTCGCTCATCCGGTCGAGCTCGTCGACGGCGAGCTCCCGCACGACCCGGACATCCTCGGGGTCGCTCGGATCGAGCAGCTCGAGGTGTCCGCGCACGATCGTGAGCGGGGTCTTCAGTTCGTGGCCGACGTCGTCCAGCAGCCGGCGCTGCGAGGTGAACGACTCCTCCAAGCGGTCCGTCATCCGGTTGAAGCCGGCGGCCAGGAGGGAGAGGTCGTCGCCGCCGCGGACGGGGATGCGCTGCCCGAGCTCCGTCGCCGAGAGGTGGTCCGCCGCCTCCCGGAGCTCCCGCACCGGGCGCAGCAGCCGCCCGGCGACGAACCAGGCGACGAGACCGATGAGGACGAGCGCGCCCGCGGCGAGGAACGCATAGGTCCGGAACGGGCTCGCGACCGCTGCGAGGACGCTGTCGAGGTCGTAAGCCGCGACGTAGAGGCCCTGCGCCGGTTCGCCCTTGACTGTCACCGGGATGATCGCGTAGCGCAGCGTGCCCTCGGCGGACTTCGCCGTGCCCATCACGACGTGGGTCGCATCCGCCTCGCGAGCGAACCGGGCGACGAGGCTCGTGTCCCGATCCATCCGGAACGGGAGGGTGCCGCCGGGGATGTACGCGGCCTGCCCGGCGACGATGCCGAGGGTGCTCTCGGAGGGGGCGGGCGCGGCCTGCTGGATGAGCGTGCGGAGCAGCGCATCCACTCCCTTCTCGTCTTCCGCCGGCGTCTGAGCCGCGACGGCCTTCACCTGGGACAGATTGCGGGACAGGTTCCCGTCCACCTCGGCCAGGGCCTGCTGGCGGAGCACGAAGAAGGTGGCTGCTCCCGCGGCGGCCAGCCCGATCCCCGCCGCGAGGACGATCGCCACGACGATCCGGGCCCTGACCGAGAACACGGCCCGCCGAGGGGGCTGCCCCATCGCGCGGCGCGGTCGGCGTGAGGGCATGACCTCATTATCCCGTGCCGGCCCGGACGACCCCGAGGCGTCGGCCGGCTACGGCACGTGCGCGAGCATGTTCTCGAGCGAATTGTGGAGGTGCACGGCCGTGGCCTGGCTGGCCAGCAGCTCGTCACCGGCGATGATCGCACCGACGATGACCAGGTGCTCCTGCGTGGCCTGATCGAGACGGCGCCGGTCCTGGCGCGAGATGCGGCGAGCCCGGGCCAGCTGCCCGCGCATGTCCCGGAGGCTCGCGGCCAGGTGCCGGCTGCCGGCGGCCTCCTCGAGAGCGCGGTCGAGGGCGTCGGCGAGCTCGTAGTACCGGCTGGTCCCGGCCTCGGAGTCGTGCGGAACGGCGCTCAGCAGTGCCGCGCGGAGCTCTTCGAAGCGTGCGGGGTCGCGCCGGCGGGCGGCGAGCCGGGCCGCCTGGGTCTCGAGAGCCTCCCGAAGCTCGAACAGCTCCACAATGTGATCGCGCGAGAGAGGTGCGACGGTGCTCGTGCGGCCCACGCTCGTGACGAGGCCTTCCGCAGTGAGGCGGGAGAGCGCCTCCCGCAGCGGGGTCCGTGAGACGCCGAGGCGGGCGGCGGTCTCCGTCTCGCTGATCCGCGTGCCCGGCTCCAGCGTCCATTCGATGATCTCGGCGCGAAGCCGCTTGTACGCCACGTCGCTCGCCCGGTCGCGTGCAGGCGGAGGGGAGACGGTCATCCTGGTGTCAGCTCCGGTTGCCGGCGAGCTCGAAGGTGTAGACGCGCTCGTCGAACGACGCGTAGCCCGCATAGTCCACGAGCTCGTAGAGGCGGGCGCGGGTCTGCATCTCCGGCACCCGGGAGGCCAGCGATCCCTCGGCGAGGATGGTGTCGAGGCCCCGCTCGGCGGCGCCCATCGCGAGGCGCAGCAGGGACACGGGGAAGATCACGAGGTCGACCCCGACGTCGGCGAGCTGCCGCGTCGTGAACAGGTCGCTCTTGCCGAACTCGGTCATGTTCGCCAGGATCGGCACGTCGACGGCGGCGCGCATCGCCGCGAACTCCTCGAGGCTCGCCATCGCCTCGGGAAAGATCGCGTCGGCTCCCGCATCCACAAGAGCCTTCGCCCGGTCGATGGCGGCCGCCATCCCGTCGACGCCGCGGATGTCGGTTCTGGCCATGATGAGGAAGTCCGGATCCCGTCGTCCGGCGACAGCCGCCGCGATCCGCTTCAGCGCCGTCGACTCGTCGACCACATCCTTGCCGTCGAGGTGCCCGCACCGCTTGGGGTTCACCTGGTCCTCGATGTGGATGCCCGCGACGCCCGCATCCTCCATCACCTGCACCGTGCGGGCGACGTTCATCGGCTCGCCGAATCCGGTGTCGGCGTCGACGAGCGTGGGCAGATCGGTCACACGGGCGATCTGACCGGCCCGCTGGGACACTTCGGTGAGGGTGGTCAGCCCGATGTCCGGGAGCGCGAGATCGGCCGACACCACGGCGCCGGACACGTAGACGCCTTCGAATCCCTTGTCCTGGATGAGCTTCGCGCTCAGCGGGTTGAACGCACCGGGCATCCGCAGCAGCTCTCCGGAGGCGAGCCCCTCACGGAACGCGCGCCGCTTCTCGCTGGCGGTGAGCTTCGAGTGCAGCATCAGAACAGTCCTTCCGGGGGAACGGGCAGGGAGCCTGGGGGCGCCACGACGTTCAGCAACCGCACTTCTCCGGCGGTGAGCTCGGGCAGTCGCTCGGCGAGATCGAGGAAGCGCTCGACCTCGGTGTAGCCGAGCACGCCGTCGGCGAGCGTGCGGAACTTGTGCACGTAGTCGGTGCGCGCGAACGGCTTCGCACCGAGGGGATGGGCGTCGGCGACGGCGATCTCCTCGACGATGCGGGTGCCGTCGGCCAGCGTCGCCTCCATCCGGCCGCCGAACGCCTGCTCCGCCGGGTCGGTGGAGTGGTAGCGGCGCGTCCACTCGGGGTCCTCCCGGGTGGTCACCTTCTGCCACAGGGCGACCGTGTCAGCGCGCCCGGCGCGCTCGGGAGCGTAGGCGCCGACGTGGTCCCAGGCGCCGTCCTGGAGCGCGACGGTGAAGATGTACGGGACCGAGTGGTCGAGCGTCTCCCGGCTGGCCGCCGGGTCGTACTTCTGCGGATCGTTCGAGCCCGAGCCGATCACGTGATGGGTGTGGTGGCTCGTCGCCAGCACGATCGACTCCACCTTCCCGGGGTCCCGCAGCTCGGGATGCTGGACGCCCAGCCTGCGCGCGAGGTCGATGAACGCCTGCGCCTGATACTCGGCCGAGTGCTGTTTGGTGAACGAGTCGAGGATGGCGCGCTTGGCCTCCCCGGGCTCGGGCAGGCTGACCGTGTAGCGCGCATCCGGGCCGTCGAGCAGCTGGGCGATGACCCCGTCCTCGCCCTCCCAGATGGGCGACGGCGACGTCTGGCCGCGGATCGCCCGGTCCACCGCCTCCACCGCCATCTTCCCGGCGAATGCCGGCGCGTACGCCTTCCAGGTCGAGATCTCGCCCTTGCGCGACTGCCGCGTGGCGGTGGTCGTGTGCAGGGCCTGCCCGATCGCCTGGAAGATCACCGACGGATCGAGGCCGAGGAGCGTTCCGATGCCCGCGGCGGCGCTCGGCCCGAGGTGGGCGACGTGGTCGATCTTGTGCGCGTGGAGGCTGATCGCCTTCGCGAGGTCGATCTGGATCTCGTATCCCGTCGCGATCCCGCGGACGAGGTCCGCACCGGAACGGCCCGCATGCTGGGCGACGGCGAGGAGGGGCGGGATGTTGTCGCCGGGATGCGAATACTCCGCGGCGAGGAAGGTGTCGTGGTAGTCGAGCTCGCGCACGGCGACGCCGTTGGCCCAGGCGGCCCACTCCGGCGAGACCCGGTCGGTCACTCCGAAGACCGCGGCGCCGGGGGTGGAGGGATGCGCGACTGCCTGCCCGCGGGCCGCGGTCACGGGAGCGCGCCCCAGCGAGGCGACGGCGACGGCGGCGTTGTCGATCACGCGGTTCACGATCATCTCGGCGACATCGCTGCGGACCGCGACCGGATCGGCGGCGACCTGGGCGATCCTCCACGCCAGTTGCTCCTCCTGCGGGAGCTGCTCGGAGCTTGCGTGGGTTCGGACTTCATAGGCCTTCATGCGATCAGTGTATACACAATCACCGCGAGCGGGTGAGTCGTCGGGGAAGTTGGAGGATTCTGTATACACAAGCTGCTGCTCCCGGAACGCTCACCGCACGCGCCCTGCAGGGACTACCGTTGGATGATGACCCCGACCGATTCCCCGCCCAGCGAGGCAGACGCCGAGCCGACCCCGACGACCTTCTCCGATCTGGGGCTCGATCCTGCCGTCCTCAAGGCGTTGAAGGATGTCGGCTACGAGACGCCGTCCGCCATCCAGGCCGCGACCATCCCCTTGCTGCTGGACGGGAGGGACGTCGTCGGCCTCGCCCAGACCGGTACGGGCAAGACGGCCGCGTTCGCGCTCCCGATCCTGTCGCGGCTGGACCTGTCGCAGAAGAGCCCGCAGGCGCTCGTGCTCGCGCCGACCCGCGAGCTGGCCCTGCAGGTCGCGGAGGCGTTCGAGAGCTACGCCGCCCACCTGAAGGGCGTCCACCTGCTGCCCGTCTACGGCGGACAGGGATACGGCATCCAGTTGTCGGCGCTGCGCCGGGGCGTCCACATCGTCGTCGGTACGCCCGGCCGCATCATGGACCACCTCGAGAAGGGGACGCTCGACCTGTCCCAGCTCAAGTACCTCGTGCTCGACGAAGCGGACGAGATGCTCAAGATGGGCTTCGCCGAGGATGTCGAGACGATCCTCGCCGACACCCCGGACGACAAGCAGGTCGCCCTGTTCTCGGCGACCATGCCGGCGCAGATCCGCCGCATCTCGAAGAAGTACCTGCACGATCCCGAAGAGGTCACGGTCAAGACCAAGACCACCACCTCGGCCAACACCACGCAGCGCTACCTCGTGGTGTCGTATCCGCAGAAGGTGGATGCGCTCACGCGCATCCTCGAGGTCGAGAACTTCGAGGGCATGATCGTCTTCGTCCGCACCAAGAACGAGACCGAGACGCTGGCCGAGCGGCTGCGGGCCCGCGGTTACTCGGCAGCCGCGATCAACGGCGACATCGCGCAGGCCCAGCGGGAGCGCACGGTCGACCAGCTCAAGTCGGGAAAGCTCGACATCCTGGTGGCGACGGATGTGGCGGCGCGCGGCCTCGACGTGGAGCGGATCAGCCACGTGGTCAACTTCGACATCCCCGTCGACACCGAGTCGTACGTCCACCGGATCGGCCGCACGGGACGCGCGGGCCGCAGCGGCGCCGCGATCAGCTTCGTCACGCCGCGGGAACGCCGGCTGCTGTCCGCGATCGAGAAGGCCACCCGTCAGCCGCTCGCCCAGATGCAGCTCCCGAGCGTCGACGACATCAACACCACCCGGCTCGCCCGCTTCGACGACGCGATCACGGAGGCGCTCCAGCAGGAGGAGCGGGTCTCCCGGTTCCGCGAGATCATCGGGCACTACGTCGAGCATCACGACGTGCCCGAAGCGGACGTCGCGGCGGCGCTCGCCGTCGTCGCCCAGGGCGACGAGCCGCTCCTGCTCAGCGCGGACGATGCGCTCAGCCGGCGCGTGGAGCGCGACTCCCGTGCCGACGACCGCTCGGGACGAGGGGATCGCGGCGATCGCGGCGATCGTGCCGGTGGCGCCGGCGGCCGGGACGACCGCGGACCGCGGGGCGACCGCGCGCCGCGCCGCGAGCGGAGCGACAAGCCGATGGCGCCGTACCGCATCGAGGTGGGCAAGCGGCAGAAGGTGGAACCGCGTCAGATCGTCGGCGCCCTCGCGAACGAGGGCGGCCTCAGCCGCGACGACTTCGGGCACATCCGGATCATGCCCGACTTCTCCATCGTCGAGCTGCCCGCCGACCTCCCCGGCGACACCCTCTCCCGCCTCACTGGCACGCGGATCAGCGGCAAGCTCATCGAGCTGCGTCCTGATCGCCGGGCCGCCCCCCGCCGCGACTCTCCGCAGTACGACGCCCGCCCCCCGAGAAAACCCCGCCACTCCTAACGCCCCCCTCGCTCCTGCCCGCGCCAGCGCGCGCGCCCGCGCCTGCGCCAGCGCCCGCGCCCGCGGAGGAGATTCGAACAGATCCCGTTCGAATCTCCTCCGTTACTGCCGATCGAGGCAGATCCGGCACCCGATCTCCTCCGTCAGCGTCGGTGCGTCCACACCTCAGGAGCGCTGACGCACCCGCTCGGACGCGAGCGCACGCTCGACGGCGGCCGCCGGGATGCGCTCAGCCGTCCGGCCGGGCCGGTCCACCCCGCTCGGTCTCCCTCGTCGCGCCTGCAACCCGACGGCCAGCACCTCCGCCAGGTGCAGCGGACGCCCGGCGTCGGAGAGCTGCTCCACCTGGGTGCGGCAGCTGAACCCGTCCGCGATGACGCGGGCGCCGGGCCCGGCCTCCCGGATCGCGGGGAGGAGGTCGTGCTCCGCGGCCGCGATCGAGACGTCGAGGTGGCCGGCCTCGAAACCGAAGTTGCCGGCGAGCCCGCAGCATCCCTCCACGGTCGTGGTGTGGATGCCGGCGTCGTCCAGGATGCGCTGGTCGGCCGCGAAGCCGCCGATCGCGTGCTGGTGGCAGTGCGGCTGCACCACGGCGGAGCCGCCGATGTGCGGCGGCGACCAGTCCGGGGTGCGTTCGAGCAGCTCGGCGAAGGACGTCGCGCGCTCGGCGACGAGGGCGACGGCCGGGTCATCGGGGAGGAGCTCCGGAGCGTCCGAGCGGAACACGGCGAGGCAGCTCGGCTCCAGCCCGACGAGCGGCGTGTCGTCGCCCAGGGCGTCGGCCAGGATCGAGGAGGTGCGCCGGAGCATCCGCTCGGCGACCCCCAGCTGCCCGGTCGAGATCCACGTCAACCCGCAGCAGAGGTGTCCGGGCGGCAGCACGACGCGGTATCCGGCGTCCTCCAGCACGGCGACGGCGGCCCGGCCGATCGAGGGATGGAAGTTGTCGGTGAACGTGTCGGGCCAGATCATCACGTCTCCGAGCGGAGCCGAAGGCGCCGGCGGGCGCGCCGCGAACCAGTCGGTGAACCGCTCGGGCGCGAAGCGCGGAACGGGCCGGTCCGGTTCGATACCGCCGAGCCGCTTGCCCAGCCGGGAGAGGACGGGGAGGCGCGCCAGCCGGTTGACGAGGGACGGCGCAACGCGAGCCGCCCGGGCCAGAAGCGGGAGCCATCCCATCGTGTAGTGGGCGGCCGGCCGCAAGCGCCCTTCGTAGTGGTGCGAGAGGAACTCGGCCTTGTACGTGGCCATGTCGACGTCGACCGGGCAGTCGGAGCGGCATCCCTTGCACGCCAGGCACAGGTCGAGGGCGTCGAGGACCTCGGGCGAACGCCAGCCGTCCTCGATGGGCCCCGGACGGAACCGGCCGCTGAGCATCTCGAACAGCAGCCGCGAGCGTCCGCGCGTGGAGTGCTCCTCTTCGCCGGTGGCGCGGAACGACGGGCACATGACGTCCCCGGAGTGGCTGCGGCAATTGCCGACGCCGACGCAGCGGAGCACGGCTGTGTCGAACCGGCCGCCGTCGTCCGGGTACGAGAAGTGGAGGGACACATCCACCTTCGGCCGGTAGGTCGCGCCGAGGCGCAGGTTCTCGGTCGGCGGGAGGGGATGCACGACCTTGCCGGGATTGAGGCGGTTGCCGGGGTCGAACAGCGCCTTGGTCCGCTGGAACGCCTCCATCACCCGGTCGCCGAACATGATCGGCAGCAGGGCGCCGCGCGCCTGGCCGTCCCCGTGCTCTCCCGAGAGCGAACCGCCGTAGTCGGTTACGAGTTTCGCTGCCCGCTCGATGAAGGCGCGATACGTCGAGATGCCGTGCTCGGTGGTCAGCTCGAAGGGGATGCGGCAGTGCACGCAGCCGTGCCCGAAGTGCCCGTAGAGGGAGACGCGGTCGTAGCCGAACTCGCTCAGGAGGTCGCCGAAGTCGCGCAGATAGTCCCCGAGCCGATCCGGCGGAACGGCGGCGTCCTCCCATCCGGGCCAGTGATCCCGGCCGTCCGGAGCGCGGGCCGTCGCTCCGAGTCCGGCCTCGCGGATCTCGACGATCTTCTGCTGCAGCGCCGCGTCGTCGAACTGGGCGACCTGCGGCGCAGGGTCGAGGCCGGCGAGCGTGGCCCGCAGCCTCCGCGCCTTCTCCTCGACCTCGTCGGCGTCCGCGCCGGGAAGCTCAACGGTCAGCCACCCGCGACCCTCCGGGAGCAGCTTCAGCGCCTCGGGGTTCTTGCCCTTTCGCCTCTCGTTGCCGACCAGGAGGTCGTCCATCCCCTCGATCATCGTCGGGTCGAAGGGCGCGATGGCGGGGGCGGCGTCGGCGGCGTCCGTGATCGAGGGGAATCCGAGCACGAGCAGGGTCTTCGCCGCCGGCACCGGGACGAGGTCGATCTCGGCGTGCAGGACGGTCACGAGGGTCGACTCCGACCCGACGAGCGCCTTGGCGACATCGAACCCGTGCTCCGGTAGGAGGGAGTCCAGGCCGTACCCCGAGACGCGGCGCGGGATGTCGGGGAAGCGCGCCCGGATGTCGTCGCCGAATTCGTCGGCGATCGCACGCGAGCCCGCATAGAGCTCGGCGCGACGGCCGCCCTCGGCGGTCACGCGGGCGAACTCCTCGTCGCTCGTCGGCCCGACCCACAGGCGCTCGCCGTCGTAGGTGAGAACTTCGAGCCGGCGGACGCTGTCGGCCATCTTCCCGTACGCCTGGGCGGTGGATCCGCACGAGTTGTTGCCGATCATCCCGCCGATCGTGCAGTGCGAGTGGGTCGCGGGCTTGGGGCCGACCATGAGCCCGTGCGGGGCGAGCAGGGCGTTCAGGTCGTCGAGGACGATGCCGCACTCCACCACGGCCCGGCGGGCCTGCGGGTCGAGCGAGACCAGGTGGTCGCAGTACTTGCTCCAGTCGATGACGACGGCGTTGTTGGTGCACTCGCCGGCGAGGCTCGTCCCGCCGCCGCGGCTGAGCAGCGGCACCCCCAGGTCGTGGCAGATCGAGACGGTCTCGACTCCGGCGTCGATCGTGTGCGGCACGACCACGGCGATCGGCACCTGACGATAGTTGGAGGCGTCGGTCGAGTACGCGCCGAGCGTGCCGTTGTCGAAGCGCACCTCACCGTCGACGCGGGAGGTCAGGGCGCCGGCGAGGGCGTGAAGGTCGACGCCTCCCGACGTTATGGTGCTCACCGAGGCACCTCGGGGCTCCGTCGTCGACCCGCCATGCTGCGGAACGTACCCTGCCTGCTGTTGCCGTCAAGGTGCGGCGCGCCCCGGCCCGGCGACATTCGCACGAATGTCGCGTTGGCGCGGGGCGGAGTGCGCATTCGTGACGAATGTTGCGTTGGCCCGGGGCGGAGTGCACATTCGTGACGAATGTTGCGTTAGCCCGGGGCGGAGTGCACATTCGTGACGAATCTTGCGTTAGAGCGGGGCGGAGTGCACATTCGTGACGAATGTTGCGTTAGCCCGGGGCGGGGTGCACATTCGTGACGAATGTTGCGTTAGCCCGGGGCGGGGTGCACATTCGTGACGAATGTTGCGTTAGCCCGGGGCGGGGTGCACATTCGTGACGAATGTTGCGTTAGCCCGGGGCGGAGTGCACATTCGTGACGAATATTGCGTTAGAGCGGGCGGATCGGCGCACCAGGCCGCGGGTATGATCGACGCGCGGCCCGTGCCGGCAGGCCCGGAACCGCCGATCGAGGAGGTCCGGGATGGAGTTGAGCCGCCTGGTGGGGATCGAGACGCCCATCGTGCTCGGTCCCTTCGGAGGGATGTCGTCCGTTGCGCTGACGGCCGCCGTCAGCGAGGCGGGCGGGCTCGGCTCGTTCGGCCTCTACGGCCTGAGTCCCGAACGCATCGCCGCCGTGGGACAGGAACTGCGGGAGCAGACGTCCCGGCCGTTCGCGTTCAATCTCTGGCTGCCCTTCCAGGGTCCGGGGGAGCAGGCGCCGGGCGCGCCCTTCGACCGCGCCGAGTTCGAGGCTGCGGTGGCCGGTCTCGCGGACCTCTTCGAGGCGGCCGGGATCGAGCCCCCGGCGTGGCCGGTCGCGCCGCTGCCCGAATTCTCCGCCCAGCTCGAGGCGGCTCTCGACGCGCGGCCGGCGGTCCTGAGCTTCGTCTTCGGCGTGCCGTCGGCGGAGCTCATCGAGGAAGCGCACCGCCGCGGCATCCGCGTCTTCGGCGCGGCGACCACCGTCCCCGAGGCGCAGGCGCTCGACGCCGGCGGCGTGGATGCGATCGTCGCCTCCGGCCTCGAAGCGGCAGGGCACAGACCGTCGTTCCTGGATGCGCCTGAGGCGAGCCTCGTCGGTGGCCTGTCGCTCATCCCGCAGGTCGTGGATGCGGTCGGCGTGCCGGTGATCGCGGCCGGCGGGATCGCGGATCGCCGCGGAGTCGCAGCGGCCTTCGCGCTCGGTGCCGACGGTGTCCAGGTCGGGTCGGCGTTCCTCGCCACGCGGCAGTCCGCGGCCCGGGAGGCGCACCGCGAGCGCATCCGGACCGCTGCCGCCCACGACACCGTGCTCACCCGCGCCATGAGCGGGCGTCCCGCGCGCGGGCTCCCCAACCGCGCGGTTCGGACGATCGAGCAGAACGGCGCGATCGCCTCGTTCCCGCTGCAGAACATCCTCAGCGGGATCTTCCGCCGCCGCGCCGCAGAGAACGGCGACGCCGAACTGCTCTCCCTGTGGATGGGGCAGAGCGCCGGGCTGTCACGGTTCGAGGATGCGTCGGACGTCTTCGCCGAGCTCGCCGCCGGGGTTCCGGATGGCCGCGACTGACCCGGGGGCAGAGCCGCCGGCCGGCGCGCCGCGTCCGGGACCGAACGCGGATGCGCGCCTGCGGGAGCACCTGCAGGCCGAGCCGGAACGGGACGAGCGGGACGAGCGGGGCAAGCGGGAGTGGGACGAGGACGAGCTGCAGGAGGGCGGCGACGCCGCGTGCTGGCTCGCGCAGGTGTGTGTCGAGTGCGGAGCACTGCGCGAGGGTCCGGGCGTGTGCCGGCGGTGCGGTGCCAGCTGAGGACCTCTCCCGAATTTGACAGGCACCTGTCGAAACGGCAGAGTAGCGCCATGGCCACCGCATCCCTTCGCCGCATCGTCGTCTCCGTGTCCTCGCTTCCCTCCGCCCTCCGGCTCTACACAGACGTGCTCGGCCTGAGCACCGAGCGGATCGGCGACGGGTTCGCCTGGCTCCGCACGGCGGAGGGGCTGGAAGTGATGCTGCACGAGCGTCCGGCGGTCGCCTCGGACGCGGCGGTCGCCGCCGCCTTCGCCGTCCCCGCAGTGGATGCGATCACCGAGCGCTGGGTCGCGGCCGGCGGAACGGTCGTGGATGCGCCCGCCGATCAGCCCTGGGGCGAACGGATGGCCGTGGTGCGCGACCACGACGGCCACATCGTCTGCCTCGTCGAGGCTGCGGCGGAGCCGGAGCCGGCGGAGGCGGTCGAGGCTGCGGCGGGGCCGACGGCGGCGGTGCAGGCGCAGTGACCGACGCCGCCCGCCGGTTGACGGAGCTGGTCGACGAGGTCTTCCGTCTTGCCGACGCCCTCACGCGCGCGGGCGACGCCATCGTGGCCGGCGAGGGGCTCACCGCGGCCCGCTGGCTGACCCTCGGCGCGGTCGCTCACGGTCCGCTCAGCGTCGCGGGAATCGCGCGTCGAAGAGGAATGCGTCGCCAGTCCGCCGCCGAGAGCGTCACCGCCCTGGAGAAGGCGGGGCTCGTCGAGCGGGTGCCCGACCCCGACGATGCACGCGCACCCCTCGTGCGGCTGACCGAGGAGGGGCGGGCGACGTTGGAACGCATCCGCCCTCTCCGCGTCGAGTGGGCGGAGCGCACGGCTCGCGCTGCCGACCCCGCCGAGCTGACCGCAGCGACCGACCTCGCACGGAGGCTCCGAGAGACGCTCGAGCCCTGACCGTGCAGGGGCCCCGGCGCCGCGCACCGCTCAGCTGTCACCCGGGCAGCAGCGGTCGCCGCCCCGGCATCCCCGTCACGGCCGCTGCTGCAGGTGCTGCCGGGTCAGCTCCTCCATCTGCTCGTCGGTCAGGTCGTCCATCCGCTTGCCCTCGTGCCGGTCCAGCCGCATCCACCGGATGAACAGGATGACGAGGACGGGCACGTCCGCGACCTCCGCGATGAACCACAGGAAGTCGCCAGAGAGGTGCTGGTCGTGCAACGGGTTCGGGAACCAGGCCGGAAGCTGTCCGGAGATCGCGGGCGCGTGATCGAGGACCGTGTCGTTCAGGCGCAGCAGCAGGCCGGGGATCGCATCCAGGATGAGCGCGACGAAGGCCAGGAGGAATTCGACCGTCACGAAGAAGCTGGTCCGGAACACCGAGTGCGCCGCGATCGGGAGCACCAGGAGCAGGCCGCAGAGAGGGGTGAGGACGGAGATGCTCCACTGCGACCAGGTCGAGTCGCGGAGGATCGCGGCGACCGGCGTGAGGAACACGAGGAACACGACGCACGCGAAGACCGGCGCGAAGATCGCGTTGCCGAACAGTCGCACCGGCCAGGACCGCATGAACCGGTCGGTGCGCTGCCGCCCGTCTCCGCTCAGCGCGACGCGCGCCAGCGCGACCGGGCGGCCGATGCTGATCAGGCCGGGGACGACGAAGAGCAGGAGCGCGATCCGCGTGGTGAAGGCCCAGCGCAGATTCACGCTCTCCGCTCCGAGGAAGCCGAACGACACGACCGCGTAGGAGCCGAGCCCGAGCAGGAGGTACGCCGCCGTCAGTCGCGCCGGCCAGTGGTGGCCCCTCCGGCGGAGGCGGGCGATGCCACCCAGGTAGAGGCCGGCCGCCACCACGAGCACAACGGCGGCCGCCGGGTCGAACGACCAGGTCGTGAGGAAGACGATGAAGGGTGGCGTGATCGGCTCCGGGTGATCGGCTCCGGTGAGCGGGGGACGCATCCATTGTCATCCCCGGCACCGACACCGGCGCACAGGATCAGCCCGGTTGCTCGAGTCCGAGCAGTGGGTACAGCAGCTTGACGCCGCCGGTCAGACCGCCCATCAGGGCGCCCCGCCCATGGCCTCCGACGGCGACGTCGACGAAGGCGCTGTCGATTCCCGCGCCGCGCGACGCGGCCAGCGCCTGGATCGCGACGTGGTGGAACACCGGGTCGTCCCTGCACGCGGTGAAGATCGCGGACATTCCGGCGTGGGTGAAATGGCGGAGTTTGATGAAGGGTTTCGCAGCATCGTAGGCCTGCTGGTTCCCGCCGAACGCCTCCTTCAGCGTGCGGTCGGGATGTTCGGCGCCCGGGAACTCCTCGCCGGAGATGTCCAGGATGCTGTTGAACAATTCCGGGTGGTCGATGGCGAACGACAGCGCGCACAGCCCGCCGTTGGAGTAGCCGGCCGCCGTCCAGAACCGGTGGTCGCGGGTGACGGGCAGCGTCTTCTCCGCCCAGGCGGTGACGTCCTTCGTGATGTACGTCTCCGCGTTGCCGAAGCGCGCGGTGTCGAGGCAGAGCGTGTCGTCGTACGGGCTGCCGAGCTGGTCCGCGACGACCACCACGGGCGCGAGGCCGTGATGCGTCGCCGCGTACCCGTCGAGAACCTCGGCGATGGGTTCTGGATCCGGGTTCCCCGGCTGTCCCATCATCATCACGATCAGTGGCAGCGCGGGTGGATGCGCGACGAGCGCCGCCGGGGGAAGGTACAGGCCGGCGTCGCGGGCATGGAAGCCGCTGACGGTCCCCGGGATGGACGCGGTGCCGAGCGTGCCGTGCGCGGGCATGTCCGCCGGCGGCTTCCAGTGCTTCCAGAGCGTCGAGTCGTACTCGGCCGACGACGCGTTCGCGGGAGGGGCGAGCTTCAGCGGCCGGGGCACGGCGATGGCCAGGACGCTCGCGACCGTGCGGTCCAGGCCGTAGTTGGCGTTGATCCCGACAGCCGCCGCGAGGAGGAACACCGGGATGGCGCCGAGCGCGACCGGGATGCGCCAGCGCGGCCGCCGGCGGATGCTCGCCACCGCGATGGCCACCCCGACGAAGGCGGCGCCGAGCCAAGCGTAGTTGCCGTAGCCGAGGGACTCCCCGAACAGGTTGAGCCACCGGACGCAGACCAGCCAGGTGACGACCGCGGCGAGCAGCCCGGCCGGCACGGCGACCGCCAGCCGCAGCAGCCACGCGCGCGACGGCCGGCGCAGCAGCAGGGCGACCAAGAGCAGCGCGGCAGCGGCGAAGACCACGATGGGCGCTGGTCCGTCCACGACATCGATGCCGAGCAGGCCGTCGAACACCCCGTTCCCCCTTTTCCGCCGGGGAGGGACGTGTCGACCCCCGACCTGCGCGCACGACTCGACGTCCGGCAGACGATCCCCCCAGCACTACGACTATAGGAGCGCATCCATTCGGCACGGGCTGACACGCACAGGTCGGTCCTGTTTCCTGCGGTCCGCCGGTTGCTTAACGGGCCGGACGGTCTTTTGATGGGGCGGTGCCTCGGCGAATCGAGGACGGGAGGAGATCCGGTGTCCACGGACCAGTACCACGAGCCGCCGAGCGAGCTCAGCGAAGAGACCCGTACGTTCGCCCGGATGTGCGCCAGCCTGGCCGAGGAGGCGGAGGCGATCGGCTGGTACGAGCAGCGCATCGCGGTGGAGAAGGACGAGGTGGCGAAGGCCATCATGCGCGACTCGCTCGGAGAGGAGTACAAGCACTTCAGCATGGAGCTGGAGTTCCTCCTCCGCGCGAAGCCCCAGTGGCGGGAGACCGCGCAGGGGATCCTCTTCCAGAGCGGCGACATCGTCCAGCACGGCGAGCAGGCCGAGGAAGCGGCGGAGGACGCGGCCGAGGACGCGGCCGACTCCTGAGACATTCGTCACGAATGTCGCCCTACGCGCGCTGGGACTGCGCATTCGTGACGAATGTCGCCCTGCGCGCGCCGAGACTGCGCATTCGTGACGAATGTCGCCCTGCGCGCGCTGGGACTGCACATTCGTGACGAATGTCGCCCTACGCGCGCTGAGACTGCACATTCGTGACGAATGCCGCGAGGCGCGAAGCCCTCACTCGAGCGAGTCGAGCTCCTCGTGGACGAAGCGCGCGAACTGTTCCGCGGCCGCCGACTGCGAGCGGGAGCGATTGCGGGCCAGCCCGATGATGCGCGTCGCCTCGTCGCGCAGCGGGACCGCGACGATCCCGGGCTCCGCAGGCAGGTCCGGGATGAGCGCGACGCCGACCCCGTCGCGCACCAGCCCCCTCAGCGTCGACAGCTCGGTCACCTCGATCACTGGTTCCATCACCACGCCGTGGGCGGCGAAGTAGGCGTCCGCGATGTGACGCAGCCCCGAGCCGGTGCGCAACGACACGAGGTCGTACGGTTCGAGGTCGGCGACGCTCACCGCGTCCCGGCCGGCGAGTGGATGCCCGTCCGGCACCCCGAGCACGAGCTGCTCCGCGGTGAGCGGCTTCCACTCGATCTCCGGATCGCGGGGGTCGGGACTGAGGAAGGCGAGGTCCGCGGCGCCCTCGCGGAGCGCATCCAGCACGGTGTCCGCCGTCCCGCCGTGCAGCACGAAGCGGATGTCGGGGAACAGCGCCCGGTACTCGCTGATCACGCGCGGGATGAGCCAGCCGCCGAACGACGAGACGTAGGCGACCGACACCGTCCCTCCGGAGGGGTCGCGCAGCGCTTCGATCCGTGCGCGCGCGTTCTCGAGCTCAGACTCGGCCCGGGTGGCGTGGGCGAGCAGGATCTCGCCGTACTGGTTGAGCTCGAGGTGGCCGCGACGGCGGTCGAACAGCTCGACGCCCATCTCCTGCTCCAGGCGGGCGAGGGAGCGCGTGAGGGTCGATTGCGAGACCCCGAGGGTCTCGGCCGCGAGGGCGGGATGCCCCTCCGCGGCCAGGGCCCGGAAGTGGGCGATCTCGTCGATCCGCATGCCTCTCATCATGGCGTATCGGGGTCCGGCGCCGAGCGTTGCTCGAATGAGCGGTCTACCCGCGTACGAGTTTTCTGTACGTTCACTCAGGAGAAACAGTCCCGTTCGACCACGTCCCTACGTTGGGGCGCGGACTCATCCCCTCACCGACATCAGGAGAACAATGTCACGCAGATTCGGCAGGCTCGCCCGCGCAGCGGCGGCCACGATCGCGGGAGCCGGCCTCGCCGCCGGTGCGCTCGTCGCGACTCCCGCCTTCGCCGGCACCGACGGCAGCGGCGTCGTCATCAACGAGGCGTACCTCTCCGGCGGAAGCGCCGGCGCCGCCTTCGGCAACAAGTTCGTCGAGCTCTACAACCCGGGCGACAGCGCCGTCAGCCTGGCCGGGTGGAGCATCCAGTACCGTCCGGCCACCGGGACGAGCGCCTCCACAGGTCTCGTGCCCTTGACGGGCTCGATCGGCGCGAAGGGCTACTATCTCGTCGGCGGAGCGTCGAACGGCACGAGCGGTCAGGCGCTGCCGACTCCGGATGTTGCGAGCAACGCGCTCAACCCGAGCGGCGCGGCGGGGACGCTGATCCTCGCGAAGAGCGCGTCGGCGCTGACTCTGCCGACCGGCTCGGTCACCGGGAACGCGAGCGTCGCCGACCTCCTCGGCTACGGGACGTCGAACACCTTCGAGACGGCGAAGGCCCCGGCTCCGTCGGGCAACACCGACGTGAAGTCGTTGGTGAGGACGGACTTCGCGGACACCGACGACAACAGCGCCGACTTCGCGCTCAGCGCCTCCATCACTCCGCAGAACGCGGCCTCGGCGCCCGGCGACCCCGGGGCCGGTGACCCCGGAACCGGCGACCCCGGAACCGGCGACCCCGGCACCGGCGACCCCGGGGCCGGCGACCCCGGAACCGGCGACCCCGGGACGCCGGCCGACGGCATCACGCCGATCGCCGACATCCAGGGCACCGGCGACGTGAGCCCGAAAGCGGGCACCACGGTCACCACGACCGGAGTCGTCACCGCGCAGTACGCGACGGGCGGCTTCAACGGCTTCTACCTCCAGACGCCCGGGACCGGCGGATCCCTCGACCTCGCCACCCACACCGCCTCGGATGCCGTCTTCGTCTTCGGCTCGTCCTTCGCCGGTACGGTCGCCACCGGCGACTACGTGAAGGTCACCGGCGCCGTGAGCGAGTTCAACGGTCTCACCGAGATCACCGCGACGGGAGTCTCCCGGCTGGATGCGTCCACCGTCAGCGCGCCCGTCCCCGCGACGATCGGGCTGCCGGGCACGGCCGCTCAGCGCGAGAGCCTCGAGGGGATGCTGCTGGCACCGCAGGGTGCGTTCACCGTCACCGACGTCTACGCCGCCAACCAGTACGGCGAGATCGGCCTCGCAGCCGGCGACAAGCCGCTGGTGCAGCCGACCGAGGCCGCGCGTCCTGGTACCCCCGAGTACGGCGCGGTCGTCGCGGACAACGCCGCGCGTGCTGTCACGCTCGACGACGGTGCCTCGACCAACTTCCTGAGCTCGGCGAATAAATCGAAGCCGCTGCCCTACCTGTCGTCGACGGCACCGGTCCGGGTCGGCGCGCCGGTCGCGTTCACCAGGCCGGTCGTCCTCGACTACCGCAACAACACGTGGAAGTTCCAGCCCACCGGCGAACTGACGCCGGCGAACGCCGCGTCGGTGCAGCCGGTCGCGTTCACGAACACGCGGACGGCGGCGCCCGGGAACGTCGGCGGCGATCTGCGCCTCGCGACCTTCAACGTGCTGAACTACTTCACGACGACCGGCGACCAGCTCACCGGCTGCACTTTCTACACCGACCGCGACGGGCACCCGGTCACCGTGAACAGTGGATGCGATGCTCGCGGCGCTGCCGACGCCACGAACCTGAAACGGCAGCAGGACAAGATCGTCGCGGCGATCGACGGCCTCACCGCCGACGTCGTCTCTCTCGAGGAGATCGAGAACTCCGCCCGGTTCGGCGAGGACCGCGACTCGGCCCTCTCCACCCTCGTCGGCGCGCTCAACGCGGCGGCCGGCTCTGAGGTGTGGGCGTACGTGCCGTCGCCGTCCGCCGTCCCGGCCACGGAGGACGTCATCCGCACGGCGTTTATCTACAAGAAGGCGAACGCGGTCCCGGTCGGCGAGTCGAAGATCCTCGACGACCCGGCGTTCGCGAACGCCCGTCAGCCGCTCGCGCAGGCCTTCAAGAAAGCCGGGGCGAAGGACGCATCGGCGTTCGTCGCGATCGTCAACCACTTCAAGTCGAAGGGCTCCGGCTCGGGCGCGGATGCCGACCAGGGCGACGGGCAGGGCGCGTCCAACGCCTCCCGGGTGAAGCAGGCGACCGCCCTCGTGGCGTTCGCGGACGAGCGCAAGACGGCGCTGAAGACCGACAAGGTCCTGCTGATCGGCGACTTCAACGCCTACCTGAGGGAGGACCCGATCACGATCCTCACCGACGCCGGTTACGTCGACCAGGTGAGCACGCGCACCTCCAAGGCGACGTACTCCTTCGGGGGCACCGTCGGCTCGCTCGACCACGTGCTCGCCTCGCCCGCGCTCGACGGTGCGATCACCGGCGCCGACGTCTGGAACATCAACTCCGGAGAATCGGTGGCGCTGGAGTACAGCCGGTACAACTACAACGTCACGAACTTCTATGCGCCCGACCCGTACCGGTCGAGCGACCACGACCCGATCGTCATCGGATTGGGACTCGCGGCGAAGCCCGTCACGCTCAACCTGCTGAACATCAACGACTTCCACGGCAGGATCGACGCCAACACGGTGAAGTTCGCCGGCACGATCGAGAAGCTGCGTGCGGAGGGCGGAGAGGCGAACTCGCTGTTCCTCTCCGGCGGCGACAACATCGGCGCCTCCCTGTTCGCTTCGGCCTCGGCCGGCGATATCCCGACGATCGACACACTGAACGCGCTCGACCTTACGGCGAGCGCGGTCGGCAACCACGAGTTCGACACGGGCTACGCCGACCTCACCGGACGGGTGAAGGATGCGGCCGGCTTCTCCTACCTGGGCGCCAACGTCTACGAGAAGGGCACGAAGACCCCGGCGCTGCCGGAGTACGCGGTGTTCGACGCCGGCGGCCTGAAGGTCGGCGTCATCGGCGCCGTCACGCAGGAGACCCCGACGCTGGTCTCGCCGGGAGGCATCTCGGCCCTCGACTTCGGCGACCCCGTGGAGGCGGTCAACCGCGTCGCAGCTGAGCTCACCGACGGCGACCCCGCCAACGGCGAGGCCGATGTGCTGGTCGCCGAATACCACGAGGGCGCCGGCTTCGGGACGCCGGAGGGGGCGACGCTCGAGCAGGAGGTCGCAGCAGGCGGTGCGTTCGCCGACATCGTCACGAAGACGAGCGCCAAGGTCGCGGCCATCTTCACCGGCCACACGCACAAGCTCTACGCGTGGGACGGCCCGGTTCCGGGCCTCGCAGGCGTGACGCGCCCGATCGTCCAGACCGGCAGCTACGGCGAGAACATCGGCCAGGTGAAGCTGACGGTGGACCCGGAGACCGATACGGTCACGGCATACACCGCGCGCAACGTCGCCCGGACGACCGACGCGGACAGCACCCTCGTGGCCGCCTATCCCCGGGTCGCGGCCGTCAAGACGATCGTCGACAAGGCGCTCGCCGATGCGGCTGTCATCGGCGACCGGAAGGTCGGCTCGGTGACGAAGGACATCACCACGGCCTACCTGAACGGTGCCCGCGACGACCGCATGAGCGAGTCCACTCTCGGCAACCTGGTCGCCGACTCGCTGGTGTCCACGCTGTCTCTCCCGGAGCTGGGCGGCGCCGAGATCGGCGTGCTCAATCCGGGAGGTCTTCGCGCAGATCTGCTCTACGGGACGGACGGAACGGTCACCTACGCCCAGGCCAACGCGGTCCTGCCCTTCGTGAACAACCTGTGGACCACCTCCCTCACCGGCGCGCAGTTCAAACAGGCACTCGAACAGCAGTGGCAGCGGAATGCGGACGGCACCGTGCCGAGCCGGCCGTTCCTCAACCTCGGACTGTCGAAGAACGTCAGCTACACCTACGACGTCGCGCGGCCCGAGGGCGATCGCATCACGAGCATCCACGTGAACGGGAAGCCGATCGACCCGGCGAAGTCGTACCGCATCGGCTCGTTCTCGTTCCTGCTGCAGGGCGGCGACAACTTCCGGGCCTTCGCCGCCGGCACCGGCACCACGGATTCGGGGCTCATCGACCGGGATGCCTGGATCGGCTACCTCCAGAAGAACAGCCCGGTCTCGCCGAGCTTCGAGAAGCGCGGCGTCGGTGTCAGCGGTGTGCCCTCGGGCGTTCTGCAGCGCGGACAGGAGGTCACCCTCCAGATGTCCAAGCTGAATCTCACCTCGCTCGGCAGCCCGGCCAACACGACGCTGGACCTGTCCTGGAACGGCTGGGCGCCGCTCGGCTCGGTGCCGGTGGATGCCGCGGGCAGTGCGAGCGTCGCCGTCACCGTCCCCGCGAACGCGGCCGGCGCGAGCACGCTGGTGCTGACCGCTCCGGACTCCGGCACGACGGTGCGCGTCCCCCTCACTGTGGCCGACGCCCCGTCGAACCCGAAGCCGGGAACAGACCCGAAGGCCGCGAAAGAGTCGGCGCTCACCAAGGCGCTCGAGGACGGGGTCTCCGTCGACACGGACACGTACCGCCCCGGCGACGCGATCCGGGTGACGGTCGGCGCGGAGCACGCCGGCGAGTGGGTGTCGGTCTGGCTGCACTCCAAGCCGCAGAGCCTCAGCGTCGGCTGGGTCCAGGTGCCCGCGGACGGAGTCCTGGAGCTGACCGTTCCGAGCGACACGCGCAACGGCCGGCACACGCTGTCGGTGCAGGACGCCGCTGACCGCGTCATCGGATGGACGACCCTCATGGTCAAGGCCGGCAAGCCGCACCACGGCATCCCGGGCCTCGACGGTCTGTCCGGGCTGCTGGACCGCCTCTTCGGCTGGTTCTAGCGCCTGCCGCCCCCGCCGGGCACGCACCACGCGTGCCCGGCGGCGCTGCGCCCGCCGCGCCCCATTCGTGACGAATGTCGCGTTGGGCCGCGTCGGAGTGCGCATTCGTGACGAATGTTGCGTTGGCCCGCGTCGGAGTGCACATTCGTGACGAATGTCGCGTTGGGCCGCGTCGGAGTGCACATTCGTGACGAATGTTGCGCTACACCGCGCCGGAGTGCACATTCGTGACGAATGTCGAGCGGGCGCGCGGGCGGCCGATGGCCGCGAAGCGTCAGACCTCGAAGTACAGGTGGGTGTGCAGCCGGCATCCCGGGTTGAACGCGGCCCCGCAGCGCGGGCAGGCGTCGGCCACGAGGTATTCCGCGATCGTCAGCTCGTGGTCGCAGACTCCGCACAGCAGGGCCCGCTCGCCGCGACTCTCCAGCGGCCACTGCTGCGCCGCGTGGTCGGCCGTCTCGGCGTGGCACAGATGACACGGGTAGTACGCGTCGCAGCAGGCGAAGCGGATCGCCACCACATCCAGTGGCGTCCCGTAGTGGATGCAGCGGGTCTCGTCGTCCACGACCGGCCCGAGCACCGCTGGCCGCGCGGTCATCGGACACCCCGCGCCGAGAGGGCCTCGCCCAGCTGGTCGGCGTGCTTCAGCGACAGGATGAGGAAGGGGACGGCGAACAGCCTCAGTCCCGGCCGTGCGCCGCGTGCGCGTTGCGCGTCCCGCACCTCCTGGGCCAGGCGGGCGAGCACCGGCACCGTGGTGAGCGTGACGGTCAGCAGCACCGCCGCGCGCTCCGAGTCGAAGCGGAACCGCCTCAGCGGACGGAGGCCCCGCTCCACCGCGTCCAGAAGGTCCGTCACCCGCGTGGTGAGAACGAGCAGGCCGGCGAGCAGTACGGCTGCCGTCACCCGGGCGGTGTTGGCGACCGCCGCCTCCGGCCCGAGGAAGATCAGCTGCGGCACGAAGGTCACGAGAAGCAGCCAGCGCAGCATCAGGGTCTGCTGTGCGAGGACCCGCATCCCGAGCATGCCGTCGCCGAAGCCGGCGACCGCGTAGCCGACGGCGACCACTCCGGCCGCGACCGCCGCCCACCAGTGCGAGGGCAGCACCGACACCGCGAGCACCGCCCCGAGGAGGAGGAGCAGTTTCGGTCCGGCGGGCATGCGGTGCAGGATGCCGTGGCCGGGGCGGTACAGGCTCAGCATGCGAGCGCCGCCTGGTATTCGGCGATGACATCGGTCGGATGCCCGACCGCCTCCACCCGGCCCCCGGCGAACAGCACCGCCGTCTCGCACCGCTCCGCGAGCGCGAGGTCGTGGGTGACGACGACGAGGCGGTGGCCGGTGTCGGCCAGCAGGTGTTCCGAGACCCGGCGTGCGTTGCGCGCGTCGAGGTAGGTGGTCGGCTCGTCGGCGACCACGAGCTCCGGCCGGCGGACGAAGGCGCCGGCGAGGGCCAGCAGCTGCTTCTGCCCGCCGGAGAGGTCGTGCGACGGACGGTCGCGCAGTGCGCTCAGCCCGAAGCGGTCGAGCGCCTCGTCCGCACGGCGGCGGCTCTCGTCGCGGGAGAGCCGGTCGGGACGCAGGGAGAACGCGACGTCCTCTCCGACGGTCGGCATGACGATCTGCGCATCGGGGTTGCTGAAGACCACGGCGACGCGGCGGCGCAGTTCGCCCGCCTGGCTCGCCGGATCGAGCCCGATGACCTGCGTCGTGCCCGCGGTCGGCTGCACCAGCCCGGCGAGCAGGCGCGCGAACGTGGACTTCCCCGATCCGTTCTCGCCGATGACCGCCACGGTCCGGGCGTCGAGGGCCAGGTCGACGCCGCGTAGCGCGTCCACGTCCCCGAGCCGGACGCCGACCCCCTCCAGCCGGATCGCGTGTGCGGCGTTCACCGGACCACCTCGAAGACCGCGGCGACGCCCATCCCGCCGCCGATGGATGCTGCAGCCACTCCGAGCGTCCCGGCCGGAGCGCCTGCACGCACCAGGCGGCTGAACAGCCGGACGACCGCAACGGCTCCGCTCGCTCCCCACGGATGCCCGAGCGCCAGCGCGCCGCCGTCGGCACAGACCCGGGGGTCATCGTCGGCGATCCCGAGCCGGTCGAGCACGGCGAGGCTCTGGGAGGCGAACGCCTCGACGATCTCGAACGCGGAGACGGCCGAGACGGTCGCGTCCGCATCCTCGAGTGCCGTACGCACCGCGGGGGCGGCGCCCAGTCCCGGGAGCGCGGGGTCGCATCCGGCCACGGCCCAGGAGCGGACGGCGAGGCCGGGGATGCCCGGGATGCCGCGAGCCGGCATCACGACGACCGCGGCCGCGCCGTCCCCGATCCGTGTCGAGGTCCCGGCGGTCAGGGTGCCGCCCGGGAACAGGGCCGGGAGGCGGTGGAGCACGCCCGCCGCCCCTCCGATCGCGTCGTCCGCAGCCGCGTCGCCGATATGTACGAGCTCGTCCTCGAACCGTCCGTCGGCCAGAGCGGCGGCAGCGCGCGCATGGCTGCGCGCGGCGTGCGCGTCCTGGCGGGCGCGGAGGATGCCGTCCGCCGACGCGAGATCCTCGGCGGCCCGCGTCATCCCCGGGTCCGGGAACCCGGCGGGGGCGAAGGGCGCACGCTCGTAGGCCACGCCGTGGTCGGTCCGGACGGGAGCCGTCGACGGGCTCTCGACTCCACCCGCCACCCGCGGGCGCTCGTCTCCGGCGCGGATCGCGGCCGCCGCATCCATCACCGCGGCAAGTCCGCTGCCGCACTGCCGGTCGACCGTGCCGCCTGGCGTCGCGACGCCGAGCCCGGCCGCCAGGGCCGCGATCCGTCCCGGGTTGCCGCCGGGACCCATGCAGTTGCCGAGCAGGACGTCGGCGATCGTCACCGGCGCGCCGGTGACCTCCTCGGCGTCGGAGACGGCGGCGCGGATGGCATGCGCCGCGAGCTCCCCGACCGGGATGTGCGCGAGGGCGCGACCGCGCGTGCCGATCGGCGTGCGGCGGGCGGCCACGATCACGGGGGAGAGGCGAGGGTCAGTGGACAAGGCGCTCCAACTCTCCGGCCTCGGCCCGTCGGGCGATCTCGGCGCGCGCGGGCTTGCCCGAGGCGGTCCGCGGAACCTCGCCCGTGAACCACAGGCGCGGCCGGTGTGCCGGGGCCAGCTCCCGGGATGCGGCGCGACGGAGGTCGCTCAGCGGCGGCGCCGGCGGGTTCCGTTCGATGAGCGCCGCCACGAGCGCACCCACCCGTGCCTGCGGCATCCCGAACACGACGGCGTCGCGCACTCCCGGGACCGAGCGCAGCACCGCCTCCACCTCCTCGGGCACGATCGTCGCGGACGCGCTGAGGACGGCGTCGTCCGCGCGGCCCAGCAGCCGCAGCCGGCCCTGGACCAGCTCGGCCCGGTCGCCCACCGTGGCCCAGTCGCCGTCGAACCGCAGCGGGCCGGCGGACGGCCCGGCGGAACCGTCGTATCCCGCGGACGCGGCGTGCCCGGCGGACGGCCTCGCGTATCCGAGCGCGGTGAACGGGGACCGCACCCAGAGCACACCGTCGCGGATGCTGAGTTCCACGCCCGGGAAGGCGCCCATCCCGGACCCGTCGTCGAGCGCCACGAACGACAGCTCGGCCGCTCCGTAGTACGCATGCACCCGGATGCCGCGCTCCTCCGCCCGCGCCCGGAGCGCCGGATCGAGGTGCGAACCGCCGACCAGCGCGACGCGAAGACGAGAGGCGGGGTGCGCCTCCAGAGCTGCGCGGAGCGCCTCCGGGGTGCCGTGGAGGTGTGTGGCGTCCGGGCTGACCGGGCCGACGGCGACCCGCGGCCCACCGGCCAGCACCTGAGCGAGCGAGTACAGCGTGAGGGAGGAGGATGCCGGTCCGGGAAGCGCGACCACATCCTCCGGCCCCGCGTCCAGCAGCGACGCGACCGCAGCATACGACCGGGCCCACGACGCATCGCTGCGGAGCACCACCCGCGGCGCGCCGCTGCTCCCGGACGTGAGAGTGGCCCAGGCCGTCCCCTCCGGCACCTCGGCCGTTGCGGCCAGCGCGCGGACCGCCGCCCACTGCGCTGCCGGCCACCTCGGGTCGCCCACCAGGGGCACGTCGCCGTCGGCGCGCACCCGGCGGAGGTCGTCGAGGAGCCCGGGCCGGCCCGCGTCCAGGACGACGATCACGCGACCGGGGCGACGTCGCGTTCGGGACTCGGAGACGGCTGCAGCGCCCAGCTGCGCCGGAAGGCGCGCGGGTACGCCCGCACCAGCGTCATGACGATGGCCGTGGCGATGACCGCCTTCACCACGTCTCCCGGCACGAAGACCAGGCTCAGGGCGGCGGTCGTGTCCAGCGGCAGGCGGGTGACGAGACTCTGGACCGGGACGCCGAAAGCGTAGACGACGAGGATGCCGCCGACCAGCATCCCGAGCACCGTCCGCCACCACACCGGCTTGCGCCGGCCGGCGTGGACGATGAGGCCGATCACGATCGCTCCGGCGATCCAGCCGATCAGGTAGCCGGCCGACGGGCCGACGAACGCGCCGATGCCGCCGCGACCCCCGGACAGGAGCGGGAGCCCGAGGGCGACGAGGGCGAGCAGAGTCGCCATCGAGAGCGCACCGAGCCAGGGGCCGAGGATGGCGCCGGCCAGCATCACGCCGAGGGTCTGCGCGGTGATCGGGACGGAGCCGAAGGCGCTGATCCCGCCGGGCAGCCCGAGCACGGCGACGATGGCCGCGAAGACGGCCACGCGGGCGAGGTCGGTCGCGTCGAAGCGTCGGCGCGTCGGTCGAGCGGAAGGCGGGGGAGTCGTGGAGGTCATTGCGGATATCCTTACCTGAACACTGTTCACCTGAACGGTGTTCACTATAGTGAGGATATGGCAGGGAACGAAACCGCACGGCGGCACTCGCGCGACGATGTCGTGGAGGCGGCGCTCCGCATCCTCGACGATCTCGGCCTGCCCGACCTCACCATGCGCCGGCTGGCCGCTGCGCTCGACGTGCAGCCGAGCGCGCTGTACTGGCACTTCCCGAACAAGCAGACCCTGCTCGCAGAGTTGGCCGACCGCATCGTCGCGGCCCGCCGGGTGCCGGTCGCCGTCGATTCGAGAGGCGCCGATCCGAGAGCCGGCGATCCGGCAACCGTCGATCCGGCGGCCGACTGGCGGGATGCGGTGCGCAGCGAGGCGGCCGCTCTCCGGGATGCGCTGCTCGCCTACCGCGACGGCGCCGAGGTGGTGTCGAGCACGCTCGCGCTCGGCCTCGGCTCGCCGGAGACCGTCGACCGGCTGGCCCGGGCGGTCGCCCGCGGCGGCTTCGACCCGGAGACCTCGCGACGCGCGGCGACGGCCCTCCTGCATTTCGTGCTCGGTCACGTCTCGCACGAGCAGCAGCGCCTCCAGTACGACTCGCTCGGCGTGCTCGCCGACGGCGACCGCTCGCCGTTCGACGAGGACGATCCGGCCGCAGCCTTCGCCTTCGGCGTCGACCTGCTGGTCGGCGGACTGGAGCTCAGTCGCTCCCGAACGTGACCTTCCACCCGCCCACGACGTGGACGGCGAGGTTGAACAGCGCCGCGGAGATCGCGCCGAGGGCGGACACCACGATGATCTCGAGCACCGCCACCACGACCGTGAAGGTCATGACGTTCGGGAAGGTGATTCCGGCCACGAGCGCGGCGCCCTGGGAACCGGCGATGTCCTCCAGGAAGCTGGTCACGGCGCCCACCACACCGAACCGGTCGAGCGCCGCCCAGAGGAGCAGGCCGAGCAGCACGGTGATGCCGCCCACGATAATGCTCACCAGGAACGACATCTTCAGCGCCGACCAGAAGTCGACGTAGACCAGCCGCATCGTGGCGCGCTTCTTCTGTTTCGTGCCCCGCGGCAGACGACCCGACGGCATTGCACCCTCCCCAGATTGCTGACGCCGTCTCCGGCATCCCCCGTCCGGCAAGTCTACGGGACGACCTTCCGCGAGCCGGGACGAGACGTTCGCAGAGTCCATACCGAGCGTCCGGTTCTGCGGTAGATTGTCTGCATACCCGGGCACGGCCGTAGCGGATTGGGGGCGCTGCGGCCGGGCCGGTCGGGCGGGTGGCGCCTACCGGATGAGCTCCGGCAGCGACCGCAGCCGCTCCCACTCGGAGTCCGGCACGATTCCCGGCAGCAGCACGACCCACAGATCGCGGACGCGCTCCATCAGGTCCGTCCGGTGGCTGACCAGCTCCGAGACGAGTTGCACACCCGTGTAGGCCGGAACGACGACGCGGGCCAGCATCCCGGGGTCGAGCTCCGGGCGGAGATCGCCCTCCTCGATCGCGCGGCGGAAGAGGTCCTCGGCGGCCCGCAACCAGTCCTGATAAGGCTCGACGACCGGCGGGTCGAACAGCGAGACATCCGTGCTCAGCCGGATTCCGGCCTGCACTACCGGGTCGGCGAACAGCTGCCTCGCGAGCATGACACTCAGCACCACCATGGTCTCCAGACCCGGGCGGCCCTCCTCGATCACCTGGGCGGCGGCCTCCATCGTCCGCCGGTGCTGCTCGTCGATGACGGCACGCGCCAGCTCGTCCTTCGAGGCGAAGTGGAAGTAGAGCGCACCCTTGGTCACGCCCGCCTCCGCGGCGATGTCCGCGATCGACGCGAGGCCGTATCCACGACGCCCGAAGACCGCGGCGGCTCCGGCGACGATCGCCTCGCGCGTCACCTGCGCTCGTTCCTGCTTCACCATGATGCGCTCACGTTAACGCACCAATCCTCTGCGAACGATGAGGAACGTGCCGTGCCGGGCGTAGCGTTGCTCGCACCACCACCGAAGAGCCTGCGGGATGGGCGTCACCCGCGTCGCCGACACCACCGTCGAGATCCTGCGGGATGCGGGCGTCACCCGCGTCTACGGCATACCCGGCGACTCGCTCAACGGCTTCACCGACGCCATCCGCCGCAGCGACGGGGTGAGCTGGGAGCACGTGCGGCACGAGGAGGCGGCGGCGTTCGCCGCGTCTGCGGATGTCGCGTCTGCAGACGCCGCGCTGACCGGCCAGCTCGCGGTGTGCGCCGGCAGCTGGGGCCCCGGCAACACGCACCTCATCAACGGCCTGTACGACGCCAACCGCAGCCGGGTGCCCGTGCCCGCGCAGGCGCGCTGCGCGCTGGCGCGCTGCCCGACATTCGTGACGAATGTCGCCCTGACGCGTCTCTAAATGCACATTCGTGACGAATATTGCGTTGGGCGGTGCGGGAGTGCACATTCGTGACGAATGTTGCCCTGACGCGTCTCTAAGTGCACAGTCGTGACGAATCGGGGGAGGGATGCGGGGCTAGTTGATGCAGACCTTGTCGCTGTAGTTCGTCGCGGGGCCCGTGGGGGTTGCGGGCGGGGCGGGAGCCGGCGCGCTTCCGGTCGCGGGCTTGCCCGAGCCGGCGGCCGCAGGCGCCGTCGGCATGATGCCGTCCTCGCCGAGGATCACCGTGACCGTGCTCACGGCATCCGTCTGCTGCACGGCCGCGCCGGGCAGGTACGCGGCGACGGCCTTCGCCTGCGCTTCCTGGCCCGCCTTGTACTGGATCACGGTCGTCGAGCGCGTGTCCGAATCCCCGGGGGTCCCGGTCTTGAAGCCGGCGGCGGCGAGCGTCTGCGTCCCGGTCGTGGCGGCGCCGTTCGCGCTGCCGCCGTTCAGAACGGTGACCGTCGTGTCGGCCGGCTTCGCGGCGGTGGCGTTGTCGTACGCGGTCGGGGTGCCGATCAGGCTCTGGATGAACGCTGGCATGGCGTCGGTGTCGACCTGCACGATCGAGACGTCCGAACCGTCGACCGTGATGGTCGGCGTGCCGGAGATCGGGATGGTCGCCGACTGCACCTTCCCACCGGTCAGTCCCTGCAACTGGGCCGCCAGCTGGAGGAAGTTCAGCCCGGGATCGGTCTCCAGGGAGCCGCTCACCGCATCCAGGACGCTCGTCAGCTTCCCCGGGTTCAGCAGGGTTCCGGCGGACAGGAACTTGTGCGCCTCCACCGAGAGGAAGTACTGCTGCCGCACCACCCGATCCAGGTCCCCGCGCGGCAGGCCATGGCGCTGGCGCACGAAGGACAGCGCCTGCTGAGCGTCCAGCGTCGACACGCCCGCCGGGAAGTTCGCCCCCGAGTACGGGTCGTCCACCGCATTGTTGAGGCACACCTGGATGGGCCCGAGCGCCTTGGCGATCGTGTAGAACCCGAGCAGGGACACCCGCACGTAGTGGTCGATGCTCAGCCCGGTGAGGTTCTGCACGGTCTGGATGAGCAGCTTGGCACCGCTCGCGGGGTCCGTCCCGCCGTTGCCCAGCGAGAACGCCGCATTCAGCTTGTTCATGCCGTGGCCGGGCACATCCACCCAGGAGTCGCGGGGGAGCGAGACGAGCGTCGCCGACTTCCCGTTGGCCGGGATGTGCAGGATCATCATCGTGTCGGTGTTCGTGCCGCCGCCGTCCGCCGTGGTGCTCAGCTGGTCGAGCTCGGCCTGCGTGGCGCCGTCGGGGCGGTGGTCGTCGCCGACCAGAAGGATGTTCTGGTCCTGACCGTCCACGTCCTTCCCGGTCTTCGAGATCACGTCGACGTGCTTCACGCCGCCGACGAAACGGAAGTAGCTGTAGGCCGCATAACCGCCGACGACCACGAGGAGGATGGCGAGGGCCGCGGCGGTCCAGCCGACGATGCGCTTCGCGCGGCGATGTTTGCGGGGAGGATCGTCCGGGCCGTTCGAGCCGCCGTCTCCTGGGCCGTCGCCGTTGCCGCCTCGCCCGCCGGACCCGGAACCGCCGGACCGTACAGCGCTGCCGCCTCCCCGGCCGGACGCGTCGCCACCGAGTCCGAACGGGTCGAGCGGAGCACCGCCGCCGGCCCCTGTGGGGACTCCGGATGCCGGACGCGTCGCGCGGACGGGGCGGCGAGGGTCGACAGGCGGTACGCGTCCGAAAACCTCGGTCGGGGGCAGCTGCTCATCGCCGCCGCCCGAGCCGGGCTCTGGGGAGGGAAAGTTCGGGCGTCGCACAGGGAAACGTTAGAGGGCGCGACCTTGGAACCCGCTGCTTCGGGAGGTGTTTCCCGAGGAATCGCCAGCTTTTCCGCGTCGACCTCCCAGGGGCGCGGGGAGGCGGTGTTCACCGGCCTGCGAGATCGCTCAGTCGTGCGCCTAGATGCGGACGTCGCCGCTGCTGGGGCCGTGGCCGCCCTTGTCGTCGCCCTCCCCATCCGAACACGGTGTCGCGCACTCCTCGTCGGCGATCGCCGAGTTCATCGTGCGGGCGATCTCCAGCAACTCCTCCTGCTGTTCCGGGGTCAGGGCGTCGAACAGGATGCGGCGGATCGTGGCGGTGTGGCGCGGCAGCGCCCGCACCACTGCCCGGCGCCCGTGGCCGGTGAGGTGGATCCACATCGCACGCCGGTCTTCCGCGCACTCTTGCCGTTCGACGAGGCCGCGTGCGACCATCCGGGTGACCTGGTGCGAGACGCGACTCTTCTCCCAGCCGGTACGGTCCACCAGGTCGCGCACGCGCATCCGCCGGCCGGGTGAGCGGACGAGCGCCATCAACACCTCCAGCTCGGAGATGGAGATGCCGTCGTCCCGCTGCAGCTGAAGATCGAGCGTGCGGTCGAAGCCGCGGCGCATGAGGTGGAAGGCGCTGAACAGTTCCAGCTCGTCGTCCGTCAGCTTCCGCGGGTCGGGTCTGGTGCGCGCGGTGGCCATACGCCATCCTGACACGTGCCCGGGTGCCGCACGAGGATGCCCGACCGAGTGGATGCGGCCTGCCGCGTGCCGCCGCGTGCCCGGGAATGATCGGTCCGGTGACCTCGTTGCGGAAGGGTGACACGTCATCAAATTGGACGCGTCGTCTAACGAGGAAGGCTGATATGAGCAAGATAGCGATCATCATCGGAAGCACGCGCCCGGGCCGGAACGGCGAAGCCGTGGCCCGCTGGGTCCACGAGAATGCGTCCCAGCGTTCGGACGTCGAGTACGAGCTCGTCGACCTGAAGGATTGGGATCTCCCGCACCTCGACGAGGCCCTGCCCGCCGCCGCCGGCCAGTATGCGGGCGAGCACACCAAGGCGTGGGCGGCGAAGATCGCCGAGTTCGACGGCTTCATCTTCGTCACCCCGGAGTACAACCACGGCACGTCGGGTGCCCTCAAGAACGCGATCGATTACGTCGGCGCCGAGTGGTACAACAAGGCAGCCGGTTTCGTGAGCTATGGCGTCTTCGGGGGCGCTCGCGCGGTCGAGCACCTGCGCCTGGTGCTGTCGCAACTGCAGGTCGCCACGGTGAGCGCCCACGTGGGCCTGAGCCTCGCCCATGACTTCGAGAACTGGCAGCTGAAGCCCACCGAGCAGCAGACCGCCGCGCTCACGCCGCTGTTCGATCAGGTGGAGTCATGGTCCGCCGCCCTGAAGACCGTGCGCGAGGCCGCGGCCGAGGAGGACGAGGACGAGGCCGCCTGACCAGGCCGCCGCCTGACTTGCCGCCGCCTGACCTGCCGCCGCCTGACCTGCCGCTCACGTCTGGCAGACCGGACAGAAGTAGGTGACCCGTTCTTCCGACTCCGTCCGGCCGAGGCTCGCGGATCGGATGAGCGTCCCGCAGCGCCGGCACGGCTGGCCGCCGCGGCCGTACACCCAGGTGTTGCGGCCGCGGCGGGTGTCGCCGGTCGTGACGCGGAGCCCGCGGTCGCGGTTCGCCACGATGAGACGGTGGCCGAGGTCGGCGGCCGCAGCGAGGTCCGTGTCGTGCACGGGACGCGTCGGCAGCATGCCGCGCAGGAAGCACAGCTCGTTCACGTAGACGTTCCCGAGACCGGCCAGGTTGCGCTGGTCGAGCAGGGCGACCGCGATCGGCGCATCCGGGTGCTCGGCGAGCCGCCGCACGGCCTCCGCGGCATCCCAGTCCCGGCCGAGGACGTCGGGACCGAGGTGGCCGACAGCGTCCGCCTCCCGATCCCGCTGAAGGACCTCGAGCACCCCCAACTGGAATCCGACCGCCTGCACGTAGTCCGTCCTCAGCACCGCACGGGCCTGGTACGCGGGATGTCGCCAGCGGCCGTCGGGCGGGTACACCTCCCACGAGCCCTCCATCTTGAGGTGACTGTGGATGGTGTGCTCGCCGACGTGCATCAGGAGGTGCTTGCCGCGGCTCACCACCTCCTCCATCCGTTGACCGGACAGGTCGACGGTCGCGAACGCGGGCACCCGGAAGTCGGTCTGGGTGAGGACCCGGCCGCCGAGGGCGCGATCGAGACGGCGGGCTGTCTGATAGACGGTGTCTCCTTCAGGCATGGCGACCTCCGGCCGGGAGGCTGCTCGCCGGCCCACTCGCCAGTCTCCGGGCCCACGCCCCCTTCATCCGCGCAGGCGCAATCCGCGAGGGGTGGCGAGGAAGCCGGCTTCGGAGAGCGCCTCACCCAGGGCTGACCCGAGCACGAACCCGCCGTTCACCGTCTCCACGGCGAGCTTGTCGACGCGCCGCGAGGTGACCAGCCCTGCGAGCGCACGAGCCGCCGCCGCAAGCGCCCGCGTCGCATCCTCCGTCGGTCCGGGAGGCTCGGCCGCATCCACGAAGCAGAGGAGGCTCTTTCCGCCGCGCTCGACATAGAGGGTGAGCTCGCCATCCACGAGCACCACCAGCGCGCCCGCCTTGCGGCCCGGCCGGTGACCCGTTCCGCTTTCGGCGGGAACCGTCGGCCAGGGGAGGGCGGCACCGTAGGGATTCGCCGGGTCCGTCGCCGCGAGGGCGATCGCCTCGTAGGGTCGCTGCTGGGTGTGGTCGCGCGAGTACGAGCGCAGACGGTCGACGGTCGCCCCGCTGGCGAACTGGGCCCCGCCGAGCGTCTCGACGAAGTACCCGCGGCGTGCCCGCCCGGTCTCCTCGAAACCGCTGAGCACCTTGTAGGCCAGTGCGAAGCCGCCCGGCGTTCCCTCGTTCATGACGGATCCCCGGGTGACGACGCCGTACCGGTCGAGCAGCGTCTCGGCCTGACCGTGCGCCCGGACCGTCGAGTCCAGGTCGCGCTCCGGAAGCAGCGACCAGCGTCCGGCGGCCGTCGGTGGTCCCATCCGTGTGACCATGGCCGACCGGGTCGGGACGCGGCCCCGGTACATCCGCGCGCGCGTCGGCTGGCGCGGACGCTTGTGCGCGCCCGAACCGCCTCCCGTGAGGGTGCGAAGCGGTGCAAGGGTGTCGTTCGTGATGCGCCCGGCCCACACCAGATCCCAGAGGGCCGTCACGACTTCCGAATCCTCGATCGCCGCGCCGCGCTCGGTGCCGAGGGCGTCCGACAGCTGGCGGAAGAAATAGCCTCCGCCGCGTCCCAGCGCTTCCAGGATGCCCCGCTGGAGCTCGTCCGGCTCGTGGTCCGACGGCGGCGCGAGGGTGAGCGGCGCGGAGTCCGCCAGATGCAGGCTGATCCAGCCGTCATCGCCGGGGAGGCTGCCGTCCCCGGACCAGATCACCTCACCGGTCGCGGTCAGCTCGTCGAGCATGGCCGGACTGTAGTCGGCGACCCGGCTCGGGAGGACGAGCGACTCCCACGCCGACGCCGGGATGCGCGCGCCGGCCAGCTGCTCGACGACGGACGCCACCGCATCCACTCCGCGCAGCGTCGAGCCGATGTGCTGCCACTCCGGGAGGAACCGGCCGAACGTGGCGGTATCGACGGGCTCCACCTCGTGGCGCAGCGCGGCGAGCGACATGCGGCGGAGCCGGCGCAGCACCTCCGCGTCGCTCCACTCGCTGCCGTGCGCGTGCGGGCGGAACTCGCCCTCGACCACCCGCCCGTCGCGCGCCAGCCGACGGAGGGCATCGTGGACGATCGCCGGTCCGAGGGCGAGGCGAGCAGCGAGTTCGGCGGTCTCGAACGGGCCGTGCGTTCGCGCGTACCGGCTGACCAGGTCGCCGAGCGGGTCCTCGACGGGTTCGATGAACGCCGTCGGAACGCCGATGGGGAGCGGGACCCCGAGCGCATCCCGGAGCCGGCTGGCGTCCTCGATCGCCGCGAACCGCTCGGCGCCGCCGATCGTCACGGACAGGGCGCGGTGCGTGTCGACGAGGGTGGCGAGGTGCGCGGCCGCGGTCGCGGGGTCTGCATGCGGCGGAGCGGCTTCCTCGGCTTCCGGATCCGCCGCACCGCCCTCGACAGGCGGCGCGACGCCCTCCAGTCGCTCCGCGACCTCATCCACCGACAGCGGGCCGACCAGGCGGAGCAGATCCGCCACGCCCTCCACGCCCCGCACGCGCCGCTCGGGCGCGAGCCGCTGCAGCTGCAGCTCGACCCGCTCGATGACCGACGGATCGAGCAGCTCTCTGAGCTCCGCGCGCCCGAGCAGCTCGGCGAGCAGACCGGTATCGAGCGAGAGGGCTGCCGCGCGTCGCTCGGCCAGCGGGCTGTCGCCCTCGTACATGAACGCAGCGACATATCCGAAGAGCAGTGACCTCGCGAACGGGGATGCGGTCTCCGTCACCGCCTCCACCAGACGGATGGTGCGCTGCTCGATCTGCGTGGCGATGTCCGTCAACGCGGTGAGGTCGTAGACGTCCTGAAGCACCTCGCGGATGGTCTCGAGGATGATCGGGAAGCTCGGATACTTGCGTGCGACATCCAGAAGCTGCGCCGCCTTCTGACGCTGCTGCCAGAGCGGCGACCGTTTGCCCGGGTTGTACTTCGGAAGCAGCAGCGCACGAGCCGCGGACTCGCGGAAGCGCGAGGCGAACAAGGCCGAGCCGCCGACCTCTGCCGTCACCAGCTCGTCGAGCTCCTGCGGCTCGAAGACGAACAGCTCACCGCCGGGTGGCTGCGCCTCCGTGTCGGGGATGCGCACCACGATCCCGTCGTCGGCCGCCATGGCGCCCGCGTCGATCCCGTACCGCTCCCGCACGCGAGCCTGAACGGCGAGCGCCCAGGGCGAGTGGACTTGCATGCCGAACGGGGAATGAAGCACGACGCGCCAGTCTCCGAGCTCGTCCCGGAACCGCTCCACGACGAGAGTGCGATCGGTCGGGATGTGGCCGGTCGCCTCCTTCTGCTCGCGGAGGAACGCGAGGAGGTTGGCCGTCGCCCACGCGTCGAGGCCGGCCTCGACGCAGCGCAGTTCGGCATCCCCCGGGGAGGCGCTGCTGAGTTCGCGCACGAATGCGCCCACTGCTCGTCCCAGCTCCGCAGGCCGGCCGATGCCGTCCCCCTTCCAGAACGGCAGTCGCCCGGGTTCCCCGAAAGCCGGGGTCACGAGGACCCGGTCATGCGTGATCTCCTGGATGCGCCAGCTGGTGGAGCCGAGCGCGAAGACGTCGCCGACGCGCGACTCGTAGACCATCTCCTCGTCGAGCTCGCCCACCCGGCTCGCCTTCTCGCCGACCATGTAGACGCCGAACAGTCCGCGGTCCGGGATGGTGCCACCGCTCGTCACGGCCAGGCGCTGTGCTCCCGGGCGGCCGGTGATCACGCCGGTGTCGCGGTCCCAGACGATGCGCGGCCGCAGCTCGGCGAACTCATCCGAGGGGTATCTCCCGGCGAGGAGGTCGAGGGTCGCGTCGTAGGCGCTCCGCGGCAGCGTCGAGAAGGGTGCGCTCCGGCGGACCGTGTCGAACCAGTGGTCGGCATCGATCGGCTCGAGTGCGGCCGCGGCGACGGTCTGCTGCGCGAGGATGTCGAGCGGGTTCGCGGGCACCTTCAGCGACTCGATCAGTCCGGATGTCATTCGCTCGGTGGCCACGGCCGAGTGGATGAGATCGGCCCGGTGCTTGGGGAAGACCACTCCCCGGGAGATCTCTCCCACCTGGTGTCCCGCGCGGCCCACGCGCTGCAACCCGCTGGCCACTGAGGGCGGCGCCTCCACCTGGATCACGAGATCGACCGCACCCATGTCGATGCCGAGTTCCAGGCTGGAGGTCGCGACCACGCAGCGCAGTCTCCCGGACTTGAGGTCGTCCTCGATGAGGGCCCGTTGCTCCTTGCTCACCGAGCCGTGATGCGCTCGGGCGAGCACCAGTGTCTCCGCATCCGCGACCGCCTGCGATCCGCGGGTCTGGCCCGACCCTCCCATCAGTTCTGCGGGGGCGCGCGTCGGAGAGGCAGGATCGACCGTGCCGCCCAGCACGCGCTCCTCGTAGATCTCGTTGAGCCGTGCCGTCAGCCGCTCCGCCAGCCGTCGCGAGTTCGCGAACACGATGGTCGAGCGGTTCTCGAGCACCCGCTCGACGATCGCCTCCTCGACGTGCGGCCAGATCGATCCCGCCTGGGGCGGTGAACCGTCGCCGGGGTTCTCGCTCGCGAACGTCGAGGTGCCGAGCTCGCTCATGTCCTCGACGGGCACCACGACACGCAGATCGAAGCGCTTGCCGGCCGGCGGTGCGACCACCTCCACCGTCGCCTGGCCGGCCAGGAACCGGGCCACCTCTTCTGGCGGGCGGACGGTTGCCGACAGACCGATCCGTTGCGCAGGACGTTCGAGCAGCTCGTCGAGGCGCTCGAGGGAGAGCGCGAGGTGGGCACCCCGCTTGGTGGAGGCGACGGCGTGCACTTCATCCACGATGACCGTCTCGACCGAGGTCAACGTCTCGCGCGCCTGCGAGGTTAGCATCAGGAACAAGGACTCGGGCGTGGTGATGAGGATGTCCGGCGGTGACGTCAGTAAGGCCCGGCGATCGGATGCGGGGGTGTCGCCCGAGCGGACGCCGACGCTCACCTGGGGCGGCTCGGCTCCCAGTCGCTTCGCCGTCTGGGTGACGCCGACCAGAGGAGCCCGCAGGTTGCGCTCGACGTCGACCCCGAGCGCCTTGAGCGGGGAGATGTAGAGGACGCGCGTACCCCGCTTGGCATCGGCCGGCCGCGGCTCACTGGCCAGCCGGTCGATCGCCCACAGGAAGGACGCGAGGGTCTTGCCCGAGCCCGTCGGCGCGATGACCAGCGCGTGCTTTCCGTGCGAGATCGCCTCCCAGGCGCCCACCTGCGCGGCCGTCGGCGCCGCGAAGGCCCCGCGGAACCACTCCCGGGTCGCGGGGGAGAAACGATCGAGAACGTCTGCCATGCCCCCATCCTGCACCCGGCCACCGACAGGAGGATTGTCGTGCTTCTTTCGAGTCCGAGTCAGCGACTGACTGGCTTCGTGCTCGGTGGAAGCGGTTGCCGAGTGCAATCCGGGCGGACTCCATGGCATGGGGACGAGTTGGATATGGCCGTGAATGCATTGTTGAGCATGTAGTGTCTGCCGTCTGTGTGATGATATGTCTACGTGCAGATGCAAGACGGAGGATGGTATGGCGAGGTCGGTCGAGGTCGATGTGGAGCGGTTGCGGACCGCTGCGGCGTCGTTGTCGAAGAGTGGTGGGGCTCCTGGGCTGGAGGTGATCCAGGTCGGTGATCTCGGCTCGCCGCGGTCGGATGCGATGTATGAGCGTTTCCGCGACTACTGGTCCCCGGGCTGGCGGGCGTTCGCGGACAGCACCGAGGCGTTGGGCACGGTGCTCACGGCGGCGGCCGACGCATACACCCGACGTGACGTTGAGGACGCGAAAGGCTTCTCGGGGGTTCCTCGTGCGTTCTAGTCGGGACTGGTCGCCGGTGGAGATGCATGCAGACCCGACGCCCGGCACTGTGGAGATCGCGCATGCGTGGATGGGCAATCTCCAGGCGCACGGGGCTTGGCTGCAACAGCTGGCGGGGGTGATGGACGGGGTGCTGAACCTCGTGCAGCCTCCCGCATGGACCGGGCTGGCGGCGGATGCCTTCTGCGCGCGGCTCCGGGGTGTCCGGGATGCCGCGAACACGTCCTCGGCCCGGAACGCTGAGGCCGCGGAGGCGTGCAACACCTGGGTCAACGCGATGTGGTCCATCCAGTTCACGGCGGACAATGCGCTCGAGGCGGCGGAAGAGGCCCTCGCGGACATTGCGACCCAGGAGGCGGCGGCGATGACCCTGGGCAGCAAGCACGCCGCGTTGCTTCTCGCGCAGACAACGTTGGAGAAGACGTACTCCCGCTACGCGGACAACCCGCCACCGCCGGGAACGCACATTCCGACTGGGCTGGAACTGCAGGCCGCACGCCGGAAGGCCGAAACGGTCGAAGACGAACTCCGCCAGGCCCAGCGACTGCTCGAGGACGCGCAGCAGCGCCTGGACCAGGCCCGTCGAGACGCCCAGACCGCGAAGGACGAGTACGAGCACGCGGAGAGCACGTTCGTCACCCGGATGGACGCCACCTTGAACGGCGCACCCGCCCATGCCACCACGCCCGAGCTGCACGACTTCACCTCCGGGTTCGGCAAACTCACCACCGTCGACAAGACCGGGGTGATCAGCACGCCCGTGGACGCGATGCTCCTGCTGGAACGGCTCCTCCCGGCCGAGATGAACCTTCTGCTCGCCGGCGACTCCGCCACCGAGCAGTTCTGGGACCACCCGCCGGCTCCGGACGTGGTCGCCGGCTGGTGGAACAGCTTGGAACCCGCGATCCGCGACGCGTTCATCACCGACGCACCCGGCATCATCGGCAACCTGCCCGGCATCCCCTACTCGGATCGGAACCGGGCGAATCTCATTACCCTGCACGACGCCATGAAGAACCCGAACCTCACACCGGAGCAGAAGGCCGTGCTCAAGAAGATGGAGCTGGCGCTCAATCCTCCTGTCAGAGGTGTTCCCGTGCAGGTGGTGGCGTTCAATCTGTATGCTCATCCGCCGATGGTCGCGGTCGGATACGGCGACCTCGACACCTGCAGCGACACCACCTGGTGCGCCTCCGGAATGGGCTTCGGCGCGAAAGACGCCCTCGACTCCTGGAGCGACGCCGCGAAGAACCTCTGGAACGCACAAAAGAAACTGGGCGAGCCGCATCCGGGCGTAGTGGCCTGTCTGGAATACGACAACCCCGACCTGGCCGGGGTGAACGTCAGCGACGCGGCCAAGGACGGGGCGCGCCGGTTCGCGGCCGAGCTCGACGGTGACGCCGCCGTGCGGGACGTGTTCGGCCCAGGTCCCGCACCGATCAACGTGGTCGCACACTCCTACGGCACCACGATGGCCGCGATCGCGCTCACCCTCACCCACATCCGAGTCGACGCGTTCGTCATGGTCGGCTCCGCCGGAATCGACACCGGCCTCGTCCCGTCCCTCTCGAAACTCCACGCCGATCACGTCTACACCACCGCTGCCAGCGAGGACCTCCTGGCACCCTTCGGGGCAGCGTTGTCGGGACGCGCTGAACCCAATCCAGGTGTTGCGAGACCGCTCGACCCGTCGATCGGCGGAGCGACCTCGTTCTCCTCCGACGGCGACGGCGACCTTCTCCGGGTGGATGGCCACAACCCCCTCGGCGAGAAGGGCCATACCACCCACAGCGGATTCCAGAACGCGGCCCCGTCCGAAGACCACGGCTACTTCGACCCGCGAACCCAGTCGCTCAAAAACATCGCCGCCACCACAACAGGTCGACTGGACCAACTCAGCGGGACGTTGACCGACACCGCGAAGGCTGCAGCCGAGCACAACAAGGACATCACCGAGGCCCAGCAACGGTTGAACCAGTCGCTGGTGGAGGGCCGATGACCCCACGCACTCGCACCGCTATCCAGCTCGCCGCGATTCTCACGCTCATCCTTGGAGGCTGCACCATGACCCCGACCGAACCCCAGAAGACCGGGCAACAACTCCGCACCGAAACCATCGCCGCCATGAACGCCGCCATCACCGCCTCGGGCCTCCCCGACGGATGGTCCACCGATTGGCTACCCGGAGGCTACCCGTGGGACCCGGACACCGAAGAGTTCCTCGGCGCCGGCTGCAGCACCGAGAACGGCTCCCGCCGCCAGCGCTTCGACGCCGAGCTATACCACACGCCCGTCGGCGACCCGATCGAGTTCGCCCACCGGGTCGCCGATTACTGGGCACACCAGGGCTACCGAACAAGCACCGTTGGTGACATCGGCGGCGGGCACAGCATCGAACTCCGGGCGGACCGCGCCGACGGAAGCCTCTACGCCGGCGTCGTCGGCAGCGACACACTCTTCAACCTCGGCATCTACTCCGAATGCTCCACCGACCCCACCCTCGACAAGTTCGCCGGCCCCACCGGCTACCGCGAGTTCGACTTCTTCGAACCGGACCCCTATAGCCCCACCAACCACCCCACCATCACCCCATACCCCACCCCTGAACCCGCCGGATGACCCGAATCGCCGCAGCCACACTCGCCCTGATCCTCACGTTCACCCTTGGAGGCTGCACCATGACCCCGACCGAACCCCAAAAGACCGGACAAGAACTCCGCGCCGAGACCATCACCGCGATGAATGCCGCCATCACCGCCTCCGGCCTCCCCGACGGATGGACCACTCTTCCCAGAGATGAGGGCTTTCCGTGGGACCCGGACACCGAAGAGTTCCTCGGCGCCGACTGCAGCACCGAGAACGGTTCCAGCCGCCAGCGCTTTGTGGCGGACTTGTACCACACGCCCGTAGGGGACCCGGTCGAATTCGCACACAAGATGGCCCAGTACTGGGCCGATCAGGGCTACACCGTCAGTGCCGTCGGCGACACCGCTAACGGCCTCGGACATCAGCACTACACCGACTACCGAGCCGACCGCGCCGACGGCACCCTCTACGCCGGCGTCGTCGGCAGCGACGCACTCTTCAACCTCGAGATCTTCTCCGAATGCTCCACCGACCCCACCCTGGACAAATTCGCCGGCCCCACCGGCTACCGCGACTTCGACTACCACGACCCGGACCCCTACCACCCCACCAACCACCCCACCATCACCCCCTACCCCACCCCTGAACCCACCGGATGACCCGGACCGCCGCAGCACTCTTCGCATTCACCTTTGGAGGCTGCACCATGACCTCACCCGACCGAATCCCAAAAGACCCGACAACAACTCCGCTGGCGAATCCATCACCGTCTCCGGGCTCCCCGACTGATGGACACCAACGCCGGTGAACTACCAAGAGGAGTTCAACGTAGAGCGGCTTCAGACGGACCTGTGGATAAGCTTCAGCGGCGCAGATTTCCGCGGATGAATGTGGAGATGTCCCCGAGCTCCAGCGACGAGATGGCGTGTCCCATCCCCTCATAGATGCGCGCGTCGAGCGAGGAGTGTTCCGGCAGCCACTGGGTGGTCCGGTCGAGCGACGCGACCGGGATGGCATCGTCGAGCGTGCCCCGCCCCCAGAACACCGGGACGCGCGCCTTCGCGAGTTCGGCATCCCGCGGCTGAGCACCCTTCACCACGAACCCCGACAGCTGCACCGCATAGTCGAAGCGCTCGGGCGCCAGGCGCAGGAGCTGGAGTGTCAGTGCGCCCCCTTGCGAGAAGCCGAGCAGCCCGGTCGGCGTCCGGGGCTGCTCGTCCAGCCACTCCAGGACGGCACGGGCGGCGGCGTCCGCGTTTCCGGCGAGCGGATCGCCGGGAACGTTGGTGAAGCGCGAGAACCACGCGAAGCCCGGACCTTCGGGGATGGGCGCGCGCAACGAGGCGATCACCGGCTCCAACGGCAGATACGCAGCGATCCCGAACAGGTCGGCTTCGTCGGACGCGTAGCCGTGGAGCAGGACCAGCAGCGGCCGGCCCGCTCGGTCTTGCTCGGAGGCGGACCAGAGCACGGCGTCGCGGTCGATGCGCAGGTCGGGAGCGGGGAAGGGCATCCTCCATTGTGTCCTGGCGCCATGATCCGTCCACAGCCCCCGTCGGAGTGCCGCCCATCCACAGATCCGCCTGGCCCTCGTCCGCCGCGACCGCGGGCGTCCGTAGGATTCATGCATGAGCGTACGCACCCCGGACCCGGACCCCACGCCCGACCCGCTGCCCGGCGACGGCCCGCAGGCAGGACCGGCCTGGCTGTCCGACATCGAATTGGAGCAGATCCGCCGTCGGCTTCCTCTGCTGTACGTCGAGGCGGTCCCCGTCCGAGTGGATGGGCTGGGCCAGGTGACCGAGGTGGGCATCCTCCTGCGCGCGAACGCCGTCGGGCAGATGACGCGGACACTCGTCTCGGGTCGGGTGATGTACGGCGAGACCCTCCGCGAGGCGCTCTTCCGTCATCTCGAGAAGGATCTGGGGCCGATGGCCTTCCCGCAGCTGCCGGCGAGCCCGATCCCGTTCCAGGTGGCCGAGTACTTCCCGATGCCCGGCGTCACGCCCTACACCGATGAGCGCCAGCACGCCGTGTCGCTCGCCTACGTGGTTCCCGTGACCGGAACATGCGAGCCGCGACAGGATGCGCTGGAGCTGACCTGGATGACGCCGGACGAGGCCACCTCCGCCGCCGTGGGTGAGGAGATGGAGGGCGGCCGCGGTGCGCTCGTCAAGGCCGCCATGGCGTCCCTCGGGCGCATGAGCTGAGCACCGCAACGGCCGCCGAAAAGTCGGTCTTGCACTATTCGGCTAATGGTATTAGCTTTACGGCTATGACCGCTTCCGTCGAATCCAACGTCTCGTATCTCCAGCGTCCCGAGGGCCGTGTGAGCTACACCGTCGAGGGCGAAGGCCCTCTCGTCGTCGCCGTGCCCGGCATGGGTGACCTCCGCTCCACCTTCCGGGAGCTCGTCCGGCCGCTGGTCGAGGCGGGCTACCGGGTCGCCGTCACCGACCTCCGTGCGCAAGGCGACTCGGACACGACGTTCCGGGAGTTCGGCGACGTCCCGACCGCGCGCGACCTGATCGCTCTGATCGAGGAGCTCGGCGGCCCAGCCGTCGTGCTCGGCAACTCGATGGGCGCCGCCGCGGCCGCCTGGGTGGCCGCGGAACGTCCGGACCTCGTCAGCGGCCTGGTCTTCTACGGCCCGCTGCTGCGGGAGCCGGCGGCGAGCCGCGCCGCCACCTTCTTCCAGCACCTGCTCTACCGCGTCCTCTTCGTCACGCCGTGGGGCGCCGGCGTCTGGGCCGGCTACTACCGGAAGAACCTCAACCCCGGCCGGCAGGCGCCGTGGCTCGGGGAGCAGGTCGCGGCCATCCGCACGTCCCTCTCCGAGCCGGGCCGCCTGAGCAGCTTCCGCCGGCTGACCCTGCAGCTGAACCATTCGGTCGTCGAGCCGCGGCTCCCCGAGGTGCATGCTCCGATGCTGGCCTACGTCGGCGACCTGGACCCGGACTACCGCGACCCGGCGGCCGAGGGGGCGTGGATGGAGTCGATCGGTGCGCAGGTCGTGCGGGTGCCCGAGGCCGGGCACTTCCCGCAGTCGCAGCGGCCGGACATCACCGTGCCGGGAACTCTCGCGTTCCTCGCGGAGCGGCGGACGACGGACGGCTCGGCCTGGGCTGCGCGTGCCTAGGGCCGGCCTCACCCGGGCAGCGGTGACCGCGGTCGCGCTCGACGTCGTCGACGAGGGTGGGCCGGCGGGATTCGACCGGCTGACCCTCGCGGCCGTCGCGGGCCGCGCCGGCGTGGCGGTCCCCAGCCTGTACAAGCACGTGGCGTCGCTCGACGACCTGCGGCGGCTCGTGGCGACGCAGTCCCTCATCGACCTGACCGCCGTGCTGAGCCGGGCGACAGTCGGTCGCGCCGGCCCGGACGCCGTCCGCGCGGCCGCAGCGGCACTCCGCGACTTCGGCCGGCAGCATCCCGGACGGTATGCGTCCGCGCAGGTCGCGGCGGACCCGTCCGACCCCGCCAACGCCGAGCTCGTGGCCCGGGCGGAGGAGACGGTCGCGGTGCTCGCGGGCGTCCTGCGCGGCTTCGGACTCCCCGACGACGCCCTCATCGACGCGATCAGGATGCTGCGCAGCGCCATCCACGGCTTCGTCACCCTGGAGCTCGGCGGCGGCTTCGGCCTCCCGTACGACCTCGATCGCAGCTACGACGTCCTGGTCGAGGGAACCATCGCCGCCCTCGCCCGCCTCACCCGCCTCGCCCCGCCCCTCCCGCTCCCCCGCGCCGCACCCCCCACCATCGAGTCCACACAGACTTGACGGCGAGAGCGCTCCCACTGTGCAATCTCTGCGGACTCGATGGCGGGGGAGGCGCCGGCGGGAACGTGAGGGTGTGAGGTCAGCCCTGCGCGCGGCGTGAGCCCTGGCCGCGGCGCACGGAGGCGTCGGACCGCGACGCGGCCGGGCGGGAGCCGCCGTGGTCGCGCTGGGCGGCACCGGCGCGCGAGGGCGCTGCCTGCTGGGCGACGGCGGCACGCTGGCCTCCGCGACGGCGCGAGCCGCCGCCTGCACCGGCGGTCTCGGAGACGCCGGCACCGCGGCCGGAGCCGCCGCCGTCGCGCCCGCCGACGCGGCCGGAGCCGCCGCCGACGCGGCCGGAGCCGCCGCCGACGCGGCCGGAGCCGCCGCCGTCACGCGCACCGGCACCCTGGCCGCCACCGGCGCCACCGCCGCGACGCGCACGCTTCCGCTGCGCGTTCGCGCCCTGCGACGTACCGCCGCCGCCCGCGGGCCGCTGCTCCTGCAGCGACGGCGCGACGTGGGCCGCCACCTCACCGACGAGCGAGACGACCGCCGGGGATGTCGCGGTGACCCGCTGCGGCGTCGCCGCGATCGCGGCCTTGCGCAGCAGGGTCCGCACGTCCTCGGCCTGCGAGGACAGCATGACGGTGACGACGTCACCGGCGCTGCCGGCACGCGCGGTGCGCCCGGAGCGGTGCAGGTACGCCTTGTGCTCGGCCGGCGGGTCCACGTGCACGACGAGCTCGACGTTGTCCACGTGGACGCCGCGAGCGGCGACGTCCGTCGCGACGAGCACCTTCACGCTGCCCTCGCCGAAGGCGGCGAGGTTGCGGTCGCGGGCGCCCTGCGCGAGGTTGCCGTGCAGGTCGACCGACGGGATGCCGGAGGCCGTGAGCTGCTTGGCGAGCTTCTTCGCCTGGTGCTTGGTGCGGGTGAACAGGATGCGGCGGCCCGTGCCGGAGGCGAGCGCCTCCACGAGGGCCTTCTTCTCATCCGGCCCGTCCACCTGGAGCACGTGGTGAGTCATCGCCTCGACCGGGCTGTTCTCGTCGTCGACGGAGTGCAGCACGGGGGAGTGCAGGAAGCGCTTCACCAGCTTGTCCACGCCGTTGTCGAGCGTTGCGGAGAACAGTAGGCGCTGGCCGTCGGCCGGCGTGGCCGCCAGCAGGCGGGTGACGACGGGGAGGAAGCCGAGGTCGGCCATGTGGTCGGCCTCGTCCAGCACGGTGATCTCGATCGCGTCGAGCGAGACGAAGCGCTGCTTCATCAGGTCTTCGAGGCGGCCGGGGCAGGCGACGAGGATGTCGACACCGGCCTTGAGCTCGGCCACCTGCTTGTTCTGCGAGACCCCGCCGAAGACGGTGGACACGCGCAGGTCGTAGCGGTCGGCGAGCGGCCGGATGGCCGTCGCGATCTGGGTGGCCAGCTCACGGGTCGGCGCGAGCACGAGGGCCAGCGGCCGTCCCGCGCGGCGGGGACCGCCGGCGAGCACGGTGCCGAGGCGGGCGACGAGCGGCAGGCCGAAGGCGATGGTCTTGCCCGAGCCGGTCTTGCCGCGGCCCAGCACGTCCTTGCCCGCGAGGGCGTCAGGGAGCGTGTCGGCCTGGATGGGGAACGGGGTTGTCTTGCCGTCGGCCGCGAGGGCGGCGACGAGCGGAGCGGGAACGCCGAGTTCGGCGAAGGAGAGAGTCACAGAGGTGCCTTTCAGGCATGAGACCCGGTCGGCAGGGCGGACCGGGGTGGGTGGCGAGCGCACCGAGCGGAGCGATCGTTCGCCGTATGAAGAGAAGCGTGCGGGGCATGGCCCGGCGCAACGCGAAGCGTTCTACGACGCCGCGGGCAGAGTTGCCCGCGCGTCCACTCTAGGGCATAACGCCGCACGAGTGCTGAGAGCGCAGGCACAACCGGAGGTCGTAGACTGTCGGCCCGGAAACGAGAGGTGGCCATGGGCGTGCTGGAATCGGAGCTCGAACGTGAACGCGCAGTGGTCGCAGAGCTGTATCAGCGGCTCGATCAGCTGCGTGCGGAGACGGAGGAACGTCTCGCCCAGGTGCGCCGCGACAGTGTCGGCAGCAACCATCAGGCGCGCAGCGAGCGGGATGCGTTCGCCCGCCTCTACGAGGACCAGTTGACGCAGCTGCGGGACGTCGACGCCCGCCTCGTGTTCGGCCGGCTGCTGCTCGACCAGCCCGTCGACGGCACCGACCACCGGTACATCGGCCGGGTGGGCCTGCGCGACGACGACCAGCGCTCCCTGCTGGTCGACTGGCGCGCGCAGCAGGCCGGCGCCTTCTATCAGGCGACGGCCAGCGAGCGGATGGGCGTGCGCGCCCGTCGTCACCTGACCATGACGGGCCGGCAGGTGACCCGGATCGACGACGAGGTCTTCGACGAGTCCCTGCTGGACGGCGCGCGGACGGGCGAGCAAGTTCAGGGGGAGGGTGCCCTCCTCGCCGCTCTGACCGCGCAGCGCACCGGCCGGATGCACGACATCGTCGCGACCATCCAGGCGGAGCAGGACCGCATCATCCGCTCGGACCTGCGCGGCGCGCTCGTCGTGCAGGGGGGACCGGGCACCGGCAAGACCGCCGTGGCACTGCACCGCGCCGCCTACCTGCTGTACGCGAACCGGCAGCGGCTGAGCGCATCCGGTGTGCTCGTGGTCGGCCCCTCCGCCGCCTTCCTGCGGTACATCGAGGCCGTGCTCCCCTCCCTCGGCGAGACGGGAGTGGTCATGTCCACCCTGGGCGAGCTGTTCCCGGGCGTGGAGGCGACGGCCGACGATGCACCGGAGGCCGCCCTCCTGAAGGGCTCGCTGCAGATGGCCCGGCTGCTCTCACGGGCCGTGAAGTCCCGGCAGAAGGCGCCCGCCGAGGCGCAGACGATCGTGGTCGACAACGAGCGGCTCGTCGTGGCGCCCGAGCTCATCCATCGCGCCATCGCGAAGGCCCAGCGCACCGGGAAGCCGCACAACGTCGCCCGCGTGACGTTCGTGAAGAGCGCGCTCGCCGAGCTGACCGAGCAACTGGCGGCGCAGTTGCGGGCGTCGGGATCCACGATCGACGACGCGGACCTGAAGGTTCTCCGCGAGGACCTCCGCACCTCCTACGACGTCCGCGTCCTGCTCAACACCGCCTGGCTCCCGCTCACTCCCCAGAAGCTGCTCCAGGACCTCTACGCCCGGCCGGCGTGGCTGGCGGAGCTGGCCCCGCGCTGGTCGCAGCACGAGCGGGATGCGCTCCGCCGGGAGCGCACCGAGCCGTTCACCGTGTCGGATGCGGCCCTGCTGGATGAGGCGGCCGAGCTCCTCGGCGACTTCCCTGGCCGGCCAGATCCCGCGGACCGCGAGCGCGACCGCCAGCGCCAGCGCGACCTCGAGAACGCGCGCGCCGCCATCCGCAACATGGGCGTGCAGGGCCTGGTGAGCGCCGAACAGCTCGCCGACGGGTTCGCCGAGCAGGAGGACCGCGGAACCACGGCCGAGCGGGCCGCCGCCGACCGCAGCTGGACCTACGGCCACGTCGTCGTGGACGAGGCGCAGGAGCTCTCACCCATGCAGTGGAGGGTGCTGGTGCGCCGCTGCCCGATGAAGTCGTTCACGATCGTCGGCGACATCGCCCAGGTCGCCTCCGCTGCCGGGGCGACGAGCTGGGCGGATGCGCTGAATCCGGTGTTCAAGGATGCGTGGCGCCTGGAGGAGCTCACGGTCAACTACCGCACTCCCGCGCAGATCACGCGCGAGGCGGAGCGGCTCGCGACGGCCGCCGGCCTGCCGATCACGCCGACGCGAGCCGTGCGCGAGGGCGAGTGGCCCATCCGCCGGGTCCGGGCCGCGGACGGGTCCGCGCATGGGTCCGGGCACGGGTCCGCGCGCGAGACCGCGGACCCGACCGCGGACACGGGCGCGCTCGCCGCAGCGGTCGCGGACGCCGTCGCGCACGACCGCAGCATCGATGCGGGCGGCACCCTCGCCGTCATCGCTGCCGGAGCCGAGCTCCCGGCGGTCGCCGCCGCGGTGCTCGGACGCTTCGGGGACGCCGCCGGCCGCGGCGCCGCCGGCCTCTCCCGTCCGATCGCCGTGCTCACCGGATACGAGGCCAAGGGCCTGGAGTTCGACGCCGTCGTCCTCGCCGACCCGGATGCGCTCGCCGCCGAGTCGCCGCGCGGGGCCGCATCCCTCTACGTCGCGATGACGCGCCCCACCCAGCGGCTCACTCTGGTCACCCGCTGAGCGCGCGACAACGCGACGACCCGGCGAAACCCGGGGCGGCCTCAACCGGTGAAGGCACCATAACCGCTTTGGCCATAACGAGGAGCGGGTCAGCTTGTTCGTTCGTTGAGACGCGCGCATAGCCGACCTTCAGGTGCTCAGTGTTGCAGTTGTCCTCCCGTCGCCGTGCATTTCATCGGGCGGGTCTTGCGCGCATGCGGCGCGCGAGGCGCGGCGTGGCGTGCTGCAGCAGTCGGGGTAATGCACGGTGAGGGACCGGCTATCGGGCACCCGCGCCGCGCAGCATCTCCGCACTTAGGAGACCGTTGTCGCCTTCATGGACCGTTACCCGTCGCGCGTGGGAACGTTGTCGTCGTGCCGCGCGAGCATGTGATCGGCCTCGACCAGGTCGATAGAACCAGTAGCGCTCGCGTCTGGGCTGTCGGCCAGGACATCGCGCAGGCTATGCGCCGCTCGTCACTCAAATGAAGGTATCAACCTGCTGGTGTGCGTCGGCGCAGCTGCGTTCCAGACAGTGTTCCACCTTCACCTTCACGTCATCCCTCGATATTCAGGTGGCGGCTTCTGTGACCTCGGCGCCGAGCCGGAAGAGCGCGACATCCGTATATGGACGCTTCACTACGGCGCGCCGCGCAGATCGACATCGCCGGTGGGCCAATCTTCGATGGGTCTTCCGGCTGGACAGATGAGGAGTGGCGCGTTTTCGGCGACGACGGTGGATGTTTGATCAAGGCGCGAGATGGAGCGTTCGATTGCTTTGATGCGGTGCCAGCCGACGATCTCGTAGAAGGGCACGATTTCTTCACGGCAGCCGAGGTATCCGAAGTGGATGTCGCAGTGCGATCGCATCGCGAGCTGAGCTGCCTCCATCGCTGCGCGACCGTAGCCTGAGCCGCTAGCGCTCTCGTCAGTTATTCGGCATCGAAGAGCTTTCCAAGCTGAGCAAGCTCGGCCGCCTGGAGTTTCCGATGCGGGACTGTGCGGACGCTGATGCTCACCCTGTCAGCTTAGGAGCGCTCACGTCGTGACTCGCGTGCTAAGGGATCGTCAACTGATGCCTTGTGCTTCGTGTCGGTGGTGCGAATTACGGTCAAGCCGTGGCAACTCTCAATGACCTGCGCCGGACCGACGCTGTGTTGCCCGGTAGCGAGGAGCGAGCGACGACGGGCGGTGCTGCGTGGTTCGTTCGCGGCAAGCTGTATGCGTGGGAGTGTCATCCCTGGCCGAGCATCCCCGCTGACATGCGGGAGATAGTCGCGGCCGAGCTCGTCGTCGGGGTGAAAATCGCCGACCGAATGGACGCGCTGGCTCTTATCGAAATGGCGCCCGACGTGTTCCTGCGCACCACAACCCCCTGGGGTCAGCCGAAGGTCGCCTTCCGAATGGCCGGGATCGAGGAAGACCATCTTGCGGAACTCGTGACGGAGGCGTGGCGTGTACAGGCTCCGAAGTATCTGCGGCGAGAGTTCGACAATCTCGGCCGTTAGACGATCGGTCAGACAAGGATCGTCTTACCGGACGGCCCGAGCGAAAGGTTCAGCCGCGTTCGCGCCCTGGCAGAGGTGCGCCGGCGAGGAAGCCTTCGTACGCGGCGCGCGCGTCGTCTTCAACGACCGGCATCTGGTGACTGTAGCGGGAGTCCGTTCTGTCCCTTTTCGGTCCGGAGAGCCAGTAGCTTTCTTTGGTTTCCACGTCGTAGAAGTTGGCATCGTAGTTGGCGTAGGCGGTTCCCGTTACGCGTCGCAGAGTGCGTCCGTGAAAGTGCGCGGTGCGCCATGTCATGGTGAAGGTCACTCTGCTGATCCAACACGGTCCGGCATCGGTGTCGTATCCGGTCTTCAGCTGGACGAACATGATGCGTTCAGGCATGCGTGGATTGTAGGGCAACCGATACCTCGGCTGTCGGCCGCCCGGTAGCGGATCGGTCTGCGTGCCTCGTTAGCGCACGGAGTCCGCTAATCGTGCATTGCGGTCAGTTCATGGCTACGCTGCTTGACCGCGCTGGACGGGCGGCCCTCTACTACGCGGGTGAGGCGTGACTGCCCCCGCCGGCTGGTATCCCGATGCTCGGGGTGTTCAGCGTTGGTGGGACGGATCCGGGTGGACCGATGCCGTGCAGCCGCCGACGCCATACCTGCGCACTGCGCCGGCGCGTGTGGCGCCTGGTACCCCTGCGAACACTGTCTGGATCTGGCTTGTCGTGCTGGCGCAGGCCGCGATCTTCGCATTCGCGACCGTCGCGTTGACCCAGGTGCAATCACAGATGCTCGACTACCTCGCCGCATTCAAATCAGGGTCTGGGGCGCTCGCGCAACAACGCGAGGCGGCGCTTTTCGGCAACCTCTGGTACCTGGGCAATCTCATCTTCCCGTTCGTGGCCTGCGGCTTCTCGGTCTTGCTCGCCTACCTGGACCGCAAGGCACTTCAGCGACGAGGTTATGACCGTCCCTTCCAGTGGGTGTGGGCGTTCCTTGGACTGCTGATGTATGCATGCTCGCTGGTGTATGTGATCGGGCGAACCATCGTCATCCGTCGGCGCGGAGGCCGCGGAGCGGCCCCGCTGGTCGCATCGATCATGGTGGAGGCCGCCGGCATGATCGCCGTGATTACCTACACCTCCTTCTGGGTGACGCAGATCCTGACCACCAGCTAGCGACGCTGCAGCCAATATGCTCATAGCTCCCCGCTGGCCTCATCCTGCGGTTCATACCGTTCGACAGTACCCGTGACTCTGATCCGACCGGCCGCTGGGATCGTGACCGTGATCTGAGAGGGCCGCCCCATCTGACCACCCTGGAGGAGGGTCACTTCTCCGGGACACTCAATCTGACCGTGGTGGCGGAGGTAGGCGCCGAGCCCGGCAGCGGCGGACCCGGTTGCGGGATCCTCACGGATCCCGCCACGCGGAAACGGGTTCCTGCTGGCAAAAACTGAGGGCGAGATTCGGTGGACGACAGGGACCGTGCCGTCCCAACCCTGCGCGACTTGAACGCGCAGAAGCGCGTCCGCATCGTGGTCGAGACGATCCAGAACCCCAGCAACCACCGGCACGATCGGATGCGGATTGCCGCCGCGGATGAACGCGGGCGGCAATTCCGCATCCAGATCTGCCTGTGTGAGCGCGAGCGCATCGAGCAGCTCTTCAAGCACCGCCCCCTCCAGAAGTTGCACCTCGGTATCCACCGCAGTCAGGGTTGCCGCCTTCGCCGTGATTTGGACAGGCACCTCACCCGCGTTCGTTTGGAACCGCACCATCGGGCCGACACCGTTACGAGCGAGCGCGACACCGGAAGCGATCGTCGCGTGACCACAGAAGGCGATCTCTGCTCTCGGGGTGAAGTAGCGGATCCGGGCAGAGTCGGAGGTCAGAGAGCTGACGAACGCCGTCTCACTGAATCCGAGATCAGCGGCAATACCAAGCATCGCCGAATCGGATAGTGCGTCAGCACCAAGGACGACTCCCGCCGGGTTCCCGGAAGACGCATCCCCCCCTCATCGTGAACGCGCGGAGGAGCAGGATCGTGGGCTCGGAAGTGCTATGCATTCCGCCGTTCTAGCCGAGACCGACGAAATCGCGACAGAGCCAACCCAAGCCAAGTGGACCTGTAGCGATCAGGCGACCCGACGGAAAAAGGAGCAGAGCGCGGCTCACGCGCCGGGGTAGCGCTCGCCCACGGGGATCTCGACAGGCAGGGTGTTCCCGGCCTGCGCGAGCGGGCACGCCCACGCCGGGTCGTACGCGCACGACGGGTTGTACGCGAAGTTGAAGTCGAGCACCAGCGAGGCCTCCTCGCCGTCCGCATCCAGTCCGAGGTCGGCGCCCTTGATCGTGTCGAGCAGGTAGCGTCCGCCGCCGTACGTCCCGCCCGCCCGCCCGGCGAGCGCATCCTTCACGGGCACGAACAGCCCGCCGCCATAGGAGGCGAGCCGCCACACGTCCAGCGTGCCGGCGAACGGGATGCGCACGGTCCCGAGCAGTTCGAACGGCACGACGCCGTCGGTGCCGGTGTCCACATCCATCCGCGCAGCCTCGGTGGCCGGCCGGACGGGCAGCTCGAACCGCCACTCGGGATCGTACGGAGTGACCGGCAGCCCGGTGAAGCGTGCGCGGTCCGCGTCGAGCAGAGGGGATGCGGGGTGCGACGAGAAGAGGTCGTTGCGGCCCGAGACCCAGTACGCGTGCGCCTCCGCCGGGTCGTGGGCGGCGATGCGCCGCACGGAGGCGTACAGCGCGAAGACCCGCCGCCGCCAGTCCGCCGTCTGGACGGCAGTCACGGGGCGCCCGGCAAGCCCGCCCGTCTCGGTGGTCGCCTGTTCCGCGTCCGTCATGTCTCCTCCGCCTTCGTCGTCGCCGCGCGTCCGGCGCGCTCTGCCGCATCCACTCGTTCCGGATCTGTCTCCGGATCGTAGGCCCAGGTGGGCGCCAGCCGGCGCAGGCGCACCCCGCGCCACTGCCAGAACGCCCACAGCGCGGACCAGGCGACCGGCGTCAGCACGCCGGCGCGCACGATCAGCTGGTCCCGGTACAGCGTCCGCACCTGCCCGTTCTCGTCCGGTCCGGCGGGGTCCGGCGCGACCGCCATCCGGTGGTCCAGCCGGGGGATCGCCGACAGCATCCCTCCGGTCCCGCCGCCGCTGTCCCGCAGGATGCGCGTCGCGCGCTCGCGCGGATCGGTCGACCGCAGCATGTCGAGGCGGACCGCCTGGGTCCCGACGGTGAACGCGCCGAGCGCCTTCACCCGCACCCGGTGCTCCGCGCCCCAGCGCGTCGGGAAGCCGGCCGGCTCGTCCGAGCGGAAGTCCACCCACGGCATCGCCACCTCGCGGAACGCCGTCGGGCTCTGCAGCGCGCGCCAGGCCGCATCCGGGTCGCAGTCGAGCGTCAGCTTGAGGAGCACGCGCATGCTCCCAGTCTCGCCCCTCCAGGCCGTCGCGCGCCTCGGGATGCTCGACTCAGAGACATTCCTCGGCTCGCGCCAGCAGCAACTCGCGTTCCCGCGCGTTGCCGGTCATCGCCGCAGCGCGCTGGAACTCCTGGCGCGCCTCCTCCCGCCGTCCCAGCCGGAGGAGCAGGTCGGCGCGGACCGACGGGAGCAGGTGGTACGACGCCAGCGCCCCGTCGATCGCGAGCCGGTCGACGACCTCGAGGCCGGCCGAGGGGCCGTAGGCCATCGACAGCGCGACCGCGCGGTTCAGCTCCACCACCGCCGAGGGGCGCAGCTCGGCGAGGGCGCCGTACAGCGCGACGATCTCCTCCCAATCCGTCGCCTCGGCGGTGGGCGCGGTCGCGTGACAGGCCGCGATCGCCGCCTGCAGCGCGTACGGACCGCGGCTCACCGGCGGCCGTCGGCTCAGCCGGAGCGCGTCGGAACGCTCCAGCGCCGCGACGCCCCGGCCGATCAGGAGGCGGTCCCAGCGCGCCCGGTCCTGGTCCTGCAGCAGGATGGGCGATCCGTCCGCCGCCGTCCGTGCGGTGAGCCGCGACGCCTGGAACTCCATCAGCGCGACCAGGCCGTGCACCTCCGGCTCGCGCGGAGTGAGCTCGGCGAGTACGCGGCCGAGCCGCAGCGCCTCGCGGCACAGGTCGGGCCGCATCCAGTCGTCGCCCGCCGTCGCCGAGTAGCCCTCGTTGAAGATCAGATAGACGACCTCGAGCACCGAGGCGAGACGCTCCGGGAACTCGGCCCGCTCCGGGACTTCGAACGGCACGCCGGCCGCGGTCAGCGTCCGCTTGGCACGCACGATGCGCTGCGCGATCGTGGCGGGCGGCACGAGGAACGCCCGCGCGATCTCGTCGGTGGTGAGGCCGCCGAGCAGCTTGAGGGTCAGGGCGACCCGCGATGCCTGCGGGAGCACGGGGTGGCATGCGACGAACACCAGCCGCAGCAGGTCGTCGCCGATCGGCTCCTGCGCGACACGCGCCGGATCGTCGTCGCCGAGCTCCTGCTCCAGGTCGTGGGCGATCGCGGCGTAGCGGTCGTCGAGTCGTTCGCGCCGCCTCCAGCCGTCGACGGCTCGGCGCTTGGCGACGGTGGTCAGCCAGGCTCCGGGATTGCGCGGGATGCCGGCGGCCGGCCACTGCTCGAGCGCGGCGACCAGCGCATCCTGGGCCAGCTCTTCGGCGAGGCCGACGTCGCCGGTCGTGCGGGCGAGCCCGGCGATCAGCCGCCCCGACTCGATCCGCCACACCGAGTCGATCGCGCGGCGGATCTCGTCCAGCGGGGTGCGCTCGCCGTCCGTCATCGGCGCCCGCCGCCGGCGACTCTGCGCACGTCGACCGTTCCCCGCGTCAGCGGCAGGCGGCGCGCCCACTCCAGCGCCTCGTCCTCGCCGGCCGTCTGCAGCATCCAGAGACCCTCGACCCGGCCGGCCATCGAACCGGTGCCGGACGGGGCCGGTGGGATGCGGCTCAGGATGCGCTCCTCACCGTCGAAGCGGATGCGCGTGCCGGTATCCGCGGGCTCCAGCGCCTCCGCGGCGAGCAGCACCCCGGCGCGCACGAGTTCCTGCTCGAAGCGGTCGAGCGCCGCCGGATCGTCGCACAGCGGCGCAGTGTCCCCGCCCTCGGCGAGTGCCATCAGCACGTAACGCATGGTCCCATCCTCTCCTCGAAACGGATCCCCGTCACCGACACGTCGATCAGGAGGATGCCGTTTCGACGTGGATGTCGGTGGCGTGCGCTACAACGGAAGCATGGCGATCCGCTATTGGATGGGCGTGGTGCAGCGCGACCACGTGCTGCGCGGCGTCGCCGGCGGCTTCGCCCAGGTCAACCACGGCGCGCGCGGTCCGCTGGAGTGGATGGGCGCAGCCGACGGTTTCGTGTACTACTCGCCGCGGGCCTCGTTCCCGGATGGCGAGCCGCTGAAGCAGTTCACCGCCGTCGGACGCGTGGCGGACGCCGAGGCGTTCCCGGTGACGCAGGGTCCGTCGATGAGCGGTCCGGCGTCCGACTTCAGGCCCTGGCGGCGCCGGATCGAGTGGGACCATGACGCGGTGGCCATCCCGATCCGTCCGCTGCTGGGCTCGCTCGACTTCACCCGTGACCGGCCCGATTGGGGCTATCAGCTGCGCCGCGGGGTCATCGAGCTGTCGCGCCACGACTTCGAGCTGATCCGCCGGCAGATGCGGCCGTCACCCGGCGAAACCCGGCAGGGCCGCCCCGAGGCCCGCGTGACGATGGCCCGGTGACTCAGCCGACCGGTGCCGTTCCTTCCGCTCCGGCCGGCATCGCCGCTGCAGGACGACTCGGCGCGCCCGACGCTGTGACCGTCCTCCGAGCTCCCCGTCAGAACGGCCCGGCCGCACCGGAATGATCGGGCGCTCACGTAGGTTCGACTGAACAGGAGGTTTTATTCGATGAAAGCCGTGCTGAACGACACCGTGATCGCCGAGGCCCCGCAGGAGGACCTCATCCATATCGAGGGCAACTGGTATTTTCCGCCGGCGAGCGTGAAGTCCGAGTACCTCGTCGAGAGCGACACGCCGTACACCTGTCCGTGGAAGGGCGAATGCCAATATTTCTCGGTGAAGTCCGGCGACGGCCTGCTGCAGGACCGCGCGTGGAGCTACCCGACCCCGTACCCGAGCTCGTTCGACCGGGTCGGCAAGGACTACAGCAACTACGTCGCGTTCTGGAAGGACGTCCGCGTCGTCGACTGACGACCTGATCGCCCTGCTCGCGCCACGAAAACGTGCGGCGTGAGCCACCGGGATCGGCGCGCCGCTACGGGTAGTCTGTTCGGGAACCACCGATCGGGAGCAGAACCCTGAGCATCATCCTCGGATACGATCCGACCACCCTGCGCGAGCGCGTCGATCTGCGCGCTGCCGGCGAGCGTCTGGAGGAGCTGGGCAGTCTGCGCAGCCTGAGCGCCCTCAACGAGAAGGCCGTGCTGCTGCGGCTGCTGGGCCGGCTGGACGAGGCGTACGAGGTCGCGAACGAGGCCGTCCGGCAGGCACGCTTCACGGGCGACCGGGAGCAGCTGCTCGGTGCGCGCATCCGCCGGGCGCAGGTGCTGCAGTACCAGGGCAAGACCGATGAGGCCGTGGTGGAGCTGACGGGCTGCGTGGATGAGGCCCGCGGTCGCGAGTGGACCGGGCTGGAGGCGTTCGCCGTGCAGAGCCGCGGCAAGGTGCACTTCGACGCCGGCGATTACGAGAATGCGCTCGCGGACATGACGGCGGCCGTGTTCCTGCGGGAGAAGCTGGGCGCGTCGCCCGCAGAGATCCAGGCGGCCCTCACGGCCGTCGCGGTGGTGCAGTCGGCGCTGGAGGCGCAGCGCGCCTCGGCCTGGGCCCCGGGCTCCGGCTCCGGCTCGGAATCCCGCTCCGAGCCGAACGATGAGGGCGGCGGCGATCACGCGTAGGATGCACGGCATGGAGGATCGGAGCACCCCGGAAGGGATCCGCCGCTGATGGCAGAGTTGGACCGCGTGCGCCGATGGGCGGAGGCTCTCATCGCCCTCCATCTGGATCCGGCCGTGTGGACCTTCGGCTTCGACAACGCCAAGACGCGTGCCGGCCTGTGCAACTACACCTCGAAGCGGATCACGGTCTCGCGCTACCTGGCCGGTCGCTACGAGGACGACGAGATCCACCAGATCCTGCTGCACGAGGTCGCTCACGCGCTCGCCGGGTCCCGTGCCGGGCACGGGCCGCGCTGGCGGGCGATCGCCCTCGACCTCGGTTACGAGGGCACGCGGCTGCACGGCGGCGCGATCGCCGACGACCTGGCGCCCTGGGTGGGCACCTGTCCGAACGGCCACACGCACTACCGCTATCGCAAGCCCGCCCGTGCGCTGGCATGCGGCGCGTGCAGCCGGCGGTTCGATGCGGCGAACCTGATCTCGTGGCAGCACCGCGAGGTCTCGCCGGCGCAGCGCCGGGTCGCCGCCGCGGCCGCGAACGAGTAGCCGGGGCAGGACCTCAGGCGTGCTCGACGCTCAGCCGGGCATCGAGCGCATCCCGCGCCGCCGGCCACTCCTCCCGGAGGATCGAGTACACGGCGGTGTCGCGCCAGCTGCCGTCCGCGCGGCGCTGGGTGTGCCGCAGGATGCCTTCGAAGCTCGCGCCGATCCGGAGGATCGCGGCCCGGGACCGGTCGTTCACCACATCGGCCTGGAGCTTGACCCGCTCGAACCCGTGGTCGAACGCCGTGCCCAGCAGCAGGCGCTTGGTCTCGGCATTCACCCGGGTGCCCCACACCTCGGGGGCGTAGGCCGTCCACCCGATGTGGGCCGACTCGTTCACCAGGTCGAAGTCGCCGAGCGTGGTGGTGCCGACCAGGCGGTCCCCATCGCGGAGGACGACCGCGGTCACATTGCTCCGCTCCCAGTCGAGGTACCCGATGACGAACGTGCGCCACTCCTCGTACGTGTCGCGGAACCCGGCCGGCCCCCCGCCCCAGCCGCCGGCGAACACTTCGGGGCGTCCGATGGCGTCGAAGAGGTCGGGAAGGTCGTCGAGGGTCAGCGCCCGCAGGCGCACCGTGGCGCCCTCCAGCTGGGCGTGCGGATCGGGCCGGTACGCAGTCATCCGCTCAGTATGCCAGGGCCACCCCGTCCATCCCCCTCCGATGCAACTGCCACTATGGGTTACATGGCGACTTCAGCGATCCTCACCCGAGGCACCGGCCAATGGATGGAGCCCCACGACGGACAGCGCTGGTGGTTCGACTCGGGCTCACTCGCCCTCGACTTCGCCTACACCGGCGGGCTGGACGACGAGTTCGGCGAGTGGCGGACCGTCCGCGACGCGTCCGGTCTCAACGACTGGCTGGCCGAGCGCTTCCCCGAGGTCGCGCCGACCGCCGGCGAGCGCGAGTTCCGCGACGCCCGCGCCCTTCGGTCGGCGCTCGGCCGGCTGGCGCGTCAGGCGAGCCAGGGCGAGCTCCTGTCGCCCGACGACGTGGATGTGGTGAACCTGTTCGCGGCGACGCCCGACATCCCTCCGGTCCTCGCCGGCGGCGGCCGCCAGGCCGGACGCACGAAGGCGCGTCCGCACCAGGCGCTCGGCTCCATCGCCCGCGACGCCGTCCACGTCTTCGGCCCCGACGTCGACGGCCGCATCCGGGAGTGCTCCGCCGACGACTGCCGCCTGGTGTACCTGGACACCTCGCGCGGCGGCACCCGGCGCTGGTGCTCGATGCAGCGCTGCGGCAACCGCGCCAAGGTGCGAGCCCACCGGGCTCGCACGGCCCGAGCCGCACACTGACGCCCCCACGGCACGCACCCTCAAACACCGCGCCGCGCCACGGCACGCCCGCAGCCCGCCGCAGCGCGCCACAATAGAGGGATGCCGCGTTCCGTCGACCTCAACAGCGACCTGGGCGAGTCCTTCGGCGCCTGGACGATGGGCGACGACGCCGCCCTGCTGCGGATCGTCTCCAGCGCCAACGTGGCGTGCGGCTTCCACGCGGGGGACCCCTCCACGATGCTCGCGACCTGCCGGGAGGCCGCGGCGAACGGCGTCACCGTCGGCGCCCACGTCTCGTACCGCGACCTGCCGGGTTTCGGCCGCCGCAGCATGGACGTGCCGGCCGGAGAGCTGCGGGACGAGGTCCTCTACCAGCTCGCCGCGCTGGCCGGCCTCGCCCGCGTCGCCGGAACGGCCGTCCGCTACGTCAAGCCGCACGGCGCCCTGTACAACCGCATCGTGCGGGACGCGGCCCAGGCGCGAGCGGTGGTGGACGCGGTGGTCGCGTTCGACCCGTCGCTCCCGCTGCTCGGGCTGGCCGGGTCGGAGGTGGAACGCGCCGCCGCGGATGCCGGGCTGCGCTTCGTGCGTGAAGCGTTCGTCGACCGCGGCTACCGGGCCGACGGGACGCTCGTCCCGCGCACCGATCCCGGCGCCCTGCTCGCGGACGCGTCCGAGATCGCCGGGCGTGCCGTCCGCATGGTGACCGAAGGGACCGTCGACGCCGTCGACGGCACGGCCGTCCGCCTCGAGGTCGACTCGCTGTGCGTCCACGGCGACACTCCGGGAGCGGTGGCGATGGCGCGCGCGGTTCGCAGCGCGCTGGCCGCAGCGGCCATCCAGGTGGAGCCGTTCGTATGACGCGCCGGATCCTGCCGCTCGGCGACCACGCGCTGCTCGTGGAGCTGGACGACCTGGATGCCGTGCTCGGCCTGTTCCGCGGCCTCGACGCCACGCGGCCGGAGGGAGTGGTGGACCTGGTGCCCGCCGCCCGGACGATCGCGGTCCTCGTGGAGCCGCGCATCCTCCCGCTCAGCTCGGCCCGCTCCTGGGTCGAGCGCGCCGCTCCGCTCGACGTGGATGCGACGCACGACCGCCTGGTCGAGCTCGAGGTCGCGTACGACGGCGAGGACCTGGCCGAGGCCGCGCGGCTCACCGGTCGCACCCCGGCCGAGCTGGTCGCCTTCCACACCGGTTCGACCTGGCGCGTCGCCTTCGGCGGCTTCGCGCCCGGATTCGCCTACCTGGCGACCGACCGGCCCCTCGACGTGCCCCGCCGGGACACTCCGCGGACCGCCGTGCCTCCCGGTTCGGTCGGGCTGGCCGGCGCTTTCAGCGGTGTGTATCCGCGCTCGAGCCCGGGCGGCTGGCAGCTGATCGGGCGGACGGATGCGGTGCTCTGGGACGAGACGGCGGATCCACCCGCTCTGTTGCGGCCGGGAACCGTCGTCCGCTTCCGGGAGGCGCCGTGAGCGGCCTCCGCGTGCTCCGTCCCGGCCCCCTGGCGCTGGTGCAGGACCTGGGCCGGCCGGGCTTCGCCGCCGTGGGTGTCGGACGCTCGGGCGCCCTCGACCGCGGCGCTCTCCGGCTGGGCAACCGCCTCCTCGGCAACCCCGAGAGCGATGCCGGCATCGAGGTGCTGCTGGGCGGCTTCGAGGCGCGCTTCGAACAGGACACCTGGTTCGCCGTCACGGGAGCGACCGGCCGGCTGCTGCTCGACGGCCGATCCATGGATGCGCACACCGCCGTCCATGCCGGCGCCGGTCAGGTTCTCCGCATCGGGACGGCCACCTCCGGAGTGCGCTGGTACCTGACCGTTCGCGGAGGCGTCGCCGTCGTGCCGGTGCTCGGCTCCCGCTCGCGCGACACCCTCGCGGGCCTCGGCCCCGCACCGCTGCGAGCGGGCGACCTGATCCCGCTCGGCGCGCATCCGGGAACCGATCTGCCGCTGCTCGACTTCGTTCCGGTGGCCGAGCCGGCGATGGATGCGGTGGAAGTCCGCGCGCACCGCGGCCCGCGCGCCGACTGGTTCACCGAGGCGGCGCTGGAGGCGTTCTTCACCGACGAGTGGCGCGCCGGCGCGGAGAGCGACCGCATCGGCGTCCGGCTGGACCCCCCGCAGTCTCCCTCGCATGCCGCCCATGCCACGCGTTCGCCCGCGGTCGCGTCAGCGTTGATCGAGCGCGCCGTGAACCGGGAGCTGCCGAGCGAGCCCATGGTGGCGGGCGCCGTGCAGGTCTCGCCGGACGGCCGGCCCACGGTGCTGCTGGCCGACCATCCCGTCACCGGCGGCTACCCGGTGATCGCCGTCGTCTCCGACGCCACACTCGACCTCTTCGCGCAGCTCCGTCCCGGCCAGCCGGTGACGTTCCGCCACGCCTGAGGGCCCGAGAAGGGTAATTCGAGGGGAATTTGTGGTTCCTGCCTGGGGTAACTGCGCGGTACCATTGCTTCATGGCCAGCATTACGACAACGTCCCAGCACGCCTCTACGGCGCGGATGGACTCGCACGACATCGCGCGGGTCCTCGTCGCCGGACTCGGCCCGACGCTGGTCGCTGCGATGACCGGGTCCAAGGACCGGAAGCTGCCAGCGAAGTGGGCGAAGCCGGATGGTCCCACTCCGCGGAATGAGTTCCTGAACCGACTTCAGCTCGGACACCGAGCGTGGGCCAGCCTGGTGCTGGCGGAGAATGCGCACGTGGCCCGGTCCTGGTTCATCGGGGGCAACCCGCTCCTTCAGGAAGCCACCCCGATCACCGCGATCCGCGAGGGGCGGGGCGCCGAGGTGATGGCTGCGGTCGAGGCGTTTCTCGCCGGCTCCCAGGACGCGTGATCCTCGACGCGGGCGCTCGCACCTGCGCGGAGACCGGACTGCGCCTCCTCCCCGTGGAAGGTGACCGGATGTTCCGCGTCGCGCCCACTCGCTACAACGCAATCTCTGCTCCCGCACGCACGGGCACAGAGCCCCGCCATCAGTGGGGCCGCTTCGACTCCCCGGGCCTCACCCTCTACGCGGCCCAGACGCCGGAGACCGCGTACGCCGAGGTTCTGTCCCCGTTCAAGCGCCCGCTCGGCGCCGACGACCCTTTGGCAGCGGACGCTAGAGCCATCGGGATGTCGCGCGACGACTTCCTCGAGGTGATCGCAGACGAATGGGCGGCGAGTTCTTTCATGGGTGTTGGGGCAGTGCCCGCTTCATGGCGACACGATCGAGGGATGTGCGTGATCCACGCCGAGCCTGGAGGCTGGTGGATCGACGTCGACCACCCCGACACGATCTCCAGCCTGGAGGTGGCGATGGAGGCACTCCTGGTGGAGGAGGGTGTCACCACCCTCACAACGGCGGTCCTCGAAGGCGAGAACCGACGGATAACGACCACCGTCGGGGAGCTGCTTCGCCGCGTCGAACTCGACGACGGGACCCGGGCCCGCGGGCTGCAGTTCCACAGCAAGCACGGCGGGGCGTGGTGTCGCGCAGTCTGGCTTCCCGGGCCGGGCGACGGCTGGAGCGCTGACCTCACGGCTCTCTCACCCGATCGGATTCTCGTCTCGGACGAGGCCTTGGCCCGCGCGTGCGAGCGGTTCCGTATCCGGGCGTTCTAGTCCTAGCCAGAGCGACCCCTCACTCGCGCCGCGTGCCCGTCTGGAAGATGCTGCGCGCGGGCGCCGGCGACGGCACGCTGGTCGCGTCGGTCACGATCGGCGCGCCGGCGGCGAAGGTCCGCAACTCCTCGCCCGCCACGGCCTTCGCGGGATGCGGACCGCTCGCCAGCAGCCGCGGCAGCCACTCCAGCGGCAGCGGCGCGTCCGAGCCGACCAGCACGACGTTCCCGAACCGGCGGCCCTTCAGCACCTGCGTCTCGGCGAGCGCGGCGACATGCCCGACGACCGCGCCGAGCGTCGAGACCTGGCTGCGCGCGAAGCTGAGCGGCGGTCCGTCCGCGACGTTGACCAGGACGATCCCGTCCGGCTTCAGCAGCGACACGGCCGACCGGTAGAACTCCATGCTCGTCACGTGCGCCGGCGTACGCGACCCGCTGAAGATGTCCACCACGAGCAGGTCGACCGACCCCCGCAGCCCCGCGGGCAGCTTGCCGACCACCTCGCGGGCGTCACCGTGGCGGATGCGGATCTGCGCGTAGCGGGGGAGCGGCAGCTGCTCGCGCACCAGGTCCACCAGCCGGCTCTCCAGCTCCACGACCTGCTGCCGCGAGCCCGGCCGGGTGTACGCGATGTAGCGGGGGAGGGTCAGCGCGCCGGCGCCGAGATGCACGGCGGTGATCGGCTGGCCCGGTTCGCCGATGAGGTCGATCACGTTGCCCATGCGCTGGACGTACTCGAAGAACAGCTGCGACGGGTCGTCCAGGTTCACGTGGGACTGCGGCGTTCCATCCACCACCAGCTGATAGGCGCCGGGAACGAAGCGGTCCGGCTCCACCGTCGCCAGATAGCCGCTCTCGGCGAGGGTGACCGACGGGTTCTGCCGGGCCGGATTCTGGGGCACATCGGCAGCCTAGCCGCGCGCGCTCCACCCGATCTCCACCCGGCCTCCACCTGTGGATGGTGCCCTCGCCGCCGCACACCCGCGACGCTGGATGTCGTGGCCGGGAACCCGGCCGGAAAGGTTGAGAGCGATGAGCATCCAGACGATCGCCAACGTGGTCCTGATCATCCTGCTGATCGGGTGGGTCGGTTACCGGCAGCTGACCTGGCGGCCGGTCGTCGTGTCGGCGATGTGGCGCCTCCCCATCATCCTGGCGATCGCCGGTGTCGCGATCCTGGCCCAGCAGGCGAAGCCGGCGGCGGTCACCCCGCTCGACCTGGCTGTCGTGGCCGGCGAGATCGCGCTGTCGCTGGCCCTGGGAGGGTGGATGGGCGCGATCGCGCATTTCCGCCGCCTCCCCGAGCCGATCGCGGCCGGCCGGAGGCCCGGCGAGTTCGCGACCTACGAGTCGCAGACCGGCGTCTGGGGACTGATGCTCTGGGTGGTCATCATCGCCGTGCGGATCGGAGTGGATGTGGTGGCCACCCAGGCCGGCGCCCACCTGGTCACCTCGACCGGGGTCATCCTGCTCGTCTTCGCCGCCAACCGCGCCGCGCGCACCGCGGTGTTCGCCGCTCGGCTCGACCGGCACGCCGCCGCCACCACGACTACGCCGACCGGCGCATGATGGTCCCGTGAACTTCTCCCGTACGCCGAGCCCGCTCGCCGTCGCTCTGAACCTGATCGGCGCGGTCGTCGTCGCATGGTCGCTCGCGGTCACCCACTCCGGGCAGCGCCCGGTGTGGGTGACCGCCGTCGGCGTCGTGGCGGTCGGAGCGTGGGCGGGCCGGGCCGCGTTCGCGGCGATCCGCCTGCAGCGACTCGCCCTGGCGCTGGCCGTCCTCGCCGCGCTGGCCGGCGCGGTGACGGCGGCTCCGACGGACAGCCTGATGATCGTCCCGGCCGCCGCCGGCATCATGTCGCTCGTCAGCGACGAGCTCCGCCCGCTCTGGCAGGGACTCGCGCTCGCCGCGGCCGTGCTGGTCATCATCCCGCTCGGCGCCCTGCCGTTCGGAACCGGCGTCATCCCCGTGCTCGCCATGATGGGCGGCATCCTCCTGGCCGTGTTCGCGGGCCTCAGCCGCCGCCAGTTCCGGCTGTCCGAGGCGCAGGCCGCCGAGCTGCGCGAGCGCGACCTGACCATGCGCGAGGAGGCCTCGCGCATCGCCATCGCCCGCGACCTGCACGACGTGCTCGCCCACAGCCTCGGCGGCCTCGTCATCCAGCTGGATGCGGTGGATGCGCTCCTCGAGGCCGGCGACGCGTCCGCCGCCCGGGCACGGGTGGTGGATGCGCGCGACCTCGCCGCCGAGGGGCTCTCGGAGGCGCGGCGTGCCGTCGCCGCACTCCGCGACCCGGCCTCCCGCGAGCAGGGAGCGCGGAGCGCTTCCGACCTCGAGGCGTCTCTCCGCGATCTCGTGGCGGCGCACCGCTCCCTCGGCGGCGACGCGGAGCTCGCCGTGTCCGGCGAGGGCCGCGAGCTCGCCGCGGACCAGGCCGCCGCCGTGCAGCGTGCCCTGCAGGAGGCGCTGAGCAACGCCCGCAAGCATGCGCCGGGCGCGCCCGTGGCGGCACGGCTCGACTGGCAGACTGACCGGGTGCGCCTCACCGTCTCCAACCCGCTCGTCGTTCCCGGCCCGCGGAGCGCCTCCGACCGGCGCAGCGCGCATCCCGTCCTCGCCCGCTCCGGCGGCGGCCACGGGCTCGAGGGGATGCGCGAGCGCTTCGCCGCCCTCCCGCTCGGCGGCACCGCCACCGCCGAGAACGACGAAGGCCGCTTCACCGTGACCGCCGAGACGATGCTCCCGTGACCGCCGAGCACCGTATCCGCGTCGCCGTGGCGGACGACCAGGCGATCATCCGCGACGGCCTCGTCACCGTGCTCGGCCTGCTGCCGGACATGGAGGTCGTCGGCGAGGCGGCGGACGGCGAACAGGCGGTCGCGCTCGCCGTGACCGAGCATCCAGACGTGCTCCTGATGGACCTGCGGATGCCGGTCCTCGACGGCGCCGCCGCGACCGCGCGGGTCGCGGCCGAGGCTCCCGCCACCGCCGTCCTCGTGCTCACGACCTACGCCGACGACGAGTCGATCCTCGGCGCGCTGCGCGCGGGCGCCCGCGGCTATCTGACGAAGGACGCGGGCCGCGCCGAGCTCGCCGCCGCCGTCCGCGCGGTCGCGAGCGGCCAGTCCACGTTCGCCCCTGAGGTCGGCGCGCGCATCGTCAGCTCCCTCAGCGCCGCCGCTCCTGCGCCGGCCGATGCCGCCGGCGCGCTGACGGCCCGCTTCCCGGCCCTGACCCGCCGTGAGGCCGAGGTGCTCGCCCTCGTCGGCGACGGCCTCAGCAACGGCGAGATCGCCCGCACCCTCTTCGTCAGCGTCGCGACCGTCAAGACGCACATCAACGCCATCTTCGCCAAGCTCGCCGTCCGCGACCGCGCGCAGGCGATCGCCCTCGTCCGCCGCTAGCGCACGCGGCGCTCCGGGGGAAGGATGGATGCTGTGAGCGACCCGAGCAACCCGAGCGACCCGGCCCCGCCCTCCGCCGACCGCGTCCTCGTCACCGGCGGCTCGGGTTTCCTCGGCGCGCACTGCGTGCTCGCGCTGCTCGACGCCGGCTACCGCGTCCGGACCACCGTCCGCTCGCCCGCGCGGTCGGCCGATGTCCGGTCCCAGCTCGCGGCGGGAGGCGTCGACGACCCGGGCGACCGGCTGGAGTTTGCCATCGCCGACCTCACCTCGGACGACGGCTGGGCCGACGCCGTCGCCGGATGCCGCTACGTCCTGCACGTCGCGTCGCCGTTCCCCTCCGCTCAGCCCAAGAATCCGGACGACCTGATCGTGCCCGCCCGCGACGGAGCCCTCCGCGTGTTGCGGGCCGCACGTGCCGCCGGTGTCGAGCGCGTGGTGCTCACCTCCTCGTTCGCCGCCATCGGCTACGGCCACGCTCCGACCGACCGCGCCTTCACCGAAGAGGACTGGACGGAGCTCGACAGCGGACGCCCGCTCAGCGCGTACGTGCGGTCGAAGACCATCGCCGAACGCTCCGCCTGGGCCTTCGTCGACACCGAGCCGGGAGCTCTCCAGCTCGCGACGGTGAATCCGGTCGGCATCCTCGGGCCCGTGCTCGGCCCCGACATCTCGACCTCCGTGGAGCTCATCCGCCTGGTGAAGGAAGGACGCCTCCCGCGCCTCCCGGACGTCCACTTCGGCGTCGTGGACGTGCGCGACGTCGCCGCCCTCCACCTGCTGGCGATGACCCGTCCGGAGGCGGCCGGGCAGCGGTTCCTCGCCATCGCGGGCGAGGTGATGAGCGCGCAGGAGATCGCCTTGCTCATCCGCGGCCACCTGGGGGAGCGCGCCGGCCGGCGGGTCAGCACGAAGCTCATGCCCGAATGGATGCTGAAGGCCGCAGCGCCGTTCAGCCGCCGCGTCCGCGACGCGCTTCCCGACATCGGGACCGTCCGCCGAGCCTCGGGCGAGAAGGCCAGGACGGTGCTCGGCTGGGCTCCGCGCTCGCGTGACGAGGCCGTCCTCGCCACCGTGGACACGCTCCCGACGTACCATCCGCGCCGCCGCTGACCGGAAGGAATATCGGGAACGACGGGGCGTTATACCCCAGTACGCCGCTCCGGTCAAGAAAGGACTGGACATGGCGCGTCTATTTGACATATAGTGGTTCTTTGCGCTCCCAGTCAAGCTTCTGCCTTCATATTGCGGTCGGCTCTGACGTCATCGCGCGCGCCTGGGCCCGTCCTTTCGGGTCAGATACGGCAGCGCGCCCCGGCTGGGAGTTCTCGTCCAGACAATTACACGACCGTCAGTAACTCGGCCTACGGGGCCCACGGAGGTTATTTCCTTGGCTGCTGCGCGCAACGCAACCAACACCGACAAGACACCCAAGAACGGACGAGCCGCATCACGACTCTCCTTCGCCAAGATCACGGACACCCTCACTGTTCCCGATCTGCTCGCACTGCAGACGGAGAGCTTCGACTGGCTGGTCGGAAACGACGCGTGGAAGGCGCGCGTCGTCGAGGCCGAAGCCCAGGGTCGCCAGGATCTGCCCGCCAACACGGGCCTCGAGGAGATCTTCGAGGAGATCTCTCCCATCGAGGACCTCGGCGAGACCATGCAGCTCTCGTTCACGAACCCGTTCCTCGAGGAGAAGAAGTACTCGATCGACGAGTGCAAGGAGAAGGGCAAGACCTACTCCGCCCCGCTCTACGTCGAGGCCGAGTTCATGAATCACCTCACCGGTGAGATCAAGACCCAGACGGTCTTCATGGGCGACTTCCCGCTCATGACCGAGAAGGGCACCTTCATCATCAACGGCACCGAGCGTGTCGTCGTGTCGCAGCTCGTCCGCTCGCCGGGCGTCTACTTCGAGGCCACCGCCGACAAGACCTCCGACAAGGACATCTACTCGGCCCGTGTCATCCCGAGCCGTGGTGCCTGGCTGGAGTTCGAGATCGACAAGCGCGACCAGGTCGGTGTCCGCATCGACCGCAAGCGCAAGCAGTCGGTCACCGTGTTCCTCAAGGCGCTCGGGCTCACGAGCGAGGAGATCCTCTCCGAGTTCGCCGGCTACCAGTCGATCGAGCTGACCCTCGAGAAGGATGCCATCCTCACCAAGGAGGAGGCGCTCAAGGACATCTACCGCAAGCTCCGTCCGGGCGAGCAGGTCGCCGCCGAGGCCGCGCGTGCGCTGCTCGACAACTTCTACTTCAACTCCAAGCGCTACGACCTCGCGAAGGTCGGGCGCTACAAGATCAACCGGAAGCTCGGCCTCGACGCCCCGCTGTCCGAGTCGGTGCTGACCGTCCAGGACATCATCGCCACGATCAAGTACCTGGTCGCCCTGCACGACGGCCAGACCACGATCAAGGGGATCCGGAACGGCCAGCAGACGGACATCCGTCTCGATGTGGACGACATCGACCACTTCGGCAACCGTCGCATCCGCGCGGTCGGCGAGCTCATCCAGAACCAGGTCCGCACGGGTCTGTCCCGGATGGAGCGCGTGGTCCGCGAGCGCATGACCACGCAGGACATCGAGGCGATCACCCCGCAGACCCTGATCAACGTGCGACCGGTCGTCGCCGCGATCAAGGAGTTCTTCGGAACGTCGCAGCTGTCGCAGTTCATGGACCAGAACAACCCGCTCGCGGGTCTGACCCACAAGCGCCGCCTCTCCGCGCTCGGCCCCGGTGGTCTGAGCCGTGAGCGCGCCGGCGTCGAGGTCCGTGACGTCCACCCGTCGCACTACGGCCGCATGTGCCCGATCGAGACGCCGGAAGGCCCGAACATCGGTCTGATCGGCTCGCTCGCGTCGTTCGCGCGGATCAACTCGTTCGGCTTCATCGAGACGCCGTACCGCAAGGTCGTCGAGGGCCGGGTCACCGACCAGATCGACTACCTCACGGCCTCCGAGGAGGACGACTTCGTCATCGCGCAGGCGAACGCACCGCTGAACACCAGCGGTCACTTCGTCGAGGAGCGCGTGCTCGCCCGTCAGAAGGGCGGCGAGGTCGACCTGATCCCCGCCGACGAGATCGGCTACATGGACGTCTCCCCGCGCCAGATGGTGTCGGTCGGTACGTCGCTGATCCCCTTCCTCGAGCACGACGACGCCAACCGAGCCCTCATGGGTGCGAACATGCAGCGCCAGGCGGTGCCGCTGCTCCGGTCGGAGAGCCCGGTCGTCGGAACGGGTATGGAGGGCTACGCGGCCATCGACGCCGGTGACGTGATCACCGCGGACAAGTCCGGTGTGGTCACCGAGGTCTCGGCCGACGCCGTCACCGTCCAGGCGGACGACGGCACGTACCAGACCTACTACCTGCGCAAGTTCGACCGCTCCAACCAGGGCACCTCGTACAACCACCGCGTGATCGTGGACGAGGGCGACCGGATCGAGCAGGGCGAGGTCGTCGCCGACGGTCCCGCGACCGAGAACGGCGAGCTCGCGCTCGGCAAGAACCTGCTCGTCGCGTTCATGCCGTGGGAGGGTCACAACTTCGAGGACGCGATCATCCTCAGCCAGAACCTGGTGAAGGACGACACCCTCTCCTCGATCCACATCGAGGAGTACGAGGTCGACGCCCGCGACACCAAGCTCGGCAAGGAGGAGATCACCCGCGACCTCCCGAACGTCAGCCCGGACCTCCTGGCCGACCTCGACGAGCGCGGCATCATCCGCATCGGCGCCGAGGTTCGCCCCGGCGACATCCTCGTCGGCAAGGTCACGCCGAAGGGCGAGACCGAGCTGTCGGCCGAGGAGCGCCTGCTCCGCGCGATCTTCAACGAGAAGAGCCGCGAGGTGCGCGACACCTCCCTCAAGGTCCCGCACGGCGAGGAGGGCACCGTCATCGGTGTCAAGGTCTTCGACTCGCAGGACGGCGACGACGAGCTGGGCTCCGGCGTGAACCAGCGCGTGGTGGTCTACATCGCCCAGAAGCGCAAGATCACCGCGGGCGACAAGCTCGCCGGCCGTCACGGCAACAAGGGCGTCATCTCCAAGATCCTGCCGGTCGAGGACATGCCGTTCCTCGCCGACGGGACCCCGGTCGACGTCATCCTGAACCCGCTCGGTGTCCCCGGACGCATGAACTTCGGTCAGGTCCTGGAGATCCACCTCGGCTGGATCGCCAAGAACGGCTGGGAGATCAAGGGCAAGCCGAAGTGGGCCGCAGAGCTCCCCGAGGCCGCCTTCAGCGTCGCCCCGAACACCAAGGTCGCGACCCCGGTGTTCGACGGTGCGAAGGAGGAGGAGATCGCAGGTCTGCTCGACTCGACCCTCCCGACGCGCGACGGCGAGCGCCTGATCGGCGGCTCCGGCAAGACGCAGCTGTTCGACGGCCGCTCCGGCGAGCCGTACCCGGACCCTGTGTCGGTCGGCTACATGTACATCCTGAAGCTGCACCACCTGGTCGACGACAAGATCCACGCCCGTTCGACCGGTCCGTACTCGATGATCACCCAGCAGCCGCTCGGTGGTAAGGCGCAGTTCGGTGGTCAGCGGTTCGGTGAGATGGAGGTGTGGGCCCTCGAGGCCTACGGCGCCGCGTACGCGCTGCAGGAGCTCCTGACCATCAAGTCGGATGACATCCTCGGCCGCGTCAAGGTCTACGAGGCCATCGTCAAGGGTGAGAACATCCAGGAGCCGGGCATCCCGGAGTCCTTCAAGGTCCTCATCAAGGAGATGCAGTCCCTCTGCCTGAACGTGGAGGTCCTCTCGGCCGACGGCCAGGCGGTCAGCCTGCGCGACTCGGACGACGAGGCCTTCCGTGCCGCGGAAGAGCTCGGCATCAACATCTCCTCCCGCTTCGAGTCGTCGTCGATCGACGAGATCTAAGCGGCAGCCAGACCAACTGACGAATCTTCAATAGGAGAGAGTGAACACATTGCTCGACGCAACAACTTTTGACGAGCTGCGTATCGGCCTGGCCACCGCTGACGACATCCGTCGGTGGAGCTACGGCGAGGTCAAGAAGCCGGAGACCATCAACTACCGGACCCTGAAGCCCGAGAAGGACGGCCTCTTCGGAGAGCAGATCTTCGGGCCGTCCCGCGACTGGGAGTGCTCGTGCGGCAAGTACAAGCGCGTCCGGTTCAAGGGCATCGTCTGCGAGCGCTGCGGCGTGGAGGTCACCAAGTCCTCCGTCCGTCGTGAGCGCATGGGCCACATCGAGCTCGCCGCCCCGGTCACGCACATCTGGTACTTCAAGGGTGTGCCCAGCCGCCTCGGCTACCTGCTCGACATGGCGCCGAAGGACCTCGAGAAGGTCATCTACTTCGCCGCGTACATGGTGATCGAGGTGGATGAGGACGGCCGTCACGCCGACCTCCCCGGCCTCGAGAACGAGCTGCGCCTCGAGATCAAGACGCTGTCCGACCAGCGCGACGCCCGCGTCGCCGAGCGTCTGCAGCGCCTCGAGACCGACCTCGCCGCACTGGAGGAGGAGGGCGCGAAGGCCGACCAGAAGCGCCGTGTCAAGGACACGGCGGAGAAGGAGATGGGCCAGGTCCGCAAGTCCTTCGACGAGGACATCGCCCGCCTGGAGCGCGTGTGGGAGTCGTTCCGCACCCTCAAGGTCGGCGACCTCAAGCCCGAGGACGCGGACTTCAACGAGCTCGTCGACCGCTACGGCATCTACTTCGAGGCGTACATGGGCGCCGAGGCGATCAAGCGTCGCCTGCTGGCGTTCGACCTGGCCGCTGAGGCCGAGCTGCTCCGCGAGCAGATCGCCAACGGCAAGGGCCAGAAGAAGATCCGCGCGATCAAGCGACTGCGCGTCGTCTCGTCGTTCCTGGCGACCGGCAACTCGCCGGCCGCGATGGTCCTCGACGTCGTCCCGGTGATCCCGCCGGAGCTGCGCCCGATGGTCCAGCTCGACGGTGGCCGTTTCGCCACCAGCGACCTGAACGACCTGTACCGCCGCGTGATCAACCGCAACAACCGCCTGCGTCGCCTGCTCGACCTCGGTGCTCCCGAGATCATCGTGAACAACGAGAAGCGGATGCTGCAGGAGGCCGTCGACGCGCTGTTCGACAACGGCCGCCGCGGTCGTCCCGTCACGGGCACCGGCAACCGGGCGCTCAAGTCCCTCAGCGACATGCTGAAGGGCAAGCAGGGCCGGTTCCGCCAGAACCTGCTCGGCAAGCGCGTGGACTACTCGGGCCGTTCGGTCATCATCGTGGGTCCGCAGCTCAAGCTGCACCAGTGCGGTCTGCCCAAGCAGATGGCGCTGGAGCTGTTCAAGCCGTTCGTCATCAAGCGCCTGATCGACCTGAGCCACGCCCAGAACATCAAGGCCGCGAAGCGGATGGTGGAGCGTTCGCGCCCGCAGGTGTGGGACGTGCTCGAGGAGATCATCCGCGAGCGCCCCGTGCTGCTGAACCGTGCGCCCACCCTGCACCGTCTGGGCATCCAGGCGTTCGAGCCGCAGCTCGTCGAGGGCAAGGCCATCCAGCTCCACCCGCTGGTCTGCGCCGCGTTCAACGCGGACTTCGACGGCGACCAGATGGCGGTGCACCTGCCGCTGTCGGTCGAGGCCCAGGCCGAGGCCCGCATCCTGATGCTCGCCTCGAACAACATCCTGAAGCCCTCGGACGGCCGCCCGGTCACCCTGCCCTCGCAGGACATGATCATCGGTCTGCACCACCTCACCACCGTCCGCGAGGGCGCCGTGGGCGAGGGTCGCGCGTTCTCCTCGGTCTCCGAGGCGATCCTCGCGAAGGACCAGGGTTCGCTGCACCTCAACGCCAAGGTCAAGATCCGTCTCGACAACTACGTGCCGTCGGACGCCGCCGACACGGGTGCCACCCCGATCACCGCGATCGTGGAGACCACCCTCGGCCGCGCGCTCTTCAACGAGACGCTGCCGGCGGACTACCCCTACGTGGAGGAGGTCGCCGACAAGGGCACGATCTCGCTGATCGTCAACGCCCTCGCCGAGCGGTACCCGAAGGTGGAGGTCGCCGCGGCGCTGGACCGGATCAAGGACGCCGGCTTCTACTGGGGCACCCGCTCGGGCGTCACGGTGTCGCTGAGCGACATCCTGACCCCGCCGAACAAGGCGCAGATCGTGGCCGGCTACGAGAAGAAGGCCGCCAAGATCACCTCGGAGTTCGAGAAGGGTCTCACGACCGACCTCGAGCGTCGCCAGGAGCTGGTGAAGATCTGGACCGAGGCCACCAACGAGGTCGCCGAGGCCATGCGCGCCAACTTCCCGGCGGACAACACCATCAACCGCATGGTGACCTCCGGTGCCCGTGGTAACTGGCTGCAGGTCCGCAACATCGCCGGTATGCGCGGTCTGGTGAACAACCCGAAGGGTGAGATCATCCCTCGCCCGATCATCTCCTCGTACCGCGAGGGGCTGTCGGTCGCGGAGTACTTCATCGCGACGCACGGTGCCCGCAAGGGTCTGGCCGACACGGCCCTCCGTACGGCGGACTCGGGCTACCTGACCCGTCGTCTGGTGGACGTCTCGCAGGATGTCATCATCCGCGAGGACGACTGCGGCACGACCAAGGGCCTCGACCTCCCGATCGCCACGGTCGGTGCGGACGGTACCCTCACCCGCGACCCGAACGTCGAGAACTCGGTGTTCGCCCGGACCCTGGCCGCTGACGCGGTCGCGGCCGACGGCACCGTGGTCGCCGCGGCGCGCGAGGACGTGGGCGACGTGCTCATCGACAAGCTGGTCGCGGCCGGCGTCACCGACATCAAGGTCCGCTCCGTGCTGACCTGCGAGTCGGCGGTCGGCGTCTGCGCCGCCTGCTACGGCCGTTCGCTCGCGACCGGCAAGCTGGTGGACATCGGCGAGGCGGTCGGCATCATCGCCGCCCAGTCGATCGGCGAGCCCGGAACGCAGCTCACCATGCGTACGTTCCACACGGGTGGTTCGGCCTCCGCGGACGACATCACCCAGGGTCTGCCGCGCGTCCAGGAGCTGTTCGAGGCGCGTACCCCGAAGGGTGCGTCCCCGATCGCCGAGGCCGCCGGCCGCATCACCATCGAGGAGACGGACAAGTCCCGCAAGGTCATCCTGACCCCGGACAACGGCGACGAGCCGCACGTCTACCCGGTGCTGAGGCGTTCGACCCTCCTGGTGGAGGACGGACAGCGCGTCGAACTCGGACACCAGCTGATCGTCGGAACCGTCGACCCGAAGGAAGTCCTCCGGGTGAAGGGCGTCCGCGAGGTGCAGAAGCACCTGGTGGGCGGCGTCCAGGGCGTCTACCGCTCGCAGGGCGTGCCGATCCACGACAAGCACATCGAGGTCATCGTCCGTCAGATGCTCCGCAAGGTCACCGTCGTCGACCACGGCGACACCGACCTGCTGCCGGGCGAGCTGGTCGACCGGTCGAAGTACAACGAGATCAACCGCGCCACGCTGCAGGAGGGCAAGAAGACCGCCTCCGCCCGTCAGGAGGTCATGGGTATCACCAAAGCCTCGCTGGCGACCGAGTCGTGGCTGTCGGCCGCATCCTTCCAGGAGACCACCCGCGTCCTGACGCAGGCGGCCATGGAGGGCAAGTCCGACCCGCTGATCGGTCTCAAGGAGAACGTCATCATCGGTAAGCTCATCCCGGCCGGCACCGGCCTGCAGCGCTACCGGAACGTCACCGTCGAGGCGACGGAGGAGGCCAAGGCGGAGCGGTACCCCAACCGCATCTTCGCCGACGACTCCTCGTTCAACGAGAGCGACCTGAGCTTCGTCGACTTCGACAGCTTCAGCTCGGACGACTACACCCCGGGCACCTACAACTAAGGTTCCCCGTCACGAAGACCCCCGGCATCCGCCGGGGGTCTTCGTCGTTCCCGGGGTACGTCGTCGCTGGGTCTTCATCGTGCCCGGGGTCTGGGAGGATGGACGCATGTGGCGCCAGCTCCTCCAGTACACCGACACCGCGGGACGCGCGATGCTGGGAGTTGCGGCCGCGCTTCTGGCCGCCGCCGTCGCCAGCTTCCTCATCGGCATCGCCCGGGCGTTCACCGGCGATGCGGCAACCACCCTCCCGTTCTGGATGACGACCATGGGATGCGCCGTCGTCGCCGGCGTGCTCGTGTACCTGGCGAGCCGTCGCGGCAAGCTGCGCTGACGGAGGTCGGACACCCCGCACACGGGTGCCACCCACCAGCGTGGCACCCTCACGCGGGGCTGTTGCCCTGACCCGCCCACTGATTAGGTGGACTACGCCCATCCGCCCCGGGAGTTCTCGCCCCTGACGGACGGGTCTGCCGTTCACCCGAACCGTCGGCAGCCGCGATCCAGAGGGGGTCCCCCGTGGCGTCCATGACCGAAATCCTCATCCTCCACGGCCATCTGCCCATCGAATATCTCGACTCCGGCGGGAACGATGAGAGCATCGCGCAGGACCTCATCGCACGCGGCGCCATCACCCCCGCGCAACTGGCGCGCGCACGTGCCGCGCAGGTCGGTGCTCCGTTCCTCGAGCTCGTCGACCACCCGGTGGACCGCACCGCCGTCGCCCTCGTGAGCGGTGCGATCTGCAAACGTCACGGCGTCCTCCCCATCGGCTTCGCCGGCGACAGCCTGATCCTCGCGATGTCCGATCCCGGGGATGTGTTCGCCATCGACGACGTGCGTGCAGCCGCGCATATGCCGGTGGTGCCCGCCGTGGCGGAGCCGGACGACCTCGCCGCCGCCATCGACCGCTACATCCGTGCGGACGAAGAGCTCAACGACCTGTCCAGCACCCTCGAGGATGAGACGGCCGGGGACGACGGCTCGCAGGCAGGGCTGAACGATGAGACGACCGAGGACGAAGCGCCGATCGTCCGGTTCGTGAATCTCATCGTGAGCCAGGCGATCCAGGATCGGGCATCCGACATCCACCTCGAGCCGGGGGAGCACAGCCTGCGGGTCCGCTACCGGATCGACGGCGTGCTCCACGAGATGCAGAACGCGCCACGCTCTGTCCAGAACGGCGTGATCTCGCGTCTCAAGATCATGAGCGACATCGACATCGCCGAACGCCGGAAGCCCCAGGACGGCCGGATGTCGATCGTCCATGGCGGACGACAGGTCGACCTGCGCGTTGCGACCCTCCCCACGGTGTGGGGCGAGAAGGTCGTCATGCGGATCCTGGACAACACGAACACGAGCATGACGCTGCGCGATCTCAACCTGCTCGAGCGCAACTTCCAGACCTTCCAGAACGCGTACTCGAAGCCGTACGGGATGATCCTCGTCACGGGTCCCACGGGATCCGGGAAGTCGACGACGCTCTACACCACGCTCAACGCGGTGTCCCGCCCGGAGATCAATGTGATCACCGTCGAGGATCCGGTCGAGTACCGCATGGCAGGTGTCAACCAGGTGCAGGTGAACCCGAAAGCCGGGCTCACGTTCGCAAGCGCGCTCCGCAGCATCCTGCGCAGTGACCCGGATGTGGTCCTGCTGGGGGAGATCCGCGACCACGAGACGGCTCAGATCGCGATCGAGGCGTCCCTGACGGGCCACCTCGTCCTCTCCACGCTGCACACGAACGACGCACCCAGCGCCGTCACCCGGCTGACCGAGATGAACATCGAGCCGTTCCTGGTCGGTTCGGCCCTGGACTGTGTCGTCGCCCAGCGGCTGGCCCGCCGGCTGTGCGAGCGGTGCAAGGCGCCGATCACCTACGAACGGGACGCGCTTCAGGCCATGCGGATCCCTCTCGACCTCGACAGTGAGCTTCCTCAGCTGTTCGGGCCGACGGGGTGCACCGCCTGCTCGAACACCGGATACCGGGGTCGGCTCGCGCTCCACGAGGTCATGGCCGTCACGGAGGAGATCGAGCGGCTCACCGTCGCTCGCGCCTCCAGTGCCGACATTGCGCGAGTGGCCCGTGAGCAGGGCATGTTGACCCTGCGTGAGGACGGCTGGCAGAAAGCCGCCCTCGGCATCACATCGGTCGACGAGATTCTACGAGTGGTTGCCTAGGAGGGCCCATGACAACGGACGGTACGAATGACGACTGGCGTCTCCCCGAGGGGCGGCCGATCTATGAGATCCCGGTGACCCGTCCGGATGCGGGCCACCTCTGGCCTGTCGATCTCCCATCGGATGAAGGGGATGCCCTCAGGCAACAACCGATTCCGGTCGGACCGCCTGTGGTCCCAATCGCGCAGCCCGTTTCCGCGCCGATGCAACCGGCTTACGTGCCCGCGGAGCCTGCACTGGTGCCGGCGGAGCCTGCTCGCACATTCCCGCCCCCGACCGAGGCGGTGCTCGGCGTGGCTCCCACGGGGCCAGCGCTGGCACCCCCGGCTTCTTCGCCGATGTCCGAGTACGACACCTCCACGCTCACCGAGGAGGAGCGGGAAACGCTTGCCCGAGCAGACGCCGAATTGGTGGCATCGCTACGCTCCGTGGTGGCAGCCCGAGCCTCCGACCTGCACATCACTGTCGGTGCTGCCCCGATGATCCGTGTCGATGGAGCGCTCACGCCGGCCGGATCCACCCAGCCCTGGTCGAGCGAGCGGACGCGCCAGGCCCTCTACAGCCTTCTCGACGATCGGCAGAAGCAGCAGTTCGAGCGAGAACTGGAGCTCGACTTCGCCTTCACCGTGTCGGCCAATTCCCGCTTCCGCGTCAACATCTACCAACAGCGCGGCTCGGTGGGAGCTGCGTTCCGACTCATCCCGACGGAGATCAAGAATCTCCGCGATCTCGGCGTCCCCGAGAGCGTGGCGCATCTCTCGCAGCTGCCCAGAGGCCTCGTCCTTGTCACCGGACCGACCGGGTCGGGCAAGTCGACCACCCTCGCTGCTCTGATCGACCTGGTGAACTCCACGCGCGCGGACCACATCGTGACGGTCGAGGACCCGATCGAGTTCATGCACGTCCACAAGCGGTCGATCGTCAACCAGCGCGAGGTCGGACACGACACCCACAGCTTCAACAATGCGCTCAAACACGTGCTGCGCCAGGACCCTGACGTCATCCTGATCGGCGAGCTCCGCGACCTGGAGACCATCTCTGTGGCCCTGACCGCGGCCGAGACCGGCCACCTCGTCTTCGCGACCCTGCACACCCAGGATGCCCCGCAGACGATCGATCGCGTGATCGACGTGTTCCCCCCTCACCAGCAGCAGCAGATCCGGGCACAGCTCGCTGCGACGCTTCAGGGGGTCATCTGTCAGACCCTCGTCAAACGGGCGAGCGGCACCGGGCGCGCGGTGGCCACGGAGGTGATGCTGACCACCCCGGCGATCGCGAACCTCATCCGCGAGGGCAAGACATACCAGATCGGGTCGATGATGCAGGCCGGCAAGGGCTCCGGGATGCACACGATGGATCAGCATCTCGCCGAGCTCGTGGACAGCGGCACGATCACCCGCACCGTCGCACTGGAGAAGGCCCACGACCCGGACGGCCTCACCCGGCTCATCCAGCGTGTCGAAACGCCCGGCGACAGCGCCACGCGCGCTTTCGCGGCGAGCGGTCCCGACTATGGCGACTCCTACTCCGGGGGTACCCGCTGATGGCCGTCGTACAGGCTTACGCGTACCGAGGACGCGACGCAGGAGGGCGCCTGGTGAAGGGGCGCGTGGATGCGTCGAGCGAAGCCGCGGTCGCCTCCCGGCTCCGCACCCTCGGGGTCTCGCCGATCGCGATCACCGAGGCCAATGCGACCGGACTCAATCGCGAGATCGACATCCGGTTCGGCTCCGGCGTCAAGCTCAAGGATCTCGCCGTCATGAGCCGGCAGATGAGCACGATGATCGGCGCAGGGCTCTCGTTGCTCAAGACGTTGAACGTCCTCGGCGAGCAGACGGCCAACAAGCGGCTCGCGAAGATCCTGACCGAAGTGAGCACCCAGGTGGAGGCCGGATCGGCGCTGTCCGATGCGTTCCGCAAGCAGGGCGACGTCTTTCCTCCTCTCATGGTCAACATGGTGCGTGCAGGAGAGACAGGCGGCTTCCTGGACAGCGCTCTGGAGTCCATCGCGACGAACTTCGAGAAGGAGGTCAAGCTCCGCGGCACCATCAAGTCGGCGCTGACCTATCCGGTGATCGTACTGATCATGTCGCTGGTGTCGGTCATCGGCATGCTGCTGTTCATCGTCCCCGTGTTCGACAACATGTTCAAAAGCCTCGGTGGCCAGTTGCCGCTGCCGACCGAGATCCTCGTCGTCCTCTCGCACTCGATGGTCTGGCTGGCGCCTGTGCTGCTCGTGCTGATCATCGGCGGAGCGTGGTGGTGGGCCAAGAACAAGAACAGCGAGAAGGTGCGGCGGAAGGTCGACCCGATCAAGTTGAAGCTGCCGGTCTTCGGCCCGCTGATGAAGAAGATCGCAGTGGCGCGGTTCAGCCGTAACTTCGCGAACATGATCGGCGCGGGAGTTCCCATCCTCCAGGCGATCCGCATCGTCGGCGAGACGAGCGGCAACTGGGTGATAGAGCGTGCATTGATCGGCGTGGCGGAGTCGGTGCGGAGCGGCGAGTCGATTTCGCGGCCGCTGCTCGAGCATCCCGTCTTCCCGTCGATGGTGACCCAGATGATCGCTGTCGGGGAGGATGCGGGATCGCTCGAGGTGATGCTGGAGAAGATCGCCGACTTCTACGACGACGAGGTCCAGGCGGCCACTGAACAGCTCACAGCGATGATCGAGCCGCTGATGATCGCGTTCCTGGGCGTCGTGATCGGCGGCATGGTGATCGCTCTGTACATGCCGATCTTCCAGATCTCGAGCCTGATCAAATAGCGGAAACGCAACTGTCTGTCCACCAAGACGCGGACACACGGTCATGAATCACCCTCGCTTTGGGGCCATGACCAGGGGTTAAACCCCCCACTCAAGGGATTCTGGTGACAGGGTCGTCCTTTCTACTATCAAGACACGGACGGATCCTCGGGCCGCCTGCATCCCAAACATTCCCGACCGAATGGACACTGCAATGTATTTCCGACTCATGGGCAAATTGAATCGCCGCCGCCAGGGTCTCCTCGAAGAGAACGAGAAGGGCTTCACGCTCATCGAGTTGCTCGTCGTCGTGATCATCATCGGCATCCTCGCCGCCATCGCGATCCCGGTGTACCTGGGCATTCAGGACAACGCCAAGGACAGCGCGACCCAGTCCGACCTCACCAACATGAAGACCGCGGTGGTGTCGGCCGAGACCACGGCCAACGGCGTTCTGCCGGCCAACATCGGCGCCGCTGGTATCGGCGACACCCAAGCTACGACGGGCGTCACGTACACGACGACCGCTGCCACCGCGACGACTCCGGCGACCTTCTGCATCCAGGGCACCAGCAAGTCGACCAAGACCTTTAAGATCACCGATTCCACCTCCGTGGTTGCGGGTACCTGCCCGTAAGCATGGGTTGAGTGAAGGGTGGGCCGGCTCCTCGCGCGGGCCCACCCTTCCTCTCTTCCCTGCTGGAAAGTTGAAAGGAGGAGGACCATGATCGCTCGCACGCGCAGCGACAACGAAGACGGCTTCGGTATCGCCGAGGTCTTGGTCGCCATGTTCCTCCTCGGTCTGATCGCCGTCGCCGTCATCCCGATCCTCGTCCAGGGCCTTCGGGCCTCCCTCTCCAACGCCGCCGTCGCCAGCGCGACACAGCTGGCGAACCAGCAGCTGGAGCAGGTGCGGGGCCTCACCGCCTGCAGCGCCGTCACCTCGGCCGATACGACCAGCACCATGCAGAACGTCCCGCTCCGTGCCACCCGCACGATCGGCACGACCTGCCCGGCCACCGGCTATCCCATCACCGTGAAAGTCTCCGTCAGTGTGAAGCGCACGGATACGAACATCGTGCTGACGACCGCCTCCACGCTCGTCTTCGTCACAGGACCCTGACATGCCCCACTCGCCCGCACCGGCCGATGAGACCGGCACCGACCAGGGCTTCACGCTCATCGAGCTGCTCATCGCCTCGCTCCTCCTGGTCGTCGTGCTCGCCATCGTCGGCGCGATGCTCGCCAGCCTCCAGACGGCGTCACGACGTGTGGATGCCCTGTCTGCGACATCGAGCTCGGCGCAGGTCGCCGCCGAATCCATCGAGCGCGGCATCCGCAACTCGTCGGATTTCCTGCTGAGCACTCCCAGCGGGACCGACCAACTGCTGATCGCACGCACCGCTCAGGGTGGATCGACTCTCACGTGGATATGCGCGGCGTGGTACTTCTCCGCCGCGAACGGTGGGAGCATCCGGTACACGCAGTCGCCCTCTGCCATCGCTGCGCCCTCGTCATCGGCGCTCGCGACCTGGACGCTGCTCGCGAGCAACGTCTCACCTCTCAGCGGCAGTGCGGTGTTCGGCGGTACCAGCCCCCAGCTCACGATCGGGTTCTCGGGTCAGTCGTCCTCGGGTGGCTCGGTCTCCATTTCCAGCACAGTTCTCAGCCGAGCCGGTTCAGCAGGGAGTCCCGCATGCTACTGATCGTACGAACGCTCCGAGGCCGCCTTCGATCCGAGAGTGGCTCGGCACTCATCGCGGTGCTCGGAGTCATGATGGTCGGCCTCATCCTCACGACCCTCGTCGCCACCTCCGTCGTCTCTGCAGCCGGGACGAGTGCATCGACGAGGTCCGGCGTGCAAGCGCAGGCGGCTGCCGATGCAGGAATCGCCGCCGCCCGTGCAGGGCTCTACACGCCGGGCAACTGCGCCGCGCAACCGTCTCCCGGAACCTACACATCGACCGGAACCCTGACCTACACCGTGACCGTGCAGTTCGACGCAGGCTCCGGCTGGCAGGCCGGGTGCCCCACGTCCACGACCAGCCGGATACGCCTCCTCTCGACGGGAACGCCGCAGTCGCCGGCGATGGCAGGATCCACGACCCCGCGCACCCGCACGGTCGAGGCCATCTACAACTGGCTCATACCGGGCCCCACGCCGTCCGGGACGTCGGTCAACCTCTACAGCGGAGGTGAAGTCGAGGCGAACTCGTCGTTCGACCTCTCCGAGAGCGGCGGGCTGGTCGTGCAGAACGGGAACCTCCTATGCAATAAGAACAACTCGGTCTTCAACGGAAACGTCACGGTGGCGGGCAACAGCCCGAACGGCAACCTGACATTCAGCGCGACGTGCGCGGTCAACGGCGATGTGGCCGTCCAGAACACGGCGACTCTCGGCAGCGGGACGGTCAACGGCGACCTGACGGCCGGAGCGGTGTCCCCGAACCCGCCCGGCAGTCATGTCACCGGAACCTACACGCAGGGTTCGATCGCGCCCCCGACCGCCCCGTGGGTGGATGTGACCTACACGCCGTCCGACTGGCGCGACTCCACCGGCGCTCAGTTCGCCGTGAAGGTCGCCCCGACGGACACGCCCTGCTCGTTCGTCAACGGAAACCTGGGTGGTCCGTCTGGCTCGCCGATCATCGTCAACATGCTCGGCTGCGTCGGTGGCCCGTCCGCGGGGAACAACACGACTGTCGCCCTGACGAGCGATGTGGTGATCTTCGCGAACCAGTTCAATTTCACCACCGTCAACGGACTTCAGTTCACCTCGTCGTCGTCGGCGGTGCACCGCCTGTGGTTCATCACGCCGGACAACGTCGCCGACCACAAGCCGACGTGCAATACCGCACCCGCGGCCACCGACCCGGCACACCAGGACGACTTCAACGTGAAGAACACCCTCACTGCGTCCGACGTGATCCAGACGACCAACGCCGTCCAAGCCATGCTCTACACGCCGTGCGCGCTGGTGACCAAGAACAACCTGACGTGGAATGGGCAGATCTACACAGGTTCCTACAGCACCATCGTGAACAACCCCGTCTACACCTACGATCAAGTGGGCATCGCCGGGTACGACCTCAGCACCGGTGCCGTGATCCCGCCGCTGCTCAGCCCCCAGCCGGGAACGCTGATCTCCGACCGGGACTTGGCAGGTGGTTGAGATGCCCGTACTGTTCGGGGTGTTCGGCTCACTGATCGGGTCGTTTCTGAACGTAGTGATCTTCCGCGTCCCCGCCGGGCGCTCGATCGTCGCGCCGCCCAGTGCCTGCGGGTCATGCGGAGCGCGCATCCGGCCGTATGACAACGTTCCGGTGATCTCCTGGCTGCTGCTTCGAGGACGCTGCCGCGACTGCGGCGAGCGCATCTCGATGCGTTACCCCCTGGTCGAGCTCTTCACGGCACTCGCCTTCGGCGCAGTCGCCCTCTGGGCGCTCGATCGCTGGGGGACTGAGGCCACCCCCCTGGGCGGATTCGCCGCCGCAGGGCTCGCCCTCGCCGGCTACCTCTACCTCGTGGCCTCCAGCATCGCCCTGGCGCTCATCGACCTGGACACCCACCGGCTGCCCAACAGGATCGTCCTGCCGTTGTACCCGGCGGGCATCCTGTTTCTGGGCTCCAGTGCCCTGCTGTCAGGAGACCCGGCTGCCCTCCTGCGAATGGGACTGGGCATGGCGGGTCTCTGGGCTCTCTACGCCCTGCTCGCCCTCGCATATCCCGGGGGCATGGGCTACGGGGATGTGAAGCTGGCCGGCGCGCTCGGCCTCTTCCTCGGCTTCGCGGGGTGGGGCGAGCTCGCAATCGGCGCGTTCGCCGCATTCGCCTTCGGCGGCCTCTTCAGCATCGGCTTGCTCATCGCGCGCCGGGCCACCCGGCGTAGCGGCATTCCGTTCGGTCCGTGGATGCTGGGTGGCGCCTGGATCGGGCTGGTCGCCGGAGGCTCCATCGCCTCGGCGTACCTGACGTTGATCGGAGTCGGGCGATGAGGAGGAGCACCATGGAACTCTCGCTGACAGGAAGAGGAGTCGACTGATGGCATCCAAGATCGTCGGCCTCGACATCGGTAGCGACTCGGTGCGCGCTGTGGAGCTGGCCGACCCGTTCAAGCCACGACCGACGCTCGTGCGCTACCACCAAGCGGCCCTTCCGCCCGGCGCGGTGGTCCGCGGCGAGGTGGTCGAGCAGAACACGGTGGCCGAGACACTCAAAAGGGTGTGGAAGGCCGGCGGATTCACCTCGCGCCGGGTCGTTCTGGGCGTCGGCAATCAGAAGGTGTTCGCGCGGGAGCTGACCGTTCCGCGGGCGCCGCTCATCAACATCCGGGAGTCCCTTCCGTTCGTCGTTCAGGACATGCTCCCTGTCCCCGTCTCCGATGCGCTGCTCGACTTCTACCCGATAGCGGAGGTCCACGGAGAGGGGGCGCCGGCCGTGCGTGGCCTGTTGATCGCCGTGATCAAGGAGGCGGTCATCCCGAACGTGACGGCCGCCCGGCTCGCCGGCCTCACCGTCGAGGACGTGGACTTGCTCCCCTTCGCCCTCACGCGCCTCCTCCTTCCGCGACCGGGCTCGCGGGCGGAGGCGTCGGAGCCCGGAGGCGCCGTCCTCATCGATGTGGGCGCGAACACTACCAGCGTGGTGATGACGGAGGATGGTGTGCCGCAGTTCGTGCGTCTCATCCCCGCCGGGGGAGTGGATGTCACGCGCTCCGTCCAGGAGGGCTTGGAACTCGACGCGCCCACCGCGGACGCGGTCAAGCGGCGCATCGGCGTGAGACCGGTGCAGTCGGCGGAGGATCGCCCAGCTCTCGAGCTCATCCAGCGCCCGACCGGCGAGTTGCTGAACAGCCTGAGGAACACGATTTCGTTCTTCACGAACACACGCCCGGAGCAGGCGATCCGTCGCATCGTTCTGACCGGTGGCGGCGGCCTGCTCCCCGGCTTCTCCGAAAGCCTCGCGCGGCTCACCGGCATCCCCGTGATTGCGGGCGACCCGTTGGCGGCGGTCACTCTCGCGCCGCGCCTTGCGGCGGACGACGTACGACGTGACGGTCTCGCCCTTTCGGCAGCACTCGGTCTGGCGATGGGAGCGGCAGCATGATACAGACAGCCGAACCCGACGCCTCGGCGACGGTCGAGCGCTCGGGCCGCCGTTCCGGCGACGGCCGGAGCCGGCCGGCACCCGAGAGCCGAGCCCGGCGCCATGAGCAGCTGGTACTGGGTGCAACGCCGCGTGCACATTTGCTGCCGCCTGAAGTGCAGGCGGATCGTCGGGCTGCTGCCCTGCACCGACGGCTCGTCTTCGCCGTCCTCGCCGTGGTCGCCGTGGTCGCGCTGGGAGTCCTGGGGGCCGGTGCCGCGTCGACCAATGCGCAGGCGCAGCTCGCCGGCGCGCAGGCGACGACCCAGTCGCTCCTCGCCCAGGAGCTGAAGTTCGTGAAGGTCCGCGCGGTTCAGAATCAGGTGGATCTGATCAAGACAGCACAGGAAGTCGGCGCTTCGACCGAGATCGACTGGAAGCCCTATCTGCAGAAGGTGCAGGCGACCCTCCCCGCCGGCGTCACCATCGCGACCGTCAACATCGACTCCTCCACCCCCATCGAGCTGTATCAGCAGTCGTCCGCCTCGCTTCAAGGCCCCCGTGTCGCGACGATCGTGTTCACCGCGAAGAGCCCGGCTCTTCCGGTCGTGCCGTCCTGGCTGGATGCGCTGAAGACCCTGCCGGGTTACACCGACGCCCTTCCCGGCTCTGTCGCTCTCGACTCCGCCTCGGGCATCTACACCGTGACGATCACGATGCACATCGATGCGAGGGCCTTCTCTCACCGTTTCGCACAGAAGACGGGTAAGTGATCATGGACAAGAACAGACTCTGGATCATCGGCTCGGTGCTTCTCATGGCGATCGTGCTGGCACTGGGATGGTTCGTCGGCGTGGCACCGCAACTGGCGGCCGTCGCGACGGCCGACACTCAGCGGGCGCAGGTGCAGACGCTCAACGCGCAGCACCAGGCGACGCTTGCCCAGTTGAAAAGGGACTTCGCGCACCTCAGTGTGCTGAAAGGTCAACTGGCCGACTTGTCCCGGTCCGTGCCCGCCGACTCCGCCATGCCCGCGTTCGTCGATGAGGTGAATGCGCTGGCCGCGACAACCGGTGTCATCGTCACGGGCGTCTCCGTCGCCGACGCCAAGCCGTATGCTCCGGTCGCGCCGCCCGCGGCGTCCGGCGGGGCGACACCGACGGGGACGCCGTCTCCGTCGCCCTCGTCCTCCGCTGCCACGCCGACGCCCACTCCCAGCCCGACTGCCGTCGCCGGGATGCCGCCGGTCACGAGTTCAGAGCTCGACTCCAAGAACTTCTCGTCGCTCGCGATCACGCTGGATGTGGCCGGCACCTATGACCAGGTCCTCTCGTTCGTCGATGGCATCCAGTCAGGTGAGCGGCTCTTCCTGGTGAGCGGCATCACGACAGAGCCCGGGACGGGCAAGGGAGGAACCACCGCTCCGGATCCGAGCGGCGCACAGAAGGCCACGATCTCCGGGCTCGTCTACGTCGTCACCCCGGACGGCCAGACGGCAGGCTCGACCCCGACTCCGACCCCCACCCCGTCGCACTGACGGCCCGCCTCCCTGGACACGGCCCGCCCCGTTGCTACAGTGGGCGCAACGGGCCCGCCGGGCCGATGGAGGAGCCAGGATGAGCGACACGCCGGAGTCCGCGCCCAAGCGCGAGACCTACGAGCCCGCGCCGGACGCCGACCAGGTCGCCCCCGCGACCGCACCGGCGGCGTCGGCCGCAGCAGAGCCGCAGGACGGCGACCACCAGGTGGCCGAGCCGCCGTCGGACCCGGTCTCGGCCCGCGGGCACATCAACCGTCCGGCCGGGGAGGCAGGCGCGGAGCACGCTCCCGCGTATGCAGCACCAGCGGCACCGGCCGAGCCCGCACGGCCCGCCGCCATCGCCGAGCCCGAGCCCGTCGTCGCGAGCGAGGACGATGTCGCTGCGGCTGTCGCGCGCTCCGGCGCCCAGCCCTCCGCGACCGCGGCAGGCGACGCGACCCTCGACACAGCATCCCCGGTCGAGTCGGCGACGCCCGTGATCGCAGCGGCGGAGGCGGCCAACCTCCGGCAGTCGGGCCAGGCACCCACCGTCGCCTACGCCCCGGCGCCTGCCGGTGAGGCGACCGCGGCGCCGGCCGCCGGACCCGGCGCGTCCGTCCCGGGTCCGCAGCCCGTCACGCCGATCTACCTCCAGCGTCCCGAGCCGCCGAAGAAGAAGAGCAACCGCGGCGTCGGCATCCTGATCGCCCTCGTCGGCACCCTCGCCTTCGCCGTGCTGTGGGCGGCCGCCGTGCTGATCGTCGGCTCGCTGTTGACGCCGAGCGACGAGTTCCTGCCGGCGCTGATCCAGTTCTTCACCGGCGGGCTGCGCGGATGGGTGCCCGTCGTGGCGTTCTTCATCGGGATGGTCGTGCTCATCCAGCTCCTGAACCGCGCGCGCTGGTGGGCCTACATCCTGGGCGGCCTCTTCGTCGCCGTGTTCGTCTACTTCGTCTATATCGGCGCAAGCCTGATCGACGCCGAGTACTGGAAGCGCAACTCCAACGAGTTCGTCATCCTGCTGCGCAGCGCCTGGGTCAACCCGTTCGCGGTGCTCGCCGGCCTGATCGCCCGTGAGATCTCGGTCTGGACGGGCGCCTGGCTCGCCGGCCGCGGCCGACGGCTCAAGGCGCGCAACGCCGAGGCTCAGGCCGACTACGAGCAGCAGGTGGCCGACGCCCAGAACCAGGCTGCCGCCGCGTACGCTCAGCAGGGGACGTACGCCCAGCAGGGATACTGACCGGCGGATGACGGATGCGTGACGAGCGCGCCTACGCCACGATCGTCGCATTCTTCGCGGCGGGGCTCTACCTGGCGCTGCTGGTCGCCGCGTTCGGCCTGATCTCCCTCGCGACGGACACCGACGTGGTCTCCGATCCGGCGGCCGGTCCGCTGGTCGGACCGGTCATGGTGGGAGCTGCGACGATCGTCCTGCTCGTGTTCCTCATCGCCCTCGGGACGCGCGTCCCGGGCGACCGCCAGCGGATCGCGCCGGGGACGGCGCTGGGCGTCGGCGTCGCCTGCTACGTCGTCTTCGCCGTCGCGGGCGGGATCGCCGGTGCGGTGGGCGATCCGCGCGACCCGCTGCATTACGTCCTCTTCGGCCTGGCGCAGCTCGGCGGCTGGCCGGCCATCACGGCCGCCGCTGCGGCGTTCGTCGTGACGCTGCTCTACCAGCTGGTCCTCGTCGGCCGGTTCAGCCAGCGGGGACGGCCGCGCTGGCCCTGGGAGCGCGACGACGACGAGTGACGGCCCAGGGCTGAGCCGCTCCACCCTCCTTTCGCCCTGCGCGGACAGCGCTCCCTCGGCCCCTCGCTCATTTGACCGGCAGGGACACGGCGGATAGTATTTATCGGGTGTGCGCTTTGCCGCGCGCTCGTCGCATGCCCGGATTTCCGGGCCGGGGATGAGCGGGCCGGCACGTACTCATCCGATGGGCAGAGAGACCGCACGGGATCTCAGCCCCCACGGCATATCGGCCGGCGGACAACGCCTGTCAGCCGATTCCCCCAGACGCCTGACGCCCGCGATGCGGGTGGGTGGCTCATGGGGAAAATGCAACAGCTGTCACCGTGCAGTCCATACAAGGAGAAGTCAGTGCCAACCATTCAGCAGTTGGTCCGCAAGGGACGGACGCCGAAGGTCACCAAGACCAAGGCTCCCGCCCTGAAGGCCAACCCCCAGCAGCGCGGCGTGTGCACCCGCGTCTACACCACGACCCCGAAGAAGCCGAACTCCGCGCTCCGCAAGGTCGCCCGCGTGAAGCTGTCCAACGGGACCGAGGTCACCGCCTACATCCCCGGTGAGGGCCACAACCTGCAGGAGCACTCCATGGTGCTCGTCCGCGGCGGTCGTGTGAAGGACCTCCCCGGTGTCCGCTACAAGATCGTTCGTGGCGCCCTGGACACCCAGGCCGTGAAGAACCGCAAGCAGGCTCGCAGCCGCTACGGCGCGAAGATGGAGAAGAAGTAATGCCTCGCAAGGGTCCCGCTCCGAAGCGCCCCGTCGTCGCCGATCCGGTGTACGGCTCGCCGGTCGTCAGCCAGCTCGTCAACAAGATCCTCCTCGACGGCAAGAAGGGCCTCGCCGAGCGCATCGTGTATGACGCGCTCGAAGGCGTCGGCACCAAGTCCGGTCAGGATGCGGTCACCACGCTCAAGAAGGCTCTGGACAACATCCGTCCGACCCTCGAGGTCCGCAGCCGCCGCGTCGGCGGCTCGACCTACCAGGTTCCGGTCGAGGTCAAGCCGCACCGCGCGAACACTCTGGCGCTCCGCTGGCTCACCAGCTACGCCAAGGGCCGTCGCGAGAAGACGATGACCGAGCGTCTCACCAACGAGATCCTCGACGCGTCCAACGGTCTCGGCGCCGCGGTCAAGCGCCGCGAGGACACGCACAAGATGGCCGAGTCGAACAAGGCCTTCGCGCACTACCGCTGGTAACCGCGGCGCGGCCGGCCCTGCCGGCCCGCTGAGGAACATGGCGTCCGTCCGGGCGGTTGCACCCCACTGGGTGCCGCCCGGACGCGACACCTTCCACTTTCAACTTTTCGGAGGAACCCTGTGGCACAGGACGTGCTCACTGACCTGAAGAAGGTCCGCAACATCGGCATCATGGCGCACATCGATGCCGGCAAGACCACCACGACCGAGCGCATCCTGTTCTACACGGGCGTCAACCACAAGATCGGCGAGACCCACGACGGCGCCTCGACCACCGACTGGATGGAGCAGGAGAAGGAGCGCGGCATCACCATCACGTCCGCGGCCGTCACCTGTTTCTGGAACAAGAACCAGATCAACATCATCGACACGCCGGGTCACGTCGACTTCACCGTCGAGGTGGAGCGTTCGCTCCGCGTCCTCGACGGCGCCGTCGCCGTGTTCGACGGCAAGGAGGGCGTCGAGCCCCAGTCGGAGACGGTCTGGCGCCAGGCGGACAAGTACAACGTCCCGCGCATCTGCTTCGTCAACAAGATGGACAAGCTGGGCGCCGACTTCTACTTCACCGTCGACACCATCGTGAAGCGCCTCGGCGCGAAGCCGCTGGTCATGCAGCTCCCGATCGGCTCGGAGTCCGACTTCGTCGGCGTCGTCGACCTGATCGAGATGCGCGCGCTGGTCTGGCCGGGCGACTCCAAGGGTGATGTCACCATGGGCGCCAAGTACGAGGTCCAGGAGATCCCCGCCGACCTCAAGGAGAAGGCCGAGGAGTACCGTCAGACGCTGCTCGAGACCGTCGCCGAGACCGACGACGCGCTGCTCGAGAAGTTCTTCGGCGGCGAAGAGATCACCATCCCGGAGATCAAGGCCGCCATCCGCAAGCTGACGGTGAACAGCGAGATCTACCCGGTCCTCTGCGGTTCCGCGTTCAAGAACCGCGGTGTCCAGCCGATGCTCGACGCCGTGATCGACTACCTCCCGTCGCCGCTCGACGTGCCCTCCATCGAGGCCCACGACCCGCGCGACGAAGAGAAGGTCATCCTCCGCCACCCGGACGCGACCGAGCCCTTCGCGGCTCTCGCGTTCAAGGTCGCGGTGCACCCGTTCTTCGGTCGCCTCACTTACGTGCGCGTCTACTCCGGCCGCCTCGACTCCGGCGCCCAGGTCATCAACTCGACCAAGGGCCGCAAGGAGCGCATCGGCAAGATCTTCCAGATGCACGCCAACAAGGAGAACCCGGTCGACTTCGTCACCGCCGGCAACATCTACGCGGTGATCGGCCTCAAGGACACGACCACCGGTGACACGCTGTGCGACCCGGACAACCAGGTCGTGCTCGAGTCGATGACCTTCCCGGAGCCGGTGATCGAGGTCGCCATCGAGCCGAAGACGAAGGCCGACCAGGAGAAGCTGGGCACCGCGATCCAGAAGCTGGCCGAAGAGGACCCGACGTTCCGCACCGAGCAGAACCAGGAGACCGGCCAGACCGTCATCAAGGGCATGGGCGAGCTCCACCTCGACATCCTCGTCGACCGCATGAAGCGCGAGTTCAACGTCGAGGCGAACGTCGGCAAGCCCCAGGTGGCCTACCGCGAGACCCTCCGCCGCACGGTGGAGAAGCACGACTACACCCACAAGAAGCAGACCGGTGGTTCCGGTCAGTTCGCTAAGGTGCAGATCACCCTGGAGCCGCTCGAAGTCACCCCGGAGACCTCGTACGAGTTCGTGAACGCCGTCACCGGCGGTCGCGTGCCCCGCGAGTACATCCCCTCGGTGGATGCGGGCATCCAGGACGCGATGCAGGTCGGCGTGCTCGCCGGCTTCCCGACGGTGGGCGTCAAGGCGACGCTCGTCGACGGTGCAGCGCACGACGTCGACTCCTCGGAGATGGCGTTCAAGATCGCCGGCTCGATGGCCTACAAGGAGGCTGCTCGGAAGGCGAACCCGGTGCTCCTCGAGCCGCTCATGGCGGTCGAGGTCCGTACACCGGAGGAGTACATGGGCGACGTCATCGGCGACCTGAACTCCCGCCGCGGCCAGATCCAGTCGATGGAGGACGCCAGCGGTGTCAAGGTGGTGCGTGCCAACGTCCCGCTGTCCGAGATGTTCGGCTACATCGGTGACCTGAGGTCGAAGACCTCGGGCCGCGCGGTGTACTCGATGCAGTTCGACAGCTACGCGGAGGTCCCGAAGGCTGTGGCCGACGAGATCGTCCAGAAGAGCAAGGGCGAGTGACCTCGGGTCTCCAGCCTTCGGCAACATCCCGTAACATAAGAAACCAATCCCGTAGAGCTTCCGGTCGAAACCCATCGCCCGGTTCCTCTACACGAGAGTCCTGAGGAGGACCCACAGTGGCTAAGGCCAAGTTCGAGCGGACTAAGCCGCACGTCAACATCGGAACCATCGGTCACGTCGACCACGGCAAGACCACGCTCACCGCGGCGATCTCGAAGGTGCTTGCTGACAAGTACCCGTCGGCGACCAACGTTCAGCGCGACTTCGCGTCGATCGACTCGGCTCCGGAAGAGCGTCAGCGTGGTATCACGATCAACATCTCGCACGTCGAGTACGAGACGCCGAAGCGCCACTACGCGCACGTTGACGCCCCGGGTCACGCCGACTACATCAAGAACATGATCACCGGTGCTGCTCAGATGGACGGCGCGATCCTCGTGGTCGCCGCCACCGACGGCCCGATGGCCCAGACGCGTGAGCACGTTCTGCTCGCCAAGCAGGTCGGCGTGCCGTACCTGCTGGTCGCGCTGAACAAGGCCGACATGGTCGACGACGAGGAGATCCTGGAGCTCGTCGAGCTCGAGGTCCGCGAGCTGCTCTCCAGCCAGAACTTCGACGGGGACAACGCCCCGGTCGTCCGCGTCTCGGGCCTCAAGGCTCTCGAGGGCGACGAGAAGTGGACGCAGAGCATCCTCGACCTCATGGAGGCCGTGGACAACTCCATCCCCGACCCCGTGCGCGACAAGGACAAGCCGTTCCTGATGCCGATCGAGGACGTCTTCACGATCACCGGTCGTGGAACCGTCGTCACCGGTCGCGCCGAGCGCGGAACCCTCGCCATCAACTCCGAGGTCGAGATCGTCGGCATCCGCCCGACGCAGAAGACCACGGTCACGGGTATCGAGATGTTCCACAAGCAGCTCGACGAGGCCTGGGCCGGCGAGAACTGTGGTCTGCTCCTCCGTGGCACCAAGCGCGAGGACGTCGAGCGCGGCCAGGTCGTGGCGAAGCCGGGTTCTGTGACCCCGCACACCAACTTCGAGGGAACTGCCTACATCCTCTCGAAGGACGAGGGCGGCCGTCACAACCCCTTCTACACGAACTACCGCCCGCAGTTCTACTTCCGTACCACCGACGTCACCGGCGTCATCTCGCTGCCCGAGGGCACCGAGATGGTCATGCCCGGCGACACCACCGACATGTCGGTCGAGCTGATCCAGCCGATCGCCATGGAGGAGGGCCTCGGCTTCGCCATCCGTGAGGGTGGCCGCACCGTGGGCGCCGGTACGGTGACGAAGATCCTCAAGTAAGTCCTTCGCGACTCACTCGTGAGAGGGTCGGGCCTTCGGGCCCGGCCCTTTTTCGCGTTTCCTGGCGATCCTCTCGCAGCTCTTTACCTCTCGGCATCGCGGACGCAGAATTGACGCACCGTTTCAACCGGACGGTCCCGTCGACGAGAGGAACGCCTATGGATACCCACAGCCTCGCAAACCAGCCCACGCCCGCAGGTTCTCGTAACGGAAGTTCGGGGGCCGCATAGCGGTCGTAGGACATTCAGCTGAGTGGCGGCGCGAGGCGCCACTCGAGCGGGGCCGGCATCGCCGGCTCCGCTCCTTTGTGCGGTGTCTCGGAACGTCTGCGCCTGCGCGCGCCACCGCATACGTTCCCAATCGCCGCAGACGCACCTCTCCACACGCAGCAGGGGCGGCGGGTTCTCCACAGAAGTCCGCAGCGGCGGCTGCTCAGGGGTGGATGAGCCCTAGACCGGGAGGATGACCCGCGACTCCTCGCTCCCCATGCTCGTACTCGTGCGCCACCTCGTCGGCCACGACGAGACCCGTCAGCAGCACGCCCGCGCTGCCCGGCGCGGCGTCGAGGTCCGCGTGGGACGCGGCGCCTACGTCGAGCGCGAGACCTGGGAAGCGCTCGCGCGTGCGGAGAAGCAGTGGGTGCGGCTGAGCGCCTACGCGCGCACCCGGGCGCGCGCACCGATCTTCTCGCACTGGTCGGCGGCGGTCCTCCACGGATTGCCGTTCGCGGACGAACGCACCGGCGACATCCACGTGGCGGTGGGCAGCACGGCGGGCGGTCGTTCCGCGAGGGGGGTCAGGGCGCACTCGGTCCAGGTGCCCGAGGAGGACATCGTCCAGATCGACGGCATGCTCTGCACCGACCTGGCCCGGACCGTCGTCGACATCGCCGCGACCTCTCCGATGCGGGAGGCTGTCGCGGCGACGGACCACGTCCTGCGCGGCGCGAGCGCCCGCTCTGCGGAAGAGTACTCCGAGGAGGTTCGCCGCGGGCTGCTGGCCGCTTGGATGCGGGCACAGCCTCTGCGCGGCCATCGCCGTGCCCTCGATGTCCTCTCCTTCGCCGATGGCCGGTCCGAATCGGTGCTGGAGTCGGTCAGCAGGCTCGCGATGTACGAGGCCGGCCTCCCGAAGCCGGAGCTGCAGAGGTCGTTCTCCGACGCGCGAGGAAGGATCGGCTACGTCGACTTCGCCTGGCCCGACTTCCGCATCATCGGGGAGGCCGACGGCGATGCCAAATACCTGGATGCCGCGCTCCGCGGCGGCCGTACGGCCGAGCGGGTGGTTCTCGAGGAGAAGATCCGGGAGGACCGCCTCCGCGCGCTCGGATGGACGGTCGTGCGCTGGCGCTGGCCGGCCGTGCAGCGCCCGGCGGAGCTGATTGCGGCCCTCAGCGCAGCGGGCCTGCCCGCCGACCCCCGCCGCCGCTGGGACGACTGCGGCGCCGCGTAGCGACTGCGCCGGCGCGTAGCGACTGCGGCTCCGCGTAGCGACTGCGGCGGCGCGTAGCGACTGCGGCGGGGCGACCCGCCGCAGTCGCTACGAGGCGCCGCAGTCGCCACCCGGCGGGGCGCGAGAGGGCCGCGAGAGGGGCGCAGCCGGCGCCCGCCGGGCGGCGCGACACGCCCGGGTTGCAGCATCGCCGATCATCTGGCAAACTTGTCTAGTTCAACATTTCGGAACGAGCGTGCAGCTGTGCGCTCCGACCGGATCACTGCCAGGCAGTGCATAGCCCACCGCGAGAGTCGCACAGTGTTCAGTCACGAGAGCGATCGGCGGACGTTGGTTAGGCCGCAGGCAGCAGGACACGCTCAATTCGACCACCACCACGGGCACGGATACATCTGTGCCTCAAGCCGGGCGACACGCCCGAGCGCGGGGGTCGGGGAGTTGACAGAAGAATAGTGGCGTTCCCACGCGTACGTCGCCCGCGTCCAATGCGAAGAACGGCTCGAGAGAGCCGTCTCGTAAGACGCCATAACCAGAGAGAGAGTCAGACATGGCGGGACAGAAGATCCGCATCCGGCTTAAGTCGTATGACCACGAGGTCATCGACACCTCGGCGCGCAAGATCGTCGACACGGTGACCCGTGCCGGCGCGACGGTCGTCGGCCCGGTGCCGCTTCCCACCGAGAAGAACGTGGTGGTCGTCATCCGTTCGCCCCACAAGTACAAGGACAGCCGCGAGCACTTCGAGATGCGCACGCACAAGCGGCTGATCGACATCATCGACCCGACGCCGAAGGCCGTCGACTCGCTCATGCGTCTCGACCTGCCCGCCGACGTCAACATCGAGATCAAGCTCTAAGGGGGAGTGCCACCATGTCCAACATCGAGACCAAGACGTCGCGCGGCCTCCTCGGCACGAAGCTCGGGATGACCCAGGTCTGGGACGAGAACAACAAGCTCATCCCCGTGACCGTCATCGAGATCACGCCGAACGTCGTGACCCAGGTCCGGACGCCCGAGGCCGACGGCTACAACGCCGTCCAGATCGCCTACGGCCAGATCGACCCGCGCAAGGTCAACAAGCCGTCCGCCGGACACTTCGAGAAGGCCGGCGTCACGCCGCGCCGTCACCTCACCGAGGTCCGGACCGCCGACGCCGCGGAGTACGCGGCCGGCCAGGAGCTGACCGTCGACGGGACCTTCGAGGTCGGCCAGCGCGTCGACGTCGTCGGAACGTCCAAGGGCAAGGGCTTCGCCGGTGTGATGAAGCGCCACAACTTCCAGGGTGTCTCCGCCTCGCACGGTGCGCACCGCAACCACCGCAAGCCGGGCTCCATCGGCGCCTCCTCGACCCCGAGCCGTGTCTTCAAGGGCATGCGCATGGCCGGTCGCATGGGTGGCGAGCGCGTCACCGTCCTGAACCTCACGGTCCAGGGCATCGACGCCGAGAAGGGCCTGCTGCTGGTCAAGGGTGCCGTTCCCGGTGCCCGTGGCCGCATCGTTTTCGTCCGCAACGCAGTGAAGGGGGCCTGACCGCATGGCTACCTCGATTGACGTCGTCGACCTCAAGGGCAAGAAGGCCGGCTCCATCGAGCTTCCGGAGACCCTGTTCGACGTTCAGACCAACATCCCGCTGATCCACCAGGTCGTGACCGCCCAGCTCGCAGCAGCGCGCCAGGGCACGCACAAGACCAAGGGTCGTGGCGAGGTCTCCGGCGCCGGCCGCAAGCCGTTCAAGCAGAAGGGCACCGGCCGCGCCCGCCAGGGATCGATCCGCGCCCCGCAGATGACCGGTGGTGGCATCGTCCACGGGCCGACGCCGCGCAGCTACGCCCAGCGCACCCCGAAGAAGATGATCGCCGCAGCTCTGCTCGGCGCGCTCTCGGACCGCGCACGCGGCAGCCGCATCCACGCCGTCCAGGCCTTCACCACCGGTGACGCGCCCTCGACCAAGTCCGTCGTCGAGCTGCTCAGCGGCATCGCGACCTCGAAGCACGTCCTCGTCGTGCTCGAGCGCGACGACGTGCTGGCCTTCAAGAGCGTGCGCAACATCCCGACGGTGCACGTGCTGACCCAGGACCAGCTGAACGCGTACGACGTCCTGGTGAGCGACGACATCGTCTTCTCGCAGGCCGCCCTCGAGGCCTTCATCTCCGCGAAGACACAGATCGCAAGCACGAGCAACAAGGAAGAGGTGAACGCGTAATGGCCGCCGTCAACAAGGACCCGCGCGACGTCATCATCGCCCCGGTCGTCTCCGAGAAGAGCTACGGCCTGATCGACGAGGGCAAATACACCTTCGTCGTCGACCCGCGCTCGAACAAGACCGAGATCAAGCTCGCGATCGAGTCGATCTTCAAGGTCGAGGTCGCTTCGGTGAACACCCTGAACCGTCAGGGCAAGACCCGTCGCACCAAGTTCGGTCAGGGCAAGCGCAAGGACACCAAGCGTGCGATCGTGACGCTGAAGTCCGGTTCCATCGACATCTTCACGGCCGTCGGCTGAGCGAAGGACTAGAGGAAGACAGACATGGCTATTCGTAATTACAAGCCCACGACCCCCGGTCGTCGCGGCTCCTCGGTCGCCGACTTCGCGGAGATCACCCGCTCGACACCGGAGAAGTCCCTTCTCCGTCCGCTGTCGAAGTCCGGTGGCCGCAACAACCAGGGCCGCATCACGACCCGTCACATCGGTGGTGGCCACAAGCGCCAGTACCGTGTGATCGACTTCCGTCGCAACGACAAGGACGGCGTCAACGCCAAGGTCGCTCACATCGAGTACGACCCCAACCGCACCGCGCGCATCGCGCTCCTGCACTTCGTCGACGGCACCAAGCGCTACATCCTCGCGCCGGCCGGCCTCAAGCAGGGCGATGTCATCGAGTCGGGTGCCGGCGCGGACATCAAGCCGGGCAACAACCTCCCGCTGCGCAACATCCCGACCGGTACCGTCGTGCACGCGATCGAGCTGAAGCCGGGCGGTGGCGCCAAGATGGCCCGTTCCGCCGGTGCGTCGGTCCGACTCGTCGCGAAGGACGGCCCCTACGCCCAGCTGCGTCTCCCCTCGGGTGAGGTCCGCAACGTGGATGCGCGTTGCCGCGCCACGATCGGCGAGGTCGGCAATGCCGAGCAGTCGAACATCAACTGGGGCAAGGCCGGCCGCATGCGCTGGAAGGGCGTCCGCCCGACCGTCCGTGGTGTCGCGATGAACCCGATCGACCACCCGCACGGTGGTGGTGAGGGCAAGACCTCCGGTGGTCGCCACCCGGTCAGCCCCTGGGGTCAGAAGGAAGGCCGTACGCGCCACCCCAACAAGGAAAGCGACAAGCTCATCGTCCGCCGCCGTAACGCCGGCAAGAAGCGCAAGTAGGAGTTCGAGAAGATGCCACGCAGTCTCAAGAAGGGCCCCTTCGTCGACGAGCACCTGTTTCGCAAGGTGGTCGCCGCGAACGAGGCCAACAGCAAGAACGTGATCAAGACCTGGTCGCGCCGCTCGATGATCGTCCCGGCCATGCTCGGCCACACCATCGCGGTGCACGACGGTCGCAAGCACATCCCGGTGTTCGTCACCGAGACCATGGTCGGCCACAAGCTCGGCGAGTTCGCGCCGACCCGCACCTTCCGTGGACACGTGAAGGACGACAAGAAGGGTCGCCGCCGCTGACGCGGTGGCGAAAAGGAGGAGAGAAATGGTGGAGTCGATCGCCCGCGTGCGACACATCCGCGTAACCCCCATGAAGGCCCGCCGCGTCGTCAACTTGATCCGCGGCAAGCAAGCTCAGGAGGCCCTGGCCATCCTGAAGTTCGCGCCTCAGAGTGCGAGCGAGCCGGTGTACAAGCTCGTCGCCTCGGCCATCGCCAACGCGCGCGTCAAGGCCGACCAGAGCAACACCTACCTGGACGAGCAGGACCTGTACGTGAGCCGCGCCTTCGTGGATGAGGGGACCACCCTCAAGCGGTTCCAGCCGCGTGCGCAGGGCCGGGCCTTCCGCATCAACAAGCGCACCAGCCACATCACGGTCGTTCTTGCGACGCCGGACGAGGCAGAGGCCGCCAACGCAGCTAAGAAGGCGAGCAAGTAATGGGTCAGAAAGTCAATCCGTACGGTTTCCGTCTGGGCATCACCACCGACCACGTGTCGCGTTGGTTCTCGGACAGCACCAAGCCGGGTCAGCGTTACAGCGACTACATCGCTGAGGACGTGAAGATCCGTCGTCTGCTGCAGACCTCGCTCGACCGTGCCGGCGTGTCCCGCATCGAGATCGAGCGCACCCGTGACCGCGTCCGCGTCGACATCCACACCGCCCGCCCGGGCATCGTGATCGGTCGTCGTGGCGCCGAGGCCGAGCGCATCCGCTCCGACCTCGAGAAGCTCACGAGCAAGCAGATCCAGCTGAACATCCTCGAGGTGAAGAACCCCGAGGCCGACGCTCAGCTCGTCGCGCAGGGCATCGCCGAGCAGCTCTCCGCACGTGTGGCCTTCCGCCGCGCGATGCGCAAGGGTCTGCAGGGTGCGCAGCGTGCCGGCGCCAAGGGTGTCCGCATCCAGGTGTCGGGTCGCCTCGGCGGCGCCGAGATGAGCCGCTCCGAGTTCTACCGCGAGGGTCGTGTGCCCCTGCACACGCTCCGCGCGAACATCGACTACGGCTTCTACGAGGCCAAGACGACCTTCGGTCGCATCGGTGTGAAGGTGTGGATCTACAAGGGCGACATCACGAACAAGGAACTGGCTCGCGAGCAGGCCAACCAGAAGCCGTCGCGCGAGCGCAACGACCGTCCGCGCCGCGGTGGCCGGGGCAGCGCCCCCGAGTCCTCGAACGCGCCGGCCGCAGCAGGAGTTGAGGCATAACCATGTTGATCCCACGCAGAGTCAAGCACCGCAAGCAGCACCACCCCGGCCGTAGCGGCCAGGCGACCGGTGGCACGAAGGTCTCCTTCGGCGAGTTCGGCATCCAGGCCTTGACGCCCGCTTACGTGACCAACCGTCAGATCGAGTCCGCTCGTATCGCCATGACGCGTCACATCAAGCGTGGCGGAAAGGTGTGGATCAACATCTACCCCGACCGTCCGCTCACGAAGAAGCCGGCCGAGACCCGAATGGGTTCCGGTAAGGGTTCGCCGGAGTGGTGGGTCGCCAACGTCAAGCCGGGTCGCGTCCTCTTCGAGGTCTCCGGAGTCTCCGAGCAGCTCGCTCGCGAGGCCATGACCCGTGCAATTCACAAGCTGCCCCTCAAGGCACGCATCATCAAGCGCGAGGAGGGCGACGCGTAATGGCGATCGGATCCAAGGAGCTTGCCTCGAGCGAGCTCGACACTTTCGAAGACGAGCGACTCGTCGACGAGCTGAAGAAGGCCAAGGAAGAGCTGTTCAACCTGCGCTTCCAGTCGGCCACCGGCCAGCTCGAGAGCCACGGCCGCCTGCGCGCCGTGAAGCGCGACATCGCTCGCATCTACACCGTGATCCGTGAGCGCGAGCTCGGGATCCGGCCGACCCCGGTCCCCGCCGAGGCCACCCCGGCGAAGGCCGAGAAGAAGACCGCAGCGAAGTCCCGTGCCAAGAAGGCCGCCCCCGAGGCGACCGAGGCCGAGGCCGACACCACGGCAGCGTCCAACGAAGAGAATGCGGAGGCCAAGTAATGGCTGAGACCACCAAGGCCGCGGCCGCGGAGTCGACGGCCGACGAGGCCATCGTCCGCGGGTACCGCAAGGCCCGCCGCGGATACGTCGTCAGCGACAAGATGGACAAGACCATCGTCGTCGAGGTCGAGGACCGCGTGAAGCACCCCCTGTACGGCAAGGTCATCCGCCGCACCTCCAAGGTGAAGGCGCACGACGAGAACAACATCGCCGGCATCGGCGACCTCGTTCTCATCAACGAGACCCGTCCGCTGAGCGCCAGCAAGCGCTGGCGCCTGGTTGAGATTCTGGAGAAGGCCAAGTGATTCAGCAGGAATCCCGACTCAAGGTCGCCGACAACACCGGCGCCAAGGAGCTCCTCGCGATCCGTGTGCTCGGTGGCTCCAGCCGCCGTTACGCGGGCCTCGGCGATGTCATCGTCGCCACGGTCAAGGACGCGATCCCGGGTGGGAACGTCAAGAAGGGCGACGTCGTCAAGGCGGTCGTCGTGCGGGTTCGCAAGAACACCCGCCGCCCGGACGGCTCCTACATCAAGTTCGACGAGAACGCCGCTGTCATCCTGAAGAACGACGGTGACCCCCGCGGCACGCGCATCTTCGGACCGGTCGGCCGCGAGCTCCGCGACAAGAAGTTCATGAAGATCATCTCGCTCGCACCGGAGGTGCTGTAAGCCATGGCGAACATCAAGAAGGGCGACCTGGTCCAGGTCATCTCGGGCCGCTCGCAGGCCCGCGGTGGTGACCGTGGCAAGCAGGGTCGCGTCATCGAGGTTCTCGTCGAGCAGAACCGCGTCATCGTCGAGGGCGTCAACTTCGTGACCAAGCACGTGCGCGTCGGCCAGACGCAGCGTGGCACGAAGACCGGCGGCATCGAGACCCACGAGGCCCCGATCCACGTCTCGAACGTGGCCCTGGTCGACCCCGAGAGCAAGAAGCCGACCCGCGTCGGCTTCCGCGAAGAGAGCGTCACGAAGGACGGCGTCACAAAGACGGTCCGCGTTCGCTACGCCAAGAAGTCTGGTAAGGACCTTTAATGACTGACACTGCAGTGGGAACTGGCAAAATCCAGCCCCGCCTCAAGCAGAAGTACAAGAACGAGATCTCGCAGCAGCTCCTGAGCGACTTCGGCTTCACGAACGTGCACCAGGTGCCCGGTCTCGTGAAGATCGTGGTCAACATGGGTGTCGGCGAGGCGGCCCGCGACGGCAAGGTGATCGACGGTGCGGTCAACGACCTCACCCTGATCACCGGCCAGAAGCCGCAGATCAACAAGGCCCGCAAGTCCATCGCGCAGTTCAAGCTGCGCGAGGGTCAGCCGATCGGCGCGCACGTCACGCTGCGCGGCGACCGCATGTGGGAGTTCCTGGACCGTCTGCTGTCCCTCGCGCTTCCGCGCATCCGCGACTTCCGCGGCCTGAGCGACAAGCAGTTCGACGGGAACGGCAACTACACGTTCGGTCTCACGGAGCAGTCGATGTTCCACGAGATCAACCAGGACCGCATCGACCGCGTCCGCGGCATGGACATCACTGTGGTGACCACTGCCAAGAACGACGACGAGGGCCGCGCGCTGCTCAAGCAGCTCGGCTTCCCGTTCCGTTCGAACGACGCCGCCAACTAAGGCCCTACCTGCGGGCCGGCCGATCCGGTCGGCCCGCTTCCACCACAGGTCGTCAGTCGTGTACCGGCTGAACGAAACCTGGTGAACGAAAGAAGAACCGCAATGACCATGACAGATCCGGTCGCAGACATGCTGACCAGACTGCGCAACGCGAACTCGGCTCACCACGACACCGTGTCGATGCCGCACTCGAAGCTGAAGTCCCACATCGCCGAGATCCTCACCTCCGAGGGATACATCGCCGGCTGGGATGTCGCTGACGCCCGCGTGGGCAAGACGCTGACCCTGCAGCTCAAGTTCGGCCCGAACCGCGAGCGTTCCATCGCCGGTATCAAGCGCGTGTCCAAGCCCGGCCTCCGCGTCTACGCGAAGTCCACGGAGCTCCCCAAGGTGCTCGGCGGGCTCGGTGTCGCCATCCTGTCCACCTCCTCCGGTCTGCTCACGGACCGCCAGGCTGAGAAGAAGGGCGTGGGTGGGGAAGTCCTCGCCTACGTGTGGTAATCCGCCATGTCGCGTATTGGAAGACTGCCCATCGACGTCCCGGCAGGGGTCGATGTGAAGATCGACGGCCAGGCCGTCACGGTCACGGGCCCGAAGGGTGAGCTGAGCCTCACCGTCGCCAGCCCGATCGAGGTCAAGCTGGAGGAGAACCAGGTCCTGGTGACCCGTCCGGACGACGAGCGCGCTTCGCGCTCGCTGCACGGCCTGACCCGCACACTCATCAACAACCAGATCATCGGCGTCACCGAGGGCTACTCCAAGGGCCTCGAGATCGTCGGCACCGGTTACCGCGTCGCCCAGAAGGGCTCGGCTGTCGAGTTCGCGCTCGGCTTCTCGCACCCGGTGACCGTCGAGCCGCCTGCGGGCATCACGCTGACGGTGGAGGGCAACAACCGCCTCACCGTCGCCGGGATCGACAAGCAGGCCGTCGGCGAGGTCGCCGCGAACATCCGCAAGATCCGCAAGCCCGAGCCGTACAAGGGCAAGGGTGTGCGTTACGCCGGCGAGGTCGTTCGTCGCAAGGCCGGAAAGGCTGGTAAGTAATCATGGCTCTGGGTACCAGAGGAAAGAGCAAGGCGGCCGCCCGCGGGCGTCGTCACACCCGCCTTCGCAAGAAGATCGAGGGCACCGCGCTGCGTCCGCGCCTGGTCGTCACCCGTTCGGCCCGCCACGTCTTCGTGCAGGTCGTCGACGACGCCCAGGGTCGTACCCTGGCGTCCGCGTCGACCATGGAGGCCGACCTGCGCACCTTCGACGGTGACAAGACCGCCAAGGCCCGCAAGGTCGGAGAGCTCGTCGCCGAGCGCGCCAAGAGCGCCGGTGTCGAGGCCGTGGTGTTCGACCGTGGAGGCAGCAAGTACGCCGGCCGCGTCGCCGCTGTCGCCGAGGGCGCTCGAGAGGGTGGACTGAACCTGTGAGCGACGAGAACAACAAGGAGCAGACCGTGGCCGATCAGGTAACGGACAGCACGCAGCCGGTGGAGACCGCTGCGGGCACCGACAACAACACCCGGGCCGAGCGCGAGCCGCGCCGTGGTGGCCGCGAGCGCAACCCCAACCGCGACCGTGGCAGCCGTGACGCCGACAAGAGCCAGTTCCTGGAGCGCGTCGTCACCATCAACCGCGTCTCCAAGGTCGTGAAGGGTGGTCGTCGCTTCAGCTTCACCGCCCTCGTGGTCGTCGGAGACGGCAACGGCCTGGTGGGCGTCGGCTACGGCAAGGCCCGCGAGGTGCCGCTGGCGATCTCGAAGGGCGTCGAGGAGGCGAAGAAGAACTTCTTCCGCGTCCCCCGCGTCGGCGTCACCATCCCGCACCCGGTGCAGGGTGAGGCCGCTGCCGGCGTCGTCCTCCTGCGTCCGGCAGCTGCGGGTACCGGTGTCATCGCCGGTGGTCCCGTGCGCGCCGTGCTGGAGTGCGCCGGCATCCACGACGTCCTGAGCAAGTCGCTCGGCTCGTCCAACACGATCAACATCGTGCACGCGACCGTCGAGGCGCTGAAGCAGCTCGAGGAGCCCCGCGCTGTCGCTGCTCGCCGTGGTCTCGACTACGACCAGGTGGCTCCGGCCCGCCTGCTGCGTGCCGAGGCCGAAGCGGCAGAGGCTGCCGCGACCGCGAAGGCAGGTGCCTGATGGCTGCGCGTCTGAAGATCACGCAGGTCAAGTCGAAAGTGAGCGAGAAGCAGAACCAGCGCGACACACTGCGCAGTCTGGGTCTGAAGCGCATCGGTGACGTCGTCGTCCGCGAGGACAACCCGCAGAACCGCGGGTACGTCAACACCGTCGCCCACCTGGTTAAGGTCGAGGAGATTGACTAATGGCTGAAGAGAAGGCCACAACAGAGGCCGTCGAGAAGCCGGCCGCCAAGAAGCCCGCGACCAAGGCCGCGAGCACGAAGGCTGCCGAGAAGACGGCCACCGAGAAGACGGCTACCGAGAAGCCGGCCGCCGAGAAGAAGGCTCCGGCCAAGAAGGCGCCCGCAAAGGCCGCCGACAAGGCCGCTGCCTCCTCCACGGATGAGACCGTCGCCGCGAAGCCGGCGAAGGCCTCGGCCAAGAAGGATGTCGTCGCCCCGCGCGAGCAGGTCCTGAAGGTGCACCACCTCCGTCCCGCCGCCGGTTCCAAGAAGGACAAGACCCGCGTCGGACGCGGTGAAGGTTCCAAGGGAAAGACGGCCGGCCGCGGTACCAAGGGAACCAAGGCCCGCTACCAGGTCCGTCCGGGCTTCCAGGGCGGCCAGCTCCCGATGCACATGCGTGCGCCGAAGCTGCGCGGCTTCAAGAACCCGTTCCGGGTCGAGTACCAGGTCGTGAACCTGGAGAAGCTCGCCGAGCTGTACCCGTCCGGCGGTGACGTCACCGTCGCGGATCTCGTCTCCAAGGGAGCCGTTCGCAAGAACGAGAAGGTCAAGGTTCTCGGCAACGGGGACATTGCGGTTAAGCTGAACGTTGCGGTCGACAAGGTCTCCGGCTCAGCTGAGCAGAAGATCGTCGCCGCTGGTGGCTCCGTCAAGTAGCCACTCGATGAGCAGTTGAGTCGGGTGGCCGGGAGACCGGCCACCCGACTCACTCTTAGGAAAGCAGGACGCAACTTTGTTCAGCGCCGTTGCGCGGATCTTCCGCACCCCCGATCTTCGCCGGAAGATCTTCTTCACCCTGGGCATCATCGCCCTGTTCCGGCTGGGATCGTTCATCCCGTCGCCGTTCGTCGACTTCGGCAACGTTCAGACCTGTCTGAACGCCAATCAGGACACCTCGGGCCTCTATTCGCTCGTGAACCTGTTCTCCGGCGGTGCCCTCCTCAAGCTTTCGATCTTCGCGCTCGGCATCATGCCGTACATCACCGCGTCGATCATCGTTCAGCTGCTGCGCGTGGTCATCCCGCGCTTCGAGACCCTCTACAAGGAGGGTCAGGCCGGCCAGGCCAAGCTGACGCAGTACACGCGCTACCTCACGATCGCGCTGGGCGTCCTCCAGTCGACGACCCTGATCACCGTCGCCCGCAGCGGCGCCCTGTTCGGCACCACGGCCGTCTCGCAGTGCACGCAGCTGATCACGGACGACTCCTGGTACGCGATCATGCTCATGGTCATCACGATGACCGCGGGCACCGGCCTCATCATGTGGATGGGCGAGCTCGTCACCGAGCGCGGCATCGGCAACGGCATGTCGCTGCTCATCTTCACGTCGATCGCGGCGCAGTTCCCGTCCTCCCTCTGGGCGGTCGGCCAGTCGCAGGGCATCGAGATCCTGCTGGTCGTGATCGCGATCGGGTTGCTGATCGTGATGGGTGTCGTCTTCGTCGAGCAGTCGCAGCGGCGCATCCCGGTCCAGTACGCGAAACGGATGGTCGGGCGCCGGACCTACGGCGGCAACAACACGTACATCCCGATCAAGGTGAACATGGCCGGCGTCGTGCCCGTCATCTTCGCGTCGTCGCTGCTCTACCTGCCGGCTCTGATCGCACAGTTCAACCAGCCGGCCGCGGGCAAGGCCCCGGCCCCGTGGGTCACCTGGGTCACGAACTACCTGACCAAGGGCGACCACCCGCTCTACATGCTGCTGTACTTCCTCCTGATCGTGGGCTTCACGTACTTCTACGTCGCCATCACCTTCAACCCGGAGGAGGTCGCGGACAACATGAAGAAGTACGGCGGCTTCATCCCCGGCATCCGTGCAGGCCGTCCGACCGCCGAATACCTGGACTACGTGCTCACCCGCGTGACGCTGCCCGGTTCGTTCTATCTCGGCATCATCGCGCTGATCCCCTTGGTCGCCTTCGCCCTCATCGGCGCAAGCCAGAACTTCATGTTCGGCGGCACATCCATCCTGATCATCGTCGGTGTCGGGCTCGAGACGGTCAAGCAGATCGACTCCCAGCTCCAGCAGCGGCACTACGAAGGGCTGCTGCGTTGACCCGGATGCTGATCGTCGGTCCTCCGGGGGCGGGCAAGGGCACGCAGGCCTCCCGGATCACCTCGGCCTACGGGATCCCCGACATCTCCACGGGCGACATCTTCCGGGCCAACATCAAGAACGGCACACCGCTCGGCACGCAGGTGAAGGCCATCGTGGATGCGGGGGACTACGTCCCCGACACCCTGACGAACCAGCTCGTGGCCGATCGGCTGGACGAAGAGGATGCCAGGAACGGCTTCCTCCTCGACGGCTACCCGCGGACGCTGGCCCAGGTGGACTACCTCGACGAGCTGCTCGCCGGCAAAGGGCAGAAGCTCGATGCGGTCATCCAGCTGACGGCCGACCAGGAGGAGATCGTCCAGCGGCTGAGCAAGCGCGCTCGCGAGCAGGGACGCGCCGACGACTCCGAAGAAGCGATCCGGCACCGGCAGGCGGTCTACCTCCGCGAGACGTCGCCGCTGATCGCGGTGTACCGGGATCGGGGGCTGCTGGTCCCGGTCGATGGTCTCGGCGCGGTGGACGAGGTCGCCGACCGCATCGCCACGGCGCTTGCCGGGCGCGGTATCCACCCGGTCGCCGGCGAACCCGCCGGCGAGCCGGTCGCCTAGCGATGCCGCTGCTCCCATGAAGATCGGACGGTCGATCTACAAGACGCCCGCCCAGCTGCGCGAGATGGTCGCGCCGGGCCTTGCCACGGCGGCATCCCTGGATGCCGTCGCAGCAGCGGTCGCTCCCGGCGTGTCGACGCTCGAGCTCGACGCGATCGCGGAGCAGGCGATCCTCGCCGCCGGCGGAGCCTCCAACTTCAAGCTGGAACCGGGATACCACCACACGATCTGCGCGTCGGTGAACGACGAGGTGGTGCACGGTGTCCCGGGCGCGCGCATCCTGCAGCCGGGTGACATCCTCTCGGTGGACAGCGGTGCCGTCCTGCAGGGGTGGAACGGGGATGCGGCCCGCACTTTCGTGCTGCCGGACGCCGCACAGCCGGAGGTCGTCGCCGAGCGGCAGCGCCTCTCGGACGTCACCGAGCGGTCGCTGTGGCGGGGGATCGCCACGCTGGCGTCGGCCCGCTACCTCAACGATGTCGGCGCGGTGATCGAGGACTACCTCCTGTCCCAGGGGGACTTCGGCATCCTCACCGACTACATCGGCCATGGCATCGGCCGGCGGATGCACGAGGAGCCGCCCGTCTTCAACTACCGGGTGCGGGCGAAGGGACCGGAGGTGCGTCCCGGTCTCGTCGTCGCGATCGAGCCCATGGTGGTCCTCGGAGGCCAGGAGACCTACGTGAAGGACGACGGCTGGACGGTCGCGACCGAGGACGGCTCGGCCGCCGCTCACTGGGAGCACAGTGTCGCGGTGCACGCGGACGGCATCTGGGTCCTCACCGCCGCGGACGGCGGGGCAGCGGGCCTCGCGCCGTTCGGCGTGATCCCCACCCCCATCGCCTGATGGAACCGCTCAGCGAGCGTTCGCTCACAGCAGCGGAGGATCATACACTCCGATTGGCGAAGACGCTCCCTTTCCCATAAGATAGATCCTTGGTGTCTTAGGCGCGTTCTCACGCGCCTTTCGCCGATCAACGCACGACCAGCAAACCACGACTTTTAGCGACAGTGAGGCTATGGCCAAAAAAGACGGTGTCATCGAGATCGAAGGATCCGTGATCGAAGCTCTGCCCAATGCGATGTTCCGCGTCGAGTTGACGAACGGTCACAAGGTTCTTGCCCACATCTCCGGCAAGATGCGCCAGCACTACATCCGCATCCTCCCCGAGGACCGCGTGATCGTGGAGCTGAGCCCCTACGATCTGACCCGCGGCCGGATCGTCTATCGCTACAAGTAAAGGTCTGCTGTAAGTAACGGCCACGCCGATGGGTTGCCCCGGGCGAGGTACGAGGACAGCGAACAAAGGTAAAGAACACTCATGAAGGTCAAGCCCTCCGTCAAGAAGATCTGCGACAAGTGCAAGGTCATCCGTCGCAACGGCCGGGTCATGGTCATCTGCGAGAACCCGCGCCACAAGCAGCGCCAAGGCTGAACGCAGTTTCATAACCGAATAACGACAAGGCAATCCCAGATCCCGCGTCCGGAAGGGCGCGGGGGACACCCCCGGTGGAGGCCGGAGCACCGGGATTGCTGCAGACCTCCACACAACACAGGAGAAGCCACAACATGGCACGTCTAGCAGGCGTCGACATTCCGCGCGAGAAGCGCGTGGAAGTCGCACTCACCTACATCTACGGCGTCGGGCGCACCCGCGCGCTGCAGACCTTGCGCGAGACCGGTATTTCCGGCGACGTCCGCGTCAAGGACCTGACCGACGAGCAGCTGGTCGCCCTGCGCGACTACATCGAGGGAAGTTTCAAGGTCGAGGGTGACCTCCGCCGCGAGGTCGCCGCCGACATCCGCCGCAAGGTCGAGATCGGCAGCTACGAGGGTATCCGCCACCGCAAGGGCCTCCCGGTCCGCGGCCAGCGCACCAAGACGAACGCTCGCACCCGCAAGGGTCCGAAGCGCACCGTGGCCGGCAAGAAGAAGGCGCGCTAAGGCCCGCGGCCCCCGCAACGCTCTGAGGATTCAGGAGAAGAAATGGCAGCACCCAAGTCGGCCGCTCGAAAGCCGCGCAAGAAAGAAAAGAAGAACATCGCTGTGGGCCAGGCCCACATCAAGAGCACGTTCAACAACACGATCGTCTCGATCACCGACACCACCGGTGCGGTCATCAGCTGGGCTTCGTCCGGCGGCGTCGGGTTCAAGGGCTCCCGCAAGTCGACCCCGTTCGCGGCGCAGCTCGCCGCCGAGTCGGCGGCTCGTCAGGCACAGGAGCACGGCATGAAGAAGGTCGACGTCTTCGTCAAGGGCCCGGGCTCCGGTCGCGAGACCGCGATCCGCTCGCTCCAGGCCGCCGGCCTCGAGGTGGGCTCGATCAACGACGTCACCCCCCAGGCGCACAACGGTTGCCGTCCGCCCAAGCGCCGTCGCGTCTAGTAGTTCTCTCCGTTAAATTTTCGCGCAAGCGAGGGGCGGCGCCGGCTTCGCCGACGTCGTCCCTCACGCGCGACGCGAGTGTCATATAGCGGACACTCAGTCGAAAGGAAAATAAATAGTGCTCATTGCACAGCGTCCTACGCTCACCGAAGAGAACATCTCCGAGTTCCGCTCGCGGTTCGTTATCGAGCCCCTGGAGCCCGGCTTCGGATACACGCTCGGCAACTCCATGCGCCGCACCCTGCTCTCCTCCATCCCCGGCGCTGCTGTCACCAGCATCCGCATCGACGGTGTGCTGCACGAGTTCAGCACGGTGCCGGGCGTCAAGGAGGATGTCACCGAGATCATCCTGAACATCAAGGGCCTCGTCGTCTCGAGCGAGCACGACGAGCCGATCACGGCCTACCTGCGCAAGACGGGTGCCGGTCAGGTGACCGCTGCGGACATCTCGGCTCCGGCCGGCGTGGAGATCCACAACCCGGAGCTCGTCATCGCGACGCTCAACGACAAGGCGAAGTTCGAGGTCGAGCTGACCATCGAGCGCGGCCGCGGCTACGTCTCGGCGCAGCAGAACCGAAACGAGTACAGCGAAGCGGGCCAGATCCCGATCGACTCGATCTACTCGCCCGTGCTGAAGGTCACCTACCGCGTGGAGGCCACGCGTGCCGGTGAGCGCACGGACTTCGACCGCCTCGTGGTCGACGTCGAGACCAAGCCCGCGATCAGCCCGCGCGACGCCATCGCCTCTGCCGGCCGCACCCTGGTCGAGCTGTTCGGCCTGGCGCGCGAGCTCAACAGCGCCGCCGAGGGCATCGAGATCGGCCCGGCTCCGGTCGACGCCGTCCTCAGCTCCGAGCTGTCGATGCCGATCGAGGACCTCGACCTGTCGGTCCGCTCGTACAACTGCCTCAAGCGCGAGGGAATCAACACCGTGAGCGAGCTCGTCTCGCTGTCCGAGACCCAGCTCATGAACATCCGCAACTTCGGTCAGAAGTCGGTGGATGAGGTCAAGGACAAGCTGACGGAGATGGGCCTGTCGCTGAAGGACTCGGTCCCCGGGTTCGACGGCGCCCACTTCTACAGCGGCTACGACGAGGACGAGTCCACCACCATCTGAGGCTCGTCTTCCTCGACCCGCCAACCGACCTTTTCAACACTGGAGATAACCGATCATGCCCAAGCCCACCAAGGGCCCCCGCCTCGGGGGCGGCCCGGCGCACGAGCGCCTGATGCTCGCCAACCTGGCCGCTGCGCTCTTCACCCACAAGAGCATCAAGACCACCGAGACCAAGGCCAAGCGCCTGCGTCCGGTGGCCGAGCGCCTGATCACGTTCGCGAAGCGCGGTGACCTGCACGCCCGCCGTCGCGTCCTGGCCGTGATTCAGGACAAGACCGTGGTCCACGAGCTCTTCACCCAGATCGCACCGCTGGTCGCCGAGCGTGAGGGCGGCTACACCCGCATCACGAAGCTCGGCTTCCGCAAGGGCGACAACGCGCCCATGGCGCAGATCGAGCTCGTTCTCGAGCCGGTCAGCCCCAAGGTGAAGTCCACCAAGACCTCCGCCGCCCCGAAGGCTGCGCCGGTCGACGAGGCCCCGGCTGAGGAGACTCCGGTCGAGGAGACCAGCGCCGAGGAGACCAGCGCCGAGACCGCCGCTGCCGAGGCGGAGGTCGCCGAGGACGCGACCGCCGACGCCGACGCCGCCGGTGAGACCGACGCCGAGACCGAGGCCGAGAAGGCGTAACGCTTTTTCTCTCGTACCTTCGAATGCCCCGCATCCGTGTGATGCGGGGCATTCGTCGTCTCGGGGCGTCTTCTAAGGTGAAAGGCGTGACCTCGACCGACGACATCCCCATGCCGCCGCTGAGCGCCCGCATCCCGGGACCGAATGTGCACCAGCCCCAGCATCCCCTGATCGCCGAATGGCGACCGGCGACAGCCGACGATGCGGCCGCTGTGCACGAGGTGTTCCAGGCGATGGATGAGCGCGATCATCCCAACTACGCGACCACCCGCGAAGACGTGGACGTGGAGCTCGGCTACAGCTTCGTGGACCTGGAGACGGACACCCTGCTGGCTGTGACGGCCGAGGGCCGGGTGGCCGCGGTGGGGATCGTGCTGGAGCCGCCCCGGCAGGAGACGCTCGTGCGCGAGTTCATGAACGGCGGGGTGCATCCAGAGTTCCGGGGCCGGGGGATCGGGCGTGAGCTGCTCGCCTGGCAGCGGACGCGCGGTGAGCAGAAGCTGATCGCGGCCGACAAGCCGCTTCCCGGCTGGCTCGTCGGCTACGCCGACCGTCGTGCACCCGACCGGGAGCGGCTGCTCGTCGCCGGCGGCTTCGAGGTGGCGCGCTACTTCCACACGATGGAGCGCGATCTGCGCGAGCCCATCCCGGAGGTGTCGCCCACCATGGAGGTGCGGATCGTGCCGTATACGGCCGATCGCGCGGACGCTGTGCACGCGGCTCGCGATGCCGCCTTCCGCGATCACTGGGGCAGCCAGCCCCTGAGCGATGAGCAGTTCGCCGGGCTCGTCTCCGGAACCTTCGCCCCCGACCTCTCCTTCGTCGCGCTTGCCGGTGACGAGGTCGCAGGTGTGCTGCTCACCGAGGTGAACGAGGACGACTGGGCGCATCAGGGCTACACCGGCGCCTACGTCTCGACGGTGGCGGTGACGAGACCGTTCCGCGGCCGTCGCATCGCCCCGAGCCTGCTCCGCGCGGTGCTGGAGGGGTGCGCTGGGCGCGGCTGGGACAAGGTGGTGCTGGATGTCGACGCCGAGAACCCGACCGGAGCCCTGGGGCTGTACACGGGCATGGGGTTCGTGTCCACGCAGACCGAGACGGGACTGGTCCGTGCTTACTGAGGGCAAGCGTCGGTATCGCCTCGACATCGCCTACCAGGGCACCGACTTCAACGGCTGGGGGCGCCAACCGGGCCTCCGCACGGTGCAGGGAACGCTGGAGGATGCGCTCGCGACAATCTTCCGCCGCGCCGGTGAGCCGCCGCAGCTGACCGTCGCCGGGCGGACGGACGCGGGCGTGCATGCCGTGGGTCAGGTCGCTCATGTCGATCTGACCCCGGAGCAGGAGACGCTGCTGCGCAAACCTCACGGCAAGCGGGCGCCCCTTTCGGCCGAGGAGGCCCTCGGCCGGCGGCTGAACGGCATCCTCGGTCCGGTGTCCGACGTCGTGGTGCTCGCAGCCTCCCTCGCGCCGGAGGGATTCGACGCGCGGTTCTCGGCGCTGTGGCGGCGATACGAGTATCGAGTGGCCGACCGGGCGGCGCTGCGCGACCCCCTCCAGCGGCATCGGACGACCTGGGTCTCGTCCGACCTGGACGCGGCCGCCATGGACATGGCCGCTCACGGCCTGCTCGGCCTGCACGACTTCGCCAGCTACTGCAAGGCGCGGGAGGGCGCCACGACGATCCGCACGTTGCAGTCCTTCGCCTGGCGCCGGGAGCCGGACGGCGTGCTCGTGGCGGACCTGACCGCGGACGCCTTCTGCCACAGCATGGTGCGTGCGCTCGTCGGCGCATGCGTGGAGGTGGGGGAGGGCGAGCTCGACCCGGGCGACCTGGTGTCGCTGCGCGACGAGAAGCGGCGGACCAGCGCCTTCAAAGTCATGCCGGCCCGGGGGCTGACCCTGCTGGAGGTCGGATACCCCGAGGGCCCCGAGCTCGCGTTGCGGGCAGAGCGCACCCGCGCACTGCGCGAGCTGTAGCCGGGTTCCGTCACCGAACGAGCCCACCCGGTTTGACCGGTAGTGCGGGGGTCACGTAGTATTGAGCTTTGGTGTCCGCGCCTTCTGCGGCGCGACATACGAACGTGAGCCCTCCACCGGCACGGTTCCGTCCTCTCGGGATGCGAACCTCCATCGGAGCGGGATTCACGAACACCTCCGTTCGAGACAGAAAGCAGCCACTACTGTGACGCGCACCTATTCCCCGAAGGCCGACGAGATCCAGCGCGACTGGGTCATCATCGACGCGACCGACGTCGTGCTCGGCCGCCTCGCCAGCCACACCGCCGCCCTCCTGCGCGGCAAGCACAAGCCGACCTTCGCCCCGCACATGGACGGCGGCGACTTCGTCATCATCGTCAACGCCGAGAAGGTCGCCCTGACCGGTCAGAAGGCCCTGCAGAAGAAGGCCTACCGCCACTCCGGTTACCCGGGGGGCCTCAAGGCCACCACCTACGCCGAGCTCCTCGAGAAGAACCCGGTGCGTGCCGTCGAGAAGGCCGTGCGCGGGATGCTGCCGAAGAACTCCATCGGTCGCGCCCAGCTCCGCAAGCTGAAGGTCTACACCGGAAGCGAGCACCCGCACGCCGCCCAGCAGCCGAAGCCGTACACGCTCGGCCAGGTCGCCCAGTAGCGGGCGCCGAAGACCTTCACGACTTCACGAGACAAAGGATTATCACCACCGTGGCGAAGATCGCAGACAGCATCGAAACGGCTCAGGCCGACAACGTCGAGTCCTACTCGACCGAGACCCCGGCCTCGGAGGCCCCGGCCGCCCCGCGCGCCGTCCTCTCCGTCCCCGGCGCGGCCGTCGGCCGCCGCAAGGAGGCCATCGCGCGCGTGCGCCTGGTCCCGGGCTCCGGCAGCATCACGGTCAACGGCCGTGAGTTCGCCGCCTACTTCCCGAACAAGCTGCACCAGCAGCTCATCAACGACCCGTTCAAGGTGCTCGACCTGATCGGCTCCTACGACGTCGTCGCCCGCATCACCGGCGGTGGCCCCTCGGGTCAGGCGGGCGCCCTGCGCCTCGCCATCGCGCGCGCTCTCAACGAGATCGACCGCGAGAACAACCGCCCGACCCTGAAGAAAGCCGGCTTCCTCACGCGCGACGCCCGCGTCACCGAGCGCAAGAAGGCCGGTCTCAAGAAGGCCCGCAAGGCGTCGCAGTTCTCCAAGCGCTGACGCACGCGAGCGTCTAGGCTTCGGTCCATGCCACGCCTCTTCGGAACCGACGGCGTTCGCGGTCTCGCGAACGGAAGTCTCACCGCCGACCTGGCGCTCGGCCTTGCGCAGTCAGCTGCTGCTGTACTGACGCAAGGCCGAAGCGCCGAGGCGCGGCGCGCTGCGGGCAAGCGCCCGAGCGCGATCGTCGCCCGTGACCCCCGCGTCTCGGGCGAGTTCCTCTCCGCCGCCGTCTCGGCCGGGCTCGCCAGCTCCGGTATCGACGTCTACGACGCGGGAGTCATCCCCACGCCGGCCGCCGCCTTCCTGATCGCCGACTTCGACGCCGACTTCGGTGTGATGGTATCCGCGTCGCACAACCCGGCGCCGGACAACGGGATCAAGATCTTCGCCCGCGGCGGCACCAAGCTCCCCGACATCGTCGAGGACCGCATCGAGCAGCACCTCGATCTCGAGAAGCTGACGCCGACCGGCGCCGACGTCGGCCGCATCCGCCGGTTCGCCGACGCCGAGGACCGCTATGTGGTCCACCTGCTGGCCAGCCTCCCGCACCGGCTCGACGGCATCCACGTCGTGCTCGACTGCGCGCACGGCGCCGCCGCCGGCATCTCGCCCGAGGTGTTCACCGACGCGGGCGCCCGCGTCACCGTCATCGGCGACTCGCCGGACGGCATGAACATCAACGACGGTGTCGGATCGACCCACCTCGACAACCTCGCCAAGGCCGTCCTCGCCGCCGGCGCGGACGTCGGAATCGCGCACGACGGCGACGCCGACCGCTGCCTGGCGATCGACGCGCACGGCAATGTGGTCGACGGCGACCAGATCATGGCCATCCTCGCGGTGGGGATGAAGGAGCGCGGCAAGCTGCGCGAGAACACCCTCGTGGCGACCGTGATGAGCAACCTCGGCTTGAAGCTCGCCATGCGCGACAACGGGATCCGGGTCGTCGAGACGGCCGTCGGGGACCGCTACGTGCTCGAAGAGATGAACGAGAAGGAGTACTCGCTCGGAGGCGAGCAGTCCGGTCACGTCATCATGCGGGACTTCGCGACCACCGGCGACGGCATCCTCACCGGGCTGCATCTCCTCAGCGAGATGGCCCGGCAGGGCAAGACCCTCGCCGAGCTGGCCCGCGTGATGACCGTGTATCCGCAGGTGATGGTGAACGTCAAGAACGTCGACCACCACGCCGTGCACACCGACGAGGGGCTGAAGACCGCCGTGAGGACGGCGGAGAGCGCGCTCGGCGACACGGGACGCGTGCTCTTGCGGCCCTCCGGAACCGAGCCGCTGGTGCGGGTGATGGTGGAGGCTGCCGACCAGATCACGGCCGAGCGCCTCGCCAACGAGCTGGCCGACGTCGTGCGGGAGCGCCTGGCGCTCTGAGCGCTGCAGGCGCGTCGCAGGCTGCGGTCACGCCCGCTGCCGGGACGCAGGTCGCGGTCAGTGCGACTCGTGCTCCCGTCGCGCGGCGATGAAGTCGGCGACCGAGTACGCGCGCGAGCGGTCGGGCAGCATGTCCGTTCCGTACAGCCCGGCCATCAGCTCGCCCGGGTCCTTGTCGAGCGCCGTTGCGATGCGGACGATGGTGTGGAGCTCCGAGTTGGCCTCGCCGCGCTCCACGCGCCCGTAGTTGGTCACGTGCATGTCGGCCAGGTTGGCGATGTCCTCCTGGCTCATGCCGAGGGCGATGCGCGCCTCGCGAACCCGCTGTCCGAGGAGTTCGGCGGCACGAGAGCGAGAAGTAGGCACGCCTCATGCCTACGCGACGCGCTCATCGCTGGCCAGAGCTTGACAACCTCCACTACTTGAGCGTCTGGCTTAAAAGCCCTCTCACAGCTTGCGCAGCAGCACCGAGCTGACCGCGTGATCCACGTCCTTGCGCAGCACCAGCTTCGCTCGCGAACGGGTCGGCCGGATGTTCTGGAGCAGGTTCGGCTCGTTGATCGCGGTCCAGATGGAGGCGGCCCGCGCCCGCGCCTCCTCCTCGGTCAGCTGCGCATACCGGTGGAAGTACGATTTCGGATTCGCGAAGGCTCCGCGCTGCAGCTTCAGGAACCGCTCCTCGTACCAGTGCGCGATGTCGCGCGTGCGCGCATCCACGTAGACGCTGAAGTCGAACAGGTCGCTGACCGCCAGCCGGTTTCCGCCGCCCGCCGGCTGCAGGACGTTCAGACCCTCCACGATGAGGACGTCGGGGCGCCGCACCACGATCTCGGCATCCGGGACGATGTCGTAGCTCAGGTGCGAGTAGAAGGGAGCCCGGACCTCCGCGGCGCCGCTCTTCACGGCGGTGACGAAGCGCAGCAGCGCCTTGCGGTCGTAGGACTCGGGGAAGCCTTTGCGCTCCATCAGGCCCTGGCGCTCCAACTCGGCGTTCGGCAGCAGGAAGCCGTCGGTCGTGACCAGTTCGACCCGGGGGGTGTCGTCCCAGCGCGACAGCAGCTCGCGGAGCAGGCGCGCGATGGTCGACTTGCCCACGGCCACGGATCCCGCGACGCCGATGACGAACGGGGTGCTGGCCGCGCGTTCGCCGAGGAACTCGTTCGTCACGCGGTGGAGCTGCTTGGTGCCGCCGACGTACAGGTTGAGCAGCCGGCTGAGCGGCAGATAGACCTCTTCGACCTCGCGCATGTCGAGCGGATCGCCCAGGCCGCGCAGCTGCACGACCTCGGTCTCCTGCAGCGGCAGGCGCGTGTTCTGCGCGAGCTCCGCCCAGTCGCTCCTGCTCAGCTCGACGAAGGGGGAGGAGTCGCCGCCGTTCTCAGCCATAGGCCCCCAAGTCTAGGGGGGAGCATTCAGCGGGTCCTCACTCCGGCCCACGATAGACTCGGGTGCATGTGTGGAATCGTGGGGTACGTCGGTACCGACAAGAGCCTCGAGGTGCTGATGGGCGGGCTGAAGCGCCTGGAGTATCGCGGGTACGACTCGGCCGGCATCGCCGTCATCGGCCCGGACGGAGCCCTCGGCACCGCTAAGAAGGCGGGCAAGCTGTCCGTGCTGAGCGACGAGCTGCAGGAGCACCCCATCCCGAACGGCCAGACGGGCATCGGCCACACGCGCTGGGCGACCCACGGCGGCCCGACCGACGTCAACGCGCACCCGCACCTGGGCGACGACGGCCGCCTCGCCGTGATCCACAACGGCATCATCGAGAACTTCTCCACGTTGAAGGACGAGCTGCTCGCCGACGGCTTCGCGTTCGAGTCCGAGACCGACACCGAGGTCGCCGCCGTCCTGCTCGGCCGCGAGTACCGCCGCACGGGCGACCTGCCGGAGGCGTTCCAGGCGGTCGTCTCACGCCTCGAGGGCGCGTTCACGCTGCTCGCGATGCACCAGGACCAGCCGCACGTCGTCGTCGGCGCGCGCCGCAACTCCCCGCTCGTCATCGGGCTGGGCGACGGCGAGAACTTCCTCGGCTCCGACGTCGCGGCGTTCGTGGAGCACACCCGCCGGGCGATGGCGATCGGCCAGGACCAGATCGTCACCATCACGCCGGACAACGTCACGGTCACCGACTTCGCCGGTGCGCCGGTCGAGGTCGAGCCGTTCGAGGTGGCGTGGGATGCCTCGGCCGCCGAGAAGGGCGGCTGGTCGTCCTTCATGGCCAAGGAGATCTCCGAAGAGCCGGATGCCGTCGCCAACACCCTGCGCGGCCGCATCGTGGACGACGCCGTCCACATCCCGGAGCTGGATGCGCTGGGCGACGAGTACTTCGCCGGCATCGACCGCATCACGATCATCGCCTGCGGCACCGCCGCGTATGCGGGCATCGTCGGCAGCTACGCGATCGAGAAGTGGGCCCGCGTCCCGGTGAACGTCGAGCTCAGCCACGAGTTCCGCTACCGCGAGCCGGTGCTGTCGGAGGGCACGCTCGTCATCTCGATCAGCCAGTCCGGCGAGACGATGGACACGCTGATGGCGGTCAAGTACGCCCGCGAGGCCGGCGCGAAGGCGATCTCGGTCTGCAACACGCAGGGTGCGACCATTCCGCGCGAGTCGGATGCAGCCCTCTACACGCATGCCGGACCGGAGGTCGCGGTCGCGTCGACCAAGGCGTTCGTCGCGCAGATCACGGCGCTGTACCTGTTCGGCCTGCACCTGGCGCGGATCCGCGGCACCATCGACGGCTCCCGGCAGCGCGACGCGATCGCCGAGCTGCTCGCGGTGCCCGGCAAGATCTCGACCGTGCTGGAGTCGCACGGCGAGATCGCCCAGCTGGCCAAGTGGATGTCGGATACCCGCTCTGTGCTCTTCCTCGGCCGCCACGTCGGCTACCCGATCGCGCTGGAGGGTGCGCTCAAGCTCAAGGAGCTCGCGTACATCCACGCGGAGGGCTTCGCGGCCGGTGAGCTCAAGCACGGTCCGATCGCGCTGATCGAGCCCGGTCAGCCGGTCTTCGTGGTGGTGCCGAGCCCCCGGTGGTCGGACGAGCTGCACAAGAAGGTCGTCTCGAACATCCAGGAGATCCGCGCGCGGGGAGCCCGCGTCATCGCGATCGCCGAGGCCGGGGACGCGGCTGTGCTGCCGTTCGCCGACGAGGTCATCCGCATCCCGCTCGCCGCACCGCTCTTCGAGCCGCTGCTGGCCGTCGTCCCGCTGCAGATCTTCGCGATGGAGCTCTCGGCGGCGAAGGGCCTGGACGTGGACCAGCCGCGCAACCTGGCCAAGTCCGTCACCGTGGAGTGAGGCCGTGATCGCCGGCATCGGAGTCGATGTGGTCGATCTCGCGCGCTTCGAGCGGTCGATCGCGCGCACGCCGAAGCTGCGCGAACGGCTCTTCACCGAGGCGGAGCAGCCGCTGCCCGTGCACTCCCTCGCGGCGCGGTTCGCCGCGAAGGAGGCGCTGATCAAGGCGCTCGGCGGTTCGGAGGGCGTGCGCTGGCACGACCTGGAGATCGTCCCGGACGCGGAGAGGAACCCCGGTTTCGTGCTGCACAATGTCGTCGAGGCGCAGGTGCGTGAGCGGGGTATCGTCCGCATCCACGTGTCGATGTCGCACGATGCCGGAGTCGCGACGGCATTCGTCGTGACGGAGACCGCGCCGTGACCGCCTTCCGCGAGCGGGTGGTCGATCTGGATGCGGTGACCGCGAACGTCGTCCGCTTGCGCGAGCTGGTCGGCACGCCGCACGTCATGGTGGTCGTCAAGGCCGACGCGTACGGGCATGGTGCGGTGGAGTGCGCGCGGGCGGCGCTCGCCGGAGGCGCCGACTGGCTCGGTGTTGCGGACATCGCCGAAGGGCTCGCACTCCGGGAGGCCGGGATCGCAGCGCCGGTCCTCGCCTGGCTGCACGATCCCGGCGAGGACTTCGCCGCGGCGGTCCGTGCCGGTCTCGACCTGGGCATCTCGTCGCGTGCGCAACTGGAGGCGGCGGCATCAGCGGCGGACGGCGAGCGGCCGGTCTTCCTCCAGCTGAAAGTGGAGACGGGACTGAGCCGCAACGGCATCGCCGAGTCGGACTGGGAGGCGGTGTTCGCCCGGGCACGGGAGCTGGAGACCGCCGGCCGCGTCGTCGTCCGCGGCATCTTCTCCCACGTGTCGAACGCCTCGCCGGAAGACGACCGTGCTGCGGTGGCCGTCTTCGAGCGGGCGCTCGAGCGCGCGCGAAGCGCCGGGCTCACGCCAGAGCTGCGGCACCTGGCGGCGAGCGCGGCCGCGCTCTCGCTTCCGGAGGCGCGGTACGACCTGGTGCGGCTGGGCATCGCCGCGTACGGGTTGTCGCCGTTCGGCCGGTCGGCGGCTTCCGCGGCTTCCGCGGCTTCCGCGGCTCCGGCGGCTTCCGCCGCTGAGCTGGGGCTGCGTCCCGCGATGACGCTGCGTGGCCGCGTCGCCGCAGTGCGGCGCGTGCCCGCCGGCACAGGCGTCTCCTACGACTACACGTACCGCACCGAGAAGGAGACGACGCTGGTCCTCGTCCCGCTCGGCTATGCGGAGGGCATCCCGCGTCATGCCTCCAACGCGGCGCCGGTCTCGATCGGCGGGCGGACCTTCCGCGTGAGCGGCCGCGTGGCCATGGACCAGTTCGTGGTCGACGTCGGTGACCTCGAGGTGGCCGTGGGCGACGAGGTCGTGCTGTTCGGCGACCCCGCGACCGGTGTCCCGAGTGCGGACGACTGGGCCGAGGCGGCCGGAACCATCAACTACGAAATCGTGACGCGGCTCGGCGGCCGGCTCGAACGGACCTTCGTCGGGGGAGGCCGGTGATGGATGCGCCGGGTACGCACGGCGGACCGGCTGCGCCGGGTGCGCTGCCGCTTCCGTTCATCCGCCGCGTCGCCACGGCCGCCGGCATGCACGCCCTCGGCCGGGAGCTGGCGTCGGTCCTGCGCGCGGGCGACCTCGTCGTCCTCTCGGGTCCGCTCGGTGCGGGGAAGACGACGCTGACCCGCGGGATCGGCGAGGGCCTGGACGTGCGCGGCCCGGTGACGAGCCCGACGTTCGTGCTGGCGCGGACGCATCCCGGCCTCTCCGGCGGCGCGCCTCTGGTGCACGTGGACGCGTACCGGCTCTCGAGTGCGCTCGAGCTCGACGACCTCGACATCGACTTCGCCCGCTCGGTCGTCGTGGTCGAGTGGGGCAGCGGGATGCTCGAGGGCGTCGCCGAGTCGTGGCTCGAAGTCGAGATCGAACGGCCGACCGGCGCTGAGCAGCGGGTGGCTGAGGCCGGCGGTCGCGGCTCCGGCCAGCCCGTCGACCGCGCCGGCCTCGACGAGCTCGCCGAGTCCGATGAGCTCGACGACCTGGATGAGCCGCGCACCGTCCGGATCACCGGCTTCGGGCCGCGGTGGGCGGCCTCGCCGGGTCCGGCCTCCGTCGATCCCGCTTAGGCTGGAAGCATGCTCCTCGCCATCGACACGTCCGCCGGCACCAGCGTGGCGGTCGTCGACCGGGAGGCCGGCGTCCTCTGCGAGCTCATCGAGACCGACACGATGCGCCACGCCGAAGTGATCGGGTCCCTGATTGAGGAGGCACTGACGGTCGCCGGGGTCGACGTGCGCGCACTCTCCGGTGTGGTCGCGGGGATGGGACCGGGCCCGTTCACCGGTCTCCGCGTCGGCATCGCCGCCGCGAAGGCGTTCGCCTTCGGCGCGGGCAAGCCGCTCGTGCCGGTCGTCAGCCACGACGCCGTCGCCTCCGAGAGGTACGCCGCAGGCGTCACCGGTCCGCTGCTGGTGGTGACCGACGCCCGCCGGCGCGAGCGCTACTGGACCGCCTACTCGGGCACGGACGCGTTCGGGCTGCCCGTGCGTCTCAACGGACCGGGGCTCGGGAAGCCCGGCGAACTCCCGCATCCCGAGATCCCGCGCTTCGAGGCGGCGGTGGTTCCGGCCGGCCGGCTCGGGATGCTGGCCGAGCTCCGGTACGCCAACGGACTGCCCATGGATGCGGACGACGCCCTCTATCTGCGCTCGCCGGATGTGACGCTGTCGGCCGGACCCAAGCGGGTGACGGCATGAGCGCATCCGGTCACCCGGAGTACCGGCTTCGGCGCGCGGTGGTCGAGGACGTGCCGGCCATCATGGAACTGGAGCGAACGACCTTCGTCACCGACGCGTGGTCCGAGCGCTCGATGCGATCGGAGGTGACCGGCGAGCACGGGTACTACCTCGTCGCCTTCGAGCCGTCGGCACCCGAGCGGATCGACGGCTACGCCGGCCTGCTCGCACCGCGCGGCGGAGGCGAGGGCGACATCCAGACCATCGCGGTGGCTCCGCATGCGCGCCGACGCGGCGTCGGGCGGACGCTCATGCTGGCTCTGCTCGCCGAGGCGCGGGACCGCGGAGCGCGCGAGGTGTTCCTCGAGGTCCGCGCCGACAATCCCGGAGCCCAGGCGCTGTATCGGGAGCTCGGCTTCGAGGAGATCGGCGTGCGCCCGAAGTACTACGAGCCCGACGGCGTGGATGCGGTCGTCATGCGTCTCGGCGACCCGGCCACAGCCATCCCCACTCCGGAGACGACCGCATGACCCACCCCGCTACGACGGTCGACGCGCCCCTGGTGCTCGGGATCGAGACCTCCTGCGACGAGACCGGCATCGGCATCGTCCGCGGCACGACCCTGCTCGCCAACACGATCGCCTCCTCGATGGAGGAGCACGCCCGGTACGGCGGCGTCGTCCCGGAGGTCGCGGCGCGAGCGCATCTGGAAGCGCTCGAACCGACGCTGCGGACGGCGGTGGCGGACGCCGGCATCGAGCTGGCGGACGTGGATGCGATTGCGGTCACCAGCGGACCCGGTCTCTCCGGAGCGCTCATGGTCGGCGTCGGTGCGGCGAAGGCGCTCGCGGTGTCGCTGGGCAAGCCGCTCTACGCGGTGAACCACCTCGTCGGGCATGTCGGCGCCGACCTGCTGGACGCGGCCGGCGGCCCCGGGCATCCCGTCGAACTGCCCACGATCGCGCTCCTGGTGTCCGGCGGTCACACCTCGCTGCTGCTCGTGCGCGACCTCGTCTCGGATGTCCGCCTGCTCGGCGAGACCATCGACGACGCAGCGGGGGAGGCGTTCGACAAGGTCGCGCGGGTGCTCGGCCTGCCCTATCCCGGGGGTCCGCAGATCGATCGGGTGGCGGCGGACGGCGACCCTCGCGCCATCCGCTTCCCCCGCGGGCTGACCCGGCCGAAAGACCTCGAGCAGCACCGCTACGACTTCTCCTTCTCCGGCCTCAAGACGGCGGTCGCCCGATGGGTGGAACAGCGGCAGGACGCCGGCGAGGAGGTGCCGACGGCGGATGTCGCCGCCTCCTTCCGCGAAGCGGTCGCCGACGTCCTCATCACGAAGGCGCTGGCCGCCTGCCGCGACCACGGCGTGCCCCGGCTGCTGCTGGGAGGCGGGGTGGTCGCCAACGCGCGGGTCCGGCAGCTCGCCGTCGCGCGCGCGGCAGAGGCGGGCGTGGCTCTGCGCATCCCCGCTCTCTCGCTGTGCACCGACAACGGGGCGATGATCGCCGCGCTGGGCGCGCAGCTCATCCTGGCCGGGCACGGACCCAGCGAGCTGACCTTCTCGGCGGATTCGACCCTCCCCGTCACGGCGATTCAGGTCACCGGCTGAGACGCTGCGTTGACACCCCCGCCGGGTGACTGCCACGATGGAGGCGATACAGCGTTCTCTCAGGAAGTCTCTTCCTGCGGGAGCCGCCGACCACCAGCTTCCAGCATGAAGGAGATGGGTCCCATGACCGATCCGAACGCTCCCACCGACCCGGTGGACCCCAACGCAGAGAACGGCTCGGTCCCACCGCCTCCTCCCGTGCCGCCGGCGGGCGACACCGGCGCTGTTCCTCCGCCCGCGCCGGACTACGGCCAGCAGCCGCCCGCGCCCGACTACGGCCAGCAGCCGCCGGCGCCGGGATACGGCCAGCAGCCGCCCGCGCCGGGATACGGCCAGCCCTACCAGCAGCCGTACGGGCAGCAGCCGGGCCAGCCCTATGGCCAGCAGCCGTACGGTCAGCAGCCGGGCCAGCCCTACGGGCAGCCCGCCTACGGCCAGCCCGTGCCGGGCTACCAGCAGCCGTACGGGCAGCCGGCGGCCAAGTCGCCCATCCTGAGCATCCTGTCCCTGGTCGGCGGCATCGTCGGCATCGTGATCAACCTCGCGTGGGGCATCGGCGTCCTCTTCGGAATCGCCGCCGTCGTGCTCGGGTTCATCGGACGCAACAAGGAGCCGCAGGCTCGCGGCTTCTGGCTGACCGGAATCATCCTCGGATTCGTCGCGATCGTGATCGCGATCATCTACTGGATCTTCCTCGTGATCATCTTCGCGAGCCTGGCGCACTACTCCTCGACGTACTGAGCCTGACGGACTGACGCGGCTCGCCGGGCGGCCTCAGAGCCGTTCGGCGAGCAGCGCGGTGTGCCGCCCGGCGACCCTGGTGAGGATCAGGGTCGCCGGGCGATCGCCGTTCAGGGCCAGGCGCCGGCGCAGCACGGCCGGGTCGACATCCACGCCCCGCTTCTTGATCTCCAGCGTGCCGATGCCGCGCTGACGCAGCGCCCGCTTGAGCTCCTTCTCGGCGTACGAAAGCGCCTCCAGGATGCGGAATCCCGCAGCGAACGGCGTCTCGACCGGAGCGTCCGCCGTGATGTACGCGATCTGCTCGGACAGCATCCGGCCACCGATCCGGCGCGCGAGGTCGCCGATGAGCCGGGCCCGGATGACCGCGCCGTCGGGTTCGTACAGGTACTCGCCGAGCGGGCCGGTGTCCTCGTCCTCGCTGTCCGCATCAGCGACCAGCTCGTCGGTCTGGTCGCCGCGCAGCACGAGCGCCGCGCGCCGGATGCCCGGCCGGGCGAGCGCGCCGAACCAGAGCCCCAGCTCCACCACCTGACCGTCCGCCGACACCCACTGGGCCTCGGCGGTCGAGGGGATGAGGTCGCGGTCGAAGCCCGGCCCCAGCTTCAGGCCGATGGAGCGCCCGGTGGCGAGCTCGTACGCGAACCCGAGGGAGGGCGTGTAGTCGTCGGGGTCGGTGAGCCGTTCCGTCTGCGTGTGGCCCGGAGTGCGACGCGCGGGGTCGAGGAAGACGCCGTCGATCTCGCGCAGGTCGACATCCTCGGCGCGCTGGTTCTCGACCACGGCGCTCGGGAAGGGCGCCAGGTTGAAGGAGGCGATGGCCGCGGTCACCTCGTCGGCTTCGATCGCGGTGACCTCCAGCTCGAGGGCCGCGAACGCGAGCGCGTCGCCGCCGATGCCGCACCCGAGGTCGGCGACGCGGCGGATGCCCGCCGAGCGGAACCGTCCCGCGTGATGGGCCGCCACCGGGAGGCGCGTCGCCTGCTCGAGCCCCGCCTCGGTGAAGAGCATGCGCGAGGCGAAGTCGCCGAACTTGGACTCCGCCTTCCTGCGCAGCTTGGACTGGGTGAGCACGGCGGCGACCAGCGCGGGGGAGTGGCCCTGCTTGCGCAGGTCGGTGACGATGCGCAGCACATCCTGCTCGCTGCGATAGGGCGGCAGTGCGTCGAGCAGACGCAGACCCTCTGGACTCAGCAGGGCTACGAGCTCGGACCGTTCCATGGGGTCAACGCTACCCTGGCCGTTTCGCCCCACCTGGCACTCACGTTGCGTGACTGCTAACTCTCCCCCTAGACTCGGGTTAGCACTCTCAGTGCGAGTTTGCTAATTCAGTCTTAGTCGAGACACTGTTCTTCACAGGAAAGGGGTCAACGTGTCGGTCTCCATCAAGCCGCTCGAGGATCGCATCGTCATCAAGCAGGTCGAGGCTGAGCAGACCACTGCTTCCGGTCTGGTCATCCCCGACACCGCCAAGGAGAAGCCGCAGGAGGGCGAGGTCGTCGCCGTGGGCCCCGGCCGCATCGACGACAACGGCAACCGCGTCCCGCTCGACGTCTCCGTCGGCGACAAGGTCATCTACTCCAAGTACGGCGGCACCGAGGTCAAGTTCGGCGGCGAGGACTACCTCGTCCTGTCGGCCCGCGACGTGCTGGCGGTCGTCGTCCGCTGACGAACCCCGCTTCCGACGGCCCGGCTGCTTCGCGCAGCCGGGCCGTTCGTCGTTCCCGGCTCCGCCGACGCTGGGCGGGCGACATTCGTGACGAATGTGCCCGTAGACGTTCGCGGGGGCGACATTCGTGACGAATGTGCTGGTAGACGCTCGCGGGGGCGACATTCGTGACGAATGTGTCGGTGGAGGG
>NZ_FOTM01000002.1:219470-269088 GCF_900114565.1 Leifsonia sp. CL147
CGTGGGGGCGACATTCGTGACGAATGTGCCGGTGGAGGGTCGTGGGGGCGACATTCGTGACGAACGTGCCGGTGAGAGGGGGCCGCGGGGGCGAGATTCGTGACGAATGTGGTGCCCGGCGCGAGTGTCGGAGGCCGGAGGTAGAGTCAGGCAAGTGACAGCACCACAGCACGACCTCACCGCGCACCGCACCTCGGGGCTGATCTACGCGATCTCCGCGTACCTGCTCTGGGGCATCCTCCCCATCTACTTCCTGGCCCTGGTGCCGTCGGGGGCCTGGGAGATCGTGGCCTGGCGGGTGGTCTTCTCGCTCGGCTTCTGCGTGATCGCCTTGACCGTCATGCGCGCCTGGCGCATCTTCGGCCGGTTGCTGACCGACAGGCGCGTGCTGCTCACGATGGGCCTCGCCGGCGCCTTGATCTACGTCAACTGGCAGACCTACGTCATCGCGACCGTGAGCGGGCACGTCGTCGAGGCCGCGCTCGGCTACTTCATCAACCCCATCGTGACCGTCTTCCTCGGCGTCATCGTGCAGCGCGAGCGCCTCCGGGTCGCCCAGTGGGTGGCGGTCGGCGTCAGCGTGATCGCCGTGGTGGTCCTTGCGATCGGCTACGGTTCGCTGCCGTGGATCGCGCTCATCCTCGCCTTCTCCTTCGGCCTGTACGGCCTGATCAAGAAGCGGGTCGGCGGCCGGGTGGATGCTCTCTCCGGCTTGACTCTGGAAACGATGTGGCTCACGCCCGTGGCCGTCATCCAGCTGATCGTGGTCGGCGTCACGGCGGGACTCACGCTCGGCACGGTGAGCGTCTGGCACACCGTCCTGCTGGCGGGCGCCGGTGTCATCACGGCCGTTCCCCTCCTCTTCTTCGCCGCCGCCTCCCGCCGGCTGCCGCTGGTCTACATGGGGTTCATCCAGTACTTCGCCCCGTTCATCCAGTTCATCGTGGGCGTCGCCATCCTCCACGAAGCGATGCCGCCGGAGCGCTGGCTCGGGTTCGCGATCGTGTGGGTGGCGCTGCTCATCCTCAGCGTCGACCTGATCGTCGCGGCACGTCAGGGCAGGCGCGCGCCGGAGCTCGATCTCGCCGGCGTCGACTAGAGCCGGATCAGGCGGAATACCCGCCCAGGTTCTGCCGTTACCATTGAGCATCCACAGTGGCGCAACCTTGATAGGGGTGAGATGGATCAGGCGGATCCGTTCGGTTTCATCGGTTTGACCTACGACGACGTGATGCTCCTTCCCGGGCACACGGACGTCATCCCGAGCGAGGCTGACACCTCTACTCGCCTGACCAAGCGCATCTCGATGGCGACACCGCTGCTCTCGAGCGCGATGGACACCGTCACCGAGTCGCGCATGGCCGTCGCCATGGCGCGCCAGGGCGGCATCGGCATCATCCACCGCAACCTCTCGATCGAGGACCAGGCGGCGCACGTCGACAAGGTGAAGCGGTCCGAGTCGGGCATGATCACCAACCCGGTGACCACGACGCCCGATGCGACCGTCGAAGAGGTGGATGCGCTGTGCGGCCAGTTCCGCGTCAGCGGCCTGCCCGTGGTCGAGGCCGATGGCACCCTCGTCGGCATCATCACCAACCGCGACATGCGCTTCGTCTCGCCGTTCGAGCGCTCGACGACCGCCGTCCGCGACGTCATGACGCGACAGCCGCTCATCACAGCGCCGGTGGGCATCGATCCCGACTCGGCGGTCGCCATCTTCGCCGAGCACAAGATCGAGAAGCTGCCCCTCGTGGATGCGGACGGCAAGCTCCGCGGCCTCATCACGGTCAAAGACTTCGACAAGAGCGAGAAGTATCCCGACGCCACGAAGGACGAGGAGGGCCGGCTGCGCGTCGGCGCCGCGATCGGCTTCTTCGGCGACGCCTGGGACCGCGCGATGACCCTGGTGGATGCGGGCGTCGACCTCCTCGTCGTCGACACGGCCAATGGCGACAGCGCCGGCGTGCTCGACATCATCCGTCGCCTCAAGGCCGAGCCCCGCGCCTCGCACATCGACGTGATCGGCGGCAACGTGGCCACGCGTTCCGGTGCGCAGGCGCTGATCGATGCGGGAGCGGACGCGATCAAGGTGGGCGTCGGCCCCGGTTCGATCTGCACCACGCGCGTCGTCGCCGGTGTCGGCGTACCCCAGGTCACCGCGGTCTACGAGGCGTCCCTGGCGGCCCGCGAGGCGAACGTCCCGCTCATCGCCGACGGCGGCCTCCAGTACTCCGGCGACATCGCCAAGGCCCTGGTCGCGGGGGCGGACAGTGTCATGCTCGGCTCCCTGCTCGCCGGAACCGCCGAGTCCCCGGGCGACCTGGTCTTCGTCAACGGCAAGCAGTTCAAGAAGTACCGCGGGATGGGCTCGCTCGGCGCGCTGCAGACCCGCGGCAAGAAGACGTCCTACTCGCGCGACCGCTACTTCCAGGCGGATGTGCCGAGCGACGAGCAGCTGATCGCCGAGGGCATCGAGGGTCAGGTGCCGTTCCGCGGCCCGCTCTCCGCCGTCGCGTACCAGCTCGTCGGCGGCCTGCGTCAGTCCATGTTCTACGTGGGCGCGCGCACCATCCCGGAGCTGAAGTCGCGCGGCAAGTTCGTCCGCATCACCGCGGCCGGCCTCAAGGAGTCGCACCCGCACGACGTGCAGATGGTGGTCGAGGCCCCGAACTACCGCCGCTGAGCGGGCGAGGAGCAGACCTCGGCGGGAGGGCGCGGCGACGATCGCCGCGCCCTCCCGCCGTTTCCGTCAGCGGCCGGCGAGGGCTGCAATGCGGTCGATCGCCTCGGTGAGGACTTCCGGCGAGCAGGCGAGGTTGAGGCGGACGAAGCCCGCGCCTTGCGCGCCGAAGTCCTCACCGGCGACGAGCGCGACCCGTGCCTCCTCGAGGATGCGCTTCGCCGGGCGATCGCCCCAGCCGAGCTCGCGCAGGTCGAGCCACGCCAGGTAGCTGGCGTGCGGCTCGCGGTAGCGGACGTGCGGGAGCCGATCGGTCAGGAGCACAGAGAGCAGCATCCGGTTCGCCTCGATCGCATGGAGCGCCCCGTCCAGCCACTCCTGGCCGGAGCGGTACGCGGCTTCGTTCGCGATGCGCCCGAACAGACTGGTGCGCACCTCCACCTCGACGGGCAGGGCATGGATGCGCTCCGCCTGCTCCGCGGAAGCCGTCACGAAGAGTGCGCACTTCAGGCCGGCGAGGTTCCAGGCCTTGCTGGCGGAGTGGGCGGCGATGCCGATGCGCCGCGCCTCCTCCGAGACGGACAGGAACGGGGTGAAGGTCGCATCCGAGTGCGTGAGCGGCGCGTGCACCTCGTCGCTGACGACGGACACGCCGTGGTGCGCGGCCAGCGCCGCCACGGCCTCCAACTCGGCGCGGGGATGCACGAGACCGAGCGGGTTGTGCGGATTGCAGAGCAGGAACGCCTTCGCACCGCCGGCGAACGCGCGCTCCAGGCCGGCGAGGTCGAGAGCCCAGCCCGCGCCGTCCGCGCCGCCCTCGAGCAGCGGGACCTCCTCGACGACGCCGCCGGCCTCCGGGATGAGCTCGAAGAACGGCGGGTAGACGGGAGGCGTGATGACGACCCGGTCGCCCGGCTCGATCAGGGACCGCAGCGCCTCGACGATGACGACGCTGACGTCGGTGGTCGTCCGGGTCCGCGCCGGGTCGACCGTCCAGTCCCAGCGGGTCTGCGCGTAATCGGCGAACGCGCGCTTCACGCGGTCGTCCGGCCCGATGTAGCCGGTGTCGCTGCGATCGATGGCGGCGTGCAGCGCCTGGGCGATCGGAGCCGCGAGCGGATAGTCCATCTCGGCGACGAAGAGCGGCAGGACATCGTCGGGATACTCGCCCCACTTCTCGCTGGTGCGCTGGCGGAGGCGGCTGAGAGGTTCGGCTTCGACGGTCACCCCACCACCTTCCCACGGGTTGCCGGCGCGGGCGAAGGCTTCCGGCCGGCGGGCCTGTGGGCGGGCCGCCGGGCGTGCGGCGTTCAGCGGGAGAGGAAGTAGCTGTACAGCATGCGTCGCCGCAGGGCGAGGACGCTGACGAGCGCGCCGACCATGGTGGCGACGGTGGCGCATCCCATCAGGCGAAGAGCGCCCAGGAAGAGCGACAGCGCCGTCGGGACCTCCTCGGAGGCTGCGACCACCCAGAACGCTGCGCCTGTGAGCGCCACTGCGGCACTCAGCCACGCTGTCGTCTCGATGACGATCTGCGTAGCGAGAGCCGGCTTGCCGACTCCAGCGTGCAGGGCGCCGATCAGCTCGAGCCGCCTGATGCGGACCGTGAGCGCGCCCATCGCCAGGCCGAGGACGACCTCGGCGCTGAGGATCCACTCGCGCAAGAGAGCGCCTCCCGAGCGGTCGAAGGCGATACCGCGTGTTGTGTTGAGAGCTCCGATGGTGGCCTGCGTGCGGTCGTCTCCGGTCGGCGTGTCGGCGACCGCGGAGAGCAGGGCTTGGACCTGCGGATTCTGTGGCCAGACAGTGATCCAGCACTCGTCGAAGGCTCCCGTCACTGGAACCTCGCTCACCATCGCGTAGGCGAGGGCCCTGTCCCTGCCGTCGTCGGGATATGGGAACACGCCCGCGACCGTGGCATCGTCAGCGCCCAGCGGGAGGATTGCTCCTTCGCGTGTCCCGAGGTCGGCGGCGAGCGGGCCCGAGACCCAGGCGCCCATGGGCTGCGGGGTACTCACTCCGAGCACTGCGGCCAGCCCGGTGGTTGCAGCGAAAGCGGATGCCGGAGCCTCGGGCAGTGTGGAGATCACGGCGTCCGGCAGCCGGCGCAGAGCGCCCGCCGCCTGCACTCCCGGAACCTGCGCAAGGAGCGCGCAGCGCTCGCCGTCCACCATTCCGCCTGCTTTGAGCACGAGCGTGCTGGCGCCGGACGCCTGGAAAGCGACCGCTTCGTGCACCGCTGTCTGGGTCAACGACATCCCGGCGAAGGCGAGGCCACCGGCGGTCAGAATGAAGGCTGTCGCGAGTGTCGTAGCCCGGGTCACTCCGGAGCGGAGGTTCAGCCACGCCTCGCGGATCAGACCCGCCAGGGGGAGACCGCGACGCATCAGGCGATCACCACAGCGGGAACATTCGATCGGATGGCCTCGAACTGACCGGGAGCGAACCGGCCGAGGTCGAGTGTGCGCGAACACGCGGCGACGGTATGGGCATCGTGGGAGGCGACCACGACGATACAGCGATCGTCGGCGACATTCCGGAGGACCCGATTCACGCTGGACGCCGCCAGCAGGTCGAGCTGCGCCGTCGGCTCATCGACCAGGAGAAGATCGGGGCGGACCGCGATCGCCCGAGCGAGCATGAGCCGCTGAGCCTGTCCACCCGAGAGGTGCCGGTAGGGCGAATCGGCGACCTCTCCGAGCTCGAACATGACCAGGATCTCCGCTGCGCGTCTCCGAGCGGCCGCGAGCGAGTGACCATTCGCGAGAAGCGGCAGGATGACGTGGTCGAGGGCCGACCGGCGGGCGACTCCGAGTGGATTCTGGAATACCCAGGACACGGTGGCGATGCCGTCGCGTTCGATCTGCCCTGTCGTGGGGAGGCGCCACCCGGCGATGAGGGAGAGCAGCGTGGACTTGCCCGCACCGGAGGGGCCCGTGAGGGCCACCATTTCGCCGGGCCGGAAATCCAAGTCCAGGTTCTCGAACAGGACGTTTCCCGAGCCGAACCGATAGCTCACCCCTGTCGCTCTCAGCCGCACTGCCGCCCCGAAGAGCGGTGGGCGGATTCTCCGTCGAGCTCGACGACGGAGACCGATGCTCCATTCGTCACCCGGACATAGGCCTTGCCGAGGCTCGAGGAAAGGATTCTGACCGGGATCGGGTTTCCGCGAGACATCAGGCAGGCATTCGGATCACGCACCGCGAACAGCGAGCTCGGCGGCACGACGGTTGCCTCGATAGGGTCCTGGAGACGGACAGGCAGAATGACTCCCGCCTTCCTGTCCGAGGCCGCCCAGGCGGAATACTCCGGGCTGGCTTGCAGTGCAGACAAGAACTCCGGGGAGGCGACGCTCCCCGTGGGATCGATGACCCCGGCGACGTCGCCGATGGTGGCCACCCGGGGTCCGAGATCCGCGGAGGCTGATACCGTGTCCGGGAGCGTGACGCGTTCGATGCGGCCGACAGTGGTGGCGAAGCCGCTGCCGCCCGCGACGATATCGCCGAGCCGGAGAGGGCAGCTCTCCGGTACGGCCTGTTCGGCGGGAAGCCAGACGACGTCGGCCTGTGCCAGCCCTCGCGGAGGGTCTGCGCGGCCGGCCTGCGTCCACAGACCAGCGACCGCGGCGTCTGTTGCGGCGTCGAACCGGCCGGTGGGCTCGGGAAGGCTGCCCAGACGTTTCAGCTCCGCTTGCAGCGCCGTCACATCGTCGCCTCGCATTCCCACGCTGAGGTCGCGCCAGAGCGGAAGCGAGGTCGCCAGAAAGAGGACCGGGGTGTTGTCCAGGCTGAGCGCAGAGGCTCCGGAGGCGATCGGGACCCCGGCCTGACAGGTTGCGCTCGTCACCCTCCCGGTGCGCAGCAGCGACAGTTCCGGTCCCGGGGAAAGGTGGGGGGTCAGCTCGACCTGGCGCTCGTCGTCGAAACTCTGGGTGGCCACAGGGACGGCGGTGACCGGTGAACTCGACGCGAGCACAGCGGGTTCCGGCGGGGAGGGTACGAGCACCCCCACGGCGAAGCCGAGAACGAGCACGATCGCGAAGAGCACGACCGCTGCGGATCCAAACGGCAGTCGCATCCGCAGCCATCGAACGTTCCACAGTTTCATTTTTGGACCTGGGGGTTCAGGTTGCACCGATCGACCCGGTGGTCGTTCCGGTTGAAGGAATACACGCCGGTCTTCGACTCCTGATCGAATCGCTCCGGCGTGTAGTCGTTTCCGACAACTCCGAGCCGTCGATAGCAATCGACCATAAGCGTGGCATAGTCCTTGTTCGTCGGATTCTGGATGACCTCCGCGTACAGCGCCTCGATGTAGTCGGTGGTTTCAACACCGCATTCGCCGACAACCGTCCCCGCGGAGTCTTGTGTGTATCCGATGCGTGCCTTTACCGAGTAGCTCCCGGGATTGCCGTAGCTCACAGTTGCGGTGAACCCGCGGCCTGTCATGCAACTCACCCATCGTCTCTGTGCTTCGGACAGTTCCGCCTTGTCGACGACACCATCAGCGAGAACCTCCCTCTGGAAGTCACTCGTCGAGTTCTTGTACGCCTCGGCGAATTCGTTGGCAAAGGGTCCGGAGAATTTCGGAAGGGGACCGGCGTAGGCGGTTGTTCCCGCGGTCGGCGTCTCGTCGTGCTGTGGGTTGGCGGCCTGAGCGCAGCCCGCCAACCCACATGCTGCCAAAAGCACGCCGACACAGAGCCGCAGGGGGGCGGTTTTCCGTATCGTCGTCATTCCTTCCGCGCAATCAGATTGCGTAATTCACGCGCTGATTGGCCGGCTTGGAGTAGCACGCGCTCATCGTCGTCCAATAGCCACGTCCAGCCTTGTTGCCGTAGATCCAATTCCCGTTCGAGGTCAGGGCGCCCTGGATCCATGAACAGCTGTTGTTGTACGCCTGCACGTAGCTGGTGGCGGTCACGTTCGAGAACGCGCAGGACGCAGCCTGGGCGGCGGGCGCGGTGGCCACGCCTCCAATGATCCACCCGGCGGCGACGCCAATCATGCCAAGGGTTGCGGTCAGTTTTCGCATGTTCACTCCTTCGCGTGGACTGCCGAGGTCCCGACAGTGGTGAACAACCTATTCCACCTTAGGTATATTAAGCAACAGTTGAAATACATGTATTAGCGCAAGTAGCCACCACGAGCTGAGCCGGGCGCACCTGTGGCCCGCCACGCGCGCGGCCTAGACTGAACCGCGTGAGTATGGAGATCGAGATCGGCCGCGCCAAGCGCGCCCGCCGTGTGTACGCCTTCGACGACGTCGCCGTGGTTCCGAGCCGGCGCACCCGCGACCCGGAGGACGTCTCGGTCTCGTGGACGATCGACGCGTACCAGTTCGCGATCCCCTTCCTCGCCGCTCCCATGGACTCGGTCGTCTCGCCGACCACCGCGATCATGATGGGCCAGCTCGGCGGCCTCGGCGTCCTCGACCTCGAGGGCCTCTGGACACGGTACGAGGACCCGGAGCCGCTGCTCGCGGAGATCCGGGAGCTTCCGGCCGAGCGCGCGACCAACCGCATGCAGGAGATCTACTCCGAGCCCATCAAGCCGGAGCTCGTCACCCGTCGTCTCGCGGAGATCCGCGAGGGCGGCGTCACGGTGGCCGGGGCGCTGTCGCCGCAGCGCACCCAGGAACTGTACGAGACCGTGGTGGAGGCGGGCGTCGACCTGTTCGTCATCCGCGGCACCACGGTGTCCGCCGAGCACGTCTCGAAGAACGTCGAGCCGCTCAACCTCAAGAAGTTCATCTACGAGCTGGATGTGCCGGTCATCGTGGGAGGCGCGGCCACCTACACCGCTGCGCTGCACCTGATGCGAACCGGTGCGGCCGGTGTGCTCGTCGGCTTCGGCGGGGGAGCCGCCTCCACCACCCGCTCGACCCTGGGCATCCATGCGCCCATGGCCACCGCGGTCGCGGACGTCGCCGGCGCTCGCCGGGATTATATGGACGAGTCCGGCGGCCGCTACGTGCACGTCATCGCCGACGGCGGCCTCGGGAGCTCGGGCGACATCGTCAAGGCGATCGCCTGCGGCGCGGACGCGGTGATGCTCGGGACGACGCTCGCGCGCGCCACGGACGCACCGGGCGGCGGCTGGCACTGGGGCGCTGAGGCGCACCACGCGCAGCTTCCGCGCGGCAATCGCGTCGCGGTGGGCCAGGTCGCGCCGCTCGAGGAGATCCTGTACGGCCCGGCTCCGGTGGCCGAGGGCTCTGCGAATCTCGTGGGAGCCTTGCGCCGCAGCATGGCCACGACGGGATACTCGGATGTGAAGGAGTTCCAGCGCGTCGAGGTCGTCGTCGCGCCCTACACGACGCGGTAGCACAGGGTGCGGTAGGTGCAGTCCGGCCGACGGCGGCCGGGGAGGGAGAGAACGAATGACAGATTCAGCTCCGGGCGGCAACAGGAACGCCACCCCCGCCTCCCACCCGGCCGTGACGTACCCGTCGCGGCTCGGTCCTGCCGAGCGCGCGGCCGCGATCTCGGCGCTCAAGAACACCGAGCTCGACATCCTGGTCGTGGGCGGCGGCATCGTCGGCGCGGGCTCGGCCGTGGACGCCGCGACGCGCGGCCTGACCACGGGCCTCGTCGAGGCGCGCGACTTCGCCTCCGGAACCTCCAGCCGCTCCTCGAAGCTGGTGCACGGCGGCATCCGCTATCTCGAACAGCTCGACTTCCGGCTCGTCCGGGAGGCCCTCATCGAGCGCGGCCTGCTGCTGCAGCGCATCGCGCCGCACCTGGTGAAGCCGGTGCGCTTCCTGTACCCGCTGCACCAGCGCGTGTGGGAGCGCTTCTACGTGGGCGCCGGGATGATGCTGTACGACATCTTCTCCTACACCGGCGGGCGCCCTCCCGGCGTCCCGCACCACCGGCACCTGAGCAGGCGGCAGGTGCTGAACGCCATCCCGTCGCTGAACAAGAACGCGCTCGTGGGCGGGATCACGTACTACGACGCCCAGGTGGATGACGCCCGCTACGTCGCGAACCTGGTCCGCACTGCGGCGCACTACGGCGCGCACGTGGCTCCCCGCGTGCGGGTCGAAGGCTTCATCAAGGTCGGCGAGCGCGTCGTCGGCGTGCGGGCGCACGACCTGGAGACCGACGAGCGGTTCGACATCCGCGCGAAGCAGGTCGTCAACGCGACAGGCGTGTGGACGGACGACACCCAGGCGATGGTGGGCGAGCGCGGCCAGTTCAAGGTGCGCGCATCCAAGGGCATCCACCTCGTCGTGCCGCGCGACCGGTTCCAGTCGAAGATGGGCCTGCTGCTGCGCACGGAGAAGAGCGTGCTGTTCGTCATCCCGTGGGGCCGCCATTGGCTGATCGGTACGACCGACACCGACTGGCACCTCGACAAAGCGCACCCGGCGGCGACCGCGGTCGACATCGACTACCTGCTCGCGCACGTGAACGAGGTGCTGAACGTCCCGCTGACCCGAGAGGATGTGGAGGGCGTCTACGCCGGACTGCGTCCGCTGCTCGCCGGCGAGTCCGAGCAGACGTCGAAGCTCTCGCGCGAGCACCTGGTCGCCCACTCGGTGCCCGGCCTCGTCGTGATCGCCGGCGGCAAGTGGACGACGTACCGCGTGATGGCGAAGGATGCCGTGGATGCCGCGGTGAGCGCGCTCGACGGGCGCATCCCCGAGTCCACCACGATGGAGATCCCGCTGGTCGGCGCGGAGGGCTACCAGGCGGCGTGGAACCGCCGGTACCGGATCGCGCAGGAGTCGGGGCTGCACGTCGCGCGGATCGAGCACCTGCTGAACCGGTACGGAACGTTCGCCGAGGACATCCTCGCGCTCATCCGCGAGGACCCGTCCCTCGCCGACGCGCTGCCCGGCGCCGACGACTACGTCGGGGCGGAGGTCGTCTATGCGGCCACCCACGAGGGCGCCCTGCACCTGGAGGACGTGCTCGCTCGACGGACGCGCATCTCTATCGAGGCGTGGGACCGCGGCGCGTCCGCGGCCCCGGTCGCAGCCTCCCTGATGGCGCGGGTGCTCGGCTGGGACGCCGGCCGGGAGGACCGCGAGGTGCGCACGTACCTCAAGCGCGTCGAGGCCGAACGCGCCAGCCAGCTGCAGCCCGACGACGAGTCCGCCGACCGCATCCGGCTCGAGGCCCCCGACATCGTCGAGGTGGATGCCGCAGCGGCGAAGTCGCAGTCGTAAGCCCCGCGCGGCCGGAGTTCGGAGGCCGGGCGGCCTTCCGCGGAGAGCGATCTCCCGGAGGGCCGCCGCGCGCCTCCGGGTAGACTGGAACCGCACCCCAAGGCCGGCGGACCCGGCGGATGGAGACGGATGATGGTAGACGTTCGACGGGTCAAACTGCCCGGGGTCGGGGTGCTGCACACGTTCGTGACCGACGACGGCGGCAAGGTCGGCGTCATCGCGCACCGCTCCGGTCACAGCGACCTGATCACCTTCTCGGACCACGAGGACGGGGCCGACGTCACCAAGGTCTCCCTGCGGCTCAACGAGGACGAGGCGCACACCCTCGCCGAGCTGCTCGGCGGCACGCAGATCACCGAGGCGCTGACGGCGCTCGATCAGATCCCGGGCCTCAGCATCGACTGGTTCACCGTCGACTACGACGACTACATCGCCGGGCAGCAGCTCGGCGCCCCCGGCGACCGCGGCTTCGTCGGGCTCACGGTCGTCGCGGTGGTGCGCGGCGACTCCGCGAACCCGGCGCCCGCTCCCGACTTCAAGGTCTTCCCGGGGGACACCCTCGTGGTGGCCGGGACGCCGGAGAAGGTCGCGAAGGCGTTCTCGTTCTTCCGCACGGGCGAGGTCGCCCACCGGGTCACCGCCGACGCGCCGCCCGGAGGCTGATCGACGATGCATCTCGGCGCAGACCTCATCGTTCTCGGGATCCTCCTGCTCGTCGCGTACGTGCTCGGGCGCCTCGGCCGGCTGGTGGGTCTCCCCGCGATTCCGATCTACATGATCGTCGGCCTGCTCGCCAGCCCGCACACCGGCTGGTTCCCCCTCAACTTCGACAGCAGCTACATCGAGCTCATCGCGATCTTCGGGCTCATCCTGCTGCTCTTCACCCTGGGCCTGGAGTTCGATCAGGACGAGTTCTTCGGCAATTTCGGCAAGCTGATCGTCTCCGGCGGCTCGTACATCCTCCTCAACATGGGCGTCGGGCTGGCATTCGGCTTCTGGGTCGGGTGGGGGACCCGGGAAGCGCTGATCATCGCCGGGATGACCGCCACATCCTCGTCCGCGATCGTCACCAAGCTGCTCATCGAGCTGCGGCGGCTCGCGAACAGAGAGACGCCGATGATCCTCGGCGTGACCGTCGTCGAGGACATCTTCATCGCGATCTACCTGGCCATCGTGTCGGTGGTGCTGAGCGGCGAGACCGACTTCTGGCCGGTCGTCGGGAAGCTCACGGTCGCGTTCGTCTTCCTGGTGGTGATGTTCGCCCTCGCCCGGTTCGGCGGCCGGTTCGTCTCGCGGCTCTTCCGCACGAAGGACGACGAGCTGTTCACCATCCTGTTCTTCGGCTTCGCGGTGCTGTTCGCCGGCGTCGGCGAGGTCCTCGGCGTCACCGACGCGATCGGCGCGTTCCTGATCGGGCTGGTCCTGGGCGCGACCAGGTTCCGCAACAAGATCGAGCACATCGCGATCCCGCTGCGCGATCTCTTCGCGGCCTTCTTCTTCCTGAACTTCGGGCTGGCGCTGAACCCCGGCCTGTTCCCGTCGGTCCTCGTCCCCGTCCTGCTCGCGGTGCTGATGACGATCGTGCTCAACATCGCCGCCGGGCAGTTCGTGGCGTGGATCAACGGGATGGGCGTCCAGGGCGGCATCAACACCACCGCGATCCTGCAGAACCGTGGAGAGTTCGCGCTCATCCTCGCGACCCTGTCGCTGTCGGCCGGGCTGGATGCGCGCATCCAGCCGTTCGCCGGTCTCTACGTGCTCATCATGGCCGTCGCCGGCCCCATCCTCGCAGCGAACTCCGAGAGGATCGGTGCGATGATCCTACGGGCCGGCCCGAGGCGCCGGCGCGAACGGAAGAAGAGGCACGCCCCCATGATCGACGAGGAGATCGCGCTCGTGGATGCGGCCACGGCCGACGTCGACCGGATGGTCGAGCAGGCGATGCTGCAGCAGGACGCCGGCGGAGAACGGGAACGGGACTGACCATCGAAACGACCACGGGAGCGTCGACGTCCACCGGCGAGACGACCCTCTTCCAGATGATGCTGCGCCCCCGCTGGATCGGCGCGCTGGTGTTCGCGCTGCTGCTCGCGGCGGGATTCGCCGCCCTGGGGCAGTGGCAGCTGCAGCGTGCGGTCGACTCCGGCAAAGCGGTCGAGGCGCCGACCGAGACGGTGCTCCCGCTCGCGCGCGTGGCGACCCCCGGTGCTCCGCTGCACGACATTGCGGTCGGCCAGCTGGTCGAGTTCACGGGTTCCTTCGTGCCCGGCGACTATCAGCTGCTGCACGGCCGGCTCAACAAGGGCAGAAGCGGCTGGTGGGTGGTCGGCCACGTCAACATCGAGCGCGGCGACGGCAGCCGTGCCGCGCTCGCCGTCGCACGCGGCTGGGCTCCCGACGAGGCGTCGGCGAAGGCCGCTGTCGCGCGGCTGGCCGAGGCGCCGGAGACGCCCCAGCGGGTCGTCGGCCGCATCCTCCCCGACGAGCAGCCGGAAGTCCCGACCGACAAGCTGAAGGACCCGACAGGGATGCGGACGCTCGGCATCGGCCAGCTCTACAACCTGTGGACGGGCGTCGACGGGATGGACGTGTACGCCGGCTACGTCGTCGAGCGCGGCGCCCCGGACGGCCTGGTGCAGATCGACTCTCCGCCGCCGATCGCCCAGACCGAGCTGAACTGGCTCAACGTGTTCTACGCCGCCGAGTGGGCCATCTTCGCCGGATTCGCGGTGTTCCTCTGGTTCCGGTTGGTGAAGGACGCCAAGCAGCGCGAGGACGAGGAGCGGGAGCCGGCGGCGCAGGCTGTGCTCTCCGCCAAGAACGGGGCCACCGCAGGGAACGTAGAATAGCTGCATGCCCCTCGCCCCGAAGCTCGAAGACTTCCCGAAGATCCGCAGGGCGCTCCGGTTCTACCAGGTGTTCGCGTACGTCACCGGCATCATGCTGCTCCTCCTCTGCAGCGAGATGGTCGTGAAGTACGGGCTCGGCTACGAGCTCTACGCGTTCAGCAACTACGGCGTCTTCACGTTCGTGCCGGTCAAGAACGCGGTCGCCCCGACCGGTGTGGATCTGAGCACCGGCATCCTGATCGCTCACGGCTGGCTCTACGTCGTGTACCTGTTCTCGGACTTCCGGCTCTGGACGCTGATGCGCTGGCCGTTCGCGAAGTTCGTCATGATCGCCCTCGGCGGCGTGGTGCCGTTCCTCTCGTTCTTCGTGGAGGCGCGCATCACCAAGCAGGTGCGGTCCTACCTGGCCGGCCGGGAGGCCGAAGCCGCGATCCCCGTGGAGGCGACAAATTAGCGGAGAATCCATGAGTGCAGACCCTGCGTTCACCGATGTCCTGAGCGGGGCCGACTCCGCGAACCCGTCCGGGCCCGTCCTCGTCGTCGATTTCGGCGCGCAATACGCGCAGCTGATCGCCCGCCGGGTGCGGGAAGCGAACGTGTACTCCGAGATCGTGCCGCACACGGTGACGGCTGCCGAGATCGCGGCAAAGCGCCCCTCCGGCATCGTGCTGTCCGGCGGACCCTCATCGGTCTACGAGGAGGGCGCACCGCGGCTCGACGAGGCGATCTTCGACCTCGGCGTGCCGGTGCTCGGCATCTGCTACGGCTTCCAGATCATGGCGACCGCCCTGGGCGGAGAGGTCGCGAAGACGGGGCAGCGGGAGTACGGGTCGACGGCCGTGCGCATCGCCGACGGCGCCCGGTCCGGCAGCCTGCTCGACGGGCAGCCGGAGGAGCAGACCGCCTGGATGAGCCACGGCGACTCCGTCGCCCGGGCGCCCGAGGGCTTCGAGGTCCTGGCGTCGACCGAGGGGACGCCGGTCGCGGCGTTCGCCAACGACGCACGCCGCCTGTACGGCGTGCAGTGGCATCCCGAGGTCAAGCACTCGACGTACGGGCAGGCGGTGCTGGAGAACTTCCTGCACCGCGCAGCCGGCATCCCCGCCGACTGGAACAGCGGCAACGTGATCGCCGACCAGGTGGCCGCCATCCGTGCGCAGGTCGGCTCCGGCCGGGTCATCTGCGCGCTCTCCGGCGGCGTCGACTCCGCCGTCGCCGCTGCGCTCGTCCACGAGGCGGTCGGCGACCAGCTGGTGTGCGTCTTCGTCGACCACGGACTGCTCCGCAAGGACGAGGCGCGCCAGGTCGAAGAGGACTACGTCGCGGCCACCGGGGTGCGCCTCGTGACCGTGAACGCGCAGAAGCAGTTCCTGGATGCGCTCGCCGGCGTCAGCGACCCGGAGACCAAGCGGAAGATCATCGGCCGGGAGTTCATCCGCGTCTTCGAGAAGGCCCAGGCCGACCTGATCGCCGAAGCGGCGAGCGAGGGCGACCCGATTCGGTTCCTCGTCCAGGGAACGCTTTACCCGGACGTGGTCGAGTCCGGCGGCGGTGCCGGAACCGCGAACATCAAGAGCCACCACAACGTGGGCGGGCTGCCGGAGGACCTCCAGTTCGAGCTGGTCGAGCCGCTCCGCACCCTGTTCAAGGACGAGGTGCGAGCGATCGGACGCGAGCTGGGACTTCCCGAGGCGATCGTCGGCCGCCAGCCGTTCCCCGGGCCGGGTCTCGGCATCCGCATCGTCGGAGAGGTCACGCAGGAGCGCCTCGACCTGCTGCGCGACGCGGATGCGATCGTGCGGGCCGAGCTGACGGCCGCGGGCCTCGACGCGGAGATCTGGCAGTGCCCCGTGGTGCTGCTCGCGGACGTCCGCTCGGTCGGCGTCCAGGGCGACGGTCGCACCTACGGGCACCCGATCGTCCTGCGGCCGGTGTCGAGCGAGGATGCGATGACCGCGGACTGGACGCGCCTCCCGTACGAGCTGCTCGCGAAGATCTCGAACCGCATCACCAACGAGGTGGACGGTGTGAACCGGGTCGTGCTCGATGTGACGTCGAAGCCGCCGGGAACGATCGAGTGGGAGTGACACTGCGTAGCAGCCGCTCCTGAAGCGACAGAAGGGCCGCCGTGCGATCGCACGGCGGCCCTTCTGTGTCCGGCGCTCTGTCGCGGGTGGGCGACAGTTGCGGGAGAGCGTCAGTTGCGGGAGAGGGCGAAGATGCGCAGCAGCTCCAGGTAGAGCCAGACGACGGTCACCATGATGCCGAAGGCGCCGGCCCAGCCGTAGGCGCGCGGGGCGCGGTTCTTGACCCCGCGCTGGATGGCGTCGAAGTCGAGCACGAGCGAGTACGCGCACATGATGACGACGAGGACACCGATCACGAGCCCGAGCGGGATGCCGAAGATGTGGAACGATCCCCGGAGACCCCACGGGTCGTTCACGGCTCCGGTGACGATCAGCACCAGGTTGATGATCGAGAACAGGAAGTAGCCGATCATGGCGACGAGGAAGATCTTCGTCGCGCGCGCCGACGCCCGGATCTTGCCGCTCGCGAAGAGCGCCAGCGTCACACCGACGACGACGACCGTGCCGATGACCGCCTGGATGACGACTCCGCCGGCGAAGGCCTCGTAGAACCGGGAGATGCCGCCGATGGCGACACCCTCTGCCGCGGCGTACGCCAAGGTCAGGCCGGCCGACGGCAGCTTCTTGCGGTTGCGGAAGATGTTGACGAAGGCGAGCACGAGACCCGCCACGAGGCCGAGGATCCAGAGACCGGGGACGATCCAGCCGACGGCCGCGCCCACGAGGAGGACGGCGAAGGCGGCGACGGTCTTCCGGATGGTGTCCTCGACCGTCATCCGGTCGGTCTCGACCGCGGTCGCCGAGGGGGCTTCGTACAGCTCCTGCAGCTGCTCGGCGGAGGCCGTGGTGGGCGTGTTGCGGAAGGCGGGGCTCTGAGAGAAAGCCGGGTTGGACGTTGCCATGATTCCTCGCTAGGTCGGACGACGGGAGGTCGTGTTCAGTCCAATCTATTCGTTTCTTTTCTGAGCGTTCTGACAGATTGCCATGAATCCCATCGGACGGCGATCCAGCGGGCGAGCCATGCGGACGCGGCGACTACCACGCTGGTGGTCAGGATGGTGACCCAGCCCTCCTGGTAGTCGTGCACGAAGCCCGGCAGGACGACGCTCCACACCACCGGGAGGGCGAGAGCGGCGAACGCGGGGAGGGGACGCAGCCGCACGAGCAGCCAGGCGGCGAGGGCGATCGCGTAGCACCAGGCGAATCCTGAGCCGCCGAGCATCAGCCAGGTGAAGCCGAGGACCGGAACGGGCACCGCCACACGCCGTCCGATGGTGGAGGGCAGGATCGCCCATCCCGCCGGCTGCATCAGCGAGCCGAGGAGGAGCAGGGGGAGGCTGTACGCGGTCGTTCCGAGGATGCAGGCCGTCCCGACGACGATCAGCGTCAGCCCGACGATCAGCCGGGGGCGATACGCGCCCCAGCGCAGGGTGAGCAGCGACGCCGGCTCGACCCAGCGGGTCTGCGTCGCGGGCGGGTCGGCGGGCACGGGTCGATTCTGGCATCCCCCGGGTGCGGTCGGCGGCAGGAACGCGCGGGCTAGGATCGGCCCATGCGTGCGCGAACGGCCCCGATGGTCATCGGACACCGGGGTGCGCCGGGCTACCGGCCGGAGCACACGCGCGGCTCGTACGAGCTCGCGCTGCAGCTGAGGGCGGACGCCGTGGAGCCGGACATCGTCGCCACGAAGGACGGCGTCCTGGTGCTGCGGCACGAGAACGAGATCTCGGGCACCACCGACGTCGCGGGCCATCCCGAGTTCGCGGATCGGCGAACGACCAAGGAGATCGACGGCGTCGCCCTGACCGGCTGGTTCACGGAGGACTTCACCTGGGACGAGTTGTCGACCCTGCGTGCGCGGGAGCGCATCCCGGCGCTGCGGCAGAACAGCTCGACGTTCGACGGCCACTATCCGCTGCTGCGCCTGCGCGACCTGCTGGAGCTGATCGAACGCGCCGGCGAGGCCCCTGGACGCTCTCCGGGCCTTGTCGCCGAGCTGAAGCACGCGACGTACTTCGAAGCCGCAGGGCTCCCGCTCGACGAGCTGCTCCTCGCGGAGTTCGCGGAGGCGGGCTGGTCGGATCGCCCGGGCGTCGTGGTGGAGAGCTTCGAGCGCACGGTCCTCGGGCAGTTGCACGCCCGCGGCTTCCGCGGCCGCCGCGTCTACCTGCTGGAGGGTGCGGGCGCTCCGGCCGACCGGGTCGCCGCGCTCGGCTCCTCCGCGCCCGGCTACGACAGCGATCTGACGCTGCGCGGCCTCTACGCGCTCGGCTCGGCGGCGGCATCCCCCGGCGACCGCGTGGACGGGATCAGCGTCGAGACCTCTCAGGTGCTCTCCTCCGGCTCGGTCTCGGTAGCGCTCTTCGGCGAGGACGATGCCGCGGAGGTCGGCGCGGTGACCTCCGACCTCGTCGATCTCGCGCACTCGGCGGGCCTCGCGGTGTTCTGCTGGACGCTGCGGCCGGAGAACGGGATGCTGCCCCCCGAGTTCCGGACGGGTGGGCCCGAGGCGGAATGGGGCGATTGGCGCCGCTTCTTCTCGATCCTCCTGCACTCCGGTGTGGACGGGGTCTTCGCCGATCATCCCGACCTCGCCGTCTCGGTCCGCGACGGACTCTGAGGCGTGATCCGCCGCCGCTCGGGCGGCTCCCGGCCGAATGACGGTGGCGGCGACTAAAATCGACTGCAGACATGACGAGCCTCCCTGACGCCCCGCAGACCACCCCCTCCTCCGTTCCGATCATCCTGGACGGATGGCAGGGCGACGGCGTCGACGAACGGGCGGGAGCACGAGATACCGGCGCCTCCGGAGCGGATTCCGGGAAGGCCGGCTCCGGCCATTGGGGCCCGAGCGACCGTCTGTTCGCCGGTCTCAACCCGCAGCAGCGGGTGGCGGCCGAGTACCGGGGCCAGGCGCTCCTGATCGTCGCCGGCGCGGGGTCGGGAAAGACGAGCGTCCTCACCCGGCGCATCGCGGGACTCATCGAGGGTCGTGAAGCGTGGCCCAGCGAGATCCTCGCGATCACGTTCACGAACAAGGCAGCCAACGAGATGCGCGAGCGCGTCGAGCAGCTGGTCGGCGGCAAGGCGCAGGGGATGTGGATCTCGACCTTCCACTCGGCCTGCGTCCGCATCCTCCGCCGTGAGGCGGAGACGATCGGCAAGACGTCGAGCTTCACGATCTACGACTCCGGCGATACCCGGGCGCTGCTGAAGCGCATCATAAAAGCGCTCGATGCGGACACCCTCGGCTTCACGGTCGGCAGTGCCGCGAACCGCATCTCCAAGCTCAAGAACGAGCTGACGGATCTGGAGACCTTCGCCCGCTCGGCGAACCTCAGCGATCCGCAGGAGGTGATGTTCCTCGAGATCTTCCGTCAGTACACGCGCGAGCTGCGCCGCGCGAACGCCTTCGACTTCGACGACCTGATCGCCGAGACCGTCTTCCTGTTCCGTGCCTTCCCGCGCGTCGCCGCTCTCTATCAGAGCCGGTTCCGCCACATCCTGGTCGACGAGTACCAGGACACCAACCATGCCCAGTATTCGCTCATCCGCGAGCTGACGATGCCGGTCGCTCCCGACATCGTCGACGACCTGGAAGCCCACGGACGCAATGTCCGGCCGCTGCGTGACGCCGCCGGCGTCATCCCGAGCGCATCCCTCACCGTCGTCGGTGACTCCGACCAGTCGATCTATGCCTTCCGCGGCGCCGACATCCGGAACATCGTCGAGTTCGAGCGGGACTTCCCGGGCGCGAAGGTGGTGCTGCTGGAACAGAACTACCGGTCGACGCAGAACATCCTGAGTGCGGCGAACGCCGTCATCTCGAACAACTTCGACCGCAAGGACAAGAAGCTGTGGACGGCCGTGGGCGACGGCGACAAGATCGTCGGCTACACCGGGTACTCCGGTCACGACGAGGCGCAGTTCGTCGCGGACGAGATCGAGAAGCTGCACTCGGCCGGGATGGACTACAAGGACATCGCGGTCTTCTACCGCACCAACGCCCAGACGCGAGCGCTGGAGGAGATCTTCATCCGCTCGGCGCTGCCGTACAAGGTCATGGGCGGCACGAAGTTCTACGAGCGGGCCGAGATCAAGGACTCGATGGCCTACCTCATCACGGTCGCGAACCCCGACGACATGCTCGCACTCCGCCGCATCCTGAACACGCCGAAGCGCGGTATCGGTCCGGCGACGGAGACGCAGTTGGCGAGCTACGCGGAGGACAACGGATTGACCTTCCGCGCCGCGATGCGCGACGCCGGATCGCTGGGCCTGGGGCCGAAGGTGACCAACGCGATCCTTCAGCTCTCGAACCTTCTCGATGAGGCGGCGGCGAAGATCGATCCGTCCAACCCTGCTGGAGTCTCGTCCGTGGCCGACGTGCTCACGTTCCTGCTCGACGGCAGCGGATACCTGGAGGCGCTGCGCAACAGCCGCGATCCCCAGGACGAGGCCCGCGCCGAGAACGTCGACGAGCTGGTGGCGGTGACGCGCGAGTTCGGCCGCAACAACCCGGACGGGTCGCTGGTGGACTTCCTCACCGAGGTCTCGCTGGTGGCCGCCGCGGACGAGATCGACGATTCCAGCGGATCCGTGTCGCTCATGACCCTCCACACCGCGAAGGGGCTGGAGTACGACGCGGTATTCCTCACGGGAATCGAGGAGGACCTGCTTCCGCATCGCATGTCGGCGAACGAGCCGGGTGGCCCGGCGGAGGAGCGGCGGCTCTTCTATGTCGGCATCACGCGTGCCAAGAAGCGCTTGTTCCTGTCCCTCGCCATGACCCGTGCCCAGTTCGGCGAGACCGCGGTGGCCATGCCCAGTCGCTACCTGCACGAGATCCCCGCCGACCTGATCGATTGGCGGCAGTCGCCGGGTGCGGCCAATGGCCGGGGAGGGACGCAGTCCCGTGCTCTCAACGCCCGCCGTCCCGGCATCGAGGGCGGCTCCGGCTGGAACGACAGTCTCTCGGCCGCGCCCTTCCGCCAGGAGCGCCCGAAGGCCGAATGGCCGAATCGGGTCACCGGCAAGGTCCGCGACAACGGCGACCTCGAGCTCGCACCCGGCGACCGCATCCGGCACGCCGACTTCGGCGAGGGACGCGTCATGCAGGTCACCGGCCAGGGGGCGAAGCGTGTCGCGCACGTGCAGTTCGAGAAGGCGGGCGCCAAGAAGCTCCTGATCAAGATCGCCCCGATCGACAAGCTCTGACGAGACCCGGCCCCGCCTTCTCGGTGGCTTCGGCAGGTGAAGGAGATTCGGACGAATACCGTTCGAATCTCCTTCACTACTGCCATTCGAAGGAGATTCGACGCCCGATCTCCTTCGATAGCCGCACCACTCGCCGGCACCCTCCGCCACCCGCCGGCACCCTCCGCCACCCGCCGGCACCCTCCGGCCGCCTCCCTAACGCTGGGCGGTCCCCTCGCCCGACCCCACGGTGCGGCGAAGCCGCGCCAGGTACCGGTCGCGTGGGAGGTGCCTCAGGCGCAGCGGAAGGCGCGGGTAGACCGCCGCCGTCCAGCGGATCGCCCGGTCGAACCGTCGTTGCCGGCGCTCGCTCCAGGGCAGGTGGAACTCGTGCCGCAAGCGCTCCGGAAGCAGTCCCGCCGTGACCAGCCGCACGACGGGGAGCAGCCAGCGGAGCCACCACGGCGCGTGCCGGGGATGCAGGATCTGCCGCGACACGGCCAGGACCTCCGGTTCCACGCGGAGGCCGGCCATCATCCGCTCCCAGTAGCCGTCGAAGTCCGACCGCGTAGCCGGCCACCGACCCTCCGTCAGCTGGAGACGGGACAGGGCGCGGGCGAACTCCCGATATGCCTCGTCGGCCTGCGCCGCCGTGAGATCGCCGAAGACGCGCCGGTGCAGCTCCATCATCGTCTGGTACAGCGTGGACGCGACCCAGAGCTGCAGCTCGGGGTCGTACGCGCTGTAGGCGGGCCGGCCCGGAGTCGCGTCGCCGTGCACCGGGACGTGGGCCTGGTTGACCACTCGCTGCATCGCCGCGAGTTCCCTCGGGGTACCGAACATCGCCGCGGAGAGATAGAGCATCGTTGCGTCGAACCGGTCCATCAGCCGCTCGGAGAAGTCGCTGTGCTCCACCACCCCTCGCCCCACGGCGGGATGCGCGATCTGGAGGAGCAATGCCCGGCCCCCGCCGGCCAGAGTCAGCGCTTCGGATGCGATCTGCGTCGCCCGGACGGGCCGGTCGCGTCGGATGATGGCCACGACGCCATGGTGCCGTGCCCTCCTGCGAGTGGGCGGAAAGAGCACCGGTGCTACTGCCCGCGATCACACCCATGTCGAACGTCCACGGCGAGGCCCGGAAAGCCGCCGGCCGAACAGCCAGCGGCCCGACAGCCATCGGCCGGACAGCCGCCGGCCGGAACGCCGTGCGGGTCGTCCAGGACCGGATGTGCCATCGAGCCCGGCAGGTACCCGTGATCGTGCAGAGCGGCGTCCGTGCCGACGGCCCCTGCGGGACATGCGCAGCCGTCCGGCCACGAGGAGAGCCGCGCCGCTGATACTCGCTCCGGTGCCCCACAGCGTCGGTGCGAGGATGTCCGTCCCCGTGTCGGCGAGCTGTGCCGCCGTCCCGGCCGGATGCGCATCCACTACCGCGAGGCCCGCCGCGGGAGTGGTCCCCATCGCCGCGGGCGTCTGAGCATGCGTGACCTCCGAGGCGATCCCGAATGCCGACGTCCAGGGCTGCAATCGCGTGCCGCCCGCGGACGGGTCCGTGAGCGACGGGTCGATCCGCTCCGTCCAGACGTAGTAGCCATCCGCCGGAAGGGCGCACGGCGGAGTCGTGTATTCGCCGATTCCGGTCACCGTCGTCTCGACCGTGCACACGGTGGGCGCTCCGTCGGGAACCGTCTCTTCTCGGGCGATCGGGTCAGCGAAAGGCCCGTGCAGCGTGCTCTCGACGACCGCCGTTACGGGTACCAGTCCCTCGTCGGAGGATGTCACCCCCCAGGTGGGGAGGAGCCCGTCCCCGTCGTCGACCGTCACAGCCAGCCGGTCCGTCACCGGAGCCCCCGGAAGCGCCACCGCAGCAGAGGTCTGCGTCTCCACCCGAGGCTGGAAGGGCAGGGGTGACGGTCCCGTCGCGGTCGCCTCGGCATGGGCCGTGGCAGTCGACGGCTGGGCGATCAGGACCGCCTGCGCATCCACCGTCGGCAGGGCGACGGTCAGCCGGTCGCCGTACGGCAGGTTCCCGGTCGCCGCGGTCGCGCTGCTGGCGACACTCGCCTCCGTTCCCGTGGGGTGGATGGCGACATCGGTTCCCGAGGGAATGGTCGCGATCGCCGTGCCGTCGTCGAACGTGGCACCGGTGAGGGTGACCGAGACGGGATGGGCGCCCGCGGCGAGCAGGTCAGGGCCGGCCAGGCGGTCGACGGTCAACTCCACCCGGACGCGGCCGGGCCCGTTCTCCGCCAGCTCGATGACGACCGCGGCCCGGATGCCGGTCGACCCCCGCGTGGTCGCCTCCGCGACCATGTCGAGGGCTCTGGCGTACACGGCGTCCGTGTCCGCCCCGGCGCGACCGGCGTGTGCCTGCGCGTCCGCCTCGGACATCCCGGCGTACATCCACGTCGCCAACTGGCCGGCGGCGGCGGTCAGGCGATCGCCGCTGCCTGCCCAGCTCCGGGCGATGTAGGCGAAGACGGCCGACTGCTCGGGCGTCCACCATCCCATGCCCGCGGGATCGGCATAGCTGTACTCCAGGCCCACAGGCGCACGCTTCCCGGGATTGAGGCAGAAGCCCACGGCGCCGTCGTCGAAGTGGTAGGCGCCGATCCAGAAGCCATCGGGGGAGAGATAGCCGGGCCCGTGGCCGTCTGCAGACAGGGCCCGCGCGGGCGTGGCGCAGAGGACGCTCTGCAGGATGCCGAGGAAGACGGCCAGTCCGGCGAGACAGAGGGTGGTGATGAGGGTGAAAGGTCGATGGGTCATGGATCAACCGTCGCCGGGGACGCGCTCTCCTGACCCGTCACGCGGGGCATCGGTGGAGAACTGCGTCGCCGAGACGAATGTGAGCACATCGTGCGGTTACGGGCCGTCCAGCCGGAGGGACTAAAGTTCGTCGTGGCGAATTTATCTCGGCGTCGAGCTATCTCCCGTCGGACCGCCAGGAAAAGTCGATCGGCAGCCACGAGCGCACCGGAACACCAGCGGATTGGATAACCGTGGATCTATACGAGTACCAGGCCAGAGACCTGTTTGAGAAGTACGGGGTCCCGGTGCTTCCGGGCATCGTCGCGGACACGCCGGAGGAGGTGCGCGCAGCGGCCGAGAAACTCGGCGGTGTCACCGTCGTCAAGGCGCAGGTGAAGGCCGGCGGACGCGGCAAGGCCGGCGGCGTCAAGGTCGCGAAGAACCCGGACGAGGCGGAAGAGGCGGCCAAGGCCATCCTCGGCCTCGACATCAAGGGCCACATCGTCCACCGCGTCATGGTGGCCGGCGGGGCGCGCATCGCCCGCGAGTTCTACTTCTCGGTGCTCCTGGACCGGGCCAACCGCTCGTACCTGTCGCTGACCAGCGTCGAGGGCGGCATGGAGATCGAGCAGCTCGCGGTCGAGAAGCCGGAGGCGCTCGCCCGCATCGAGGTCGACCCGCGCGCCGGCCTCGACCACGGCAAGGCCGTGGAGATCGCTCAGGCCGCCGGATTCCCCGAGGAGCTCGTCGAGAAGGTCGCCGACGTCTTCGTGAAGCTCTACGCGGTCTACACCGGCGAAGACGCGACACTCGTCGAGGTCAACCCGCTCGTGCTCACCGAGGAGGGCGACATCATCGCTCTCGACGGCAAGGTGAGCCTGGACGAGAACGCCGGATTCCGCCACCTCTACCACGAGGCTCTGGAGGACAAGGCCGCCGCCGACCCGCTGGAGGCGAAGGCCAAGCAGGCCGACCTGAACTACGTGAAGCTCGACGGCGAGGTCGGCATCATCGGAAACGGCGCAGGCCTCGTCATGTCGACTCTGGATGTCGTCGCCTACGCCGGCGAGAAGCACAACGGCGTGAAGCCCGCGAACTTCCTCGACATCGGCGGCGGCGCCTCCGCGGAGCTCATGGCCGCCGGCCTCGACGTCATCCTGAACGACCCCCAGGTCCAGAGCGTCTTCGTCAATGTCTTCGGCGGCATCACTGCCTGCGACGCGGTCGCCAACGGCATCGTGAAGGCTCTGGAGATCCTCGGGGACGAGGCCAACAAGCCCCTCGTGGTCCGCCTCGACGGCAACAACGTCGACGAGGGCCGCCGCATCCTCCGGGAGGCGAACCACCCCCTGGTGACGCTGGCACTGACCATGGACGAGGGCGCCGACAAGGCCGCCGAGCTGGCCGCGAAGTAAGCGAAGGACGAACGAGAATGTCAATCTTCCTCAACAAGGACTCCAAGGTCATCGTCCAGGGCATCACCGGAGGCGAGGGCACCAAGCACACAGCGCTCATGCTGAAGGCGGGCACCCAGGTGGTCGGCGGCGTGAACGCGCGCAAGGCCGGCACGACCGTCACCCACGGCGACGTCGAGCTTCCGGTGTTCGGCACGGTCGTCGAAGCCATCGAGAAGACCGGCGCGGATGTCTCGATCATCTTCGTGCCGCCCGCGTTCGCGAAGGATGCGATGGTCGAGGCGATCGACGCCGAGATCCCGCTGCTCGTGGTGATCACCGAAGGCATCCCGGTGCAGGACTCCGCCGAGGCGTGGGCGTACGCCAAGGAGAAGGGCAACAAGACCCGGATCATCGGCCCGAACTGCCCCGGCATCATCACGCCCGGCGAGTCGCTGGTCGGCATCACGCCCGCCAACATCACGGGCAAGGGCTCGATCGGCCTGGTCTCGAAGTCCGGAACCCTCACCTACCAGATGATGTACGAACTGCGGGACCTCGGCTTCTCGACCGCGATCGGCATCGGCGGCGACCCGGTCATCGGCACGACGCACATCGACGCGCTCGCCGCGTTCGAGGCCGACCCGGAGACGAAGGCGATCGTCATGATCGGCGAGATCGGCGGCGACGCCGAGGAGCGCGCTGCGGACTTCATCAAGGCGAACGTCACGAAGCCGGTCGTCGGCTACGTTGCGGGCTTCACCGCGCCCGAGGGCAAGACCATGGGCCACGCCGGCGCGATCGTGTCCGGTTCGGCCGGCACGGCTCAGGCCAAGAAGGAGGCCCTGGAGGCCGCGGGCGTGAAGGTCGGCAAGACGCCGTCCGAGACCGCAGCCCTGCTCCGCGAGGTCTACGCGGCGCTGTAGGCGCATCCACTCGGAAGGGCCGGATCCGTTCACGGATCCGGCCCTTCCGCGTTCGTCCACAGGTCGGCGAACACTCTGTCCGCGCCTCCGCGCACGGCGTTACAGTGAGCGCACCCGGACGCGCCGGCCGACCTGGAGGGAGTGCGATGGCTGATCCGACGAACGCGGAACTGATCGAGCGCCTCTCCCGGCTGGAGGCCGAGAACGCGCTCCTGCGCGGGCAGGTCGCCGAGCAGGCGGCTGCCGGTCCTGTCGCCGCCGATGTGGTCCCCGCCCCCGCGAAGCACCGGAGAAGCTGGGGATGGACGCTGCTGGCGACGGTCCTCATCGTCGTGGGCGCCCTCCTCGCGCCGCTGGCCGTCGTCGCATCCTGGGCGAAAGTGGAGCTGACGGACACGGACACGTTCGTGGCCACCTACGCCCCGCTCGCGCACGATCCGGGCGTCCAGGGCTTCATCACCGATCAGGCGGTGAAGGCGGTCCAGCAGCACGTCGACATCCCCGGCGTGACCTCTCAGGTGATCGACGGGATCACGCAGCTGGGAACCGGCCCGGTCGCCACCAAGGCGCTGGATTCGCTGAAGGGGCCGCTGGCGCAGGCGATCGTCTCGCTCATGCGCTCCACGGTGCAGCGCTTCGTGACCTCCGACGCGTTCTCCCAGGTCTGGGAACAGGCATTGCGGACAAGCCATGACCAGTTCGTCGCCACGATGGAGAACGATCCGAAGGCCGCCGTCACGGTCGGGTCCGACGGCTCGGTCGGCATCCAGCTCGCACCGATCGTCGCGCGGGTGAAGCAGTTGCTCGTCGATCAGGGGCTCACCTTCGCATCGCAGCTCCCCACGGTGGATCGGACGATCACCGTGGCCCAGACCTCCGCCATCCCCACGCTCCAGCAGTTCTACGGGCTGTCCGTGGCCGCAGGCACCTGGCTGTCGTGGGTGGCGCTCACGCTGCTCGCCCTCGGCGTCGTGGTCGCGCGACGGCGCTCGCTCGCGCTGGTCTGGGCGGCCGTGGGTCTCGGACTGGCGATGGCGCTGACCCTGGCGGCCCTCGGCGTGGCCCGCCTCGTCTTCGTGGCGCAGGCATCCCCGTCGCTGATCCCGGCCGCATTGGCGCAGTCGCTGTTCTCGACCGTGACCGGCGCGATGATCGCGACGGCGGTCGCCGTGCTCGTCCTCGCGCTCTCCGTCGCACTCGTCGGCTGGTACGCCGGCCCGTTCGCCGCGCCACGGCGGTTGCGCGGCTTCTTCGGGGCAGGCGCATCCCGGCTGCGGGATGCGGCCGAGCGTCACGGCATCAGCACGGGGCGCACCGGCGAGTGGATGTACACCCAGCGCGTCCTCCTGCGTGCCGTCGTCGCGGTGATCGCCGCAGCGGTCGTGCTGTTCGTCCGGCCGCTCACGGCCTCCCTGGTGGTGTGGACGCTCGTTCTCGCCGTCCTGGTCGTGGTCGTCCTCGAGCTCGTGGAGCGGCCGGTCGTCGCGGTCCAGGAAGCAGCGGACGACGACACGCCCGTCATGACCGTCTCCTGAGCGTCGAAGTGTCGGCCGCGTCCGCGGTCCGCGCGCCGGTAGGCTCCGTTCGGTCATGAGTCGCACAACCGTCGCCCTGCTCGCCGCGCTGGAGGCGCTCATCGTCGCCGCGGTGGGCCTCGGCATCTGCCTGGTCCCCATCACGATCCTCTGGGCCGCGCAATACCAGCTCGGAGCCGACTTCGGGGTCGTCTGGCGGTCCGCAGCGGATGTGTGGCTCGTCGGTCACGGCGTCAACCTGACCGTCGCTCTCGATCCGCAGACCGTCGCCCGGCTGGGGCTGCCGGGAGCGGGCGTCCCGTTCCAGGTGACGATCGCGCTGCTGGGCTTCGCGGCCCTCACTGCGGGATTCGGAGTGCGCACCGGCATGCGCGCCGCCGGCACGCCGCAGCCTGCCGTCGGTGCGCTGAGCGCCCTGGTCGCCTTCGCCGCGATCTCGACCGTGGTCGTTCTGTCGGCGGGGTCCGCGATCGTGCAGCCGTCGCTCTGGCAGGGCATCGTGCTCCCTCCGTTCGTCTACGCCGTCGGCATCGCCGCAGGCTTCGGCTTCGCGGCGCTGAGACGGCCGCGCGAGGAGGAGGCGCCGGCGGCGCTCCCGACCCTGCGCGCCCAGGCGCTCGCCGTGCCCGGGGCGCTCCGTGCGGGAGCCGTCGCCGCCGTGCGTGCCGGCACCGCCGCGACCGCGATGGTGATCGGCATCGCGGCGCTGATCGTCGCCGTTCTGCTGTTCGGGAACTACGGCACGATCATCAGCCTGTACGAGCAGCTTCAGACGGGCATCGCCGGGGGAGCGGCCCTGACGATCGGGCAGCTCGCGATCCTGCCGGACGTCGTGGTGTGGATGGCGTCGTGGCTCGTCGGGCCCGGCTTCGCGATCGGCACGGGTTCGTCCGTCAGCCCGCTCGGCACCGCACTGGGCCCGCTGCCCGGGGTGCCGGTGTTCGGCGTCATCCCGCCCGGCGGCTACAGCCTGGGTCTTGTCGGCATCCTGGTCCCCGTCCTCGCCGGCTTCCTCGCCGCCGTCCTTCTGCGTTCGACGACCTCGATGCAAGGCGTGGAGGGCGTCCGCGCCAAGCTCCTGGTGGCCCTCGCGATCGGCGTGGTCGCGGGCGTCGAGCTCGGGCTCCTGGCGTGGTGGTCCTCCGGCGCCCTCGGCCCCGGCCGCCTGCACGACGTCGGCCCGAATCCCTGGCTCGTCGCAGGGATCTCCGCGGCGGAGGTCGCCGTGGCGGCCGCGATCGGCCTGGCCGCGGGAGCGCGCACCCGCCGGTAAGGGGTGTCCCCGGCCCCCACTAGGCTGGTTGCGTGCTCTCGATCGTTGTCCTCATCTCCGGCGGCGGATCCAACCTGCTGGCCCTGCTGGAGGCGGCGGAGGACGCGGAGTTCCCCGCACGCGTCGTCGCCGTCGGCGCCGACCGCGACGCGGAGGGCTTCGAGCACGCCGAGCGGTTCGGCATCCCGACCTTCACCGTGCCGTACACCTCGTACCCGAGCCGCGAGGAGTGGGGTGACGGCCTCCTGGAGCAGATCCTGCAGTGGGAGCCCGACCTCACCATCCTGTCCGGCTTCATGCGGCTGGTGCCGCCGCGGGTCGTCGAGGAGCTCTCGCCGGACCTGATCAACACCCACCCGGCCTACCTGCCGGAGTTCCCGGGTGCTCACGCGGTGCGCGACGCGCTCGCCGCGGGCGTGACCCAGACGGGCGCGAGCCTCATCGTCGTCGACAACAGCGTGGACGGCGGCCCGATCATCAGCCAGGAGCGCGTGGAGGTGCTGCCCGGCGACACCGAGGCGAGCCTGCACGAGCGCATCAAACCCGTGGAGCGACGGCTGCTCATCGACGCCGTCCTCGACATCGCCAACGGACACATCGACCTCGAGGAGCTTGCCCGAGCATGAGCGGACCCCGTCACGACGCCAGCCAGTACCGGGAGCGGGACCTGATCCCGATCCGCCGAGCCCTCATCTCGGTCAGCGACAAGTCGGGACTCCTCGAGCTGGCGCACGCGCTGGCGAGCGCCGGCGTGGAGATCGTCTCGACCGGATCGACGGCTCAGACCATCCGCGATGCCGGTCACGCGGTGACCGACGTCGCGAGCTTGACCGGCTTCCCGGAGTCGCTGGACGGGCGGGTGAAGACACTGCACCCGGCCATCCACGCCGGGATGCTCGCCGATCTGCGTCTCGGGTCGCACGAGGAGCAGCTGAAAGAGCTCGGCATCGAGCCGTTCGAGCTGGTCGTCGTGAACCTGTACCCGTTCGTCGAGACGGTCGCCGCAGGCGCCGTCGGCGACGATGTGGTGGAGCAGATCGACATCGGCGGACCGGCCATGGTCCGTGCGGCGGCGAAGAACCACGCCAACGTCGCCATCGTCGTCTCGCCCTCCGACTATGCGGGCATCGTCGGGGCGGTCGCGGCCGGCGGGACCACGTTCGAGCAACGTCGCGAGCTGGCATCCCGGGCGTTCGCCCACACCGCCGCCTACGACGGAGCCGTCGCGGCCTGGTTCGCCGGCGAGGCGCCGTCGAACGACGTCGCCGACGCGGCCGAGGCCGCCGCCGACGACGCCGCCGCCGCATCCGCAGAGTTCGGCCCGCAGTGGGAGGCGCGTGCCGAACGGAAGCAGACGCTCCGCTACGGCGAGAACGCGCACCAGGCGGCCGCCCTCTACGCCGACCCGGCCGGGCGCGGCATCGCACAGGCGACGCAGCTCGGCGGCAAAGAGATGTCGTACAACAACTACGTGGATGCGGATGCCGCCCTGCGCAGCGCCTACGACTTCCACGAGCCGGCCGTCGCGGTCGTCAAGCACGCGAATCCGTGCGGAATCGCGATCGCCGGCGACATCGCGGAGGCCCACCGCAAGGCGCACGAGTGCGACCCGGTGTCGGCGTACGGCGGCGTGATCGCCGCGAACCGCACCGTCTCCCTCGCCATGGCGGAGACCATCAAGGGCATCTTCACCGAGGTGCTCATCGCCCCGGGATACGAGCCGGAGGCGCTGGAGCTGCTGCAGACCAAGAAGAACCTCCGCATCCTGCAGTTGCCGGACGACTACGCGCGCGCCGCCACCGAGTTCCGCCAGATCTCGGGCGGCGTGCTGGTACAGGAGGCGGACCGCTTCGACCCCGAGGCCCTGGTGACCTCCGCCTCCGCCGGCTGGACGCTCGCCGCCGGCGAGGAGGCGGACGCCGCGACCCGCGCCGACCTCGAGTTCGCCTGGAAGGCGTGCCGCGCGGTGAAGTCGAACGCCATCCTCCTCGCCCACGACGGCGCCTCCGTCGGCGTCGGCATGGGCCAGGTGAACCGTGTCGACTCCTGCACGCTGGCGATCACACGCGCGGGCGACCGCGCGGCCGGTTCTGTCGCCGCCTCGGATGCGTACTTCCCGTTCGCCGACGGCGCGCAGCTCCTCATCGACGCCGGGGTGAAGGCGATCGTGCAGCCGGGCGGATCCATCCGCGACGAGGAAGTGATCGCCGCGGCGAAGGCCGCAGGAGTGACCATGTACTTCACCGGCGAGCGGCACTTCTTCCACTGATCGCGTTGCCTCCGTGACGGGCTCGCGGGAGAATGGAGGGCGGTCCACAAGACCGCACCATTGTTACCGCGATCCCACGAGGAGACACCGATGTCCGTCCTGCCCCCATCCCCGTTGCCCGGCGAACTGCCGCACGAGACACTGCACGTCGTGAAGGGGAGGCGGAGCGGCCTCACCATCAGCATCGCGGTGCACTCCACCACCCTCGGTCCCGCCTTGGGCGGCTGCAGGGTGTGGACGTACGACTCCTGGCAGGAGGCCGTCGCCGACTCGCTGCGCCTGGCCGAGGGGATGACGTTCAAGAACGCCGCCGCCAGCCTCCATCGTGGAGGCGGCAAGGCCGTCATCCACCTTCCGCGCGGCACCGTGCTCTCCCCGACGGAGCGGTACGAGGCGATGCTCGACCTCGGCGACGCCGTCGAGACGCTCGGCGGCGCCTATATGACCGCGGAGGATGTGGGCACGAGCGCCGACGACATGGCGGTCGTGGCCACCCGCACCGCGCACGTCTGCGGGCTGCCGCCGTCGCAGGGCGGCGTCGGCGAGCCGAGCGACGCCACGGCCACCGGCGTCTACGCCGGCCTGCAGGCCACGCTGGAGCGCGCCTTCGGCGACCGGGCCGTGGCCGGACGCCGGGTCACCGTGCTCGGGCTCGGCCACGTCGGCTCGATCATCGCGACGCGCCTGGCGAGCGAAGGCGCGATCCTGACCGTCACGGATGTGAACCCGGCCAAGCGCGCGCTGGCGGACGCCCTCGGCGCTGCCTGGACCGAGCCGGAGGAGGCGCATCGCGTCGAAGGCGACCTGTTCGTCCCGGCCGGGGTCGGCGGAGTGCTGACCGGACAGGTCATCGACGAGCTGCGGGTCGCCGCGGTCGTCGGACCGGCCAACAACCAGCTCGCCGAGCGCTCGGGAGCCGAGCGGCTCGCCGCGCGCGGCATCCTGTGGGCGCCGGACTTCGTCGTCAACGCAGGCGGCGTGATCTTCCTCGACATGATGGGCGAGGGCGTGACTGCGGAGGCGACCGAGGAGCGCGTGGAGCGGATCGGGGACACGGTCGCCGGGATCTTCCGCACGGCCGACGAGCGTGGGATCACCACCCTCCAGGCCGCGGAGGAGCTCGCTCTGGGACGGCTGCGGGAACCAGCGAACGCATAGCGGGGCTCCGCTAGGGTGGGGTCTCATGACGTCTTCCTGGGGCCGCCGCCTCATCGCCTCCTTCTCGTCCGCCCTCGCAACCGCCGCCATCGGCTTCGTCGCTGCGACGTTCGTGATCCTGGTGGCCAGCCAGCTCCAGTCCAGCGCCCTGACGAACGCCACGCCGTATGTCGGCTGGAACGCGCTCGTCGCGCTGATCCTCGGCTTCGCGGCGGCGCTGCTCGGGGCGATGGACCGGCGCTGGATCGCCGTGGTGACGGGCATCGTGCTCGCTCTGGTGAGCACGGTGCTCGGCACCCTGATCCTGTTCACGGTGCTGAGCGTGCCGTTCTCGGGAAGCACCTGGGGTCAGCTCTTCCAGTCGTTCATCGGCATCAACCTGCCGTTCTGGCTGGCCGTCGCCGTGGCCTTCCCGACCGCAGGGCACGCCGTGTTCCACGCGGTGGAGGGCGGAGAGCGGGGCGAGCGCCGCATCGCGCTGGTGCGCATCCCGGCCGCCAACCTCGCCGAGGGACTGATCACGCACATCGACCCGCAGGAGATCGACGCCGAGCTCGCCGACACGCAGTGGGACGCCTACGTCGCCGCCCTCTCCGCGGCCGGCTGGCGGACCGTCGAGGTCGCTGCCGCCGATCGGATGGCCGACTCGGTCTTCGTCGAGGACACCGCCGTCGTCCTCGGCGAGACCGCCGTCATCGCCCGCCCCGGCGCCGAGTCGCGCGAGGGAGAGACCGCCGGCACGGAGGCTGCGCTGCGGGCGCAGGGCCTGCGGCTCGAACGCATCGAGGCGCCGGGGACCCTGGACGGCGGAGATGTGCTCAAGGTCGGCTCGACCGTGTACGTGGGCCGCGGGGGCCGCACGAACGCGGAGGGCGTGCGCCAGCTGCGCGCCCTGGCCGGGCCGCTCGGCTACGACGTGGTCGCGGTGCCGGTCACGAAGGCCCTGCACCTGAAGACCGCGGTGACCGCGCTTCCCGACGGCACCGTCATCGGCTACGAGCCGATCGTGGACGACCCGCGCGTCTTCGAGCGGTTCCTCCCGGTGCCCGAGGCCCACGGCACGGCGGTCGTCGTGCTCTCCGACGACACCGTGCTGATGTCGTCGTCCGCACCGAAGTCGGTCGCGCTCGTCGAGGATCTCGGCTACACCGTCATCCAGGTGGACATCTCCGAGTTCGAGAAGCTCGAGGGCTGCGTCACCTGCCTCTCCATCCGGATCCGCTGACCCACCGGGACCGCTTCCCCGCCCGACTGTCTTTCGCAGCGTCCTCGCTCTGGACCACCATGTGGCTCGTATCCCTGCCGCATACCGGATCGAGGACCGATGTTCACTTCACGGGACGGGCGTCTGCGGACGTCGGCCTTCGGGCTCGCAGCGATTCTTCTCGTGGCGTCGGCCGTGGCACTCGGGGCGCAGCCGGCGGCGGCGGATGTCACGCCCGTCTCGACCGTCTACAAGACCGGCACGGATCCGGCGACCGGCAGCTCGGCGGCCTCACCCGGTTCGCCCGGCGGCCAGCGCTCCGGGCAGACGCACCCCGGCGACACGATCGACTGGGTGATGAACTACTCCAACTCGACGGGGGCGGACGCGGCGGTCGATGCTCGTGATGCGCTGACCGGCGCCGGAACGTACGTGAACGGCTCCCTCGTCGTGCCGCCGGCCCAGATCCCGGAGGAGCCGTTCCAGGCTCAGTACTCCTCGAACGGAGGCGGCACCTGGCAGCAGGGCGCTCCTCCGGCGGGCGCGACGGGAGTCGGCTTCACCGGCGGGGCAGCACCCGCGGTCAACGGCCTTCAGAAGCAGTTCAGCCAGCAGTTCCAAGTTCCCTCCGGAATCACCATCAACCAGACGGGTGGCGACGCTTACAACGGTGTGGTCGCCCAGGTGAACGGCCAGTATCAGATCTATACGGCCTATCACCACAACACGGGGACGGGCTATCTGCTCTGCACGACGGCGACAGGCAACGTGTGTCCTGGCTGGCCGGGCACCAACTCCTATGCATCCACCCAGGTCGGTGCACCCCTCGGTACGGGGCCGTTCACCAGCATGGCGACCACCTGGCAGAACGGGACCTTCCTCTCGGGAACGACGCTCACCTGGGAAGCGCAGGCGCGCACTGTGGACGCGACCGGGCTGTATCCCGTCGGGATGATGTGCCTCGACATCGTCACGCTCGTCAGCTGCGGCTTCCACGTGATCGCCCACGTGACCTTCCCGCCGTACTTCGCCGGCACCAACCCGTTGATCAGCGGCACGGGCCTCGCGGCGTCGGACGGCAACGACTACTTCGTCACGGCGGACGGCGACATCCTGTGCTTCAACCCGACGAGCTTCGTCCCCTCGGACACGAGCTCGACCGGGCTCTGCGGAACGTTCCACATCCCCGGTGTGGCCGGGACCGATCGGCCGCCGCTCACACTCACCGTCGGCAACTACGTGTTCGCGGGGCTCATCGCCTCGCCGACCGCCGCCGGCCCCACGATGTACTGCTATAACGTCGTGACGGGCACCTTGTGCCCCGGCTACCCGGTGGCTGTGCCGACCGGTGTTCCGGCGGGCGCAGCGTTGCACGGTGCTCTCGCCCCCATCCTCGACGGTGCAGGCGCTGTCACGGGCGTCTGCTCCCTGCAGTCGGGGGTGGCAGGCAACTGCTGGAATCTGGCGGGGGGAAGCGTCCCCTCCCCGTACCCGACCAGCGCAGGATTCCATGATTCGTTCAGCGGCGACACCCTCGTCGTCGGCACCAAGGTGTATCCGCCGGTCAACAGCGACAATTCCGTCGGCTGCTTCGACTTCGCCACCATGGTGGGCGGGCAGGTCCAGCCCTGTGCCGGGTTCACGCCGCCGAGCAATCCGACCAACTACACCTCCCGCCAGGTCGCCGGTATTCCCGGATGCCTGCTCGCCGCGGGCGATGGCCGGGTGATGAACACCTTCGATGCCACCACAGGCGGTCCGTGCGCGTCGACCTTCTCCTCCGCAACGGTGAACCCGATCGCCTCGTACTGCGGTTCCGGCGCGGCCGGGTTCCACTCGTGGAATTCCGTAGAGATCGACGGCCTTCCGTCGACGTCGTACGGATCCGCGGTCGTCACGGTATTCAACAGCAACGGTCAGGTCGTCGCGGGCTTCGACCACGTGCAACTGCCGAACGGCGTGACCACACTCGACATCTCCTCGATACCGAAGACGGGGGCCACAGCGAGTCTCACTGCGCAGGTCGAACTTCTCGGCGTCACCGATGCGAACGCGGTGACTCTCGGCCGTGCCGCGGTGACCTGGAACGGCGACCCGGTGCAGGCCTGCTTCCAGACGATCGCTCCGCCGGTATCGTGCGGTGTCTCCGGAGTGGTGTCCAACGACGTGACGATCACCACCAACGGAACGGGTGGCTCGGACACAGGCAACAGCTCGGGGCCGACGTCGTTCACCAACACCAACCCCGCCGGCGCGTGCGTCGTCGATTTCGCCAAGTCGGCCTCGCCTCCGACGGCGAGTCCCGGGCAGACGGTGACCTGGACCATCTCTGTGACGAACAACGGCACAGTGGCCTTCGATGCAGCGAACCCGGCGACCTTCACCGACGACCTCTCGAACGTGCTGAACAACGCGACGTACAACGACGACGCCACGGCTTCCGCCGGCACGGTCAGCTATGCGGCCCCCGTCCTGACGTGGTCCGGTCCGCTTGCGGTCGGGGGGTCCGCGACGATCACCTACACGGGGACGGCCAACGCGACGAACACCGGTTCCGACCTGGTGAACACCGTCGTATCGGAGAGTGAGGGCAGCAACTGCACGGCCGCCCAGCCCGCAGCGGTCTGCACGCAAGATGTGCCTGTCCTGGGTGTGACCCTGGTCAAGTCCGTCGACCCGGCGACGGTGGCGCGAGCGGGGGACACGGTGACGTACTCCTACCTGGTGACGAACATCGGAAGCCAGCCGCTCAGCGGGATGACGATCGTGGAATCGGCGGCCGATTTCACCGGGACGGGTGGCTTGCCTGTGGCCACCTGTCCCCTCCCCACGCTGAACCCGAACCAGTCCGAGACCTGCACGGCGACGTACACGATGACGCAGGCGGATGTGGACGCGGGATTCGTGGACAACACGGCGACTGCCGAGGGGACGGCGCCGGGTCAGCCGGCGCCGACGGTGTCCAACGACTCGTCGGCTCACGTGACGGCTCCCGCCGCCCCGAGCCTGACGCTGGACAAGACGGTCGCGCCGGCGACCGTCGCAGCAGCGGGGGACACCGTCACCTACAGCTATCTCGTGACGAACAACGGCACCGTGACGCTGAACGCCATCACGATCCTGGAGTCCGCCGGTGCCTTCACCGGGACAGGCCCGCTGCCCGTTCCGTCCTGCCCGCAGCCGTCTCTGGCGCCGAACACCTCCGAGACCTGCACGGCGGCCTACACGGTGACGCAGGCAGATGTCGACGCCGGCTTCGTCGACAACACCGCTACGGCGCAGGGCACGGCGCCCGGAGCCACGACGCCGACGGAGTCGAATGAGTCCAGCGCTGCGGTGACCGCGCCGGCGAATCCCGCGCTCACGCTGGTGAAGAGCGTGTCGCCCGCGACGGTGACGTCGGCGGATGACCTGGTCACGTATTCCTATCTGGTCACCAACACCGGCAACGTGACGCTGCACGACATCGACATCCGCGAAGACGCCGCCGGATTCAGTGGGACCGGTCCTCTTCCGGTCGCGGTCTGCCCGCTCCCGGTCTTGGCGCCGAGCGACTCCGAGACCTGCACGGCGAACTATCGCGTGACGCAGGCGGACGTCGACGCAGGCGAGGTGCTGAACACGGCGACAGCGCTCGGCACGCCTCCGGGTGACACCGTCCCCGTCGAGTCGGCGCCCGACGACGCGGTGGTCACGGCGACGGCCAGCCCAGCCCTCTCGCTTGTCAAGTCGGCGACTCCGGGCACGGTCCATCGCTCCGGCGACGCGGTCACCTACAGCTACCTGGTGACGAACACGGGGAACGTGACGCTGACCGCCATCGGGATCACCGAATCGGCCGCCGGCTTCACGGGAACGGGAACGCTTCCGGTGGCGACCTGCCCGCAGTCCGAGCTGGCTCCGGGTCAATCGGAGACGTGTACCGCCGACTATCAGGTCACGCAGGCGGATATCGATGCCGGCCGGATCCTGAACTCGGCGAGCGCACACGGCACGCCCCCTGGGGGTGCAGCAGCGATCGAGTCCGCGCCGGACGACGCGGTGGTGATCAGCGAGCCGATCGCGGGAATCGCCGTCGTGAAGAGCGTGTCGCCCACTGCTCTGCCCGCAGCGGGGTCCACGATCACCTATCGCTACATCGTCACGAACACCGGCAGTGCGCACCTGACCGCGGTCGCGGTGCTGGAGTCCGCAGCGGACTTCAGCGGGACCGGGCCGCTCCCGGCCCCTGTCTGCCCGAAGACCGCTTTGGCCCCGGGTGAGTCCATGACCTGCACCGCCGATTACGTGGTCACGTCCGCGGACGAGGCGGCGCGAGTGGTCAGCAACGTCGCTCGCGCACAGGGCCTCCCTCGTGGGGCGACCGACCCGATCGTGTCCGCCCCCTCGGAAGCCGTGATCGAGGCGGCTCCGGTGGTGCTTCCGGGCCAGCCGGCGGTACTTCCGGGGCTCGCGTCGACCGGGTCCATGCTGGGCATCGGCGGCCTGCTGGTGGCGATGGGTCTCATTGTGGCCGGTGGCGTCCTGGGGCTGACGCGACTGCGAGCTCGTCGTCACTGAGACATCCAGCAAATTTTCTCTTGCGCTTTTCGGGAACCTGGCAATAAGCTGTAGGGCTGCCTTGTCGCGGCATAACGGACGTGTACATCGAGGCTGGGAGGACGCCATGACGACGATCGAGACCGCACGAAAGCTCACCGTGCCCGGGTTCGTCGCTGCCGTCACGGCCGACGCCCGACCGTCCGGGCGGTAGCTCTCCGCCCCTCGCCGCGCGCCGCCGCGCACGACACCCGGGAACGACTGCAGACGCTCCCCCGCATCCCCACCACGAGACCCGCCATCCTCGGCGCGTCTTCGGCGACTCCTCCGCGTGCTCGCCGCCGGCTCCACGACGTCGGACACTCACAGAAAACGGATCATCCATGTCTGTCGCCCAGACTCCGAACACTCAGACTTCGAAGACCACCGCGAAGCGGAAGAGCACCGCGCGCATCCTGCTGCGCATCCTCCCGTTCGCGAAGTCCGCTGCGCCCCGCATCGTGCTCGGCATGGTGGCCGCGCTGCTGGCGAGCCTCGTCGCCCTGAGCATCCCGCAGGTGCTGCGCTGGCTGGTCGACGGCCCGCTCTCGGCCGGTGACCCGGCAGCCGTGTGGCCTGCGGCCCTGCTCGTGGTCGGGCTGGGTGCGGCGGAGGCCGTGTTCATCTCGCTGCGCCGCTGGTTCGTGCTGACCCCGGGCACCCATGTGGAGGCGCGGATGCGGAACGCGCTGTACGCGCAGCTGCAGGATCTGCCGGTCGCCTTCCACGACCGCTGGCCCAGTGGGCAGCTGCTGTCGCGCGCCGTCAGCGACCTGAGCCTGATCCGCCGCTGGCTGTCGTTCGGCATCGTGCTGCTGGTGGTCAATGTCGTCACGATCGTGGTCGGGTTCGCCATCCTGATCGGCTGGAACTGGATCCTCGGGCTCATCTTCCTGGTGTGCTCCATCCCGCTCTGGATCTACGGCTTCGTGTTCGAGAACAAGTACTCCGTCATCGCGCGGCGCAGCCAGGATCAGGCGGGCGACCTGGCGACGGCTGTCGAGGAGTCGGTGCACGGCATCCGCGTCCTCAAGGCGTTCGGCCGGGGCAAGCACGCGCTGAAGAGCTTCGAGTCGCGCGCCGAGCAGCTCCGCGGCACGGAGATCGCCAAGGCGAAGGCCATCGCGGGAATCTGGCTCTGGCTGCTGCTGGTCCCGGATGTCGCGTTCGGCATCTGCCTGGTCGTCGGGGTGTGGCTCTCGGCGCAGGGTCAGCTGTCCGTCGGCGAGCTGGTGGCGTTCTTCGCCACGGCGACCGTGCTGCGCTTCCCGGTCGAGTCCATCGGCTTCCTGCTGTCGATGACGTTCGACACCCGCACGGCGGCCGACCGCTTCTTCGACGTGATGGACGAGGTCAATGCGATCACCGATCCCGCAGACCCCAAGCGCATCGCCGAGCCGCGCGGCGAGCTCGTCTTCGACGATGTGCACTTCCGCTACCAGGACTCGCCGGAGCGCTTCCCGGACCTGCTCGACGGAGTCCGGCTGACGGTGCGCCCGGGGGAGACCATGGCGCTGGTCGGTCTCACCGGCTCGGGCAAGTCGACGCTGACCGCCCTCACCACCCGGCTGTACGACGTCACCGGCGGTGCGATCACGGTGGACGGCGTGGACGTGCGCGACCTGACCCGGTACGACCTGCGCAAGGCGATCGCCATGGCGTTCGAGGACGCGACGCTGTTCTCGGCATCCGTGCGCGACAACGTCCTGCTCGGCCGCGACGACCTCGACCCGGACTCCGCTGAGGCGGAGCGCGTGCTCGCCGAGGCACTCGATGTGGCGCAGGCCGGCTTCGTCTACGGCCTGCCCGAGGGCGTCGAGACGAAGGTCGGCGAGGAGGGGCTCAGCCTGTCCGGGGGACAGCGGCAGCGTCTCGCGCTCGCGCGGGCCGTCGCGGCCGACCCGAGCATCCTGGTGCTCGACGACCCGCTGTCGGCGCTGGATGTGGACACGGAGGCGCTCGTCGAGGCGGCGCTGCGGCGGGTGCTCGCGTCGACCACCGCGCTGATCGTCGCGCACCGCCCCTCCACGGTGATGCTCGCCGACCGGGTCGCCCTGCTGGAAGACGGCCGGGTGACCGCGGTCGGCACCCACCATGAACTGCTCGCCACCAGCGAGCACTACCGCTTCGTCATCTCCAGCCTGGAGGACGAAGAGCCGGACAACGATACGACTGGCGAGATCCTCGAGGAGGCGAACCTGTGAGCACGACGACAGTGCTGGGCGTCGAAGGCGAAGAGCGCAACGACCTCAGCAAAGAGGAGAGCCGGCAGGTCCGGCGCCGTTCGCTGCGCCTGCTGGGCTCGCTGCTGCATCCACTGCGGATGCGGCTGCTGCTGACGGCGATCGTGGTCGTGGTGAGCACGGCAGCCCAGGTGGCCGGTCCGGCGCTCATCGCGTTCGGCATCGACAACGGCCTGCCGGCCCTGCTGAAGCAGGACTGGCTCCCGCTGGCGGCCGCCGGCGTCGCCTACCTGTTCACGGGCGTCATCGGCGCTGCCCTGATCGCGTGGTACACCGTCCTGAGCGCGCGGATCAGCCAGGCCATCCTGCTCGACCTGCGCAAGCGGGTGTTCCTGCACACGCAGAAGCTGTCGCTGGAGTTCCACGAGTCGTACACCTCCGGCAGGATCATCTCCCGCCAGACGAGCGACCTCGACTCGATCCGCGAACTGCTCGACTCCGGCATCAACCAGCTGGTGCAGGGCTTCCTGTACATGCTGTTCATCGCGGTCGCGCTGTTCTCGATCGACGGGGTCAGCGGTCTGGTGCTGCTCGGGTCGCTGGTGCCGCTGTACTTCCTGACGCGCTGGTTCCAGAAGCGGTCGCAGGCGCTCTTCCGCATCTCGCGGGTGGCGTCGGCGAAGGTGATCGTGCACTTCGTGGAGACGATGACCGGCATCCGCGCGGTCAAGGCGTTCCGGAAGGAGAAGCGCAACGAGAAGGAGTTCGGCGGCCTGGTCGAGGAGTACCGGGATGTGAACGCCCGCGTCATCCAGCTGTTCGGGATCTTCGACCCCGGGCTCGTGATGATCGGCAACGTGACGGTCGGCGTCGTGCTGCTCGTCGGCGGCTTCCGCGTCGCCGACGGCGCTCTCCCGATCGGTGTGCTGCTCGCGGTGCTCCTGTACACGCGGCGGTTCTTCGACCCGATGGAGGAGATGGCGATGTTCTACAACTCCTACCAGTCGGCCGCGGCGGCGCTGGAGAAGATCTCGGGCGTCCTCGAAGAGGAGCCCAGCGTCCCGGACCCCGTGAAGCCGGTCGACCTGTGGTCGGCGGAGGGCCACGTGCGCTTCGACGGCGTGACCTTCGCCTACAAGAAGGACCGGGTCATCCTGCCGGAGTTCACGCTCGACATCCCGGCCGGGCAGACCGTTGCGCTGGTCGGATCGACCGGCGCAGGCAAGTCCACGCTGGCGAAGCTGATCTCGCGGTTCTACGACCCGAGCGAGGGACGGGTGACGCTGGACGGTGTGGATCTGCGCGATCTGCACCCGAAAGACCTCCGCCGCGCGATCGTGATGGTCACGCAGGAGGCGTACCTGTTCAGCGGGTCGGTCGCGGACAACATCGCCCTCGGCAAGCCGGACGCGTCCCGGGAGGAGATCGTCCGGGCGGCGAAGGCGGTCGGCGCGCACGAGTTCGTCGAGGGCCTGCCCGACGGGTACGACACCGACGTGAACAAGCGGGGAGGCCGGGTGTCCGCCGGACAGCGGCAGCTGATCTCGTTCGCCCGGGCGTTCCTGGCCGACCCGGCCGTGCTGATCCTGGACGAGGCCACGAGCTCTCTCGACATCCCGAGCGAGCGGCTGGTCCAGGAGGCGCTGCAGACGCTGCTCTCGGACCGCACGGCCGTGATCATCGCGCACCGCCTGTCGACGGTCGCGATCGCCGACCGGGTGCTCGTGATGGAGCACGGACGCGTCGTCGAGGACGGCACGCCCGACGACCTGATCGCCGGCACGGGACGCTTCGCGCAGCTGCACGCGGCGTGGCGGGACTCGCTGGTGTAAGGCCGGCATTCGTCACGAATGTCGCCCTGGGGTGAGGGGGAGTGCGCATTCGTGACGAATGTCGCCCTAACGCGAGGGGGAGTGCGCATTCGTGACGAATGTCGCCTTGGGGTGTGGGGGAGTGGACATTCGTGACGAATGTCGCCTTGGGGTGTGGGGGAGTGGACATTCGTGACGAATGTCGCCTTGGGGTGTGGGGGAGTGGACATTCGTGACGAATGTCGCCTTGGGGTGTGGGGGAGTGGACATTCGTGACGAATGTCGCCCTGGGGTGTGGGGGAGTGGACATTCGTGACGAATGTCGCCTTGGGGTGTGGGGGAGTGGACATTCGTGACGAATGTCGCCGACGGGCGGCCCGGCGCAGGGCGATCACGACGAGCGGCAGCTCCTGCGCGCCGACCGTGCCGCCGACGACGAAGGGGAGGCGGTCCGCCGTGGTCGCGCGGCCCTCGCCACTGCGCCCGCCGCAGCAGACGGAGCGCCGGTCGGGCCCGCGGCTCGGGTCACGGGGAATCGCCTTCTTCTGGGTAGGTCGTCGGCCGCCGGTCGGGCGGAGGAACCTCACCGTTCGGGTCGGTGAGGTTGTCTCACATCCTGTCCCTGCCTGGGCCTGGCCCGCATCCGGGGGTCCACCTCATTCCGTTTACGTGGAGGCACGGATGAACACCGGGACCCGTGCGGTCATCATGGAGCCATGTTGTCCCTCCGGGTGGTGATCGTCGACGACCACGAGCGGTTCCGCGAACAGGCCGCCGAACTGCTCCGGCTGCACTGCTTCACGGTCGTCGGGGACTGCGACACCGCGGCCCGGGGGGTCGAATTGAGCCGCCGTCTCACACCCGACGTGGTCCTGCTCGACGTCGGCCTGCCCGACGCGAGCGGTTTCGACATCGTGCCCGAGATGCGGGCGACCGGGGCGGCTGTCGTGCTCACGTCCAGCCGTTCGGCCCAGGACTACGGCAGACGCGTGGCCGACAGCGGCGCGGAGGGGTTCATCAATAAGGACGAGTTGACCGGTGAGGCGATCCGCACCCTGCTAAGGTAAGCGCGTGAGCGGGGGACAGACAGAGGGTTCTCGCGCGCTCCGGGTGGCCGTCGCCGACGACGCAGTGCTTCTGCGCGAAGGGATCGGGCAGATCCTGCGTGCGGGCGGCATGCAGGTCGTCGTGTCCGTCGATACCGCTGAGGAGCTCCTCGCCGCGGTCGCGGAGGAGGACGGGATCGATGCGATCGTCCTCGACATCAAGATGCCGCCCACGCACACCGACGAGGGGCTGCGTGCGCTGGAGCGTCTCCGCGCCGGCGGTTCGAGGGCCGGCGTCCTGCTCCTCTCGATGTACACGACGGCGTCGTACGCCATCCGCGCCATGAGTGCGGGAAGCGGAACCGGTTACCTGCTGAAGGATCGCGTCGCCGACGCCGACACACTGGTGACGGCCGTCCGGACGGTCGCCCGCGGGGGATCCGTCGTCGATCCGGAGGTCGTCCAGTTCCTCGTCTCCGCGCGATCGTCCGAGGCGGCCGTCGAGGCGCTGTCCGCTCGCGAGCGCGACGTCCTGCGGCTGATGGCCGAGGGCAAGTCGAACGCGGGCATCGCCACCGAGCTGCACCTCAGCCTCCGCACGGTCGAGTCGCACATCGGGCACATCATGGCGAAGCTGGGGGTGGAGGACTCGGCCGAAGGGCACCGCCGGGTGCTCGCCGTCCTGCGCTTCCTCGGCCGGGACGTCTGAGCTCATGGATCTCGCGCGCCCGGTGTCCGCGCGCTCCACTCCCGCGCCTCCCGAGCGGGAGGCCGAGCTTCGGCGACCGGATGCGGGGCGTCTCGGGCTCCGAGCGCTGGCGCTCACCGTCGCGCTCGCCTCCAACGTCCTGGCGCAACTGCTCAGCGCTGTCACGGACGACTACGGCCCCCGGCCGTCCGGAATCGGCTGGGCGATCGTCTTCGTCGCCGTCGCCGTCGACTACCTCGTGTGCGCGGTGGTCGCCTGGCGTATCGTGCGCAGCCCCGTCCCCGGCTGGCTGATGGTCGGCGCCGCCCTGTTCTGGTCGGCGGGGGCCTGGTACCCGATGGTGCGGCCGTGGGGATGGGTCTGGCCGTGGATCGAAGGAGTCACCGACCTGTGGGCCGTGCTGGTCGGGCTTCTCGTGCTCTGCTATCCGACAGGGAGGCTGGCCCGCCGCTTCGATCGGATCGTCGTCCTGGTGGTGTCGGGCGCCTTCCTGGTGCGGCTGGGCGGCATCCTGCTGTTCGCGTCGCCGGAGCCCGCCGTGTGCGGATGCGCCTTCAACCCGTATGCGGTGCTGCCGAGCGACACCGCCGATTTCTGGCTCGGGCTGGCGTGGCGGTTCGTCGGCCTGGCCCTGATGCTGACGGTTGCCGCCCGGCTCATCGCGCGGTGGTTCACCAGCTCGCTTCCGGCCCGCCGCGTGGCCTTCGTCATGCCGCTGGCCATCCTGCTGTGGTGCTTCGGCACGGTCCAGGAGTCGTTGAGCTTCGCTCTGCACTGGGACGGCGGCTGGCTCCAGTTCGTCCCTCCGGTCGCGATCGCGCTCATCCCGCCCGCTTTCGTCGGCGGTGTGCTGTACGCGAGAGGGCTTCGCTCGCGCGTGGCCGACTTGGTCATCGTCGCGCGTGACAAGGTGGATCGGGGGCTCTGGGAGTCGAGTCTGGCCCGCACCCTCCACGATCCGTCCCTGCGTGTGTTCTGGTGGGACGAGCCGCTGCAGCGCTACCAGACGAGCGACGGAGAACCGGCATCGGATGCGGGGCTCACCCAGCGGCCCGGCCGTTCCACCCTCGCGATCGACTCGGATCAGGGACCGATCGCGCTCATCGAGCACGACGTCGCCCTCACCCAGGATGACCGGCTGCTCGACGCTGTCTCCTCGGCTCTGCTCCTCTCGGTCGACAACGACCGGCTCCGGGAACGGCTGGAGCGCACCATCCACGAGTTGCGCGAGTCCCGCCTCCGCATCGTCGAGGAGGGCTATCTGGCCAGACGCAGGCTGGAGCGCGACCTGCACGACGGCAGCCAGCAGCAGCTCGTCTCGCTGGCGATCAGCCTCCGCATCGCGACGGCCAAAGCCGAGGCGCACGGAGACGAGGAGCTCGCCGTGGACCTGCGACGTGCAGCGGGCCAGCTCGGCGATGCGCTGCGGGAGCTCCGCGAACTGGCTCGCGGCATCCACCCGACCGTGCTGACCGACGGCGACCTCCGCTCGGCGATCGAGGAGCTCGGGATGCGCAGCCACCTGCCGGTCGAGGTCCACATCGACATCGGGGAGCGTCTGCCCGATGTCGTCGAGGAGACCATCTACTACTGCGTCTCGGAGTGTCTCGCCAACGCGGCGAAGCACGCGCACGCCCGCAACTGCAGCGTGCTCGTGACGCGCACCGACTCCACCGTGGCGGTCGTCGTGAAGGACGACGGACAGGGCGGGGCGAGGATCGAGCCGGGCGGAGGGCTGGAGGGTCTGCGGGACCGCGTCGAAGCGGTCTCCGGCCGCGCAGACGTCCGCTCGGTGGAGGGGCTCGGCACGATCATCGAGCTCACCATCCCCGTGCTCGCCTGAGGCGGGGACGGCGCCCGCCCGCGTCTGCTTCGGCAGGCGTCCGCGCGGTGACGGCTACTTCGTGGCCGCCCGCGCGGCCCAGACCTGCTGACCGATCGCGAAGGCGGACCAGCCGCCGGGGCAGCCGGCCGACTTCGGCGGGATGCCGTCCACCGGCCACCAGCTGTCCTGGATGGTGGGCTTCAGCGTCGCCACCTGCGTCTTGCACACGTTCGGAACGAGCAGCGCCTTGGACGTGTAGGTCATGATGGCCGACCCGTCCTGGGTGTCGTAGTCGAGACGGATGAGCGTCGCGTCGTCCGGAACGAACTTCGGGGAGCCGACGATGGCCGTGTTCGCGGCCTTCATGTCCTTCGCGGTGTCCCAGATCTCCGACTCCACATGCGGTGCGAATGCTGTCACGACGGAGCACCCGGACAAGGCCAGGGCAAGGGCGGACGTCGTCGCGATGACTCCAGCGGTTCGGATGCGGGGCACGGCAGCTCCAGGGGAAAGGGACAGGGATGCACTAGAAGTGAACACTACGGAACTGAACGAATCATCGGTCGGAGGGATGATTCCGGCCGTTCTCCCCGGAGGGCTCCGGCTCCGGTTCCGACTCCTCGAACAGTACCGGGCTGAGCCGTGCCGCGCGCATGTCGATCCGGAAGGCGGCGCCGGCGCCGCGGAGGAGCGGCGTGCCTTCGGCCCGGTAGTGCTCCAGCGCGAGGTGCTCGTGCTTCACAGGGGGATGCCCGCCGGCTCGCACGACGCGCCACCACGGAACCTCGCTGCCGTAGAACGCCATCACCTGCCCGACCATGCGTGCCGCGCGCGATCCGAGCGCCGCCGCCACATCCCCGTAGGTCATCACGCGGCCGGGAGGGATGGCGTCGACGACCTCGAGGACCCGGTCCACGAAGGAGTCCGGATGGCCGGACGAACCCGGACGGTCGGACGAGTCCGGACGGTCAGAGATCGAGGGCACCGATCGTCTCGCCGTACTGCGTCTCGCCCACGGGCTTGAAGCCGCTGCGCAGGAAGAACTGCTCCGGACCCAGCTCTCCGGACTCCCAGATCACGTGGAGCCGCTGGTGGCCGCGGGCCCGCGCCTCGTCGGCCAGCGCGCGGACGGCGAACGTGCCGATTCCGCGGCCCTGGTCGTCGGCGTCGACGTTGATGCGCCAGAGGATCGCCTTGAACTCCTCGTGCTCTGCATTGGGGTCGAAGTTGCCCATGATGAAGCCGACCACCTCGTCGCCGTCGAGCACGACGCGCTGCCACGACGTGTTCGGATCGGCGACCGCGGCCGCGGCCGAGTAGGACACAGGAGCGATGAACTGCTCCTGGCCCGGCTTCAGTGTCAGCGCGTTCGCCGCCACGACGGTCCGCGCGCTCAACTCTTCCAGTCTCAACTCAGCCATGACGAAAGGGTAACGTGCGGGAGCGACTGCGGCATAGTCGCGCGCAGCCGACGATTCGCCGAGAGAAACTGTCTCGATGTCAAGATAGTTGTCGCACTCGGGTAAGCTGACGGAGGCTTGAAACGGCAGACACCCCAGGAGAACCATGGACAAGATCAAGGTTGACGGAACGGTCGTCGAACTCGACGGCGACGAGATGACGCGCATCATCTGGAAGGCGATCAAAGACTCCCTCATCCACCCGTACCTCGATGTGAACCTCGAGTACTACGACCTCGGAATCCAGAAGCGCGACGAGACCGACGACCAGATCACGATCGACGCGGCCCACGCCATCCAGAAGCACGGCGTCGGCGTGAAGTGCGCAACGATCACGCCCGACGAGGCGCGCGTCGAGGAGTTCGGTCTCAAGAAGATGTGGAAGAGCCCGAACGGCACGATCCGCAACATCCTCGGAGGCGTCGTCTTCCGTGAGCCGATCATCATCTCCAACATCCCGCGGCTGGTCCCGGGCTGGAACAAGCCGATCGTCATCGGCCGTCACGCCTTCGGCGACCAGTACCGCGCGACCGACTTCACGTTCGACGGCCCGGGCACACTGACCATCAGCTTCCAGCCGAACGGCGGCGGCGAGGCGCAGAGCTTCGAGGTCTACCAGGCTCCCGGCGCCGGTGTCGCGCTCGCCATGTACAACCAGGACGAGTCCATCCGCGACTTCGCCCGCGCGTCGTTCAACTACGGCCTCGACCGCCAGTACCCGGTGTACCTGTCGACCAAGAACACCATCCTGAAGGCGTACGACGGCCGCTTCAAGGACCTCTTCCAGGAGGTCTTCGACACCGAGTACAAGCAGAAGTTCGACGCCGCCGGCCTCACGTACGAGCACCGCCTGATCGACGACATGGTCGCCTCCAGCCTCAAGTGGGAGGGCGGGTACGTCTGGGCCTGCAAGAACTACGACGGCGATGTCCAGTCCGACACCGTCGCCCAGGGCTTCGGCTCGCTCGGCCTGATGACCTCGGTGCTGACCACCCCGGACGGCTCGGTCGTCGAGGCGGAGGCGGCGCACGGCACGGTGACCCGTCACTACCGCCAGCACCAGCAGGGCAAGCCGACCTCGACCAACCCGATCGCCTCGATCTTCGCCTGGACGCGCGGCCTCGCGCACCGCGGCAAGCTCGACGGCAACCAGGACCTCATCGACTTCACGCACACCCTCGAGGACGTCGTGGTGAAGACGGTCGAGCAGGGCAAGATGACCAAGGACCTCGCACTCCTGGTCGGTCCCGAGCAGGCGTTCCTCACCACGGAGGAGTTCCTGGAGGCGATCAGCGACAACCTGAAGGCTCGCGTGGCCTGACGCACTCGCGAGACCTGACGCACTCGCGAGACCTGACGCACTCGCGAGACGCACGAAGGAGGCCCCGGGGACGATGTCCCCGGGGCCTCCTCGTCGCTGGTGCGATCGATCCGCTAGGCGCGCGGACGGTCGAAGCGGGCGCCCTCCGGCTTCGAGGGGAGCAGCGTGAGGACGAGCACGATGATGCCGCCCACGAACGGGATGAAGCCGAGGAAGAAGAACGGCCCGGCGAGGTTGGCGTCGTGCAGGCGTCGCCAGGTCAGGGCGAGCTGCGGGACGATCGTGGCCAGCCACCAGACGATGAGCACCACGAAGAGGACCCAGTAGAGCGGCCCGAGGGTCGCCGTTCCATCGCTGTTCACGCTCGCGCCGACCATCCCGAGGCTGAACATCAGGATGTAGAGCACGACGTCGACGATGAAGTATGCGAGGAACCACCACCAGTACTCGCTGCGGCTGGCGCGGCCGGTGAAGTCCGCATACTTCTTGAAGAAGCGCTGGATGGACTGCCCGAAGGAAGCGCCGTAGAGCGGCGCCCAGAGCGGGGTCTCGCCTGCGGATGCAGGCGGAGCGGTCGGATACTGGGGTGTCGTCACGATGGGTCCTTTCCAAGACACGTGTTCGGGTGAGGCGCCCAACAGTCAAGCGCATGAGAGTGAACTGCAGGTACAGCGTGACTCGGCGTGTCCTCCATCCGATCCCGCCAGCGGCCCAGCGGGTACGCGCGACATTCGTCACGAATGTGCACCTCCGGGCGGCTGGGCGCGACATTCGTCACGAATGTGCCGTCACTGCTGGCTGAGCGCGACATTCGTCACGAATGTGCCGTCACTGCCGGCTGAACGCGACATTCGTCACGAATGTGCACCTCCGGGTGGGTGAACGCGACATTCCGGGCTGTGTCAAGCTGCGTGGAGTCGTTGGGTGGGGGTGTTGATGCCGACGAAGCCGGCTGGCTTTGGGGTGTTGGGGTGGTGGCGGAAGCGTTCGGGGTGGGCTTGGTAGTAGGCGTGTTGGACGTTGTGGCGGTGTTGCCAGTGGCGGTGCCAGCTGCCGTCGTGGACCTGGTCGGGTGAGAACAGGGCGATGCCGGAGTGTTTGTGGTGCTGGTTATACCAGGGCACGTAGGTGTCCATGAACGCCCGGGCTTGCTCGATCGTGTCGAAGATGCCGGGGTAGTTGGGGCGG
>NZ_FOTM01000004.1:0-159267 GCF_900114565.1 Leifsonia sp. CL147
TCAACCGCTCCACCTCGGCCTCATGCGCTGCTCGTTCTCTGGCCCGCTGCTGTTCCAACCAGGCTCGCCTCCCGGGATGTGTCATAGCCCTAGCCTGCCGCGGAAACAGGCTCCGCTCGATATCGCCCTCGAAAACCGCCGTCGACCACCGCCGGATCTTGTCCCTGGAGATGCTGCGCGCCTGCAACCACGCCAGCTTCGTCCCATGCGGTTGCAAGTGATACTCATGCACCACCTCGCGGATCTCCTCCGCAGTAAAACCCGTTGTGACTCCCAAAACAGAACCCTCCCAAACCGAGCCAACCTGACTCACAACCAGCCTGGCAAAGAGGGAATGTCGCGTTTCGCGCGGCGCAGGGCGACATTCGTGACGAATCTCACGCGCCGGAGTGGGCCTCCAAGAAGGCGTACACGTCCGAGTCGTCGACGCCCGGGAAGGACCCGGAGGGCAGCGGCGACAGGATGTGCGCGTGCAGCCGCGCGCTCGGCCACGCTTTGCCGGCCCACCGTCCCGACAGCTCGGCCGGCGCCCGCTTGCAGCACGACTCGTCCGGGCAGCGCGACTCGGTGCGCGCCGTCGTCTCGCGGCCGCGGAACCACTTCGCCTGATCGAACGGCACCCCGATGCTGATCGAGAAGCTGCCCTCGGCGGTGGTGCCGACCTGCGTCGCGCACCAGTAGGTCCCGGCCGGGGTGTCCGTGTACTGGTACAGCTCGGTCGTGCGGTTCGTGTGCGTGAACGCGGTCCGCGCTCCCCACATCCGGCAGACGACCTGGCCCTCGATGGACCCCGTCACATCCGTCGGCAGCACGAGCCCGTCGTTCTCGTATCCCTTGTACAGGGCGCCGTCGTCGCCGACGCGGAGGAAATGCATCGTCATGTCGAGGTGCCTCGTCGCCAGGTTCGTCAACCGCAGCGCGGCCGCCTCGTGCGTCACACCGAAGGCGTCGCGGAAGTCCTCCACCGCCAGGTCCTTGTCCTTCTTGGCCTGCTGCAGGAAGGCGACGGCAGCCTCCCGGGGCATGAGGCAGCACGCGGCGAAGTAGTTGATCTCCAGTCGCTGGCGGAGGAAGTCCGCGTACGACTGCGGACGCGTGTGCCCCAGCAGCCGGTGCGCCATGGCCTGCAACGCCATCGAGCGGAGGCCGTGGCCGCCCGGGATCGACGCCGGCGGCAGGTAGATGCGCCCGTTCTCGAGGTCGGTGATCGACCGCGCCGACCGCGGCAGGTCGTTCACGTAGATCAGCTCGAACCCGAGCTTCTCGGCCATCACGCTGACCTCGCGGTGCGTCAGGGCGCCGCGGACGTGGCCGGAGGCGCGCACCTGCTGCTCGGCCAGCTCCTCGATCTCGGGGATGTAGTTGTCCTGTGCGCGCATCCGCTCGCGCAGTTCGGTGTTCGCGCGCCGAGCCTCCTCCGGCGTCGCGATCGCTTCGTTGGCTCGCCGGCCGAGCTCCCGGTGGAGCCCGACGAGCGCTTGGAGGGTCTCCGTCGGCGTCCCCTTCGTCGGCTTGACCGCGGGCAGGCCCAGGGATGCGTACAGCGGCCCGCGCTGCGCCCGCGCCAGCTCGATCTCGAGCGCCGCCCGCTCGTCCGGCGGCTCGGCCGAGAGGAGGTCGGCGGGCTGGACGCCGAGGGCGGCGGCGAGTGCGCTCAGCAGCGAGATGCGCGGCTCCCGCTTGCCGTTCTCGATCAGCGACAGCTGGCTCGCCGCGACGCCGGCCGCGGCCCCGAGCTCGTCGAGGGTCATGCCGCGCCGGGTACGGAAGTGACGGATGCGATGTCCGAGCGTTGCGACATCGATGTCGCCGGTCTCCACGGTGCTCATGGATTCACGATAGCGAAAGATTCGCGATTCTTACAGCAGCATTCCCGGTTCTCTTCCTCGGAACCTCGCAGAAACTGGAGTCGACACCGATTCTTCCGACGATAAGGAACCCGCATGAGTATCGCCGAGCTCCCCCTCACCGACACGGCACCGTCCGGAGGCCTGGACGCTGTGCGCCGCTGGGTCGACGGCATCGCCGCCCTCACCCGGCCCGAGGAGGTCGTCTGGTGCGACGGCTCCCTCGGCGAGGCCGACCGCCTCACCAAGCAGCTGGTCGCCGAAGGCAAGCTGATCCGGCTGAACCCGGAGTGGCGGCCGAACAGCTTCCTCGCCCGGACCGACCCGGGCGACGTTGCCCGCGTCGAGGACCGCACCTTCATCTGCTCCGAGAACGAGGCCGACGCCGGTCCGACCAACAACTGGCGGCAGCCGGAGGCGATGCGCGCGGAGCTGCGCGAGGTCTTCACCGGCAGCATGCGCGGACGCACGATGTACGTCGTCCCGTTCTCGATGGGACCGGTCGGCGGCCCGATCTCGCAGGTCGGCATCCAACTCACGGACTCCGCGTATGTCGCCGTCAGCCTCGGGATCATGACCCGCGTCACCGAGACCGTCCTCGACCTGATCGAGTCCGGGCAGCCGTGGGTGCCGACCGTGCACAGTGTCGGCTTCCCGCTGGTGGATGCGGACGGCCGGTCGCGTGACGACGTGCAGTGGCCGTGCAATCCGACCAAGTACATCGTTCAGTTCCCGGACACGCGCGAAGTGTGGTCCTACGGCTCCGGCTACGGCGGGAACGCCATCCTCGCGAAGAAGTGCTTCGCACTGCGGATCGCGTCCGCCATGGCGCGGGACGAGGGCTGGCTGGCCGAGCACATGCTCATCATCAAGGTGACCTCGCCCGAGGGCCGCGCGTTCCACTTCGCCGCCGCCTTCCCGTCGGCCTGCGGGAAGACGAACCTCGCGATGCTGGAGCCGGCCATCCCGGGCTGGCGCGTCGAGACGATCGGCGACGACATCGCCTGGCTCCGCCAGGGACCCGACGGGCGGCTGCGCGCGATCAACCCGGAGGCCGGCTTCTTCGGCGTCGCGCCGGGGACGGGCGAGAGCACGAACCGCACAGCGGTCCAGACCCTGTGGGGCAACACGATCTTCACGAACGTGGCCCTGCGCGACGACGGCGACGTCTGGTGGGAGGGGCTCACCGACGAGCCCCCCGCGCACCTGATCGACTGGCAGGGGAACGACTGGACGCCCGACTCGGGGCGGCCGGCCGCGCATCCCAACTCCCGGTTCACCGTCAGTGCCGCGCAGTGCCCGTCCATCGCCGAGGACTGGGATGCGTTCGACGGCGTGCCGATCGACGCCATCCTGTTCGGTGGTCGCCGGGCCACGAACGTTCCGCTGGTGGCGCAGGCGCGCGACTGGCGGCACGGCGTGTTCCTCGGCGCCACCATCTCGTCGGAGCGAACGGCGGCGGCCGAGGGCACCGTCGGCGAGCTGCGCCGCGACCCCTTCGCGATGCTGCCGTTCTGCGGTTACAACATGGCCGACCACTGGGCGCACTGGCTGGAGATGGGGGAGAAGCTGGGCGACCAGGCTCCCGAGATCTTCCAGGTGAACTGGTTCCGCCGGAGTGACGACGGCCGATTCCTGTGGCCGGGGTTCAGCGAGAACGCACGGGTCATCGAGTGGATCGCGCGGCGGGTCGAGGGGCTGGCCGGAAGCGTCTCTGCACCGATCGGGCGCCTGCCCATCGTCGAGGAGCTCGACCTCGACGGTCTCGACCTCCCCGCCGCCGACGTGGAGGCGCTCTTCGAGGTCGACCGCGCGAGCTGGCTCGCCGAGTGCGACCTCACCGAGACCTTCTTCGACCGCTTCGGCTCGCGTGTCCCGCCCGCCCTGCGCGCCGAGCTGGCCTCCCTCCGCTACCACCTCCAGTCCTGACGGGCTCACCCCCCACCGTCGAGTACACGAAGACTGCACGTTTTCTCCCCTGATTGCGTGCAGTCTTCGTGTACTCGATGGTGGGGGGTGAGGGGGCGAGGGCGTAGGGCGCGGGGTCAGACGAGGAGCTGGTGCTTGGCGAGGTCGCGGTAGAGGGGAGTGGTCTCGACGAGCTCGGAGTGGGTTCCGGTACCGATGACGCGGCCGTGGTCGAGCACGACGATCTGGTCGGAGTCGACGACGGTGGACAGGCGGTGCGCGATCACGAGCAGGGTGCGGTCGGCGGCGACCGCGTCGATCGCCTCCCGCATCAGCTGCTCGTTGCGGCCGTCCAGGCTGGAAGTGGATTCGTCCAGCAGCAGCACCGGAGGTGCGGCCAGCAGCGCCCGGGCGATCGCGAGGCGCTGACGTTCGCCGCCGGAGAGCATGATGCCGTCCTCGCCGACGGGGGCGCTCAGGCCGAGCTCGCTCCTCTCGAGCACCTCCGTCAGGTTGACGGCGTGGAGCACGTCGACGCACTGCTCGTCCGTGGCGTCGGGCGCCGCGAGCGTCAGGTTGTCGCGCAGCGACCCGGCCAGCACCGGCGCATCCTGCTCGACGTAGCCGATCTGCGAGCGCAGGCCGACGCGATCGAGCGTGCGCACATCCATCCCGCCGAAGTGGACCTCGCCGGCCTGCGGGTCGTAGAACCGCTCGACGAGGGCGAGGATGGTGGACTTGCCGGCCCCGGACGGCCCGACCAGCGCCGTCCGCTTGCCGCGCGGCACGCGGAAGCTCACGCCGCGGAGCACCCCGCGGTGCTGCTGCCCGCCGTCCGCACCCGCGCCGCTGCCCGCGAGGGCCTCGGCCTCTGCGACGACGTCCGTCCCGGTGAGGGCCTCGAACGCGAGCCGCTCGGGTGTCGGCCGGCTGGCGGCGGGCGTGGCACCCGCCCCGGCGTCCGCAGCCCCGGCACCCGCCCCAGTCTCCGCAGCCCCGGCACCCGCCCCGGCGTCCGCAGCCCCGGCGCCCTCCGGGTACGCGAACCGCACCTCCACGAACTCGATCGCCGGCGCCTCGGGCGCCAGGCCTTCGTTCGCCGCGCCGACGGTGAGGGCCAGCGGCGCGATGTCGCGGTCGTGCTGGTCCTCGGTCGGCAGATCGAGGATCTCCTGGATGCGGCCCAGCGCCCCGAGCGCCGAGTTGACCGCCGCGATGGCGCCGAACGCCTGGCCGAGCGGCAGGATCATCATGAAGAGGAAGAGGATGAACGCGACCAGGTTCGCGACCGTGATCGCTCCGCTGGCCACCCGGAAGCCTCCGACGCCGAGCACGACGAGGAACGACACCTGCATCGCGATGCCCGCCACGGGTACGACGAGGGCCGAGATCCTCGCGACCTGGATGCCCATCCTCCAGGCGCCGGTGGCGTCGGCGTCCACGGCCGCGATCTCGCGCTCGGTGGCGTTCGATGCGCGGATGGTCCGCACGGAGCTGATCGCCCGCTCGACCGCCGCCGCGAGGTCGCCCACCTTGTTCTGCGCCTTCTGGCTGGCGACGCGGATGCGGCCCGACAGCAGCACCACCACGACGATGGAGACGGCGACCACCAGCACGGTCAGCCCGAGCAGGACCGGGTCGATGATGAGCATCGCGATCAGCGCGCCGATGAAGGTCAGCGCGCCGCCGATGGCCTCCACGAGCCCCTGGGTCAGGACGGCCCGCAGCAGCGTGGTGTCCGACCCGACGCGCGACACCAGGTCCCCCGTGCGCCGGGTGTCGAACTCGCTGATCGGCAGGCGCAGCATCCGGCCGACGAGCTTGCGGCGCGACGACAGCACGACGCCCTCGCCGGTGCGCTGCAGCAGGTAGTGCTGGTAACCCGAGATGAGGCCGGAGGCGACCACCAGGGCGATGAGTCCCCAGACCAGGCCGCCGAGCGGCTCCTGCCGTCCGACGACCGAGATGACCTGGCTGACGAGCAGAGGCTGGGCGAGGCTGGCGGCGGCGCCCAGCACGCTGAGCACGATCACGAAGGCGAGCACCTTCTTGTGCTCGAGCAGGTAGGGGAGCAGCTGCGAGAAGCGGGCGCGCGGCCCGGCGTCGTCGGCGGGACGCCTGAAGCCGCGCCGGCGACGCGAGGGGGCTGACGTGGTGGACATGACGGTGTCTCCATTCGGGGGAGGAGGTGGCGTCGGAGGCGTGTGCGGCGCTAGCTTCGACCGTACTTCCTGCGGACTGCCTGTTTGCTGATATTGCCGAGTGCGACAGGGCAGCGGCCGCGGCGGCCGCGTGCGACCGCGTGCGGGCATCCCGGATGTCCGAGGTCGCGGCTACAGTGTCGAACTATGCCCGCCCCTGTCATCTCCGCCCGTGATCTCGTGAAGAAGTACAAAGACTTCCCGGCCGTCGACGGCATCAGCTTCGAGGTGGAGCCGGGGGAGTCCTTCGGGCTCCTCGGGCCGAACGGTGCGGGCAAGTCCACCACCATGCGGATGATCGGCGCCGTCTCCACCCGCAGCGCCGGCGATCTGAGCATCCTGGGGCTGGACCCGAACCGGTACGGTCCCGAGATCCGGTCCCAGCTCGGGGTCGTGCCGCAGTCCGACAACCTCGACACCGAACTCCGCGTGCGCGACAACCTCATCGTGTACGGCCGCTACTTCGGCCTCCCGTCGGCGCGCGTCCGCACCCGGGCGGACGAGCTGCTGGCGTTCGCCCAGCTCGAGGACAAGGCCAAGGCGAAGGTCGACGACCTGTCCGGCGGGATGAAGCGCCGGCTGACCATCGCACGCGCCCTCATCAACGACCCGCGCATCCTGCTGCTGGACGAGCCGACCACCGGGCTCGATCCACAGGCCCGGCACATCCTCTGGGACCGCCTGTTCCGGCTGAAGGAGCAGGGCACGACCCTCGTCCTGACGACGCACTACATGGATGAGGCGGAGCAGCTCTGCGACCGCCTGGTCGTCGTCGACAAGGGCACGATCATGGCAGAGGGGTCGCCGGCGCGACTCATCCGCGAGTACTCGACACGGGAAGTGCTGGAGGTGCGGTTCGGCTCGGAGCGCAACGCGGAGGTCGCGGAGCGCCTGGATGGAGTGGGCGAGCGCATCGAGGTGCTGCCCGACCGCATCCTCGTCTACAGCGACGACGGCGAGGCGGAGCTCGTCCGGATCGTCGAGCGCGGTCTGCATCCGCTGACCAGCCTGGTGCGGCGTTCGAGCCTCGAGGACGTGTTCCTCCGGCTGACCGGACGGAGCCTGATCGAATGAGCGCGATCGTCGGCCGGTCCGGCACGCCCGCCGCCCGGGGACCGGGTGCCGAGGGAGGCGACGGCGCCCGCGCCGCCCTGACCGCGGCCGTCCGCCCTCGCCGTTTCGGCGCGTGGTATGTGGCCGAGCACCGCTTCCGCGTCATGCGGTCCTACCTCCAGACCCTGCTCGTGACGGGATTCGGCAACCCGCTGCTCTACCTCCTTGCGATGGGTCTCGGTCTCGGCAGCCTGGTCAGCGCGAACCTCGGGCCGCACGCCGTCGACGGCGTCAGCTACCTGGCCTTCGTCGCCCCTGCGCTGCTCTGCACCGCTGCCGTCACGGTCGCGAGCGAGGAGTTCACGTACCCGATCCTGCTCGGCTTCAAGTGGAATCCCACGTTCTACGGCATCAACGCCTCGCCGATCGCGCCCGGCCAGATCATCGACGGAGTCGTCATCTCGGTGGTCGCCCGGCTGCTCGGCACCACCGCCGTCTACTTCGCCTTCATGGCGCTGTTCGGCGCCGTCCCCGGTGCCTGGGGCTTCGTCGGCATCCTGATCGGCACGATCGGCGGTCTCGCCTTCGGCGCGCCGATCATGGCCTACGTCGCGACGATCGAGCAGGACAGCGGGCAGATCGCCATGCTGATGCGGTTCGTCCTGCTGCCTCTGACCCTGTTCTCCGGGACGTTCTTCCCGCTCGCGAACATGCCGTGGTTCCTGCAGTGGATCGGCTGGGTCTCGCCCCTCTGGCACTCGACCCAGCTCTCGCGGGTCTTCTCGTACGGGATGAGCGAGCCGCTCTGGCTGTCCGTCGTCCACATCGTCTACCTGCTCGCCCTGTTCGTCGTCTTCTGGCTGTGGGCACGCCGGATCGCCGCGAGGAGGCTGAACAAGTGACCGCCACCGACCAGCGCGCCATCCTGACCGAGCCACGTTCGGGACCGGTGCGCGCCCTCTACGCCGGCAACGCGCGTTCCGTGATGCAGCGCGGGTGGTCGGCGACGCGGAGCACCAACTGGCTGGTCATCGTCTCCGGCTTCTTCGAGCCGATCTTCTACCTGCTCTCGCTCGGTATCGGCTTCGGTGCGCTCGTCGGCAGCATCCAGACGTCGTCGGGCCAGAGCGTCCCCTATGCCGCCTTCATCGCCCCGGCGCTGCTCGCGACCGCCGCCATGAACGGCGCCGTCTACGACTCGACGTGGAACGTCTTCTTCAAGATGCACTTCGCCAAGCTCTACGAGGGGATGCTCGCCACCTCCCTGGGCCCGCTGGATGTCGCGCTCGGCGAGATCCTGCTCGCCCTGCTGCGCGGAGCCCTCTACGCCGTCGGGTTCATGATCGTGATGCAGGTCCTCGGCCTCACCCTGTCCTGGTGGGCGCTGCTGGCGCTGCCGGCCGTCCTGCTGATCGCGTTCGGTTTCGCGAGCTTCGGGATGGGCGTCACGAGCTACATGAAGACGTTCCAGCAGATGGACTGGATCAACTTCATCCTGCTTCCGATGTTCCTCCTGTCGGCGACCTTCTACCCGATCACGGTGTACCCGGAGCCGTTGCAGGTCGTCATCAAGGCGATGCCGCTCTGGCAGGGCGTGGAACTCGTCCGCGGTCTCACGACCGGCGACGTGAACGTCGGGATGCTGTGGCACGTCCTGTATTTCGCCGTGATGATCGTGCTCGGGCTGGTCCTCACCACGCGCCGTCTGCGCGCCCTCTTCCTCGACTGAGCGCCTCGTCGGCCGCGGCCCGGGCTGCTCGCCTGCCCGTGAAGGGCCCTGCCGGCGACGGGCCCTGCCAGCGAAGGAGATCCGAACGAGTACCGTTCGAATCTCCTTCACCACTGCCATTCGAAGGAGATCCGGCACCCGAACTCCTTCGCAACTCAGCCGGGAGCGGGCAGGGATGTGGTGCGCGCGAGCCGGCCGATTGCGGACGCCTCGCTACGCTGGAGGCATGGAAACGCTTTTTGCAGTGCTGCACGTGGTGTCGGCGGTCTTCATCGTCGGCCCGATGGCCATCCTCCCGATGACGGCGATGCGAGCCGTCCGCGCCGGAGACCCCCGCCAGGTCGAAACGCTCGCGAAGTCGACCAATCTGCTCTCACTGCTCTCGCTGCTCGTGGTGCTGTTCGGGTTCGGCCTCATGGGGATGGCCGACCCGAAGTTCCACCTCGGCATCACGACCCCGTGGATCCTGTGGTCGATCATCTTGTACGTCGTCGCCCTCGCGCTGACGCTCTTCCTCGTCGTGCCGACCATGCGCCGCGCCGCCGAGTCCCTGCGGGAGGGCACAGCCTCCCGCTATCCGCAGCTGGCCGCAGGCTCCGGCGTCGCGAGCCTCCTGCTGCTCGTCGTCGTCATCCTCATGGTCTGGAAGCCGTAGCCCTCACGCAGGGCGCCCCACCGTCGAGTCCGCAGAGACTGCACGCGACACGCCGCAGCTGCGTGCAGTCTCTGCGGACTCGATGGAGGGGCTGGGGCAGTACAGCTACGCGCGGAGAGTTCGGAGGGCGAGGGCGGTGGCGAGGGCGGCGTGAGCCGCCTCGGCGCCCTTGTCCTCTTTCGAGCCGGGGAGGCCGGAGCGGTCGATGCCCTGCGCCTCGTCGTCCAGCGTGAGCACGCCGAAGCCGACCGGCTTGCCCGTGTCGAGTGCGACGCGGGTCAGACCGTCGGTCGCCGCCGCCGAGACGTACTCGAAGTGCGGGGTGCCGCCGCGGATGATGACGCCGAGCGCCACCACCGCGTCGGCGCCCGCCTCGAGGGCGGCCTTGCTCACCACGGGGAGCTCGAAGCTTCCCGGGACGCGGACCAGCGTGTGCGTGGCGCCCGACGCCTCCAAAGTCCGCTGCGCGCCCGCGACGAGGGCCTCGCTGATGGTCTCGTGCCAGCGGCCGGCCACGACGACGACGTTCAGGCCGCTCCCGTCGATCCGCTCCTCGGCGCTGGGGGCTCCGGCTCCGCTCATCGTGTGGTCCTCCCTGCTGCGAATCCCGCAGCCGTCTCGTCGGTCTCATCCGTCGGGGACAACGGGTCGATGTCCCCGATCGCGTGACCCATCCGGTCGCGCTTGGTCTCCAGGTAGCCCTCGTTGAAGGCGCCGATGCCGACGACGAGCGGCACGCGCTCCTCGACGGCGATTCCGTGCTCCTCGAGCTGGCGGACCTTCTCCGGGTTGTTGGTCAGCAGGCGAACCGACTCGATCCCCAGATCCTGCAGGATCGCCGTGGCCGCACCGTAGTCGCGGGCGTCGATCGGCAGGCCGAGGGCGAGGTTCGCGTCGAGGGTGTCGAGTCCCTCCTCCTGCAGCTTGTAGGCGCGGAGCTTGTTGATCAGGCCGATGCCGCGTCCCTCGTGGCCGCGCAGGTAGACGACGATGCCGCCTTCGCGCTGGATGGTGTCGAGCGCCGCATCGAGCTGCGGACCGCACTCGCACTTCAGCGACCCGAACGCCTCACCCGTGAGGCACTCCGAGTGGACGCGGACCAGCGTGCCGTCCCTGCGGGGGGTCCCTGCGACGATCGCCACGTGGTCGGCGCCGGTCGTCCGGTCGCGGTAGGCGCGCATCCGGAACGGCCCGTGCGTCGTCGGGACGGTCGTCTCCACCTCGAAGATCACCCGCGAGGTCTCCGGGACGGGCGCGACGGCCTCCAGAGGCTGGTCGCAGTGGAACTCCTGCAGGTAGGCGATGAGGGCCTCGATGGTGACGACGAGCACGCCCTCGCGCTGACCGAGCTCGATGAGTCCGGGCAGGCGCATCATCTCGCCGTCGTCGGCGACGATCTCCGCGATCGCACCCACGGGCGTCATCCCCGCCAGGAGGAGCAGGTCGACCGCAGCCTCCGTGTGCCCGTCGCGTTCGCGGACACCACCCTCGACCGCACGCAGGGGCAGGATGTGGCCCGGCCGGTGGAGGCTCGCCGGCGTGCTGTCGAGGTTCGCCAGCACGCGAAGCGTGTGCGCGCGGTCGGCGGCACTGATGCCGGTGGAGAAGCGGTCGGCCGCATCCACGCTGACCGTGTAGTTGGTGCCGCGGGCGTCCTCGTTGGCGACGACCATGACCGGCAGCTCCAGCCGGTCCGCGATCTCGTTGGTCATCGGCGCGCAGATGAAGCCGGACGAGTGCTTGACCGTCCAGGCGATCCACTCCTGGCTGGCGAGCTCGGCGGCGATCAGCACGTCGCCCTCGTTCTCTCGACTCTCGTTGTCGACGACGATGACCGGACGGCCCGCCCGCAGTTCCGCGAGGGCCTCGGGGATGGTGGCCAGACTCATGACGCGCTCCGTTCGCTCAGTTCCGGTTCGAGCGCGAGCATGCGCTCCACATGACGGGCGAGGATGTCCGTCTCGATGTTGACGCGGTCGCCCGCGACGCGGTCGCCGAGGGTCGTCGCCACCAGGGTCTCGGGGATGAGGGACACCTCGAACCAGCCGTCCTCGCGCCCGCCGCCCACGGCGCTGACCGTGAGCGAGACGCCGTCGATCGCGATGGAGCCCTTGCGCGCCACGAGGGGCGCGTGCTCCGGGTCGAGGCTCAGCCGGACGACGCGCCAGGCGCTGCCGTCCGTGACCGAGAGAACGGTGGAGGTGCCGTCGATGTGGCCCTGGACGATGTGCCCGCCGAGGCGGTCGCCGACCTGCGCCGCTCGCTCCAGATTGACCGGGCGGCCGGGCTGGACGTCGTCCAGCGTGCTCATGATGAGGGTCTCGGCCATCACATCCGCCGTGAACGTCTCCGCGTCCTTGTCGATCACGGTGAGGCAGACGCCGCTGACCGAGATGGAGTCGCCGTGCCGGGCGTCGCTGACGGCGAGCGGTCCCCGGACGGTGACCCGCGCGGCGTCCGCGCTGCGCTCGACGGCGGTGATCTCGCCCAGCTCTTCGATGATTCCGGTGAACATGGTCAGTTCTCCTGTCCGGCTGGGAGCGGGGCCCCGGCGTCGGTGGTCTGGGTGTCGGTGGTCCGGGTGTCGGTGGTCGGGATGCCGGAGCGCGGGAAGGCGTCGGCGCCGCCGGGAACGGTACCGACGCGTTCGGTACCGACGCGCTCGGCACCGACGCGAACGGCACCCACAGGAACGGGGACGGCACGGATGAGCAGGTCGCCGCCGAGCTGTTCGACCTCGAGGATCCGCAGCCTCCGCTGATCGCCGATCGTCTCGACGCCGATGTCGCCGAGCGCGACGCGCGGTCCGCCGAGGAGCGTCGGCGCCAGGTAGACGGCGTACTCGTCCACCAGGCCCGCCGCCACGAAGGCACTCGCCAGGGTCGGCCCGCCCTCCACGTACGCTCGGCGGAAGCCCCGCTGGTGCAGGTCGGCGACGACCTCGTGCAGGTCGTGGGTCCCTTCGAAGATCACGGGATGCGGATGGCGGAAGACGGCGGCATCCTTCGGGATGGCGCGGGTGCCGATCACCACCGGCGTCGGCTGGGTGCGCATCAGCTCCCCGGCGTCGCCGCGCGCGGTCAGGCTCGGGTCGTCGGCCAGCACCGTTCCGGTGCCGACGACGATCGCGTCCGAGGCTTCGCGCTGCTCGTGCACCCGCTGGCGCGCTGCTGCGCCGGTGATCCAGCGGCTCGTTCCGTCGGCCGCTGCGGCGCGGCCGTCCAGGCTGCTCGCCCACTTCACGACGATGTAGGGCCGGCCGAGGCGCGCGGCGGTCAGCCAGTCGCCGAGGAAGGCCTCGACCTCGTCGCGGAGCACTCCGCCGATCACGTCGACGCCCGCCTCCCGCAGCCGCTCAGCGCCCCCGCCGGAGTGGCGGCCCGGATCGGCGGTGCCGTAGACGACGCGCGCCACGCCCGCGGCGATCAGCGCTTCCGAGCAGGGACCGGTGTGGCCCCAGTGGTTGCACGGCTCGAGGGTGACGACGGCTGTCGCCCCGCGGGCGCCGCCCTCCGGCAGCTTGCTCAGCGCATCCACTTCGGCGTGCGGGGTGCCGACACCGCGATGCCAGCCCTCGGCGAGGAGGTGACTGTCGGGGTCCAGGAGGACGCAGCCGACTCGCGGGTTCACGCCCGTGGCCGGGCCGTTCGCCGCCAGCTCGAGGGCCGTGCGCATGGGGGCTTCCCACGTCATCCCGTTGCCATCCCGTCTCTCGTCGAGACGTGTCACCGGGGTCGCGCGGGCGTCGGCCTCTCAGGACCGCCCGCCGTGCTGCCTCCCATCCGGACTGAGCGACAGGCCTGAGCCTGACGCATTACCGTCGGTGCCGGAATTCCACCGGCTCAGCAGGGCGCCTGGGCGTCCCGCTCGCGGACTGTCACCGCCGGTTCGGACTTTCACCGACCCCGGAGCACGTGTTTCGTTGTCGAGTGTAGATCAACGCAGGGGGACGTCGTCTATTCCCGTTGCGGATGCGACGCCCGGTGACGCTCCCCTCAGGCGGCCGTGACGGCCTCGTCGGACTCGGTGTCCTGCCGCTGGGCCACCGGGGCAGGACCGATCGGCGCGACGGGCTGCGTGAGCTGCACGAGGGCGCGAGCCGTCCCTTCGTCCACGATCAGGTCGGTGATGAGGCCGGCTGCGAGCGCACCGCGGAGGCTGTGCACCTTCGAGGGCCCGGAGACGATGCAGACCCGCCGCGGGACGCGCGTGATCAGGTCGATGTCCGGCCCGCTCGCGCGTTCATTGAGGGGGATGCCGTGGTGACTGCCGTCCTCGCGGAAGAACACCGTGGCGACATCGCCGACCACGCCGGAGGCATCGAGCGACTCGTAGTCCGCCTGGTCGAGGTACCCGCCGGCGTAGACGTGGGAGCGCACCTCCGAGAAGGGCGAACCGAGGCCGAACAGGGCCACATCCATCCGTGCCTGGATGTCGAGGATGCGCCGCGTGCTCCGCTCGCGCCACATGGCGACCTTGGTCTGCGGGTCGTCGAACAGGGCGGGGACCGGGAACTCCTGGATGGTGCCGGAGTACGTGTCGCCGAAGCGGCGGAGGATCTCGGAGGCGTACAGGACCCCGGTGGTGTAGGTGTTTCCTGCCCCGTTCAGCTGCACGAACTCGACGTTGTGCAGCTCCTTGGGGATGAGGTGCCGGCTCAGCGCGCTCATCGTCGAGCCCCACGCGACCCCGACCGTCTGGTTGGAGTCGATGAAGCGGTCGAGAATCCGTGCAGCCGAGATCGCCACCCGCTCCAGCCGGTCGACGTCGCTGATCGCGCTCGGCATCGGGACGATGTGCGCGGCGATGCCGTAGCGGTCGTGGATCGCCTGCTGGATGCGCGTCGCACCTTCGTGCGGCTCGGCGATCTGGATGGTCACCAGTCCCGACGACCGCGCGTAGCTGAGCAGCCGCGAGACGCTCGAGCGCGAGGTGTGCATCTCGTGCGCGATCGCCTCCATCGTGAGGTCCTGCATGTAATAGAGGTGACCGGCCTTGAGGGCGTCGCGGACCTTCTCGGGCAGGTGTTCGGTTTCGGGTTGGGGCATTCGGGGCCTTCTTCGCTGGGACGACTTCTCGGGGTGACGAGCTGGTGCACGTATGTGCATGCGGCTTGATCGAAGTTGTGCTGCCATCGAAGACTATAACCGCACAGCACCGCCGAGCCAGAAGCATCAGGAGAAGATCGTGACGACGAAGTCGACCGCACGCACCGAGGTCCAGCGCCTCCGAGACAACCCACGAGCACAGGTGCTCGTCGTCGGCGGCGGCATCAACGGGCTCGGCACGTTCCGCGACCTCGCCCTGCAGGGTGTGGATGTGGTGCTCGTCGAGAGCAACGACTTCGTCTCCGGAGCGTCGGCGGCCTCCAGCCACATGATCCACGGCGGCATCCGCTATCTCGAGAACGGCGAGTTCCGCCTCGTGAAGGAGTCGGTCACCGAGCGCAACGGCCTGCTCAGGATCGCCCCGCACTACGTGAAGCCGCTCCAGACGACCATCCCGATCTACTCCACGTTCTCCGGCATCCTCGCCGCACCCCTCCGGTTCCTCACTCACAAGCAGGGCACGCCGAAGGAGCGCGGGGCGTTCCTGATCAAGACCGGCCTGACGATCTACGACGCGTTCTCGCGCGACGGGGGCAGCGTCCCGCGCCACAGCTTCCACGGCAGGAAGAAGTCGCTGGAGGCGCTGCCCGCGCTGAACCCGGACCTGAAGTACACCGCCACCTACTTCGACGCCTCCGTGCACGATCCGGAGCGCCTCGCGCTCGACGTCCTTGCCGACGGGCTTGCCGCCGGGCCGCACGCACGCGCCGTCAATTACGTGGAGGCCATCGGCGTCCGCGACGGAGGTGTCCTCGTCCGCGACCGCGAGACAGGCGAGGAGTTCGCCATCACAGCAGACGTCGTCGTCAACGCCTCCGGCCCCTGGACGGATCTGACGAACGCCGCCCTCGGCGAGGCGACGCGTTACATGGGCGGCACCAAGGGCTCCCACATCGTGCTCGACAATCCCGAGCTCCTCGAAGCCTGCCGGGGCCGCGAGCTGTTCTTCGAGAACAACGACGGCCGGATCGTCCTGATCTACCCGCTGAAGGGCCGGGTCATGGTCGGCACCACGGACATCGATGCCGACATGTCCCAGCGCGCGGTGATCACCGAGGACGAGATCGACTACTTCATCGAACTGGTCTCGCACGTTTTCCCAGCGATCCCGGTCACCCGGGAGCAGATCGTCTACACCTTCTCGGGCGTGCGCCCGCTGCCGCACCACGACGACACGGCGCCCGGATTCGTCTCCCGCGACTACCGCATCGTCCCGGGAACGATTCCGGGCCTCGGCGGCACCCGCGTCCTCAGCCTGGTGGGCGGCAAGTGGACCACCTTCCGGGCACTGAGCGAGCACCTCGCGAACGAGACGCTGCAGGCACTCGGCGCCGAGCGCACGGTCCAGACGCTCGGTCTGCCGATCGGCGGAGGGGCCGGCTTCCCGACCACGCCGCAGACGGAGCGCGACTGGATCGCCCGGTACGGTGCGGATGTCGGCGCCGAGCGCGCTGCGACCCTGCTGCACCGCTACGGGACGAGGGCGACGTTCGTCATCGACGCCATCGCCGGGCGGGAAGGTGAGGACACGCCCCTCGCCGCCGCGCCGGGCTATTCGCACGCCGAGATCGACCACCTGGTCCGCAGCGAGCATGTCGTGCACCTCGCCGACGTCTTCCTGCGCCGCACCAGCCTCGCCTTCACCGGTGCCATCACACTTCCGCTCGTGCACGAGATCGGCGAAATCGCAGCAACCGCGCTGGGATGGTCGCCAAATCGTCGCGCCGAGGAGGAAGATTCGTTCGTAGCGGACCTCGCCGACGCCCATCGGGTACAGCTGAAGTCGGGGGATGGGAGCGAAGCCGCTGCTGTTCGATAATGCACGAACGTGCATGACAGGGTTCTTGTCACCGCGAGCGTGGCCGCAATAGCGTTCACAATGCCCACCCTGACAAGAGCCTCACCAGAACGCACGACAGGGTGCGGGTCAACGGAACAACTGGAAGGTCAACGTGGACAATTTAGGTGTGGATTTCCTGTCCGAGCTGGTGGGCACAGCGATGCTGGTCCTCCTCGGTACGGGTGTGGTGGCGAACGTCGCCCTCATCAGGAACAAGGGCTTCAATGGCGGGTTCCTGATGGTGAACATCGGCTGGGGCATCGCGGTGTTCTCCGGGGTGGTGGTCGCGTACAACTCGGGCGCCCATCTCAACCCGGCGGTCACCCTCGGGCTCGTGGCCAACGGGGCGACCCACTTCGGTGTCGGCAAAGCCGTCGTCGACGTGAACGTCGTCACCATCGTGGTGTTCATCCTGGCCCAGCTGATAGGTGCCATCATCGGCGCCGTCATCACCTGGCTGGCCTACAAGAAGCACTTCGACGAGGAGCCGGACCCCGCGAACAAGCTCGGCGTGTTCTCGACCGGCCCCGCCATCCGCACCTATGCGTGGAACCTCGTCACGGAGATCGTCGGCACGTTCGTGCTGGTGTTCGTCGTGATCGCCTTCGGCCACCAGCCCGGTCAGGCCGTCGGCCTCGCCGCCCTCGGTGCGCTGCCCGTCGCACTGCTCGTGATCGGCATCGGCGCCAGCCTCGGCGGTCCGACCGGTTACGCGATCAACCCGGCCCGTGACCTCGGACCCCGCATCGCCCACGCCTTGCTCCCGATCCGGGGCAAGGGCCCGAGCGACTGGTCGTACTCCTGGATCCCGGTGGCGGGCCCGATCATCGGCGGTGTGCTGGCCGGCTGGCTCGCGATCCCGCTGCTCGTCATCCTCAAGTAAGACCCGGGGCCGGCCCGGACCATCCGGACCGGCCCCTTCTGCTCCACCCCAAAGAGAACAAAGGAGTCACCAATGGCCGACTACGTCGTCGCCATCGACCAGGGCACCACCAGTACCCGGGCGATCATTTTCGACAAGTCCGGATCGATCGTCTCGTCCGGACAGCTCGAGCACGAGCAGATCTTCCCGAGGGCCGGATGGGTCGAGCACAATCCGGTCGAGATCTGGAACAACACCCGCGAGGTCATCGGGCAGGCGCTGTCCAAGGCGGACCTCACCCGTCACGACATCGCCGCCGTCGGCATCACCAACCAGCGCGAGACCGCGGTCGTGTGGGACAAGAACACCGGCGAGCCGGTGTACAACGCCATCGTCTGGCAGGATACGCGCACCCAGCCCATCGTCGACCGCCTGGCGGCCGACGGTGGCACCGAACGGTTCAAGCAGATCGTCGGCTTGCCGCTTGCGACGTACTTCTCCGGCACCAAGATCGTCTGGATCCTGGAGAACGTCGAGGGCGCTCGTGAGCGCGCAGAGGCGGGCGACCTGCTGTTCGGCACGACCGACAGCTGGGTCCTCTGGAACCTGACCGGCGGTCCGGACGGCGGCGTTCACGCCACCGACGTCACCAACGCCTCTCGCACGCTCTTCATGGACCTGGAGACGCTGAGCTGGCGCGACGACATCCTCGAGGTGTTCGGCGTGCCGAGGTCGATGCTCCCGGAGATCCGGAGCTCGTCCGAGGTCTACGGCACGGTGGAGTCCTCCAGCCTGCTGCGCGAAGTTCCCGTCGCGGGCATCCTGGGCGACCAGCAGGCCGCGACCTTCGGACAGGCGGCATTCGATCCGGGCGAGTCCAAGAACACCTACGGCACGGGCAACTTCCTCATCTTCAACACGGGTGAGGAGATCGTCCACTCCAAGAACGGCCTGCTCACCACGCTCGGCTACAAGCTGGGCGACGAGGCGCCGCACTACGCTCTGGAGGGCTCGATCGCCGTCACCGGCTCGCTGGTGCAGTGGCTCCGCGACAACCTGGGGATCATCTCCAGCGCCCCGGAGATCGAGGAGCTGGCGAAGACTGTCGACGACAACGGCGGCGCCTACTTCGTGCCGGCGTTCTCGGGCCTGTTCGCGCCGTACTGGCGAGCGGATGCGCGCGGTGCGCTCGTCGGCCTGACCCGGTACGTGAACAAGGGCCACATCGCCCGTGCGGTCCTGGAGGCCACGGCCTTCCAGACGCGCGAGGTCCTGGATGCGGTCAACGCCGACTCCGGTGTGGACCTGCAGGAGCTGAAGGTCGACGGCGGCATGATCGCCAACAACACGCTCATGCAGTTCCAGGCCGACATCCTCGGCGTGCCCGTCGTGCGCCCGGTCGTCGCCGAGACGACCGCTCTCGGCGCCGCGTACGCGGCCGGCCTCGCGACCGGCTTCTGGGCGAACCTGGACGACCTGCGCAAGAACTGGCAGGAGGACCGCCGCTGGGAGCCCGCGATGGATGCGGACGAGCGCGACCGTCAGATCCGGCTCTGGAAGAAGGCCGTCACGAAGACCTTCGACTGGGTCGACGACGACGTGCGCAACGCCTGACCCGCCCCACACAGAAGCGCCGCCCGGTTCCGCCGGGCGGCGCTTCGCCGTGTCCGGGTCAGCGGGATGCGGTGAGCAGCGGGGCCAGCTCGGAGAGGGAGCGGATGGTGCGCACGCCGGCAGCCAGGGCGTCCAGCTCGTCTGCGAAGGACGGCACGGCGTCGCGCCGGTTGAGCCAGATACCGGTCAGACCCGCGCGGGCGGCTCCGATCGCGTCCGTACGCAGGCGGTCTCCGACGTAGGCGGCTTCGCCGGGGGCCACTGCGAACGCCTCGCACGCTGCATGGAAGATCGCGGCGTCGGGCTTGACCGCACCGACCTCGCCGGAGGCGATGAGCCGGTCGATCCGCGCCTCCAGTCCGACCGCCTCCACCTTGCGTCGCTGGAACGGCAGGTCGCCGTTCGTGATGAGGCCGAAGCGGACACCCGGGATGGCCGCCTCCAGCGCGTCGAGCGCCGGCAGCGCGTCGTCGTGCAGCGACCACGCGGCGACGTAGTGCTCGAAGTAGTCGGCGAACCAGCCGCTCGCCTCTGCGTCGCTCAGCGTGACGCCGTGACGGGCGGCGAAGTCGCGGGCGCGCGCCTGCCGCTGCCCTTCGTAGTCGAGGTCGCCGGCGAGGTAGGAGTGGTAGTGCTCCTCCTCCAGCTCGTGCCAGAGCGTGGCCAGTTCGTCCGCCTCGAGCGCGCCGTACGGACTGCCGAGGCTCTCGGCGTACCGCAGGATGCCGGTCTCGACGGCGGCCCGATGCGCGAAGAGGGTGTCGTCCAGATCGAACAGGACCACACGCGGCACGGACGGGGTGCTCACGGCGCAGCCTCCCTGTCGGGCAGCTCGGGCCAGCCGGACGCCGGCTCCCGCGGATCCTCCGGCCGCAGGCTCGCACGCCACTCGTCCAGGCGACGGCCACGCTGCTGCGCACCCCCGGGGACCACGCCCTCCCAGCGGAACCCGACGCGCCGGGCGACCGCAGCGCTCGCCGTGTTGCCCACCAGTGCCCGCCACACCATCCTCTTCAGGGCCAGGCCGTCCGGGCGCGGCCGGAACGCGTACTCGACCGCCAGCCGCGTCGCCTCGGACATCACTCCGCGGCCGCGGAACTCCGGCGCGAGCCAGAACCCGATCTCGCCCTGGCGCTCGCGGATGTCGCCGATGCTGATCATGCCGGCCAGCACGCCTTCCGTGCGGATCGCCCAGACGCAGAGCCGTCCACTCGCCCAGCCGTCGGGGACGACGGTGCCGACGAATCCGGCCGCGTTCTCGCGGCGATAGGGCGAGGGCACGGTCGTCCAGCGCGCGATGGCCGGGTCGCTGCAGACCTCGGCGATCCGGTCGATGTCGGCCTCACAGGGAATCGAGAGCGTGACCCGATCCGACACGAGCTCGACCGGCTGGGGCATCAGCGGGTCCGGGGGAGGAAGCCCACGCGGTCGTAGGCCTTGGCGAGCGTGGCCTCCGCCACCTCGGTGGCGCGGTCGGCGTTCGCCGCGAGGATGCGATCGAGTTCCGCCGGATCGGCGAGGAGGTCGAGCGCGCGCTGGCGGATGGGCGTGAACTGCTCGACCACCACCTCCACGAGTCCCTTCTTCAGATCGCCGTAGCCCTTGCCGTCGTAGTCCACTTCGATGGACTCGATGGAGCGCCCGCTGAGCGCCGCGAAGATCGTGAGCAGGTTGGAGATGCCGGGCTTTCCGGCGCGATCGAACGAGACCACCCCGTCGGTGTCGGTGACGGCCCGCATGATCTTCTTCCGCGTGACATCGGGCTCGTCCAGCAGCCAGATGATGCCGGAACCGGAGTCCGCCGACTTCGACATCTTCGACTCCGGGTTCTGCAGGTCGTAGATGCGTGCGGTGTCCTTCAGGATCATCGCCTGGGGCACCACGAACGTCTGCCCGAAGCGGCTGTTGAAGCGCTCGGCGAGATCGCGCGTCAGCTCCACGTGCTGGCGCTGGTCGTCGCCGACCGGGACCACCTTCGCGTCGTACAGCAGGATGTCGGCGGCCATCAGCACCGGGTAGGCGAAGAGCCCGACCGAGGTGGCGTCAGTGCCCTGCTTCGCCGACTTGTCCTTGAACTGGGTCATCCGCGACGCCTCGCCGAAGCCGGTGATCGTGTTGAGGACCCAGGCGAGCTGGGCGTGCGCGGGGACGTGCGACTGCACGTAGAGGGTGGAAGCGGACGGGTCGATGCCCGCAGCGATGTACTGCGCGGCGGTGCGGCGGGTCTTCTCGCGCAGTTCGGCCGGGTCCTGCGCCACGGTGATGGCGTGGAGGTCGACCACGGAGAAGAACGCGTCGTGCGTGCTCTGCAGTTCCTTCCACTGCAGGAGCGCGCCGACGTAGTTGCCGAGGTGCAGCGAGTCGGCCGAGGGCTGCATCCCGGAGTAGAGGCGGGGAAGAGGAAGGGGGGACGGTGTCGTCATGGTTCTGCCTTCGAAGTGGAGAGAAAGTCGGGAAACTCGGGAGGGGTGGATGCTTCGTGCCGTCAGAGCGCGTAGTCGACGACCACAGGCGTGTGGTCCGACCATCGCTCGTCGTAGGCGGCCGCGCGGTCCACCGCGTAGTCCTTCACCCGTGCTGCGAGCGCCGGCGTCGCCAGCTGGTAGTCGATGCGCCACCCGGTGTCGTTGTCGAAGGCCTGTCCGCGCCAGGACCACCAGGTGTAGGGCCCGTCGACGTCGCCCGCGTGCTTGCGGACCACATCCACCCAGCCGAGGCCCGCCCCGTCGTTGTACGCGGGGTCGTCCTCCGCGCCGAGGATGCGGTCGAAGTACGCGCGCTCCTCCGGCAGGAAGCCGGCGCGCTTGACGTTGCCTTTCCAGTTGCGGATGTCGAGCGTGCGGTGGCCGACATTGAGGTCGCCCATCACGACGGCCAGCTCGTTGTGCTTCTGCAGCTCCGGGAGCCGGGCCTCCATCGCGTCGAGGAAGCGGTACTTCTCGGTCTGCTTGTCCGTACCGGCCTCGCCCGAGTGCACGTAGGCGCTGACCACGGTCACGACCGTGCCGTCGACCTCGTAGTCGGCCTCCAGCCAGCGCCCGGCGCTGTCGAACTCGGTCGGCCCCAGCTCCACGCGGTGGATGGACGCCCGGTGCCGGCTCGCGATCGCGACACCCGCTCGGCCCTTCGCCGTCGCGGGGTCGTGCACGATGTCCCACTCCTCGCCGAGGAGCCCCTGAACGTCTTCGGTGGACGCCCGGACCTCCTGGATCGCGAGGATGTCCACGTCGCGCCCGTCGAGCCAGGCTCCCATGCCCTTGCGGAAGGCGGCGCGGATGCCGTTGGCGTTGATCGTCGCGATGCGCAGGCGTTTCGAGGGCATGAATCCAGCCTAGCGGGGGCCGCCGACAGCACCTCGGCCCCGGCTGCCCCTCGGCCCCGGCTGCCCCTCGGCGGCCGGCTGCCGCTCGGCCCCGGCTGCCCCTCGGCGGCCGGTTGCCCTCACCCGGAAGGCGGGTGGTCCAGGAGGTCGTTCAGCTGCTGCTCCGCCCGTCCCACCCGGCGCTGCGCCGCGAGACGTCCGATCCACCGCGCGTGCTCCAGCTCCTGCGTCGCCTGCTCGGCCTCGGCCCGGGCCACCAGCACCCGCGCCCGGTACTCCGCTGCCTCCCGTTCGGCCGCGGCCTGGGCCGGTGTGACTGCTCGCGGGGAGAGTCCGCGATCGAACATCCCCACCGCGATCCAGGACGCCGACAGCAGGATGACGCGCGACATCAGGTCGAACCACAGCAGCAGTCCGATGAAGACCGTGAACGTGGCCAGAAGCGGGTTCCGGTACGTCCCGCCGAGCAGCAGGCCGCCGAGGACGCTCAGTGCGGCCATCACGAGTGCTCCGAGCAGAACTCCGAAGAACAGGTTGCGCCAGGGGATCGCGACCCGGGACATGACACGGAACATCGCGCCCAGCGTGACGATGTTCAGCGCAACCGACACGACCAGCCCCGACGCCCGGGTGACCACGCTGTTCCAGAACGAGTCGGAGCTCAACCCGAGCAGATCCAGGAGGAGGGTGAGTGTCTGCGTGCTCACGATGGTGAGGAGTGCCGACAGGACGAACAGCACCCCGAAGACGAGGGCGAGCCCCAGGTCACGGATCTTCTGGAGCACGTAGTTGGTCGTGTCGCGGCTGAGGCCGAACACCGCCCGCACCGCCTGACGCGTGTAGTACAGCCAGCCGATGGCGGTCCAGATCAAACCGCCCGCGGCGATGAGGCCGGTCCAGCCGTAGGAACTCGGATTCTGCAGGTCCGCCTCCGGGATGGCCCCCGGGACGGTGCCGGTGGCGATGAGCCCGGGAACGGCGCGGTTGATCAGCGCGACGAGCGCGTCGAACACCTTCTCGTTGTCCACGATCCAGTAGCTCGCGACGGAGAAGCCGACCCAGACGGCCGCGAAGACCGCGAACAGGGATTGGTAGCCCATCCCCGCGGCCCGGAGGTTGCCGTCCGCGTGCGCGAAGTTGATGTAGACCCGGTACGGGCGCAGCGCTTCCACCCACTTCGCCCAGCGGGAGACCCGCCCGATCGCCGCCGGCGCAGGCTCCGCCGTTCCCTCGGCGCGCTGCACCGTTCCCTCGGCGCGCTGCACCGCGGGATCGGGGCGCGGATCGCCGCGCCGGTTCCTCCTCGCCACGCCGCCAGGATAGCGAGAGGCGGCCGCCCGGCGATGGTCAGGCGCTCAGCGCTTGCCTCGCATGATCGCCTGCTTGACCTCGGCGATGGCCTGGGTGACCTGAATGCCTCGCGGGCAGGCATCCGTGCAGTTGAAGGTCGTCCGGCAGCGCCAGACGCCTTCCTTGTCGTTCAGGATGTCCAGGCGCACCTGCGCGTTGTCGTCGCGGGAGTCGAAGATGAAGCGGTGCGCGTTGACGATCGCGGCCGGCCCGAAGTACTGGCCGTCGGTCCAGAACACCGGGCAGGACGAGGTGCACGCCGCGCACAGGATGCACTTGGTGGTGTCGTCGAAGCGCGCACGGTCGGCGACCGACTGGATGCGCTCCTTGTCCTTCGGGGGAGTGCTGTTCGCGACGAGGAACGGCTGCACCTCGCGGTACGACTCGAAGAAGGGCTCCATGTCGACGATGAGGTCCTTCTCCAGCGGCAGCCCCTTGATCGCCTCGACGTAGATCGGCTTGGAGATGTCCAGGTCCTTGATCAGCGTCTTGCAGGCGAGGCGGTTGCGGCCGTTGATGCGCATGGCGTCCGAGCCGCAGATGCCGTGCGCGCACGACCGGCGGAACGTCAGCGACCCGTCCTGCTCCCACTTGATCTTGTGGAGGGCGTCGAGGATGCGGTCGGTCGCGAACAACTCGACGTCGAAGTCCTGCCAGCGCGGCTCCGTGTCCACATCCGGGTCGAAGCGGCGGATGATCAGCGTGACGGTGAAGGACTCGATCGGAGCCTCGGGGGCCGGCGGGGTCTCGAGCACGGCGGTCGACATCAGTACTTCCTCTCCATCGGCTGGTAGCGGGTGATGACGACGGGCTTCCAGTCGAGTGTGATGTGGTCTGCGGCATCGGACGAGTGCGGGTCGCCGGTGAGGTAGGCCATCGTGTGCTTCATGTAGTTCTCGTCGTCGCGCTTCGGGAAGTCGTCGCGCATGTGGCCGCCGCGTGACTCCTCGCGGTTGCGCGCGGAGTAGACGACGACCTCGGCGAGGTCGAGTAGGAAGCCGAGCTCGACGGCCTCCAGCAGGTCGGTGTTGAAGCGCTTGCCCTTGTCCTGCACCTGGATGTTGCGGTAGCGGTCGCGGAGACGGTGGATGGTCTCGGTGACCTGGGCGAGGGACTCGTCGGTGCGGAACACCTGGGCGTTCCGGTCCATCTCGTCCTGCAGCTCCTTGCGGATCGCAGCGATGCGCTCGGTCCCCGTCGAGTTCCGCAGGCCGTCGATCATCGAGCGGACACCGGCGGACGGGTCCTCCGGCAGCGGGACGTACTCGGCCGTCTTGACGTACTCGACCGCGTTGTTGCCGGCGCGCTTGCCGAAGACGTTGATGTCGAGCAGCGAGTTGGTGCCGAGGCGGTTCGAGCCGTGCACCGAGACGCACGCGCACTCGCCCGCGGCGTACAGGCCGGGGACGACGGTGGTGTTGTCGCGCAGCACCTCGGCGGAGACGTTCGTCGGGATGCCGCCCATGGCGTAGTGCGCGGTCGGCATGACGGGCACCGGCTCGACCACCGGGTCGACGCCGAGGTAGGTGCGCGCGAACTCGGTGATGTCGGGGAGCTTGGTCTCCAGCACTTCCGCGCCGAGGTGGGTGCAGTCGAGCAGCACGTAGTCCTTGTGCGGGCCGGCGCCGCGGCCTTCCGCGACCTCCTGGACCATGCATCGGGCGACGATGTCGCGGGGTGCCAGATCTTTGATGGTCGGGGCGTAGCGCTCCATGAACCGCTCGCCGGACGCGTTGCGCAGGATGGCGCCCTCACCGCGGGCGCCCTCGGTGAGGAGGATGCCGAGTCCGGCGAGGCCGGTCGGGTGGAACTGGAAGAACTCCATGTCCTCCAGCGGCAGTCCCTTGCGCCAGATGATGCCGACGCCGTCCCCGGTGAGGGTGTGGGCGTTGGAGGTGGTCTTGTAGATCTTGCCGAAGCCTCCCGTGGCGAAGATGATCGCCTTCGAGTGGAAGACGTGCAGCTCGCCGGTGGCCAGTTCGTAGGCGACGACGCCTGCCGGCTGGGGGACGCCGTCCACATCGCTCATGATCACGTCGAGGACGTAGAACTCGTTGAAGAAGTTGATGCCGAGCCGGACGCAGTTCTGGAACAGCGTCTGCAGGATCATGTGGCCGGTGCGGTCGGCCGCGTAGCACGCGCGGCGGACCGGCGCCTTGCCGTGGTCGCGGGTGTGGCCGCCGAACCGGCGCTGGTCGATCTTGCCCTCGGGGGTGCGGTTGAACGGCAGGCCCATGTTCTCGAGGTCGATGACCGCGTCGATGGCCTCCTTGGCGAGGATCTCCGCCGCGTCCTGGTCGACGAGGTAGTCGCCGCCCTTGACGGTGTCGAAGGTGTGCCACTCCCAGCTGTCCTCCTCCACGTTGGCGAGCGCCGCGGCCATGCCGCCTTGCGCAGCGCCGGTGTGGGACCGGGTGGGGTAGAGCTTCGAGATCACGGCGGTGCGGGCGTGCGGCCCGGCTTCGATCGCCGCGCGCATCCCGGCGCCGCCGGCGCCGACGATGACGATGTCGAACTCGTGGTAGTGGACTCCGTCGATGACGGTGGATTCAATGGCTTCTGTTGTCACAGGGTTTCCGTGTCGTTCGTCGCGGGGGTCGGGGAGCCGGCGTCAGTGCGCCGGGCAGAAGGACGGCAGGTCGGCGCCGGTCGCCCCGGCGGGGCATGGGTCGAACGTGAAGATCACGAGCGTGCCCAGCACCACGAGCACGACGACGGCGGCGAGGATGGCCCACTTCAGGATCCGGTTGACGAGGCGGTTGTACGCGTAGTCGTTGACGAGGGTGCGCATCCCGTTGCCGCCGTGGATGAGCGCGAGCCACAGCATCAGGAGGTCCCAGACCTGCCAGAACGGAGTGGCGTACTTGCCGGCGACGAAGGCGAAGTCGATCTGCTTCACGCCGGTGCCGAGCACCAGGTTGATGAGGAGGTGGCCGAAGATGAGGATCACGAGCAGGATGCCCGAGAACCGCATGTAGATCCAGCCCCACTTCTCCCAGTTCTTGCTGGAGCGGGTCTGGCGGGAGGAACTGCGCGGTGCTTCGATCGTCGTCATCGTCACTTCACCTCCGAGAAGATGTGGATGAGCTGGGTCGGCACGAAGCCGGCCATCAGGATCACCCAGAGCGCGATGACGATCCAGAACATGGCCTTCTGGTACTTGACGCCCTTGCTCCAGAAGTCGATCGCGATGATCCGCAGCCCGTTGAAGGCGTGGAAGATGATCGCCGCCACGAGAGCCATCTCGCCGAAGCCCATGATCGGGTTCTTGTACGTCCCGATGACCGCGTTGTACGCCTCAGGGCTGACCCGGAGGAGCGAGGTGTCCAGGACGTGGACCAGAAGGAAGAAGAAGATGGCGACGCCGGTGATGCGGTGGAGAACCCACGACCACATCCCCTCGCGGCCACGGTACAGAGTGCCGCCGGGCCGGGTTTTCGCCGGCTGCAGCGTCCCTGTCGCTTGGTCTGACACGGACAACCCTCCCTGGTTGCGTTTCGCTCATGGAGCGCGTGAGCGCAGCGCAAGTCTATGACGGGACCGCTGCTGACGCCTCTTAGGGTCACCTTGGTTATCTCGATATCGAGATAACTCGGTCTCGACGCCGCCTGCCGCCCGGCGTACCGTTCGCATCATGACCCAGGACGGACCGATCATGGACGGCAGCGGCGACGCCGCCGAGGAGGCCAAGGTCGCGGGGATCGTCGAACAGGTGCGCGCGGATCTGAAGTTCGGCGACTCCGCGGACACCGAGCCGCTGCTCACCCAGCGCCTGGAGGAGGCGGGCATCGAGCTTCCGCCCGACGAGATCTCCCGGCTGGTCGCCGAGATCGAGAACGACCCCTTCTGAGGCGGGCGCTACAGAACGTCGGTGGAGCCGGTCAGCTTCAGCGCATCCACCACCGCTTTGACCCGCTGCGCGTTCTCGCTGGTGGTCACCAGGAGCGCGTCGGGGGTGTCGACCACGACGATGTCCTTGACCCCGATCAGGCTGATCACGCGGTTGCTCTGACTGACCACGATCCCGCTGGAGGCGTCCGAGAGCACCCGGGCGTTCTCGCCGAGGATGGCGAGGTATACCCCGACTTACTGTCGCGCTTTCCCTTCAGAATCGGATTCATCTCCGCAGACCGATCGTGTGAATCCAGCGAGTGGCCCGAGCAGTCGGAAGCTCTCGGCTGAGGTGCGACCCGCTCACCGCTTGAACTCGAACCGTTGTCCCTCGTAGCGACCACCGAGCTGCAGATAGATTGTGGCCGTCGCCCCGGAGCCATCGATGGCGAATGTATAGAGGAAAGTGTGATCGTCGCCGTTCACGCCTGATAGGGAGAGGTAGTGCCGGCGCGGGCTCTCGGTGGAGCGGTCCAGCAGCCAGGTTCCGTTCTGCTCGTACGGGATTGAGGGGCTGGGGAGGTCGCCGTGGAGTGCACCGACAGAAACGTTGCGAATTGCAAAGGTGCCGTCGCTACGAATGTCGACGGTCTGGGATGGGTCTGAGGGGTGCTTCCACAGCCCGATGACATCTGTTCGATGAACAGTCGGAACGCTGCAACCGGTGAGGAGAACCCCCACGAGCAGCAGGGCTAGGACGGCAATAGAGGTACGCGTGCGCCTCATCTTCATGGCCGGATCGTTTCGGTCCAGTGATGGTCTGCGTCGTCGGGGACATCGGCCCCAGGGCGAGAACTCCGAGTCCGAGACAAACTGAGTCGTTATTGGGGTGTCTCTCACCGCTTGAACTCGAACTGTTGTCCCTCATAGCGACCGCCGAGCGGCAGGAAAATTGTGGCGTTCGACCCTGATCCAATAACAGGGAACGTGTATATAAAACCCTGATGCTTGTTATTCACTCCCAAGAGGAGCACATAGTATCGGCGCGGACTCTCGCGGGAGCGCTCGAGTGACCACGTGCCGCTCTGCCGATAGGGGGCTGAAGGAAGGGGGCCTTCGCCGTTGAGCGCACCGAGTGACACGTTACGAATCAGAAAGGTGCCGTCGCTGCGGATATCGACGGTCTGGGTGGGGTCTGAGGGATGCTTCCACAACCCCATTACATCCGCACGCTTGACCGTCGCAACGCTGCAACCGGTCAGCAAGAGCCCCACCAACAGCAGGGTTACGGCGGCAGAATACTTGCGTGTACGCCTCATTTCCGTGGCCAGATCGTTTCGGTCCAGGTGATGGTCTGCGTCGTCGGGGACATGGGTCCGAGGTGGGAGAAGACCGAGTCGAGGGGATCCCCAATAATCTGACTCCACCAATCGGTATAACCAATCACGGGCGGATGGGTTGCGGACTGAATGTCCGATGTGTTGGTCACCACAAATGTGACAGTGGCGCTCCCTGAAGCACAGCCTCCGGCGCAATACCCACCTTGGTCAAACGGCCGCCTCCCCGTCTCAGCAAGAGAACGACTCATGTCCTCCATAACTGCTGCAATGTAACAGAGGGCCAAGCCTCCCTCACCGATAGCGGCCAACGCCCCCAAGCTGACGCGACCGCCGCGCTTCCCCTTCGGAATCGGATTCATCTGCGAGGACCGATCGTGTGAGTCCAGCGAGCGGTCCGAGCAGTCGGAAGCTCTCGGCCGAGGTGCGACCCGCTCACCGCTTGAACTCGAACCGTCGTCCCTCGTAGCGACCACCGAGCGGCAGGTAGATTGTGGCCGTCGCGCCTGATCCAACGGTTTCGAAGGTGTATCCGAGTGACTGGTCGGCATTCGGTCCGATGAGAAATAGGTAGTATCCACCGCTTCCGGAATGGCGTTTGAGCAGCCAGGTGCCGCTCTGCCGGTAGGGGGCGGAAGGAAGGGGCTCCTCACCTTGAAGAGCTCCGAGGGAGATGTTGCGGATCAGAAAGGTGCCGTCGCTACGAATGTCGACGGTCTGGGATGGGTCTGAGGGGTGCTTCCACAGCCCGATGACATCTGTTCGATGCACCGTCGGAACGCTGCAACCGGTGAGGAGAACTCCCACGAGCAGCAGAGTTAGGACGGCAATAGAGGTACGCGTGCGCCTCATCTTCATGGCCGGATCGTTTCGGTCCACGTGATCGTCTGCGTCGTCGGAGACATGGGTCCGAGATGGGAGAAGACCGAGTCCAGAGGATCCCCAATAATCTGACGCCACCAATCGGTGTAACCGATCACGGGAGGATGGGTTGCGGACTGAATGTCCGATGTGTTGGTCACCACAAATCTGACAGTGGCGCTTCCGTCGGCGTTGAGCGAGATCACATTCGGCTGAAGTTTGTACGACCCGAGGAATGTGACGGCGAGGTTCCCCGTTGCTCCGCCCGTCGCGAGAGTTGAATAGTCCGCCACATACTTTGCGGCCCCGTCTCCTCCTCCCAGATGATACGAATAGTCGGCAGTCGCGGGCCCGACAGGGAGTCTTCCTCGATCAAGAAGGGCCCTCAGGTTGTCTCTAACATCCATGACGTGGCTGTGCTCACGCAGGAGCTTGGTGAAGGGATCGTTGTCCGTGAACTCCTGGTGGCGCGGGCCTGATCCGGTCAGCCATTGCTGACCGAGCTCCCAGGGGGAGGTGTTGTTCGGCTTTGGTTTCGAGCTTCGCGGTCGATCGGCGATGGCGCGTGCGGTGATCCCGGCGCCGTGTGTCTCGTCGGTGATGTCTGTGATCGCTGACTGAAACGTTGCCCGGGCTTCGACGCGTTCCTCGTACAGGGCCGCGAGCCGTTCGAGTGCCTCCTTCTCTTCGAGGAGGGCGGCGGTCTTGCTTCTGGTAGCGCTCTCGATCAGTTCGGCCATGCCGGGCGCGTTCTGGGGACCTTTGACCAACGAGGTCGCTGTGCCGATGGTCTGTCGGGCCTGTTCGAGCTGGAGAACCCAGACGCGTGCCCGGTCTTTGACGTCCTCGTGCGTGTCCCGGTACCCCTGGCAGGCGGCGACGACACGGTCGATCGCCTGGTGCTTGTTGACGATGCTGGTCAGCAGTACATCGTGGGTGACCGCTGCTGCCTGCCCGGTCTTGCCGTGCCAGTGTTCCCGGATGGTGTCCGCGGACTTCCGTACGCCGCCGTGAGCATGCTCCAGCTTGTCCTGGTCTTGTCGCAGCTGCCCGGTCAGTTCATCCAACGCTCCCGGCTCGCCGCGACCCGGGTCTTCCTTCGTGAAGTCCTCCATCACGCGCTCCCCGCCCGGAAGGCGGCGAACGGGTCGGCGCTTTTCGCGATATCCACGGCAGCCTGATGATCCCGCTCGACGTGGGCATTCGCCCCCGAGGTCACCAACTGGTGCGCGGCGGCGACATCGTCCGACGTGCCGGTGGCCATGGTGGTCCACCAGTCTTCGAGGCCGACCACGGCGGCATCGACCGCGTGGTCCGCACTGCCAGCCAACCGCGGCAACGAACCAGACGGCAACGACGCCCGCACCCCCAACAAGACCGCGGCACCCTTCAGCACAGCCTCCGGCGCAATACCCACCTTGGTCAAACGGCAACCTCCCCGTCTCAGCAAGAGAACGACTCATGTCCTCCATAACTGCTGCAATGTAACAGAGGGCCGAGCCTCCCTCACCGATAGCGGCCAACGCCCCAAGCTGACGCGACCGCCACGGGGTCAGCGGGTTAAAGCACGTCGGTGGAGCCGGTCAGCTTCAGCGCATCCACCACCGCTTTGACCCGCTGCGCGTTCTCGCTGGTGGTCACCAGGAGCGCGTCGGGGGTGTCGACCACGACGATGTCCTTGACCCCGATCAGGCTGATCACGCGGTTGCTCTGACTGACCACGATCCCGCTGGAGGCGTCCGAGAGCACCCGGGCGTTCTCGCCGAGGATGGCGAGGTCCGACTTCCGGCCGCCGGAGTTCAGCTTGGCGAGGGAGGCGAAGTCGCCGACGTCGTCCCAGTCGAAGTACCCGGGGATGACGGCCAGCCGGCCGGCTGCAGCCGCGGGCTCGGCGACCGTGTAGTCGATGGCGATCTTCTCGAGGGCCGGCCAGATCCGGTCGACGGCGGGTCCCCGAGTCGCCGGGTCGTCCCAGGCGGCGGCGAGCTCGAGCAGGCCCTCCAGGAGCTGGGGCTTGTTCCGGCCGATCTCGTCCAGCAGCAGGTCGGCGCGCGAGATGAACATGCTCGCGTTCCACAGGTACGAGCCGTTCTCCAGGTAGCGCTCCGCGGTCGCGAGGTCCGGCTTCTCCTTGAAGGAGTCGACCGCCAGGGCGCTCGGCGCGCCGGCCACCTCCAGCCGATCGCCGTAGTGGATGTAGCCGAAGCCGACCGCGGGCTCGGTCGGCCGGATCCCGATCGTGGTGATGAACCCTGCCTCTGCGGATGCCACGGCCTCGCGCACCGCCGACTGGAAGAGGGGGAGGTTGTCGATCACGTGGTCCGCCGCGAACGAGCCGATGATCACGCCCGGTTCCCGGCGCTCGAGGATGGCGGCCGCCAGGCCGATCGCGGCGGTGGAGTCGCGGGGCTCCGACTCCAGCACGATGTTGGGGTCGATCAGCGCGGGAAGCTGCGTCTCGACGGCGGCGCGGTGCGCGCGTCCCGTGACGACCATGATGCGCTGCTCGCCCGAGAGCGGTACCAGCCTGTCCCACGTGTCGCGCAGCAGCGTCTGGCCGGACCCGGTGAGGTCGTGCAGGAACTTCGGGGCGTCCGCCCGCGACAGCGGCCACAGGCGGGAACCGATGCCGCCCGCCGGGATCACGCTGTAGAAGCGCTCGATCGGCGGGCCCTGGGTGATCCTGCGCTGCTGAGTCATGCCGAAAGGATACCGAGCGGCGCCGGACACCCGCCGTTCATGGTGGCGACACCGGCGGAACCTAGCGTGAGGTCATGCGGGTGGCAGTGGTCAGCGAGAGTTTCCTCCCCACGGTGAACGGGGTCACGACGAGTGTGCTGCGGGTGCTGGACCACCTGGCGGCGCAGGGGCACCAGGCGATCGTGATCTGCCCGGATGCGGGCGCGCCGGCCGAGTACGCGGGGTTCCGCATCCACCAGGTGCCGTCGATCGCCTACCGGCAGTTCCCGGTGGGGCTGCCGAGCCCGCAGGTGCAGCGCATCCTGTCCGGGTTCGGTCCTGATGTGCTGCATGCGGCCTCCCCGTTCCTCCTCGGCGCGCAGGCCATCGCCGCGGCGAACCGGCTGGGCGTCCCCTCCGTGGCGATCTACCAGACGGATGTGGCCGGCTTCGCCCGCCGCAATGGCCTGGGGATGACCTCCGCCATCGCCTGGAAGTACGTGCGCTGGGTGCACGAGGGCGCCGACCTCACGCTCGCTCCTTCGGCGGCCAGCGAGTACGACCTGCGCACGGCGGGGGTCTCGCGCCTCGCCCGCTGGGGTCGCGGTGTCGATCTCGAGCGCTACCACCCCAATAAGAGGAGAACGGCCGCTGCCGCCGCCCTGCGCGAGCGGCTGTCGCCGGACGGCGAGACCGTGGTGGGGTACGTCGGCCGCATCGCGCCCGAGAAGCAGGTGGAGCGGCTGCGTGCGCTGCGCGGGATCGCCGGGCTGTCGATCGCGATCGTCGGCGACGGGCCTGCTCGGGACGGCGTGGCCCGGGAGCTGGACGGCATGCCGGTGCACTGGCTGGGACGTCTGGGGGGCGATGACCTCGCGACCGCCTACGCGGCTTTCGACCTCTTCACGCACACCGGGTCGGAGGAGACCTTCGGCCAGACCGTCCAGGAGGCGCACGCGTCGGGCCTCCCGGTGGTCGCGCCGCGCGCCGGCGGGCCGATCGACCTCGTCGAGCACGGCGTCGACGGCCTGCTCTTCCGGTCGTCCGATGACCGGGCACTGCGCGCAGCGGTGTCGCTGCTGGTGCAGGACGGCTCGCTGCGCCGCCGGATGGGGGAGGCAGGGCGCCGGGCGGTGCTCGGCCGCAGCTGGGAGGTGGTCTGCGCGGAGCTGACGTGCCACTACGAGCGCGTCATCCTGGATGCCGTCGCGGACGTCGAGGCGGCCGGTGTGCAGCCTGGGGCGGGCTCGCGAGCGTACAGTTAGGTGGCCCCGAGGGGCCGTCCTTCCTTTTGCTCACGGACCCTGGAGGTGACCGATGGCCAACACGAATCGACGTGGCATTCCCATGCCTTTCGTCTCGCGAGCCCGACGGGTCGAGCCTCCGTCGCCCGTCGCACCGGCACCGGTCGAGGAGGCCTCGAGCCGGCGCGCCAGCATGGTCGACAGCGCCATCTATGCCGACGGCATCCGGGTCGCCTCGCCGGCCACGCTCGCCGAGACCTACGCTGCGCTCGACCGCACCCGCGGCGGTGTCGCCTGGATCGGACTGTACCGCCCCAGTGAGCACGAACTGATGTCGCTCTCGGAGGAGTTCAACCTCCACCCGCTGGCGATCGAGGACGCGATCGTCGCGCACCAGCGCCCCAAGCTCGAGCGCTACGACACCGTCCTCTTCGTCGTGCTCAAGGCGGCGAACTATCTGGATGCGCCCGAGGAGGTCGACTTCGGCGAGCTGCACGTCTTCGTCGGTCCCAATTTCGTGATCACCGTCCGCCACAGCGAGTCGCCGGACCTCTCCCACGTCCGTCAGCGCATGGAGGGGGAGCCGGAGCTGCTCGCCCTAGGTCCCCAGGCCATCCTCTACGCGATCATCGACGCGGTGGTGGATGCGTACGGCCCGGTCGTCGCCGGTCTCGCCAACGACATCGACGAGATCGAGACGCAGGTGTTCGGCGGCGACGCCCTGGTCTCCCGGCGCATCTACGAGCTCTCGCGCGAGGTCATCGACTTCCAGCGCGCCACGCATCCGCTGTCGGCCGTGATGATCGCGCTCGAACGCGGCTCGGCGAAGTACGGGGTGACCCAGGAGCTGGAGCGACGGCTGCGCGACGTCGCGGACCACCTCACGCAGGTCAACGAGCGGGTGGACGCGTTCCGCTATCTGCTGCGCGACATCCTCACCGTGAACTCGACGCTCGTCTCGGAACGCCAGAACGAGGAGATGACCCGGCTGGCGCATTCCAGCCATCGGCAGGGGGAGGAAGTCAAGAAGATCTCGTCCTGGGCGGCCATCCTGTTCACGCCGACCCTGATCGCCGGGATCTACGGCATGAACTTCAGGAACATGCCCGAATTGCAGTGGCCTCTCGGCTATCCGCTCGCCGTCCTCGCGATGGTCGTCTTCAGCGGAGTGCTCTACGGGATCTTCAAGCGCCGCGGCTGGCTCTGAATCCGCGCGCTCCGACCGGGTTCCGCCTGCTCGAATGAGCACGTGCCAAACGGGTGAGCATTTGTAACGCTTGCATGAAGAACCCGGATTTTCGGACGGCGCCGTTCGTCACATTCGGTAACGTGAACCGCAGAAGCCTGCGAGTACCCGCGCGCGGCTACGCATCTTGGAGGAACAATCTTGACAATCACAGCACGTAAGGCCGGCCTCGCCGGTCTGGCGGCGGTCGGCGTCCTGTCGCTGCTCGCCGCCTGCTCGGCCGCTCCGTCGGACAACTCGTCCGCCAGCGCCGCGAAGAGCAATTTCCAGCCCTGCATGGTCTCGGACTCCGGTGGGTTCGACGACCACTCGTTCAACCAGCTCGGCTATGAGGGCCTGCAGCAGGCGGCGAAGTCGCTCAACGTGAAGTACAAGTCGGCCGAGTCGAAGAGCGAGAACGACTTCGCTCCGAACATCCAGAGCATGGTCGACGCCAACTGCAACCTCATCGTGACGGTCGGCTTCCTCCTCAAGGACGCGACCGAGAAGGCCGCGAAGGCGAACCCGGACATCGACTTCGCGATCATCGACGACAACGAGATCCAGGCGAAGAACGTCAAGCCGATCATCTTCGACACCGCCCAGGCCGCCTTCCTCGCGGGCTACGCGGCCGCCAGCTATTCCAAGACCGGCATCGTCGGCACCTTCGGCGGCATGCAGATCCCGACGGTCACCATCTTCATGGACGGCTTCGCCGACGGTGTGAAGTACTTCAACGACCAGAAGGGCAAGTCCGTCAAGGTCGTCGGCTGGGACGTCGCCAAGCAGAACGGCCTCTTCACCGGCGGGTTCGACGCCAATGAGACGGCGAAGAACACGGCGCAGGGCATCATCGACCAGAACGCCGATGTGATCATGCCGGTCGGTGGGCCTATCTACCAGTCCGCCGCCCAGGCGATCAAGGACTCGGGCAAGCCGATCGCGATGATCGGCGTGGATGCGGACGTGTACCAGTCCGACCCGACCGTGAAGAGCCTGCTCCTCACCTCCGTCATGAAGGGCATGAAGCCCGCCACGAACGACGTGGTGACCCAGGCGGCGAAGGGCACGTTCGACAGCGCTCCGTACGTCGGCACGCTGAAGAACGACGGCGTCGGCGTCGCCCCCTTCCACGACTTCGCTTCGAAGGTGGACCCGGGGCTGCAGGGTGAGCTCGACAAGATCAAGGCCGGCATCATCGACGGCTCGATCAAGGTCACCTCGCCGTCGTCGCCCAAGCAGTAGTCACGCGAGAACAGGGACGGGGAGGTCAGCCGCGGCTGGCCTCCCCGTCGCGTTGGCCCTTGTCGGCGGTGCTCATCTGCGCACACACTGACATATGCGCAGAAAGGTAGGGTGGATCCGCGATGAAGCCACCGACCGTTCCGCGTGTCTCCGCTCCTGGCGTGTCTTCGCTCCTCACCCGAGCGAGTAGAGAAGGAAACCCACCCGAATGAAGCTCGAACTCCGCGGCATCACCAAACGGTTCGGTGCCCTGGTCGCGAACGACCACATCGACCTGACGGTCGAACCCGGCGAGATCCACTGCCTGCTCGGCGAGAACGGCGCAGGCAAGTCCACCCTGATGAACGTGCTCTACGGCTTCTACCAGGCCGATGAGGGCGAGATCCTGCTCGACGACGTCGTCCAGCACTTCTCCGGCCCCGGCGACGCGATGAAGTCCGGCATCGGGATGGTGCACCAGCACTTCATGCTGATCCCCGTGTTCACGGTCGCCGAGAACGTCATGCTCGGCCACGAGCAGACGAAGTTCGGCGGACGCCTGGACCTGAACGCGGCCCGCGCGAAGGTGCGCGAGATCTCCGCGCGGTTCGGGTTCCACGTCGACCCCGACGCTCTGGTCGAAGACCTGCCTGTCGGCGTGCAGCAGCGCGTGGAGATCATCAAGGCCCTGTCGCAGGATGCGAAGGTGCTGGTCTTCGACGAGCCGACCGCGGTGCTCACCCCGCAGGAGACCGACGAGCTGATGGCGATCATGCGACAGCTCAAGGAGCAGGGCACGGCCATCATCTTCATCACCCACAAGCTGCGCGAGGTGCGCGAGGTCGCCGACCGCATCACCGTGATCCGGCTGGGCAAGGTCATCGGCGAGGCGGAGCCGACCGCGACCAACGCGGAGCTCGCCTCGATGATGGTGGGCCGTGCGGTGTCGCTGACCGTCGAGAAGCTCCCGGCGACCGCCGGCGAGCCGGCTCTCGTGGTGAAGGACCTCTCGGTCATCGATCCCGTCGGACAGCTCGTCGTCAACAACGTCAGCTTCGAGGTGCGCGCTGGCGAGATCCTCGCCATCGCGGGCGTGCAGGGCAACGGCCAGACCGAGTTGACGGAGGCGATCATCGGCCTCCAGCCGCGTGTGCAGGGTCAGATCCTGCTCGACGGGAAGTCCATCCAGGGCCACAGCGTCCGCAAGGTGCTCGACGAAGGCGTCGGGTTCGTGCCGGAGGACCGCAACGAGGACGGCCTGGTGGGCGAGTTCACCATCCAGGAGAACCTGATGCTCGACCGTTCGACCGGTGATCCGTTCGTGAAGGGCGGGAACATCCAGTTCCCGTACCTGAAGGACTTCGCCGAAGAGAAAGTGCGCGAGTTCGACGTGCGGACGCAGTCCATCGACACCAAGGTCGGCCGGCTCTCCGGCGGAAACGCGCAGAAGGTGGTCCTTGCGCGCGAGCTGAGCCGCGAGCTGCGCCTGCTCGTCGCGGCGCAGCCGACGCGCGGTCTCGACGTCGGATCGATCGAGTTCGTCCACAAGCGCATCGTGGCGACGAGGGATGCCGGCGTGCCGGTCGTCGTCGTGTCCACGGAGCTCGACGAGGTGGCGGCGCTGGCCGACCGTATCGCCGTGATGTACCGCGGGGGGATCGTGGGAATCGTTCCGGGTGACACCCCCCGCGACGTCCTCGGCCTGATGATGGCCGGCGAGTCGCCCGAGCAGGCAGGAGCAGCAGCATGACCGGGACCCCGACCTCCGGCGGACCCGTGGCGCCGGCGCAGCCGGCCCCGCCCGCGCAGCCCCGCACGGCGGAGCCCGCCGGCAGGCGCGACCAGGAGCCCTCGCGCTGGAATGAGACCGTCCGCGAGATCATGAGCGGGTCGGTGGTCATCTCGATCCTCGCGGTCGTGCTGGCACTGGTCGTCGGAGCGATCCTGATCGCCGCGACGGATCCGGCGGTGCAGCACGCGTCGTCCTACTTCTTCGCGCGGCCCGGCGACACCTTCTCCGCGATCTGGTCGTCGGTGTCGAACGCGTACGTCTCGATGTTCCAGGGTGCGATCTACAACTTCCGCCGGCCCTCCTTCGCCGCGGGCATCCGGCCGTTGACCGAGACGCTCACCTTCGCCACGCCGCTGATCGTCAGCGGTCTGGGCGTCGCGCTGGCGTTCCGCGTGGGACTGTTCAACATCGGCGGCCAGGGGCAGCTCCTGATCGCGGCCGCGGCGTCGGCCTGGGTCGGGTTCTCGTTCTCGCTCCCACCGGTCGTCCACCTGGTCCTCGCGGTCCTCGCCGGCATCGTCGGCGGTGCCATCTGGGCCGGCATCGTGGGCCTTCTGAAGGCGCGGACGGGCGCGCACGAGGTGATCGTCACGATCATGCTGAACTACATCGCCTTCTATCTGATCTCGTACATGCTGCGGACCCAGGGCCTGCTGCAGGCGCCGGGGTCGAGCAACCCGAAGGCTCCTCCCGTGCACGCTAATGCGGTGTTCCCTCCGCTGTTCGGCGATCAGTACAACGTCACGTGGGCCTTCGTGCTCGTCATCGCCGCGACCGTGGTCGTCTGGTGGCTGATCAACCGGTCGGGCCTCGGTTTCCGGTTCCGCGCGGTGGGCGAGAACCCGAACGCCGCCCGTGTCGCAGGCATCAACGTCAAGAACGTCTACGTCTACGCGATGCTCATCGCCGGTGGGCTGGTCGGGATCGCCGGGGCGAGTCAAGCGCTCGGCGTCTTCCCCCAGGGCATCAGCTCGGGGGTGGATGCGGGGATCGGCTTCGACGCGATCACCGTCGCGCTGCTCGGCCGCTCGCGGCCCGGCGGTGTGTTCATCGCCGGTCTGCTCTTCGGTGCGCTCAAGGCCGGCGGCTACACCATCCAGGCGGCGAATGACATCCCCATCGACATCGTGCTCATCCTGCAGTCGCTGATCGTCCTGTTCGTCGCCGCCCCGCCGCTCGTGCGCGCGATCTTCCGTCTTCCTGCTCCGGGCACGTCGCCCCGGAGACCGCGTCCCATCGTCACGAAGGAGGTGGAGGCCAAGTGACCACCACCGCCCCCGTCATCCCCGACTCCTCGCCGATCGTCCTCGAGAAGGCGCAGATCCGCTCCTGGAAGGCACCGATCGCCTTCGGGGTGTTCGTGCTGATCAGCCTGATCCTGTTCTTCGGATTCGCGCGTCACGGGCAGAGCACCTTCCGCTTCTCCGAGAGTTCCGACGCCGTCAAGGTGCCGAACCTCACCGTCGACACGTTCGTCGCGACGACCGTGATCATCGTCCTCCTGCTCGCGGCGACGGCGTGGAGCGCGTACCTGTCGTACCAGGCCAGGAGGACGCCGATCTGGGTGGTCATCGTCTTCTCGCTGCTCTTCATGTTCGCCTTCCTGGCGTGGGCCGACTCCGGCAGTCCCTACCCGGTCCCGGTCACGGGCCTGCTGCTCGGCACGATCAGCCTCGCCGTCCCGCTCGTGTTCGGTGCCCTCGGGGGCGTCGTGTCGGAGCGCGGAGGCGTCGTCAACGTCGCGATCGAGGGCCAGCTGCTCGCCGGCGCGTTCGTCTCGGCGATGACGGCGACTCTCACCGGGAGCTGGGTCGTCGGGCTCGTCGCCGCGATGATCGCCGGCGTGCTGGTCTCCTTCCTCCTCGGCGCCTTCGGCATCAAGTACCTGGTCGACCAGGTCATCGTCGGAGTCGTGCTCAATGTGCTGGTGATCGGCCTCACGAGCTTCCTCTATTCCAAGGTCCTGGCCGGCGACCCGCAGCTGCTCAACCACCCTCCGCGCCTGCCGCAGTGGCCGATCCCGCTGCTCAGCGACATCCCGGTCATCGGCAAGGTCCTGTTCGACCAGTCGATCATCGAGTACCTGATGTACATCGCGGTCTTCCTGGTCTGGTTCGGGCTGTTCAAGACCCGCTGGGGCCTGCGGCTGCGGTCGGTCGGCGAGCACCCCGAGGCGGCCGACACGGTCGGCATCAACGTCAACAGCACCCGCTTCTGGAACGTCTCCCTCGCCGGCGCGATCGCCGGTCTCGGCGGGGCCTACTACACGCTGGGTTCGGTGGGCGCGTTCTCCAAGGAGATGACCGCAGGCCAAGGGTTCATCGCCCTCGCGGCCGTCATCTTCGGGCGGTGGGACCCCATCCGTGCCACCCTCGCCGCGCTCCTGTTCGGCTTCGCGACGAACCTGCAGAACGTGCTCAGCACCATCGGCTCGCCCGTCCCGAGCGAGTTCATGCTGATGCTCCCGTACGTCGTGACCATCCTCGCCGTCGCCGGCCTGGTCGGTCTCTCCCGTGCCCCCGCGGCCGACGGGAAGCCGTACATCAAGTCATGAGCAGCGTCCCCCTCTCGCCCGGCACCATCGACTGGGATGCGCTGCGCGCCGCGGCGAACGAAGCGATGGCGCACGCCTACGTCCCCTACTCGAAGTTCCCCGTCGGGGCCGCGGCCCTGGTGGACGACGGCCGCATCGTCAGCGGCTGCAACGTCGAGAACGCGAGCTACGGGATCACGCTGTGCGCGGAGTGCGGGCTCGTGTCGTCGCTCGCGATGACCGGCGGCGGCCACCTCGTCGCATTCACCTGCGTGGACGGCGACGGTGCGACGCTCATGCCGTGCGGCCGCTGCCGGCAGCTCCTCTACGAGCACTCCGCCGAAGGGATGCTGCTGGAGACCGTCTCGGGCATCCGCACCATCGACGAGGTGCTGCCCGACGCCTTCGGGCCGCGCCAGCTCGCCGCGTACGCGGCCGAGCACGAGAACGACTGAACAGGAAACCTCCGTGACCGACCGTGCAGAAGTCGAGGCGTTCGACGCCGTCGACCTGATCAGGACCAAGCGCGACCGCGGCGAACTGAGCACCGCCCAGATCGACTGGCTCATCGACGCCTACACCCGCGGCTACGTGGGGGACGAGCAGATGTCCGCGATGACGATGGCGATCTTCCTCAACGGGATGACCCGCCGCGAGATCAAGGACATGACGCTGGCCATGATCGCGTCCGGCGAACGGATGGACTTCTCGGGGCTCGGGAAGCCGACCGCCGACAAGCACTCCACGGGCGGAGTGGGCGACAAGATCACCCTGCCGCTGATGCCGCTCGTCGCGACGTTCGGCGTCGCGGTCCCGCAGCTGTCCGGCCGCGGGCTCGGTCACACCGGCGGGACGCTCGACAAGCTGGAGAGCATCCCGGGCTGGCGGGCAAACCTCAGCAACGAGGAGATGTTCGCGCAGCTGCAGAACGAGGGCGGCGTGATCTGCGCCGCCGGATCCGGTCTCGCGCCCGCGGACGGCAAGCTCTACGCCCTGCGCGACATCACCGGCACGGTCGAGGCCATCCCGCTGATCGCGTCCTCCATCATGTCGAAGAAGATCGCCGAAGGCACGGGCGCTCTCGTGCTGGACGTGAAGTTCGGCTCCGGTGCGTTCCTCAAGGACATCGAGCGGTCGCGGGAGCTCGCCCGGACGATGGTGGAACTGGGCCGGGATGCGGGTGTCGCGACCTCGGCGCTGCTCACCGACATGAACGTGCCGCTCGGGCGTGCGATCGGCAACGCCAACGAGGTGCGGGAGTCGGTGGAGGTGCTCGCCGGCGGCGGCCCGGCCGACATCGTCGAACTGACCGTGGCCCTGGCGCGCGAGATGCTGGCACTCGCCGGACGGCCGGACGAGGACGTGGAGGCCGCGCTGAAGGACGGCCGCGCGATGGACAAGTGGCGCGAGGTCATCCGTGCGCAAGGCGGAGACCCGGAGGCGGCCCTGCCGGTGGCGAAGGAGACGCACACCGTGGTCGCCCAGGAGGACGGCATCCTCGTGGAGCAGCAGGCCCTGCCGTTCGGCATCGCCGCCTGGCGGCTCGGGGCGGGGCGGGCGCGCAAGCAGGATCCGGTGCAGCACGCGGCCGGGATCGACCTGCACGCGAAGCCCGGCGACACGGTGCGCGCGGGAGAGCCGCTGTTCACGCTGTCGGCGGACGAGCCGGCCCGCTTCGAGCGCGCCCTCGAAGCGCTCGAAGGCGCCTACCGCATCGCGCCGGCCGGGACGCCCTTCGAGCGCGGCCCGCTGATCGCCGATCGCATCGCCTAGGGTGGGGGACATGAACGACGCCTGGAACGAGTACACGCTGGCCGACGGCACCGAGGTGCGGCCCCTGCCGAAGGTCTCCCTGCACGACCACCTGGACGGCGGCCTTCGCCCCGGGACCGTGATCGAGCTCGCCGAGGAGATCGGGCTGGAGCTCCCGGCACGGGATGCGGGCGAGCTGGCCCGCTGGTTCGCCGAGAAGTCGAACTCGGGCTCCCTCGTCGAATACCTCAAGACCTTCGATCTGACCACCGCCGTGATGCAGACCCGCGAGGGACTCGTCCGCGTCGCCCGCGAGTCCGTGCAGGACCTCGGAGCCGACGGCGTCGTCTACGGCGAGCTCCGCTGGGCCCCCGAGCAGCACCTCTCGGCGGGCCTGAGCCTCGACGAGACGGTCGAGGCGGTGCAGGAGGGCATCGAGCTGGGCATCGAGGACGTGCGCGCGGCCGGCGGCCGCATCCGGATCGGGCAGCTGGTCTCGGCCATGCGCCACAACGACCGCGGACGTGAGCTCGCCGAGCTCGCCGTCCGCCACCGCGACCGCGGGGTCGTCGGCTTCGACATCGCCGGGCCCGAGGCCGGCTTCCCGGCGTCGAAGCACCGCGAGGCCTTCGACTACCTGGCCTCCGAGTTCTTCCCCACCACCGTCCACGCGGGCGAGGCCGACGGGCTGGACAGCATCCGCGGCGCGCTCCTGGACGGACGTGCGCTGCGCCTCGGCCACGGCGTCCGGCTCGCGGAGGACATCACGATCGAGCGTCAGGACGACGAGAACACGTACGTCACTCTGGGGACGCTCTCGCAGTGGGTCAAGGACCGCGAGATCGCGCTCGAGACGAGCCCGACCTCCAACCTGCAGACCGGCGCGATCGCGGCGTGGGGCGACGACATCCTCGACCACCCCTTCGATCTGCTCTACCAGCTGGGCTTCCGCGTCACGGTGAACACCGACAACCGCCTGATGAGCGGCACGACGCTGACCCGTGAGCTGAGCATCCTCGCCGACGCTTTTGCCTACGACCGCACGGACCTGGAGATCTTCCAGCTCAACGCTGCAGCAGGCGCGTTCCTCCCCATCGAGGAGCGCGAGGAGCTGGCCGAGATCATCACAGCAGGTTTCGAGGGTTCGTAACGCCCTGGGCGTTACCCTTGAGATATGCCACTGCCACCGCTGCCCGATTCCGCCATCACCGTCGGTGCGCACGCCGGCGGCTGGCGCGAAGCGGTCGAGCTGGCAGGGGAGGCGCTGGCCCGTTCCGGCGCCACCGAGCAGGGCTACGCGCAGCGGATGGTCCAGGTGATCGAGGAGTTCGGAGCGTACATCGTGATCGCACCGGGCCTTGCTCTGGCGCATGCGCGGCCCGGGCCCGACGTGAACTCGGACGGGCTGTCGGTCGTCACTCTCGATGAGCCCGTCGTCTTCGGCCACCCGCACAACGACCCCGTGTCGGTGGTGCTGGGGCTGGCCGTCTCGACGCCGGAGGCGCACGTGACGAGCGTGGCGGAACTGGCCAACGTCTTCAACGACCCCGGCGCCATCCCGGCCCTCGCTGCGGCGACGGACATCGCGGACGTGCAGCGCATCCTTTCGCTGAGCGAGCAGAATGCGGCACGATGAGGGTCGTCCCTGATGCGGGGAAGGCCCTGATGAGGAAGGCGGCTCCGTGAAGATCGTGGCGATCTGCGGAGTGGGCGTCGGCACCTCCGGCATCCTGAAGGTCAACGCCGAGCGCGTCCTCGACCGGCTCGGGATCGACGCCGACGTCACGGCGTCCGACGCCGCCCACATCGAGGAGGCCGCGGCCGACGCGCAGGTCGTGCTGACCTCGCCGGAACTCGTGGACCGGATCGGGCCGACCAACGCCGACGTGATCGTCGTGCAGAACTACTTCGACCTCGAGGAGCTGGAGCGGAAGCTCGACGAGGCCCTCGGGTAGCGTCCGTCACCCTCGCCGGCGACGCCCCGCACGCTCGGCGAAGGCCGTCAGGGCGTCGAGGACGTCGACGTTGATCCAGGTCCGGTTCCGCTTCGCTGACCCGCCCCGGGCCAGGATGCCGCGCTCGACCAGGACATCGAGTCCGCTGGCGACCGCAGGTCGGCTGGAGCCGCTGAGGCGCGCGGCCGTCGCCGTGTTCAGCACGGGGAACTCGATCGAGATCTGTGCGAGCTTCCTCGCGACCGAGTCGGCGCGAACCCCCGAGAGCCTGTCCTGCCAGCTCGCCTGCGCATCCTCGATGTCACGGGCCAGTCGGTGGGCGTTGGCGACGCCGGTCAGCGACGCCTCGGCGAAAACCTGCACGATGGGCTCGTGGTCGCCGGTGCGGAATTGCGTCAGCGCGTCGAAGTAGCGCTCGATCTCGGTGAGAAGTCCGGCCGAGACGGGTACGGCCAGCTGCCGAAGCACGCCGGAATGCCTCAGCATGGAGTGGAGGAGCGCGCGTCCGGTGCGACCGTTGCCGTCCGGGAACGGGTGGATGGTCTCGAATTGGGCGTGGGCGATCGCCGCCTGAGCAAGCGGAGGGAGGTCCGTCCGCCGCGCGAAGGCGATGAGGTCGTCCATCGCTGCGGGTACCCGCTCGTGATGTGGAGGGACGAAGCCGGCCGTCTGGGGCAGCTGGCCGCCGATCCACACCTGTTCCTCGCGGAAGCGTCCCGTCGTCTGCGGGCTCGCCTCGCCGAGCAGGGCCGTGTGCATCGCGATGATCGACGCGTTGCTGATGTCGCCCGCAAGGGCGAGCGCCGCCTCCATGGCGTGCACATTGCTCACGATCAGCCGGGCGTTCCCTTCCGTGCGCTCTCCGATCACAGCTTCGGCGATGGCGCGCGGCCCGGCGGTGAGCTGCTCGATCTGGGAGCTGGAAGCGGATTCGGTACGCAGGAGGATGGCCGAGAACGGAGCCACGAAATACGCGCGTTCCGCGTCGAAGCGGACAAGCTCCTGCGTCGCATCGTCGACCTCGGCGAGCAGTGCCGGCGAGAACGGGAATTCTGCCGTCGCGAGAGCGGGCGGCACGGCCGCCTGGTAGGGGCGGCGCCGAAGCAGCTGCATTCGTCGTGACGCGTACTCGGCCTCGGCGCGATCAGGAAGCGTCCGGGATTCATACGAGAGTGCGGTCGACATCCTTACCTTTCCGGTCGTCGTTATGAAAGGTTAGCAGCTTAACCTTTCATAAGGCCTCTGCTTAAAAAAGGTTAGTCAGGCATCCAGGAGGACGGTGGGAGCGGCCGCTGTCCCGCTCGCCGGCGCTGAGGCTCGGCCGGGTCAGGCGGTGAGCACCCGCATCGCCTCGGCGAGCGCGGCGACGCGAGCGGTCGCTGTCGCGCGGCGCTCCTCCACCGTTCCCTCGTCGCTCGAGGCGTCGATGTAGATCTTGAGCTTCGGCTCGGTGCCGCTCGGGCGCACCATGACGCGTGAGCCGTCCTCGAGCAGGATGCGGAGCACGTCACTCGGAGGCAGCCCGCCGAAGCCGTCGCGCAGGTCGTCGATCTGCCGGACCCGCACCTCGCCCAGCCGGCTCGGCGGGGTCGCCCGGAGCGCGGCCATGATCTCCGCGATCCGCGTCAGGTCGGTCACGCGCAGGGAGATCTGGTCGCTGGCGAAGAAGCCGAACCGCTCGGCGAAGGCGTCCAGGTGCTGGGCGATGGTCACGCCGTCCGCGGCGAGGTCGTTCGCGAGGTCGAGGAAGGCGACCGCGGCCGAGATGCCGTCCTTGTCGCGCACCGTCTCAGGGTTCACCAGGTAGCCGAGCGCCTCCTCGTAGCCGTAGATCAGACCCGGCGCACGGGACACCCACTTGAAGCCCGTGAGGGTGTCCGCGAAGTCGAGGCGATACGCGCCGGCGACCGCGGCGAGGGCCGGGGAGGAGACGACGGAGCAGGCCAGCGTACCGAAGGGTCCCCGGTCGCCGCCGTACGTGCCGGCGAGCTCGGCGGCACGCCAGCCGAGCAGTGCACCGACCTCGTTGCCGGAGAGACGTCGATAGCCATCGGCGCTGCCGGAATCCGGAATGGCCACCGCGAGGCGGTCGGCGTCCGGGTCGTTGGCGATGATCAGGTCGGCGCGCGCCTCCCGGGCGGTGGCGAAGGAGAGGTCCATCGCACCTGGCTCCTCCGGGTTCGGAAAGGCGACCGTCGGGAAGGCGGGGTCCGGGTCGATCTGCTCCGCTACGGGGGTCGGGGAGGCGAACCCGGCGCGCGCGAACACCTCACGGGCGGTGCGCCAGCCGACGCCGTGCATCGCCGTGTACACGAACGAGACGGCGTCGCGCGCAGCACCGGAGGCCGCGACGGCGACTGTCGCGTCGATGTACGCCTGCTCGATGTCGTCCGAGGCGACCTCGTAGCGGTCGGAGCGCGCCAGGTCGGCGACGCTTCCCGCCGCGACCTCGAGGATGTGCGCCGCGATCTCCGCGTCGACCGGGGAGACGATCTGCGAACCATGGTCCTCTCCGCCCAGGTACACCTTGTACCCGTTGTCGTCGGGCGGGTTGTGGCTGGCCGTGACCATGACGCCGGCGCTGGCATCCAGGTGGCGGACGGCGAATGCCAGCACCGGCGTCGGCATCAGGCGGGGGAGCAGGACGGCGTGGATGCCTGCGCCCGCCATCAGCTCGGCGGTGTCGCGGGCGAAGACGTCGGAGTTCTTCCGTCCGTCGTAGCCGATCACGACCGACGGAGTCCTGTCCTCCTCGGCGTGCTCGAGCAGCCAGCGTGCGAAGCCCGCCGCCGCCTGGGCCACCAGCACGCGGTTCATCCGGTTCGGGCCGGCCGCGATCGCGCCGCGCAGGCCGGCGGTCCCGAACGCGAGGCGCTCGTCGAATCGCGAGTGCAGGTCGGCGACCGCCTCGGCCGAGCCGGCCTCGGCGGCGACGATGAGCCCATCCAATTCGTCGCGGGTCTCCGGATCCGGGTCCTGTGCCAGCCAGGCGCGGGCCTCGGCGAGAAGCTGCGGCGTGCCCTTCGGCTCGCTCAGGGTCGTCCCGCTCACAGTGCCTCCACGATCCGGGCGAGGAGGGCGCTGATCACCGGCTCGGCGGCGCGACCCGCTTCGATGACCTCTTCGTGGCTGAGGGGCGTCTTCTGGATGCCCGCGGCCAGATTCGTGACGAGCGACATGCCGAGGATCTCCATCCCCGCCTGGCGTGCCGCGATCGCCTCGAGGGCCGTGGACATCCCGACGATGTGACCGCCGATCGCCTTCGCCATCTGCACTTCGGCGGGCGTCTCGTAGTGCGGTCCGCGGAACTGCGTGTAGACGCCCTCGTCGAGCGTCGGGTCGATCGTGCGTGCGAGGTCGCGCAGCCGCTTCGAGTAGAGGTCCGTCAGGTCGATGAACGTCGCGCCCTCGAGCGGCGAGTCCGCCGTCAGGTTGATGTGGTCGCTGATCAGGACGGGCGTGCCCGGCTTCCAGTGCTCCTTGATGCCGCCTGCGCCGTTGGTGAGGATCATCGTCGTGGCACCGGCGGCCGCGGCGGTGCGCACGCTGTGGACGACCCGGCGGACCCCGTGCGCCTCGTAGTAGTGGGTGCGTGCGCCGATCACCAGCGCGTGCTTGCCGTTCGGCAGCCGGACCGAGCGGAGGGTCCCGACGTGACCTTCCAGCGCGGGCTTGCTGAAGCCGACGATCTCCGTGGCCGGGATGGTCGCGACCGTCTCTCCGATGAGGTCGGCGGCCCTGCCCCAGCCGCTGCCCAGGGTGAGCGCGATGTCGTGACGCTCCACTCCGGTCTTCTCGGCCAGTTGGGCGGCCGCCTGCTGTGCCACGTCGAACGGATCGGCGGCGGGGTCGTCGAGCGGGTTGGTGATGGATTCGAGCATGAGGCAACTCTACTGAGCGCCGCTTTCCTCACCGGATCCGGACGCGTGCGCATCGGTGCGGGCCATACGGAAGAATGGTGCGCATGGCGTATGAATTCGAGCGCAAGCAGCGCATCGCGGTCCTCGGCGGCGGCCCCGGCGGCTACGAGGCGGCCCTGGCGGGCGCGCAGCTGGGTGCCGAGGTGACGATCGTAGAGCGGTCCGGAGTGGGCGGCTCGGCGGTGATCACGGATGTCGTGCCCTCGAAGAGCCTCATCGCGACCGCCGAGGCGACCAACGCGCTCGCCGAAGCGGCCGATCTCGGCGTCCAGTTCTTCTCCCGCGGCGAGAACGGCAAGCCGGCCCGTCCGGAGATCGCCGTCAACCTCGCCGCGGTGAACAAGCGCCTCATGGGCCTCGCGCGTCAGCAGTCCGAGGACATGCGCGCCGAGCTGGTCCGCTCCGGCGTCCGGATCGTGACCGGCGAGGGCCGGCTCGACGGCGCGAGCGCGGTCATCGTCTCGACGTCCAAGGGCGATTCCGGGACCGACTTCGACCGGGTGGAGGCCGACACGATCGTCGTCGCGGTCGGCGCGAGCCCGCGCATCCTGCCCTCCGCCGAGCCCGACGGGGAGCGCATCCTGACCTGGACGCAGCTGTACGACCTCGACTCGGTGCCCGCTCACCTGATCGTGGTGGGTTCCGGCGTCACCGGCGCCGAGTTCGCCTCGGCGTACACGGCTCTCGGGTCGAAGGTCACGCTGATCTCGTCGCGGGACCAGGTTCTCCCGGGCGAAGACGCGGATGCGGCCCACGTGATCGAGAACGTGTTCAAGCGCAACGGCATGCAGGTGCTGTCGAAGTCGCGCGCGGAATCCGTGGTCCGCACGAAGGACGGCGTCGTCGCCACCCTGACGGACGGCCGCACGATCGAGGGCTCGCACTGCCTGATGGCGGTCGGCTCCGTGGCGAACACGGCGGGGATCGGGCTGGAGCAGGCCGGGGTTCAGCTGGCATCGTCCGGTCACATCCGGGTCAACCGGGTGGCCCGCACGTCCATCCCGAACATCTACGCGGCCGGCGACTGCTCCGACTCCCTGCCCCTGGCCTCGGTCGCGTCGATGCAGGGCCGGACGGCGGTGTTCCACGCCATGGGCGACGCCGTGAACCCGATCGAGCTGCGCAACGTCAGCTCCAACATCTTCACGCAGCCCGAGATCGCCACGGTCGGCTGGAGCCAGAAGCAGATCGAGGAGGGCATCGCTCAGGGCGACATCTACAAGCTGCCTCTCAAATCCAACCCACGGGCCAAGATGCTCGGCATCCGCGACGGCTTCGTGAAGCTGTTCGCGCGTACGGGCTCCGGAACGGTGATCGGCGGCGTCATCGTGGCGCCGCGCGCCTCCGAGCTGATCTTCCCGCTCGCACTCGCCGTCGAACAGCGGCTCACGGTCGACCAGGTCGCCCGGGCGTTCACGGTGTACCCGTCGCTGTCCGGATCGATCACCGACGCCGCGCGGGCGATGCACATCGTCCTCTGAGGCCGGGTCGGGCGCATCGTCCTGCGCCCGTTGACGGCGTCGGAAACGGAGGCGATGCGCCCGATTTCGTCCACTGAACGCCTCCCTAACCTTCGTCCGTCGGCGTGTCGGACTGGGATCTCCTCCGTTTCCGACGTCCACTCCTGCTCCCGTTGACGTCGTCGGAAAGGGAGGCGGTGTGCCCGGATTCGTCCGCTGGACGCCTCCCGAACCCTCGCGCCCCGGCGTGTCGGACTGAGAACTCCTCCGTTTCCGGCAGGCCACCCGCCCCATATTTCTGGCCGGCCATTCGCTCACAGAGTCCCGGCCGACGGACTTATCCACAGATTTCCGGCCGGCCGCCGTTCAGCGCGTCCGCTCTCGCACGATGGAAGCCATGGATTGGATGGCAGAACTGAGGCGGCTCGGCGGGGCTGCGTCCGTGCGTCAGCTTCGAGCGGCCGGCGCCACGGAGCGCGCGCTGAGCAACGCCGTCGCCGTGGGCCGTCTCGTTCGGCCCCGAACTGGTCGTTACGTGCTGCCCGATGCCGCAGAGCCGCTGCTCGCCGCCGTTCGCGCGGGCGCGAAGCTCTCGTGCGTCACAGCCGCGCGAAGCTACGGACTGTGGGGCGGGAACGACCTTCGTACGCACCTCAGGATGCCCCCGCACGCGGGAAGGCCGGGGAGCGCGAACGCCACGCAGGTCCGCCACTGGAGTCGAAGCGAACGACAGGAGGAGATCTGGCGGGTCTCCCTGGCCGATTGCCTTCGGAGCGTGGTCCGATGTTCCGATCAGGAGACCGCTGTCGCCGTGCTCGACACGGCCATCTCCTCCGGCCGCATCACACGATCCGGCTTACGCAGGGTGTTCCAGCGGGAGCCGCAGCGATCGCGGAACGTGGCCGAGCTCGCCCGGCCGGGCTCCGATTCCGGGGTCGAATCCCTCCTTCGTCAGCGACTCATCGCCCGCGATCACGTCGTGGAACAGCAGATTGCGGTGCCCGGGGTGGGCCGAGTGGATGTGCGGGTGGACGGAGTCCTGTATGTCGAGGTCGACGGCTACGAGTTCCACCGCGGACGCGCGGCCTTCGAGCGCGACCGGCAGCGCGACACCGGCCTGGCTCTCCTGGGAGCCCGGTGGATGCGGTTTTCGGCCCGCGAGGTGCTGCAGAGTCCCGAAAACGTCGTCGCGACGATCGAACGGGGTGTGCGGGTGGCGGAAAGGGAGGCGATCAGTGGATCACGGACAGGCTGATGCGCCATACGGAGGAAGAGCCGCGAGATGGCGCCGAGAACTCCTCCGTTGGCTACGAGAGGCGATCGCGACTCGAGTGCTGGAGCCGATTCGGGCGCTGGAGCCGACGCGAGCGACGATGCCGATTCGGGCGCTGGAGCCGACGCGAGCGCTAGACGATGTTGAGCAGCAGGTGTCCCGAGGACACGGTGTCGCCGACGGTCGCGTTGATGCCGGAGACGGTGCCGTCCTTGTGGGCGGTCAGCGGCTGCTCCATCTTCATCGCCTCGAGGACCAGCACGAGGTCGCCCTTCACCACCGGATCCCCGTCTTCGACGGCGACCTTGACCACCGTCGCCTGCATCGGCGCGGTGACGGAGTCGCCGGTGGCGGTGTCCACTGCATGCGAACCGCCTCGGCGACGGGGAGCAGCGGGCGTTGCCTCAGCCGCGCCACCGCTGAGCAGCCTCGCCGGGAGGGAGACCTCGATACGCTTGCCTTCGACCTCCACCACGACGCTGTTGCGACGTTCCGAGGCGGGCTGGCCGGTCAGCTCGCCCGACCAGGGCTCGATCTCGTTCGTCCACTCGGTCTCGATCCAGCGGGTGTACACCGAGAACGGCTCGCCGTCCTGCGGCGCGAACGCCGGGTCGCGCACGATCGCGCGGTGGAATGGGAGCACGGTGGGCAGCCCGGCGACTTCGAACTCGTCGAGGGCGCGACGCGAGCGCTCCAGGGCCTCCTCGCGGCTGGAACCCGTGACGATGAGCTTCGCCAGCATGGAGTCGAAGGCGCCGCTGATGACATCGCCCGCCTGGATGCCGCTGTCGACGCGCACGCCCGGACCGCCGGCCGGCTTGAAGACGTGGACCGGGCCGGGCGACGGGATGAAGCCGCGACCGGCGTCCTCGCCATTGATGCGGAATTCGAAGGAGTGGCCGCGCGGCGCGGGGTCGTCGTAGTCGAGCTCGCCGCCCTCGGCGAGGCGGAACTGCTCGCGCACGAGGTCGATGCCGGTGACCTCCTCCGAGACGGGGTGCTCCACCTGCAGACGGGTGTTCACTTCGAGGAAGGACACCGTCCCGTCCTTGCCGATGAGGAATTCGCAGGTGCCTGCGCCCTGGTAGCCGACCTCCTGCAGGATGGCTTTGGAGGATGTGTAGAGCTTCTCGGTCTGCTCGGGCGTCAGGAACGGCGCAGGCGCCTCCTCCACGAGCTTCTGGTGCCGGCGCTGCAGCGAGCAGTCGCGCGTCGAGACGACGACCACGTTGCCGTACGCGTCGGCGAGGCACTGCGTCTCGACGTGGCGGGGCTGGTCCAGGTACTTCTCGACGAAGCACTCGCCGCGACCGAACGCCGCGATCGCCTCGCGGGTGGCCGACTCGAACAGCTCGGCGACCTCTTCGCGGGTACGGGCCACCTTGAGGCCACGACCGCCACCGCCGAACGCCGCCTTGATGGCGACGGGGAGGCCGTGCACGTCGACGAAGTCGAGCACCTCGGCCGCGTCCGCCACCGGGTTCAGGGTTCCGGGAGCGAGCGGCGCTCCGACCTTCTCCGCCACATGACGGGCCGAGACCTTGTCGCCCAGCCGCTCGATGGCCTCGGGCGACGGACCGATCCAGGTCAGGCCGGCCGCGATGACGGCGCGCGCGAAGTCCGCGTTCTCGGCCAGGAACCCGTAGCCGGGATGCACCGCGTCCGCGCCGGAACGGCGGGCCACGGAGAGCAGCTTCTCGATGACCAGATACGTCTCGGCACTGGTCGTCCCGTCCAGGGCGTAGGCCTCGTCGGCGAGGCGGACGTGAACGGCGTCGCGATCCTGGTCCGCGTACACGGCGACGGAGGCGATCCCGCTGTCCTTCGCCGCCCGGATGACGCGGACGGCGATCTCCCCGCGGTTGGCGATCAAAACCTTCGTGATACGTGGCACAGTTCCCTAGCCTATTGCTCGATATCGAACGGGATTTGGTCGATCCTCACAAAAATGGACGATCGGAAGCTTCGGCAGCCTACAACCCTCAGCGGTTTCGTCAGCGATTCCAGAGCGAGGTCCACGAGAAGCCGAGCTCGCGGACGAGTTCGCGAAGCGTCGAAAGCGAGAGCCCCACCACCGTGCTCGGGTCGCCCTCGACCCGCGTGATGAACGGGCCGCCCAGGCTGTCGATGGTGAAGGCGCCCGCTACCTCCAGCGGCTCTCCGCTGGCCACGTAGGCCTCGATCTCCTCGTCCGTCACGTCGGCGAATGTCACCGACGCGACGGCGGCCGACCCGGCTGCGGCATTCTCGCGGCCGTCCCGGTGATCGATGAGCCAGTGGCCGGAATACAGCATCCCGGTGCGCCCGCGCTGCTGCCGCCACCGCTCCCGGGCGACCTCGGGCAGATGCGGCTTGCCGTGGATGGCGCCGCCGATCGCGAACGCCGAATCCCCACCGAGGATGAGGCCGTCGATCGGCTCGCCGTCGAGGCTTCCGCGGACGGCTTCCGCCTTCAGGCGGGCGAGCAGCTGCACCATGGTGGGGGCGTCCAGCGGCCCGTGCTCCGCCTCGGCGGCGGCGACCGCCGCAGGCTCGTCGACGTGGGAGGGAACGATCACCGGCTCGATGCCCGCGGCGCGCAGCAAAGCCAGCCGCGCGGGCGAAGTGGAGGCGAGGTACAGACGCATGGTCACCTGTGGGATGCTCGAAGGATGCCCCAGAAGGATGAGGGAGACCTCCCGAAGGACGAGGTCGAACTCGACATTACCAACGTCGCCCATGGCGGCGTGTTCGTCGCCCGCCACGAGGGGCGCGTCGTCTTCGTGCCCGACACGATGCCGGGGGAGCGCGTGCGCGCCCGGATCGCGGACACCAGCCACGAGCGGTTCTGGCGCGGGGAGGTCGTCGGGGTGGTCCAGCCGTCGCCCGAACGGCAGCCTCACGTGTGGAGCGCCGCCTCGCTCGAGCGTCCGCCCGCAGAGCGGGCCGGCGGTGCCGAGTTCGGGCACATCCGCCTCGGGCATCAGCGCGAGCTCAAGCGCCGGGTGATCGAGGATGCACTGCAGCGCACCGGCCGCCTCTCCCCGGACCTCATCGCGACACTCGGACCGGGCGGGGGGCCGCTCCAGGTGGAACCGGTCGACGGAGAGACCGCCGACGGCACGGGATGGCGCACGCGCGTCCGCCTCCAGGTCGGCGCCGACGGTCGCATCGGCCCGTACGCCGCCCGCTCGCACAGCGTCATCCCGGTCTCCGACCTGCCCCTCGCGACCGGCCTGGTCCAGGAGTCGACGCCGTTCGGCCAGTCGTTCGCGGGCGCCGAATCCGTGGATGTGGTCGCCACCGGTCTCGGGACATCGCACGTCCTGGTCAACGATGCGCCCGTGCGGTCGGGCCGGCGCACGGTCCGTCCCCGCCGTCGGCCCGTTCCCATCCGCGAGCGGGTCGGCGACCGCGAGTTCCGGCTGGATGCCCGCGGATTCTGGCAGGTCCACCGTGGCGCGGCGCAGACCCTCACGCGGGCCGTGCAGACCGCCGTCGACGAGGCGCTGTTCGACCCGCGCGCCGCCAATCTCGACCTGTACGGCGGAGTCGGGCTGCTGGCCGCCGCACTGGGCGACCGCTTCGGCCAGACCCTCCGCATCACCTCCGTCGAGAGCAGTGAGACCGCCACCGACGACGCCGCCGAGAACCTCGCCGAATGGGTGGGGGCTTCCGCCGTCACGGACCGCGTCGAGCGCTACGTCTCCCGGCTCGCTGCCGACGCTTCCGCCGCCGAGCGCGCCCGGCTGCATGCAGCGACGGTCGTGCTCGATCCTCCGCGCTCCGGCGCCGGCCGCGAAGTGGTGGACGCGATCGCCGCTCTCGCCCCGGCGCAGGTCGTCTACGTCGCCTGCGACCCGGTCGCCCTGGCGCGCGACCTGGCGTTCTTCTCCGGTCACGGCTACAGCCTCCGCGGGATGCGCGCGTTCGACCTCTTCCCGAACACGCACCATCTGGAGGCGGTCGCCACGCTGACGCGTTGAATGCATGCTCGCCGACGAAAATGCCTTCACCCCCTACGATGGTCAACATGGTGCGGGTGGCAATCGTCGACGATCACGAGTCCGTGCGTCTTGGGCTGAAGGCAGCCTGTCAGGACGCGGGGTACGACGTGGTCGTCACCGCGCCCACGGTGGACGACTTCGTGTCCCAGCTCGGCTCGCAGGAGTCCGACGTCGTGGTCCTCGACCTGTCGCTCGGCGACGGCTCGAAGGTGACGGACAACGTGAAGCGCTCGCAGGCCACCGGGGCGGCCGTCCTCGTCCACAGCATCGCCGACCGTGTCGCGAGCGTCCGCGAGGCGCTCGCCGCCGGTGCCGCCGGCGTCATTCCGAAGTCCTCGCCGACGACCACGGTGATCAGCGCGATCGCCACCGTGGCGCGCGGCGACGTGCTCAACAACCTGGAGTGGGCCACCGCCATCGACGCCGACAGCGACTTCGCGAAGGCGCAGCTGGGCCGCCGTGAGCGGGATGTGCTGCACCTCTACGCCTCCGGCCTGCCTTTGAAGGCCGTGGCCATGCAGCTGGGCATCGCGAACTCCACTGCGCGCGAGTACCTGGATCGCATCCGCGTCAAGTACGTCGAGGTGGGTCGTCCCGCTCCCACGAAGGTGGACCTGCTCCGCCGGGCGGTGGAGGACGGCATCCTTCCCGGGCTCGATCCCGAGACAGGCAATGAGCGCTCCTAGCGGGGTCCGGCCGGGGCTTCCGCTGGAGCAGGCGAAGCCCCGCAACCCTCTGAGCCGGGCGCGGATCGAGCGCATCTCCGACCGGACCGTGTCGGCCTTCGGTCTCGTCTTCGGGCTGCAGACCCTCCCGAGCGCGCTGGGGCAGCTCGGCGATCTGCGCGAACCCTGGGGCATCGTGGCGATGGTCGCCATCTTCGGCGGACTGGCTCTCACTGTGGTCCTCGCGATCGTGCAGCGCGGCGTGAAGATCACGATGGGTGTGCTCTCCGTGGTGTATCTCGCGGCGATCGTCACCTGGCCGCTGCTGGCCGAACATCCGAGCGCCTTCGCCAACGACAAGCCCTGGGTCTGGTTCCTCTGCTCCGTATTCACGGCGTTCGCAGCGGTCGCTTACCCGCTGTGGCTCGCGGTCGTCTACACGTTCGTCGCGCCGATCGCCTACGGTGTCGTGCGGGCGCTCCCGGAGGGCGGTGGGGCCGGGTTCGAACTGGCCGCCCTCGACACCATCTACGCCGTCATCCTCGGCGGCGTCATCCTCGCCATCATCACCATGATGCGTCAGGCGTCGAGCGCAGTGGATGCTGCCCAGAGCCAGGCTCTCGCCCGCTACGCCACCGCTGTGCGCCAGCACGCGACCGAGGTGGAGCGGGTCCAGGTGGATGCGATCGTGCACGACAGCGTCCTGACCACGCTTCTCTCTGCCGCCTCCGCCCGCAGCCCGGAGCAGAAGGAGCTCGCCGCGGCCATGGCCGCCGACGCCATCGGGCACCTCCACGCCGCCGAGGCGGCGACCCCCGAGGACCAGTCCGTCGACAGCCTGGACGCGCTGGCCGACCGGCTGGTGACGGCGGCGAAGGCGTTCTCGTCGCCGTTCGTGGTGGAGGTCCACGACGTCGAGGACCACGATCTTCCGGCCAATGTCGCGGAGGCCGTCTACTCGGCGACCGTGCAGGCGATGGTGAACAGCATGCAGCACGCCGGTGCGAGCGGCGTGAAGCGGAGCGTCTCCCTCCGAGGCGGCGGGCCGTCGTCGAGCGTCGAGGTCGTCGTGCGGGACGACGGGCGCGGCTTCACCGAGTCGGAGGTTCCGGCCGAGCGGCTGGGACTCCGGATCAGCATCCGTGACCGGATCGCGAAGGTCGGCGGTCGTGCGCGCATCGAGTCCGAGCCCGGCGCGGGCACGACGGTGACGATCCTCTGGCCCGCCTCGGACGAGCACCGCTGGGTGTCCCCGCCGGACAGGCGGCGGCCCGGGAGGCTGTGGCGGGTCCTGGTCCGGAGGTGGACGCATGATCGCCCTCAACCGCGTCCTGTTCCTCAGCCTCGGAGCGCTCTTCTCGGCCTATCACCTCTTCCTCGCGCTCTCGTCGCTGTCCACGCCGCGCATGGCGGGGCCGGCCATCGTGGCGATGGTGCTCTACGCGGTCGCGACGGTGATCACTCTGTGGCCGACGAGTCCCACGAAGATGCCGCTCTGGCTGGCCGCCTTCGACCTCGCTGTCTGCGTCGTCATCCCGATCCTGGTGACCAGCCAGTTGGATGCGTCGAAGGACAACGGCTACGCCACCTGGTACGTGGCAGCGGTCGGCACGTTGATGACCATCTGCGCCGTGCGCCGACGTCAGGTCGTCGCCTGGGTGGGCGTCGGCTTCCTCGCCGTCCAGACCGTGGTCTGGGCGGGCCCAGGCGCGTTGGCGGGTCTCGGCGTCGTCGGGTCGGTGGTGTGGGTCGGCGTCGCGGTGGTGATCTCCGGATCGCTAGCGAAGGCGGGACGGGACGCCCTCCAGTTCGCCCGCGCCGAGCGGGAGGCGACCGAATGGCAGGCGGCCCAGGAGGCGCACGTGATGGAGCGTCAGCTGCGCTTGCGTCAGACGTACCGTGTGGCGGCTCCGATGCTCGCCGAGATCGTCCGCCGCGGAGGCGACCTGACCGAGGCCGAGCGGCGCGAGTGCCGCTACCTGGAGGGCGCGATCCGCGACGAGATCCGCGGCCGGCGCCTCCTCAACGACGACGTCCGCCGTGAGGTGATGGATGCGCGCCGCCGCGGCGTGGTCGTCAGCCTTCTGGATGAGGGCGGCATCGACGACCTCGACCCTCGCGGTCTGGAGTCGGTGCTGCACCGGCTGGCCGAGGCGATCCGCGGCACCACGACGGACAAGCTGATCATCCGGACTGTGCCGCGCTCCTCGGAGACCGCGGTCACGGTCGTCGGGCTGCGCATGTCGGACGACGGGGCGGCGAACGCGCTGGGCGCCGAGTCGGACGACGACGAGGTCGACCTCTGGCTGGAGATCCCGCGTCCCGTCGCCTGAGGCGGTCTACCACGGCACATTCGTGACGAATGGTCGTTCTGCGGGGCTGGGAGTGCACATTCGTGACGAATGGTCGCTTGGCGGGGCTGGGAGTGCACATTCGTGACGAATGGTCGCTTGGCGGGGTTGGGAGTGCGCATTCGTGACGAATCGCCGTTCTGGCGGGGCTGGGACGGCACATTCGTGACGAATGGTCGTTCTGCGGGGTTGGGAGTGCACATTCGTGACGAATGGTCGCTTGGCGGGGCGGGGACGGCACATTCGTGACGAATCGCCGACGGCGACGGGCCCGGAGATGGGGAAAGGGGCCGACACCCGAATTGTCGGCCCCTTTCAAACCCCGAGTCAGGGCGATAACCCGAATATCGCCCTGACTCGCCCCCAAAGCACTCGCCCGCTTACCCTAGTCGGCGAGTGTTTGGCGGTGTACTCACGAGGAGAGACACCTAGCAATAACCATATTGACGCCCTTCCCAGCAATTACATAGTCGTCATTTTGGAGGACACTGGGGGACACGGAGCGGCCCCCGTTCGAGGCGCACCGCGAAAATCCGGGTGCCCCGCACTCGGGGGACGCCACGACCGGGGTACAACGGGCGACTCAGCCCGAGAACGAGCGCCAGGCACCGGGACCCGGGCGCAGTTCCGCGCGCAGGGCACGCTGCGAACGCGACCACGCATCCGGGCCGGAGTCGGCCCGCGCCTCCTTCGCCGCGGCCGCCTGCGCGGCGGCGGCAGCGGTGAGCACAGCGGTCACCGCCGCGACCTCCTCCGCCGTCACCCCGCGCGTGAGGAACCGCAGCTGCGAAGGATCGAGCGGCGAGTCGGACCGGACGTGGGCGCCGCTCACAGCGGGATGTTCCCGTGCTTCTTGGGCGGCAGCGTCGCCCGCTTGGTACGCAGCGCCCGCAGCGCCTTGATGACCGACACCCGCGTCGCCGCCGGCTCGATCACTCCGTCGAGCTCGCCGCGCTCGGCCGCGAGGAAGGGGCTCGCCACGTTGTACGTGTACTCGTTGGCGAGTTTCGTCCGGACGGCCGCGACATCCTCACCGGCCTCCTCGGCGCGCTTGATCTCGCCGCGGTACAGGATGTTGACCGCGCCCTGTCCGCCCATGACGGCGATCTCGGCCGTCGGCCAGGCCAGGTTGATGTCCGCACCGAGCTGCTTGGAGCCCATGACGATGTAGGCGCCGCCGTAGGCCTTGCGTGTGATGATCGTGACGAGCGGCACCGTCGCCTCTGCATACGCGTACAGCAGTTTGGCGCCGCGGCGGATGACGCCGGTCCACTCCTGGTCGGTCCCCGGAAGATAGCCGGGCACATCCACCAGGGTCAGGATCGGGATGCTGAAGGCGTCGCAGAATCGCACGAACCGCGACGCCTTCTCGCCGGCGTCGATGTTGAGCGTCCCGGCCATCGCGCTCGGCTGGTTGGCGACGATGCCGACGGAGCGGCCCTCGACGCGAGCGAAGCCGATGACGATGTTCGGCGCGAAGAGCGGCTGGATCTCGAGGAACTCGCCGTCGTCGACGATCCCTTCGATGATCGTCTTCACGTCGTACGGCTGGTTCGGGGAGTCGGGGATGACGGTGTCGAGCCGGCGGTCCGCGTCCGTGATCTCGAGCTCCGGCTCCGCGTGGAAGGTGGGGAGCTCCGCCAGGTTGTTCTGCGGGAGATAGCCGATCAGGGTGCGCGCGTAGTCCAGCGCATCCTCCTCGTCGCTCGCCAGATAGTGCGAGACGCCCGAGATCTTGTTGTGGGTGAGGGCGCCGCCGAGCTCCTCGAAGCCGACGTCCTCGCCCGTGACCGTCTTGATGACGTCGGGACCGGTGACGAACATGTGGCTCGACTTGTCGACCATGATGACGAAGTCGGTGAGGGCGGGGGAGTACACGGCACCGCCGGCGGCCGGGCCCATCACGATCGAGATCTGCGGGATGACACCGGAGGCGGCCGTGTTGCGGCGGAAGATCTCGCCGTACTTGCCGAGGGCGACGACACCCTCCTGGATGCGGGCGCCGCCGGAGTCGAGGATGCCGATCATGGGCACGCCGGTCTTGAGGGCGTGGTCCATCACCTTGATGATCTTCTCGCCGGCGACCTCGCCGAGCGAGCCTCCGAAGATCGTGAAGTCCTGGCTGAAGACGGCGACGTTGCGGCCGTGGATGGTGCCGACGCCGGTGACGACGGCGTCGCCGTAGGGACGCTTGGCCTCCATCCCGAAGGCGTGCGTGCGGTGGCGCACGAACTCGTCGAACTCGACGAAGGATCCGTGGTCGAGGAGGAGCTCGATCCGCTCCCGGGCGGTCAGCTTGCCCTTCGCGTGCTGCTTCTCGATCGCGGCCTCGCCGCTCGCGGTCACGGCCTCGTGGAACCGCGCCTTCAGATCGGCGAGCTTTCCGGCGGTGGTGGTCACGTCGGGCAGTTGATCGGCCTGACGGGGTTCGGTGTCGGTCACGCCGTTCACTCTACCGGCCAGCCGAATGGCCGCGCCGTTGACGAAACCCTACAAATCCGCCGCCCGGCCCTGGCGGACCGGACCAGTGCGAGAGACTGGGACCGTGGACTTCCAACGCAGCCGTTCTCTCGTCCCCGTGCTCGAAGTGCTCCCGGAGGCGGGCTCGACCAACGACGTCCTGAGCTCCCGCGCCGGCGATCTCCCCGACCTCGCCGTGCTGGTGACCGAGAACCAGACGGGTGGCCGCGGACGGCTCGGGCGCACCTGGGTGACGCCGCCCGGCACGGCGCTCGCCATCTCGGTGCTGATCAAGCCCGTCGGACTCCCTCCCGCGTCGTTCGGCTGGTTCCCGCTGCTCGGCGGCCTCGCCATGAGCCGCGCGCTCGACCCGCTGGTACCGGGAGGCGTGCAGGTCAAGTGGCCCAATGATGTCCTCATCGAGGGCGACAAGGTCTGCGGGATCCTCGCAGAGCTCCTGCCCGGGATGTCGGGCCTGGTCCTCGGAGCCGGCGTCAACCTCTCCCAGACCCGCGACCAGCTGCCCACCGAGACCTCCACGTCCCTCCTCCGTGCCGGCGCGCACGGGATCGACGCCGACCGCGTCCTCTCGGCGTACCTGATCCAGCTCACCACCCTGTACAAGGAGTTCCTCTCGGCGGGGGGCGATCCCCTCCGCAGCGCTCTGCGGGACGAAGTGGCCGAGGCCTGCCACACGATCGGCCGGGCCGTGCGCGTGCACCTGCCCTCCGGGGACGATCTGCTCGGCACGGCGGTCGGCATCGACGAGCACGGCCGGCTGATCGTCGAGTCGGATGCGGGCCGCACCGCGGTCGCGGCCGGCGACGTGACCCACCTGAGGTATTAATTGACCATGACCACCAGCCCGGACGGGACCCCAGCGCAGCCCGCCCAGCCACCCGAGCGCGTGGTGGCCCGGCTGCGGCCCAATGCCCGGAGGCTGTTCTGGCCGAGTCTCGTGCTCATCCTCACCGCCGGCGCCCTCGGCTTCCTGGCCGGCCGGGTCGGCGAGGTCTGGGAGGTGGTGCTCCTCTGGTCGTCCGCTGCGGCAGTGGTGCTCCTGCTCTTCCTGCTTCCGCTGGCCGCATGGCTGAGCCGCCGGTACACGATCACGACCCGCCGGCTGATCATCCGGCACGGCTTCTTCGTCCGGGTCCGGCAGGAGCTGCTGCACAGCCGCGGTTACGACGTGAGCGTTCGGCGGACGTGGCTGCAGAGCGTATTCCGCTCCGGGGATGTGCTCATCAACTCGGGCCTCGACCATCCGGTCGTGCTGAAGGACGTGCCGAGGGCGGACCAGGTGCAGCGTGCGCTGTCCGAACTGATGGACCACTCCCAGACGGTCGTGGCGGTCCGGCGTCAGCAGTCGGAGTCAGTCACCGACGAGACCACGGTCTGGGGTAGCCGCTAGCGTCGAGCCGGTCATCGGCGCCTTCTCGCGGATCACGCGGGAGGGGACGTGCGGGCCGGCGGAGATCCCGGTCAGGCGTTCGGTGCTGCCCTCGCGCCCGGCGCGGGCGTTCGAGCGACGCGGCGAGAAGACCCACCAGCGGTAGAACGCGAACCGGAAGACCGTGCCGAGCGCCAGGCCGATGACGTTGTTCGAGATGTTGTCGGCGAGGAGGCTGTGGTGGCCGAGCAGGTAGTGCGAGACCCACACGCACGCCAGCGGGATCGCCATCCCGGCGAGGCTCACGATGAAGAACTCGACGCCTTCGCGCGTGGCGTTCTCGTTGCGCGTGCCGGAGAAGGCCCAGTAGCGGTTGCCCAGCCAGTTGGTGCCGATGGCGACGAGCGTCGCGATCGCGGTCGCGTAGAGGGTCTTGTGCGGGACGTTCTGCAGCACGAAGAGCATCAGTCCGTTGAAGACGAGGAGGTTCACCACGAACCCCACGCCCCCGACCGCGCCGAATTTGATCAGCTGCGGAAGGAGTCGCGCGTGATGCGCCGATGTGCTCGTCTCGATCGTCATGCCCCTACCTGAAGATGCGCGAAGATGGTCAATGCGTGTCACGGTACGCGGATCAGGTTTCCCGTTCCTGTGAATTTCGCCCTACCCGCATGAAAAGTATCAGAGGAGTGGACGGTCCATGGCTAGTCAGATCATCGGAGTCATCGGCGGCGGCCAGCTGGCCCGGATGATGATCCCTCCGGCGATCGAGCTGGGCCTGGAGCTCCGCGTGCTGGAGGAAGCGGAGGGAATGAGCGCGGATCTTGCCGCGACCGGCGTGGGCGACTACCGCGACCTGGACACCGTGCTGGCCTTCGCCGAGACGGTGGATGTCATCACGTTCGACCACGAGCATGTGCCTCCGGCGATCCTCCGCGAGCTGGTCTCGCGGGGCATCCCGGTTCATCCCGGACCGGACGCCCTGCTCTATGCCCAGGACAAGCTGCAGATGCGCGCGAAGCTGAGCGAGCTCGGCCTCCCGGTCCCCGAGTGGGCGGCGGTGGAGTCGGCCGACGGGCTGGGCGCGTTCCTCGCGGAGCACGGCGGCCGCGCGGTCGTGAAGACGGCGCGGGGAGGCTACGACGGCAAGGGCGTGCGCGTCGTGTCCGAGGCCGGTGGCGCCGACGACTGGTTCCTGGCTCTCGCCGAGGACGGCCGCGGGGGAGCGCTCCTGGTGGAGGAGCTGGTGCCCTTCCGTCGCGAGCTCGCGCAGCTGGTGGCGCGGCGGCCCTCGGGAGAGGTGGCCGCCTGGCCGGTCGTGGAGACCGTGCAGCGCGACGGCGTCTGCGCGGAGGTCATCGCCCCCGCCGCAGGGACGACGGGCGGCGAGGCGGAGACCGCCGCCGACATCGCGCGGCGGATCGCGGACGGGCTTGGGGTCACCGGTGTGCTCGCCGTCGAGCTGTTCGAGACGACCGACGGCCGGCTCCTGGTGAACGAGCTGGCCATGCGGCCGCACAACAGTGGTCACTGGTCCATCGAGGGAGCCGTCACCAGCCAGTTCGAGCAGCACCTGCGGGCGGTCCTCGACCTCCCGCTCGGCTCCACGGAGCCGCGGGCGGACTGGTCCGTGATGGTCAACATCCTGGGAGGCCCGGCCGAAGGGACTCTGGCGGACCGGTACCCGGCGGCGCTCGCCGCGCATCCCGAGGCCAAGTTCCACGGTTACGGCAAGGAGCCCCGGCCGGGACGCAAGGTCGGTCACGTCACCGTCGTCGGCGGCGCGGACCTCGACGACGTCCTCGGCCGTGCGCGTGCGGCCGCCGCGTTCTTCGAGGGCTGACGATCCGGCGGCCGATCTCCTTCGATACCCAGGCAGGCTAGGAGCCGGCGGGCTTCGCCGAGGCGGGATGCAGGGCCTGCCGCACCAGCGTGTGGATCTGCGCGTAGTCGGGCTGGCTGGGATCGATCGTGGGAGGGACGAGCTCCAGCTGGTGCACCGGGAGCCTGCGCGTCTTCATCCCCAGGTCGACGAAGTAGCCCAGCATCGACTGCGGGATGTCGGTCTTCATGACCTGCGTGCCGGCCTTCGCGATGTCCTGGAACTTGGTCACCACGTTGACGGGGTTCACCTGCTTGAGGATGGCATCCTGCAGCTCCCGCTGCCGCGCCATGCGGTCGTAGTCGCTGGTGCCGTGGCGCGCCCGCGCGTACCACTGGGCGTGGTAGCCGTCGAGATGGCGGGCACCCGGCTCGATCCACTCCACGACGCCGTTGAGGTTCTCGTCGCCGCCGATCGGGATGCGTTCCTTCACCGTGATGTCGACGCCGCCGAGCGCATCCACGAGGTCGGCGAAGCCCTGCATGTCGATGAGGACGTAGTACTGGATGGTCAGCCCCGTGGCGCCCTCGAGCGCATCCCGCATCGCCTCGATGCCCGGCTCGCTGCTGTTCTTCTTCGCGTCGGGGTACAGCCCGGCTTTGTACGACTCCACCTCGGTGTAGATGGAGTTCAGCTGGCAGACGTCGACGTCGCAGCGGTCGTGGTAGCCGTAGCCGTCCGGGTACTCCTTGTAGAGGGGCGAGGTCTTCGGGAACGGCACGGGGTCGAGGTCGCGCGGCAGGCCGATGGTGACGGCCTGGCCGGTGTCCGCGTCGATGCTGACGATGGACATGCTGTCCGGCCGGAGCCCCTGCCGGTCGGGGCCCGCGTCGCCGCCGAGCAGCATGATGTTGTAGCGCCCGTCGACGGGAGGCTGGGACGCGGCCGCGGAGAAGATGTCGCCTAGGGCGCCGCGGGCGGATCCGGCCACCACGGACGCGTACCCGGCCGTTCCGGTGATGCCGACCAGGACGAGCACCGAGAAGGCGGCGATCCAGCCGCGCGAGTTCGGCGCCGTCCGGACGAGCCGGACCAGCCGGAGCGTGTCGAGGGTGAGCAGCACCCAGAGGACGGCGTAGGCGATCAGCAGCGCCTGGACCAGGGTGAGGCTCCCGGACTGCGTGAAGAGCGTGTAGATCGCCGCGGGCGAGAGAAGGTAGACGACCAGCGTCGCGATCGCGAGGAGCCAGAGCGTCAGGGTGGCGAGCACGCCTACGCGACCGAGGATGCGGTTGCCGGCGACCACTTGCGCGGAGCCCGGCAGCAGCACGTTGAGCGTGACCAGCCACCAGCCGCGCTTGGTCATCGTGCGGGCGGAGGTGGCGTCGGGATGGCGCAGCGGTGTGGCGATCGTCATGGCGCGGTTCTCACAGCCGGGCGTGCAGGGCCTGGTTCTTCTGCTCCACGGTGGCCTCCAGGTCGGCGGCGAAGTGTGCGAGCGCCTGCGTCAGGGCATCGTCCGAGGTAGCGAGGATCTTGACGGCGAGGAGGCCCGCATTGCGCGCGCCGCCGATCGACACGGTGGCGACCGGCACGCCGGCGGGCATCTGCACGATCGAGAGCAGGGAGTCGAGGCCGTCCAGCCGCGCGAGCGGCACGGGGACGCCGACGACCGGCAGCGTGGTGACCGCCGCCAGCATCCCGGGCAGGTGGGCAGCGCCTCCCGCGCCCGCGATGATGACGCGGACTCCGCGACCGGCCGCTTCCTTGCCGAAGGCGATCATCTTCTCCGGCGTGCGATGGGCCGAGACGACCTCGACCTCGTGCGCGATTCCGAACTCGGTCAGCAGCCGCGAGGCGTCCTCCATGACCGACCAGTCGGAGTCGGAGCCCATGACGACGGAGACGAGCGGCGACGTGTTTGCGGGCATAGCGATCATGCTAGGCGGCGGGTGCCGCGCTGCCGGTCCGCCACGCGGAGCACCCCCAGCTGACCCCTGAACAGGTCACAGGAACTGCCCAGGGCCGGCCGGTACCGTCGCCGCCCTATGACGGGTACAGGTGGATGAATGGGACACGACACGAGACACGACCCGGGCCGGCTGGCTGCCCTCGACGGTCTGCGCGGTGTCGCCGCGATGGTCGTCCTCCTCCACCATTCGCTGTACACGAATCCGCAGTTCCCGGGTGCGCCCGGCGGGGGGACGGCGCCGACCGGCTCGGCGATGTGGTGGATCAGCTACACGCCTCTGAAGCTCTTCACGGCCGGCGTCGAGTCGGTCATCGTATTCTTCGTGCTGTCCGGCCTGGTCGTGACGTTGCCGGTCATCCGCCGCCGCGGGTTCGACTGGGTCGCCTACTTCCCCCGCCGCGCCGTGCGGCTGCTCGTGCCGGTGATCGCGTCCGCCGTGCTCGCGGCCGCCTGGGTCATGGCGATCCCGCAGAACTCGACCCAGCCGGCCGGCACCTGGCTCAGCAACTCCTCCACCCCGGACTTCGGATGGGAGTACATCGTCAAGGCGATGGATCTCCTGGGCGGCGACGGCCAGATCAACAACCCCCTGTGGTCGCTGCGCTGGGAGCTGGTCTTCTCGCTCGCGCTGCCCGTCTTCGCGGTCGCTGCGCTCGCTGTGCGCAAGTGGTGGATGGGCGGCCTGGCGGCGGCGTGCGCCCTCACCTACCTGGGCGCCCACGCCGGCGCCGGCGCTCTGCAGTACCTGCCGGCGTTCTTCGTCGGTGCGGTCATCGCGGTCCGGCTGGAGGCGGTGCGCAACGTCGCGGAGCGCATCAACGCCCGCTGGTACCGGCATCCGCTCTGGGCCGGCCTCACGGTGGGCAGCCTGCTGCTGCTCATCGCACCGTGGCTGGTGGGCCCGGACGTCGGCAGCATCCCGGAGCTCGATCCGGCCCTGAAGGGCCTGGTGCCGCTCGCCGCGGCGGGGCTGGTGGTCGCGGCGCTCGGCTGGAGTCCGCTCGGAGGACTGCTGAAGACCCGTCCCGTGCAGTTCGCGGGGACGATCTCGTTCAGCCTGTACCTGGTCCACGTGCCGATCCTGATCTTCAGCACCTACCTGTTCACGGACGAGCCGTGGTACGTGGCGCTGCTGTTCGGCATCCCGCTCGCGGTGATCGTCGCCGTCGGCTTCACGTGGCTGATCGAGAAGCGCAGCCACGGCTGGTCGAAGGCGGCCGGTCAGTGGGCGTCCGCGCGGTACAGCACCTGGTTCGGGCGGGAGGAGGAGCAGGCCGCGACGCGCTCGGAGGTGGCGGAGGCCGCTGCCCGCCATGCCCAGCCGACGGCGTGAGAACCGGCCTCAGAGGTCGGCGTGCAGCTGCCAGACGCGCTCGGCGGAGTCGCGCCAGCTGAAGGCGCGAGCGCGGTCGGAGGCCAGCACGCCCAGCCGTGCACGGAGCTCGTCGTCGGCGAGCAGGCGCGCGATCGCCGCCGCGAGCCGCTCGGCGTATCCGTCTTCGTCTGCGGCGGTGGCCGGCCGCTCGACCACGAGGCCCGCGCCTGCCGCGACTTCCACCAGAGCCGGGTCGTCGGAGTGGATGACGGGCAGCCCGAACTTGAACGCCTCCACGATCGGGAGTCCGAATCCCTCGGCGAGGCTCGGATAGACGAACAGGGTGGCGCGGTCGAGCGCCACGGCGAGATCGGGATCCTCGAGCCGTCCGAGGGCACGCACGCGGTCCTCGGGCAGTCCGGCGGCCGCCGCGACGCCGGTGGCCGAGCGCTCTCCGATGCGGTCGGGGCCGGCGATGAGCAGCGGGATGGCCTCGGCCTCCGGCCGGGCGATGGCGCGGATCAGCGGCGCGATGCCCTTCCGCGGTTCCACGGTGCCCAGCGTGAAGGCGTACCGTTCGGGCAGGCCGAGACGCTCCGCGCGCTCGTCGGCATCCGGCGGCAGGCGCAGCGACGTCGCCGGTGCGCCGCCGATGACGCGGATGCGGTCGCCGAAGTCGAGCGCCTCGCCGAGCCGGTTCGCGACGGCGTGCGTCGGAACCACGACCGCGTCCGCGTGCTTCCTCGCACGCTTCGCCATCGCCTTGGTCCAGAGCGTCGACGGCGGGCCCAGAGCTTCGGGATGCGTCCAGGCGAGCGTGTCGTGGATGGTCACGGCCACCTGCTGGGGCATCTCCAGCCCGTTGTGGCGGCGCAGGGGTGCGAGCAGCGTCGGGGCGTGCAGCATGCCCGGAGGGCCACCGACCGCGAGCCCCGACTGCCAGGCGAGCGCGAGCTCCCGCCGCGCCAGCGGCAACCGGGTGACCGTGGCGACGCCGGGCAGCCGGTCGCGGACGCTCTGCAGCAGCTCGTCGCTCACGTTCGAGACGATCGCCTCGACGTCGCAGCCACGCGGAGCGGTGGCGATGAGCTGGCGCGTGAGCTCCTCCGTGTACCGGCGAGCGCCGCCGGGCTGGTCGGAGACGAGTTCGTCGACGATCACGCGCAGGGTGGTCACACTGCTCCCCTCTCGCTTCGCTCGGTCGCCTCCATCCAATCACGGCCGACGCGGGGAGCGCGCTGCGGTCAGCAGGATTGGAGCGCGTCGAGCGTCGCCCCGAGGACCGCCGTGCCTCCGAGCAGCGAGACCTGGGAGACGTTCTGCGCGGCGAGATCGGTCAGGACCGAACGGGGGACGCAGCCTCCGTTGACCGTGAAGAGAGGGGCGTGCTTCGCCGCCGCAAGGGCCGAGCCCGCCAGGGCGTCCGGGAAGCCGAAGCCGCTGGCGATGAAGGCCTGCGTGAAGGTCGGGAACGAGGAGCGCCCGACCGTTTCGGCCGTCTCGAACCGGTCCGCGCCCGCCAGCCGGGTCACGCTGATCCCCTGGTTGGAAAGAGAGGACTGAACGCCGGGGGTGATGACGTCCGTGCCGCCGACCAGCGTCACGGCCGTCGTCTGGTTCGACGACAGGAAGGCGGCCGTGGCCGCGTCGATGGCGGAAGCGCCGCCGTTGACGAGCAGCACCGGGGCGCCCAGCGAACCGGCGGCGGCACCGGCCGCGAGGGCGTCGGGGAAGTTGGTGCCGGTCGCCATGAAGGCTTTCGGGATGTTGCCGCCGGGGAAGGCGTTCGCCGCGATCAGCCGGGACGTGGCGTACCGGTCGGCGCCGGCGATGCGGGTCACGGTCGGTGCCAGCTGCTTCAGGGCGTCCTCCACCACCTGGGGGACCACGTTCAGACCGCCGACGATGACGATCTTCGAGGGCTGGAGCGACTGGATCTCCTGCCGGACGGAATCCGGCAGGGTCCAGCTGGTCAGCAGGAGGGGACCGCCGGCCTGTGCCGCCGCCGGTGCGGCGCTCAGCGCGTCGGGGTAGTTGAGCCCGGTGGCCACGTAGACCGTCGGTGCGGTCGTGGGGTAGGCGGCCTTCGCGATGGCGACGCTGGTGGCGAAGCGGTCCGCTCCGGCGATGCGCTGAGTCGGGATCGCTGTGATCTGCAGCGTCCCGGAGACAGCAGGACCCGAGGAGTACTTGCCCCACGCGGCGTTCGCCGTGTAGCTCGTGGTGCCGAGGGGAGCGCCCGCGAGGGAGATCGACCAGGTTCCGTTGACGATGCTCGCCGTGCGCGCGGTCGTCTCGTTCGCGAGCTTGACCGTGACGTAGTCGCCCGCCAGCGCGCCGGTGGCGGTGCCTGAGAGCACGCCACCCTGCAGCACGCGATCGGACGCTGGGAGCGAGGTGACAGCGACCGTGGCCGTGACCGAGACCGCCGGCTCCCAGATGGACGAATAGCGCGCGGACACGCTGGACTGCCCGGTGGCGGAGGCCATCGGGTAGAACGCGGTGAAGTAGTTCGCATCGCCGCAGGCGATCTCCGTCGGACCGGCGGACACCAGCCCGACGGCCGTGGTGCCGCTCACGGCGGCCCCGCCGCTGTCCCCAGGGCCCGAGCAGGTCGAGGCGATCACCATGTTGATGGTTCCGGGGGCGCCCTCCACCTGGATCGGGTAGTCCGTGTCGAGGACGCTGCCGCAACTCCACCCGGTGGTCGAGCCGCTCTTGCACAGCGGCGCGCCGACCACGGCCGGTCCGACCCCGGTCACCGGCTGCAGGGTGCCGGCGAAGGGGGCACCCATGCCGCCGCCCCAGGGGAGGAGGGCGGGACGCGAGGTGTGCCCGATGGTGAGCGCCATCAGGGACGAGTCGGCGCCGTTGCCGAACTGTACCGAGGAGGGGATCCAGTTACCCAGGGGAAGACCCACGATCCCCTGCGTACCGGTCGCCGAACTCGGACCGGTCATGGTGATCTCGTAGGTCGACGTTCCGCTCGTGTAGCAGTGGCCGGCGGACACCAGCTGGGGGGCGCCGCCGCTCAACCCGTAGCCCGGGAAGCCCGCCGAGCAGCGTTCGCCGGAGGTGGCGCCGGGAGCGCCGATGAAGTACGGCTGCCCTCCGTACACGTCCGAGAGGGGATGGACGGGCACATCCGGGACCGGATGACGTGGCGCTGCCCCGACGACGGCCGCAGCGCCCGCGGCGCGTGCCAGCGCCGCCGTGCGGGCATCCTCCGTGTAGACCGTGACGGCCTGGCCATCGACCGTCGCGCTCACTGCGGCGCCGGTCTCCGTGTGCAGCGCCGAGGCCAGGGCGCCGGCATCCTGAGCGGCCGCCGCATCGGCGAGGTACTGCGCCGGCGAGATGTGCAGGTCGCGAGTCACCGCCGAGGCGAGTCCGGGGTCGAGGTGCTTCGCCTGGTCGGCGAAGCTGTCCACCGTCCGCCGGTGGAGCTGCGGCAGCGCCGGGGGAGTCGCGTCCGCGTCCACTTTCGCTGTCTCAGGACTCACCGGGGTGACAGGACCGGGCGTCGGCACGGGAGCCGGACCGCCGGCCCACGCAGGGACTCCGCCGACGATCACCACCGCGGTCGCGGCGATCAGGGCGAGAGGGAGAGCGCGTTTCACAGGAATCCTCGGAAGACGAGCGCAGGATCCCGTTTACCGACCCCCCACGCGGATGACGTTGCACCAAACATATTACGCAGGGTGCTGCTGGGGCACTGTCCCCCGTTCGGCCGGGTTCATCGCTGAGCGAAGAGTCCCTCGGCGGTTGCGGCGGCCAGGGCGTCCTCCCAGGGGCGCATCGGCTGCAGGCCCGCGCGCGTCCAGGCATCGTGACCGAGGACCGAGTACGACGGTCGCGCGGCCGGACGGACGAAGGTCGAGCTGTCCGTCGGCTTCACCCGCTCGGGGTCGAGACCGGCCCGGGCGAAGACGGCGCGGGCGAACCCGTACCAGGTGGTCGCGCCCGAGTTCGTGCCGTGATAGATCCCCGCCGGTGCGTCCGCCTCCAGCAGGGCGACGAGCTGCGAGGCGAGGTCGCCCGTCCAGGTCGGCTGGCCCAGCTGGTCGTCCACGACGTTCACCGTCTCGTGGGCGGCGGCGAGCTTCACCATGGTCGTGGCGAAGTTCGGGCCGCCTGCGCCGTACAGCCAGGCGGTCCGCACGACGAACGTGCCATCGGGATGCGCCGCCAGCGCCAGCTCTTCGCCGGCGGCCTTGCTGCGGCCGTAGGCGTTGATCGGGTCGCGGGGGGTGTCCTCGCCGTAGGGGTGCGTGGCGTGGCCGTCGAAGACGTAGTCGGTCGAGACGGTGACGAGACGCGCGCCGTGCTCGGCAGCGGCGACCGCGAGGTTCTCGGTGCCGAGGGCATTGATCGCGTACGCCGCGTCCTCGTGGGTCTCCGCGTCGTCCACCTTGGTGTAGGCGGAGGCGTTGATGACCGCATCGTGGCCGGAGACGGCCGCGAGCACCGCATCCCGGTCGGTCACATCGAGCTCGGCCCGCGACAGGGCGGTCACGTCCCGCCCGGCGAGGGCCTTCTGCAGGTCCTGGCCGAGCATCCCGACCGCACCGGCGATGAGGATGCGGTTCATCGACGACGTCATCAGTTGTCGAGCGCCGCGCGGGCCTTCAGCGGCTCCCACCAGGCGCGGTTGTCGCGGTACCACTGCACCACGTCGGCGAGGCCCTGCTGGAACGGCACCAGCGGCTCGTAGCCGAGCTCCGCCTGGATCTTGGAGATGTCGACCGAGTAGCGCAGGTCGTGACCGAGGCGGTCGGCGACCCGGTCGACGTAGGACCAGTCCGTGCCGGTGGCGTCCAGCAGCAGCTGGGTGAGCTCCTTGTTGGTCAGCTCCGTGCCGCCGCCGATGTTGTAGATCTCGCCGGCGCGGCCGTTCACCAGCACCATCGCGATGCCGCGGGTGTGGTCGTCGACGTGCAGCCAGTCGCGGATGTTGTCGCCCTCGCCGTAGAGCGGGACGTGCGTGTCGTCGATCAGGTTGGTGACGAAGAGCGGGATGACCTTCTCGGGGAAGTGGTAGGGGCCGTAGTTGTTCGAGCAGCGCGTGATCGACACGTTCAGGCCGTGCGTGCGGAAGTAGCTGCGCGCGAGGAGGTCGCTGCCGGCCTTCGAGGCGGAGTAGGGCGAGTTCGGCTCGAGCGGCCGGTCCTCCGCCCAGGAGCCCTCGGCGATCGAGCCGTAGACCTCGTCCGTGGAGACGTGGACGAAGCGCTTCAGGTTGCTGCGCAGGGCCGCGTCGAGCAGCTGCTGCGTGCCCAGCACGTTCGTCTCCACGAAGATGGACGCGTCCCGCACCGAGCGGTCGACGTGCGACTCCGCGGCGAAGTGGACCACCGCATCCACGGTCGGGAAGAGCTCGTCCAGCAGGCCGCCGTCGCGGATGTCGCCCTTCACGAAGGTGTACCTCGGGGAGTCGGCGACGGGCGCGAGGTTGGCCAGGTTGCCGGAGTAGGTCAGTGCGTCGAGCACGACCACCTCGGCGCCCTCCAGACCCGGGTAGGCGTCCTGCAGAGTGCGGCGAACGAAATTGGAGCCGATGAAACCGGCGCCGCCGGTGACGAGAATCTTCATGGAGTAGGGGACCTGCTTCGTAAGAGTCGGAGATTTCCCGGGCGATTCTACCGGGTGGCGGTCTGCGGACCGATTTCCGGACACGAACGCTCTTGCGTTCGAGCCGATATCACGCGCTAGGGTCGGATCATGCTCATGGGGGGAATGCGGGCTCGGACCCGCGCACTGGTCACTGCTGTGCTCACTGTCGCCGCGATCGGGGGTGCTGTCGCTGTCACGACGCCCGCGGTGGCCGACGACTCCGGGAACGCGCAGGCGTACTACGCCGCGGTCGCGAAGGCGACGGCCGGCCGCGTGCCGTCCGAGGCGCAAGAGAACGCCAACGTCGCCGCCGCACTGGGAGCCGTGGCGTCGCCGGGCCAGGTGCAGGCACTCTCCGCGGCCGACGCGGATCCCGCAAAGTTCGTCGACGGCGATCTGGCGAGCGACGCCGTCTTCTTCAACGGCTCGGCCTGGAATGAGACGCAGATCGCCTCGTTCCTGAACTCGAAGGTCGGCACCTGTACGGGTACCACGCCGACGTGCCTCAAGTTGTACACCACGGCCACTATCACCAAGCCGGCGGACGCGATGTGCAACGGCTACACCGCCTCCGCCTCGGAGTCCTCGGCGCACATCATCGCTACCGTGGCGACCTCGTGCGGCATCAATCCGGTCGTGCTCGTGGTGCTGCTGCAGAAGGAGCAGGGGCTCGTCACCTCGACGGCACCGTCGCAGTACGCCTACGACTACGCCACCGGCTGGAACTGCGTCGACACCCAGGGGTGCAGCGCCAACACCGCGGACACCACCGGCTTCTTCAACCAGGTCTACGGTGCCGCGTGGCAGTTCAAGAGGTACGGCAACGGCGCTCCCTTCACCTGGATGCCCGTCGGCAAGGTCAGCGCGGTCCAGTACAACCTCGACTCTTCGTGCGGCACCAAGCAGATCGCCATCCAGAACAAGGCGACCGCCGCGCTCTACTACTACACGCCGTACACGCCGAACCAGGCGTCCCTCGACAGCTACCCGGGCGAAGGCGACGACTGCTCGGCGTACGGAATCCGCAACTTCTGGATGCTGTTCAACGCCTGGTACGGCTCCTCGACCGCCGGGTCGGTGCCCTCCACCCAGCGCGTCGCCGGAGGCGACCGCTTCGCGACGTCGGCCGCGATCTCGCAGGCCGCGTTCCCCACCCCCGGCGCCGGCGTCCCCGCCGTCTTCGTCGCGAACGGCCTCGACTTCCCGGACGCCCTGACGGCGGCTCCTGCCGCGGCGAAGCTGGGCGGTCCGCTCCTGCTCGTCATGCCCGGCGCAGTGCCCGATGTGATCATGACGGAGCTGCAGCGGCTGAAGCCGCAGAAGATCTACGTGGCCGGAGGTCCCGCGGTCATCGCCCAGCCGGTCCTGGATCAGCTCGCGACCGTCCAGCCGCAGGTGCAGCGCATCTACGGCGGCTCCCGGTTCGACACGTCGCAGCAGATCGCGAGCACGATCTTCGGGACGTCGGTGGCGGGCGCCACCGCGTACCTCGCCTCCGGACTCGGCTTCCCCGACGCACTATCGGCGGGAGGCGCGGCGGGCTCCCAGGGACAACCCGTGCTCCTCGTGAACGGCGGCCTCGACGCCGCCGACCCGGCGACGGTCGCGGCTCTGCACGCGCTGAACGTCACCACGGTCAAGATCGTCGGCGGCACCTCCGTCATCTCCAGCGGATTCGAGACCAGCCTCAGCGGCAGCGGATTCACGGTCGTGCGGCTCTCGGGCGCCGACCGCTTCGGGACCAGCGTGGTGGTCAACCAGGACGCGTTCCCCAGCGCGACCTCCGCGACGTACTTCGCGTCGGGCACGACGTTCCCCGACGCGCTCTCCGGCGCCGCCTGGGCGGGGAAGACGCACAGCCCGCTGCTGGTGACCCGGGCCGGCTGCGTGTACGCGGCGGAGGCCGAGATGGCGCTCCGCGCGCAGACGCTCGTCACCCTCGGGGGCGCGAACGCCCTGGCCGACCAGGTGGGGGCTCTCGCGGTCTGCCAGTAGACTCTCGGGGTGCAGATCCGCGAACTGAACATCCCCGACGCCTACGAGATCACGCCGAAGCAGCACGCCGACGACCGCGGCGTGTTCTTCGAGTGGTACCGGTTCGACCGTCTGGAGGAGGCCGTCGGCCACCGCCTCGACCTCCGTCAGGCCAACACCTCGGTCTCTCGCCGCGGTTCGGTGCGCGGCATCCATTTCGCGGACATCCCGCCGAGCCAGGCCAAGTACGTGACGGCGCCGCGCGGGGCCGTCCTCGACTACGTGATCGACATCCGCGTCGGCTCGCCGACCTACGGCCAGTGGGACTCCGTCCTCCTCGACGACGTCGACCGTCGCGCGATCTACCTGGCGGAAGGCCTCGGTCACTGCTTCGTCGCCCTGACGGACGACGCGACGGTCAGCTACCTGGTGACCGACGTGTACAACCCGGGCCGTGAGCACGGGATCAACCCCCTCGATCCCGACATCGACCTGCGCTTCCCGGCGGAGGCGGGCGAACCGCTCCTGTCCCCGAAGGACACCGAGGCTCCGAGCCTCGCCGAAGCCGCCGCGTCCGGCCTGCTGCCGACCTGGGAGGCCGCCCGTGCCTACTACGCGTCGCTCGACGCATCCACCGACCACGGAGGCAACTGACCGATGCGCGGAATCATCCTCGCCGGGGGCTCCGGCACCCGCCTGTGGCCCATCACCAAGGGCATCTCGAAGCAGCTGATGCCGATCTACGACAAGCCGATGGTCTACTACCCGCTGTCGACCCTGATGATGGCCGGAATCGACGAGATCCTCATCATCACCACTCCGGAGTACAACGACCAGTTCCGGGCGCTCCTCGGCGACGGCTCGCAGCTCGGCATCCGGCTCGAGTACGCGGTGCAGGAGTCTCCGGACGGGCTGGCGCAGGCGTTCATCATCGGCGAGGAGTTCATCGGCGACGAGTCCGTCGCGCTCGTCCTCGGCGACAACATCTTCCACGGCACGGGCCTCGGCTCGTCCCTGCGGAACCACAACGCGATCGACGGCGCGCTGATCTTCGCGTACCAGGTGAGCGACCCGACGGCCTACGGCGTCGTCGAGTTCGACGACACGTTCACGGCCATCTCGATCGAGGAGAAGCCGGCCGACCCGAAATCGCGGTTCGCCGTGCCCGGCCTCTACTTCTACGACAACCAGGTCGTCGAGATCGCGAAGACCATCGAGCCGAGCGCGCGCGGCGAGCTCGAGATCTCCACGGTCAACGAGCGCTACCTGCAGGCAGGCCGGCTGCAGGTCCAGGTGCTCGACCGCGGCACCGCGTGGCTCGACACCGGAACCTTCGAGTCGATGATGCAGGCCTCCGAGTACGTGCGGGTGATCGAGGATCGGCAGGGATTCAAGGTCGGCTGCATCGAGGAGATCGCGTGGCGCGCGGGCTGGATCGACGACGCACAGCTGAAGGCCCTGGCCGCTCCACTGGTGAAGAGCGGATACGGCACCTATCTGAGGGCGTTGCTCGAGCAGCAGTGACGTCCGGCGCCCAGCCGCCAAAACGGGCGGGAGGGGTGTGGCATCGGCGGATCGCCGCGCCGCCCCGTTAGGCTCGCCCGTGTGACGCCCCCTCGCCACCCGTTCCGCGCACTCATCGCCGTGTGCACCACCCTCGTCGTCCTCCTCGTCGGCGGGATCGTCGTGCCGGCGCCGTCCGCGGACGCGGCCGACGGAGCGGACTTCCAGGCCGGCTTCATCATCAGCGATTCGAACTTCTACAACGGCGGCGCGGTCGACGCGGGCAACATCCAGGCCTGGCTGAACCTCCAGGTCCCGACCTGCCGAGCCGGCTACACGTGTCTCAAGGACTACCGGGAGACCACCTACTCGCGCGTCGCGGACCCGATGTGCGCGGCGTACACCGGGGCAGCGAACGAGTCGGCCGCCACGATCATCGCCAAGGTCGGTGCGGCCTGCGGCATCAGCCAGAAGGTGCTGCTGGTCCTGCTCGAGAAGGAGCAGAGCCTCGTCACCGACACCTGGCCCACCGCCGGTCAGTACCAGATGGCGACCGGCTACGCCTGCCCCGACACCGGTCCATGCGATCCCTCGACGCTGGGCTTCTACAACCAGGTGTACAAGGCCGCCTGGCAGTTCAAGCGCTACGGCAACCCGCCGGGGACCTCGAACTACTTCAGCTGGATCCCCGTCGGGCAGGTGAGCGCCATCCGCTACAGCCCGAACTCCGCGTGCGGGTCGAGCAACGTGCTGGTCCGCAACGCCGCCACTGCCGCGCTCTACTACTACACGCCGTATCAGCCGAACGCCGCAGCCCTCGCCAATCTGTACGGCACCGGAGACGCCTGCTCGGCCTACGGCAACCGCAACTTCTGGCGGCTCTACACCGACTGGTTCGGACCGTCGACCTCCGGCGTCCCGCCGATCGGCAACTTCGAGTCGGCGAACCTCCTGGCGACCACGTTCACCATCGGTGGATGGGCGCTCGACCAGACCCTCGCGGCGACCTCGATCAACGTCCAGATCACTTGGAAGACGCCGGCCGGCACGACCACCAGCACGGTGACGGCCTCCGGAAACCGGCCGGACGTCGCGAACGCGTATCCTTCCGCCGGTCCCGCGCACGGCTTCACCGCGAGCATCGCGCGCTCCGGAGACGGCCAGTACACGGCCTGCGTCACGGCGCTGCCGGCGGCCGGGAACACCTCGGGCGCCACCGATCTGGGCTGCCGGGCGCAGTTCTATTCGAGCGCGATCGGGGGAGCTCCGGCAGGTTACCGGGTGCAGGGCTCGGACCGGTATGCGACATCGGTCGCGGTGTCCCAGACGTCCTATCCGACACCCGGAGTGCCGGTGGTCTACATCGCCTCGGGGCAGGGATACGCCGACGCCATCGCCGCGAGTGCGGCAGCCGCGGTGCAGCGGGGGCCACTCCTGCTCACGACCGGCGGCGATGTGCCCGCGAGCGTGATGACGGAGGTCCAACGTCTCGCTCCGGCGAAGATCGTCGTGGTCGGCGGGACGAATGTGATCGCCGACGCGGTTCTCGCGAAGCTGGCGACCGTCCAGCCGAATGTCGTGCGGATCGCCGGCGGCGACCGCTTCGAGACGTCGCGAGCGGTGGCGAAGTACGCCTTCCCGGCCGCGACCGGGGCCTACTTCGCGAGCGGCCTGAACTTCCCGGACGCGCTCTCCGCGGCATCGGCGGCGAGCGTCGGCGGTCAGCCGGTCGTGCTGGTCACCGGCTACGGAGCGGTGGATGCGCCGACCAGCGCCTACGTCACCAGCGCCAAGCTCACCTCGGCCACCGTGATCGGAGGCTCCGCCATCATCGCCGGGTCGTTCGACACCTCCCTCCAGTCTGCGGGGCTCACCGTCACCCGGATCGGAGGAGCCGATCGCTACGACACCAGTCATCTGGTGAACGCGCAGCGGTTCCAGACGGCCGGCACGGCCTACATCGCCTCGGGCATCGACTTCCCGGACGCCCTCTCCGCCGCCGCGATGGCGGGAGCAGCGAAAGCGCCGCTGTTCCTCTCACCCAGCTGGTGCCTGCCGCGCTCGGTCGGCAACGACATCGTCTCGATGAAGACCTCGAAGGTCTACTTCATCGGCGGCCCGTCGGCCCTCTCGGGCGCGGTTACCGGCTACATCGCCTGCTGAGGGGTCTGAGGGGTCAGGAGGCTCAGCGGGCTCAGGCGCCGTCGTCGAGCCGGAGGTAGCGGTAGAACTCCGCCTTGCGCTCCGCTAGCGTGTGGTGCTGGTTCGTCTCGTCCAGGACGAACTCGACCGGGGTGTCGACCTTGCGCAGGACCCAGCCGTGCTTGCGGGCGTAGCCGCACATCCAGATGTCCTCGACGAACGCGAAGTAGCGCGGCAATCCGGTGAAGAAGGACAGGTCGGAGACGATGTCGAGGTCGCAGGCGCAGCCGCCGGTGCCGACGTAGCTGACGCGGTCGCCCGGCTCGGCCGGCGTGCGCGCCCAGTACTCGCCCGCCATCGTCCACGCCCAGTACCCGGCGATGGTGTGCGGGCCGGACGCCTCCAGAAGATCCGTGAGGAAGTGGTCGCTGACATCCTGGTCGTCGTCGAGCATGACGAAGGTGCCGCGTGCGCCGGAGGCCCAGAGCTTCCGGGCGACGAAGAACCGGCCGAGCCCGCCGACGTTGACGGGGCTGCTGAACAGGGAGACGCCGGCGAGGGCGCCGTGCGGACGGTACGCCGCCACCCGCTCCCGGTAGTAGCGGTCGTCGGCCGGCCGGTTGTTCCACAGCAGGAGCCGCACGCGCGGTCCCTGCTGGGCGTCGAGCTCCGTGAGCACCGCGTCGATGCGTTCCCTGCGGTTCCAGAGGCACATGATCACGGTGATCTCGCCGGATCCGCCCGCCGGGTTCGCGGAGTACAGCGGACGCAGCCGGAACCGCCCCGCGCGGTACAACCGCATCGCCACCCGCCAGCGGGCCGCTGCCACCGCACGCCGCGCGAACGTCGCTGCGCTCACCGCGACACCCACCACAGCCGTCCCCACAGCCCGAGGCGGACAGCGAGCCGCACCGGGGCGAAGTACCAGGCCTCGTAGCGGTGCGAGAGGTACCGGTAGGCGCTGTCGTGGTGCGCCTTCTCCATGCGTTTGCGTTCGCGCGAGGTGGAGTGGGCGCCGGTGTGGGTGACGACGGCCTCCGGGATGTAAACATTGCGCCACCCCGCCCGGCCGAGCCGGTCGCCGAGGTCGACGTCTTCGAAGTACATGAAGTACCCCGGATCGAACCCGTCGATCTGGCGGTACGCGTCACCGCGGATGAGCAGGCAGGCGCCCGACAGCCAGCCGGCGTCCCGCCGGCTCTCCGTCTCGCTCTCAGCGCGGTAGCGCACGGACCACGGGTTCGTGGGCCACACCCGGCCGAACAGCGCGTGGGCCACCCCCGTACGCAGTGAGGGCAGTCGCCGCGCGGAGGGGTACACGGTGCCGTCCGCGTCCAGGATCTTCGGGCCGAGGGAGCCCGCGTCCGGGAGCTGCTCGCCGGCGGCGACGAGCGCATCCACGGCTCCGGGGGCGAATACGACATCCGGGTTCGCGACGAGAACGTAGTCCGGTGCCGCCGTCGCGGCGTCCACGGCCGCCCGGACGCCTCCGCCGTAGCCCTCGTTGACCTCGAGCTCGACGAAGCGATGGCCCGCCGCCGTCACGGCGGCCCGAACCGCCGCTGCCTCCTCGGACGCGTTGTCGGCGACGACGACCTCGTCGATGCGCCCGGCGTCCGCGAGCGAGGCGAGGAACGGCTGGATGGTGTCGCTCGAGTTGTACGTCACGGTCACCGCGAGCACCCTCGGGACAGCGTGCGCGGCGGGATCCGTCCCCTCGCCGGTCACGCCGACGGCTCGACGACCTCGGGGACGGAGTGCACCATCCCGATGGCGAGCGGATAGTACGGGACGTCGAACGAGCAGGCCTGCGGCTTGTCCGACAGGTGGCGGCCGGCCCGGTCCATCAGCGATGCGTTCACGAAGTACTTGCCGGCGCCGAAGCGGGCGTCGCGCAGCAGGAAGGCGACGGTCTGCCGCTCCTTGAGCCGTGACACCTCGGCGCCGATCCGTTCCGTCGTCGTGCCGTAGACCGGCTGCCCGAGCGTGTTGTCGATCTGGATCGCGCACTTCCAGTCCTCGATGCCCGTGTCGTGCTCCAGGGTGATCTCGATGCGCAGGTCGTCGCCCGGCTGCACCGGATCTCCGGCAGCCCGGCCGTCAGCCCACGCGCGCGCCTCCACGACCTTGCCGTGCTCCACGCTCACCGGGCCGTGCTTGGCGGTCTGCACGGCAGCCTCCGCTTCGGCCTCGAGCACGCGGCGGCCCTCGAGGACCTTGCGGAACTCGGTGACGGCACCGCCCGGCTCGCCGTCGTAGACGACCTCGCCCTTGTTCAGCAGGATGGCCCGGTCGGCCAGCTCCGTGACCTGACCCAGGTTGTGGGTGACGAGGATGATGGTCCGTCCCTCGTCCTGGAACGAGCGGATCTTGTCCAGGCACTTGCGCTGGAAGGCCTCGTCGCCGACGGCGAGGACCTCGTCGACCAGCAGCAGGTCCGGATCGGTGTGCACCGCGACGGCGAAGGCCAGCCGCACATACATGCCGGAGGAGTAGAACTTCACCTGCGTGTCGATGAAGTCGCCGATGCCGGAGAAGCCGAGGATCTCGTCGAACCGCTCCTCCGTCTCCTGCCGGCTGAGCCCGAGGATGGACGCGTTCAGGTAGACGTTCTCGCGACCCGTCAGATCCGGGTGGAAACCGGCGCCCAGCTCCAGGAGGGCGGCGATCCGGCCTCGGCGCGCGACGCTTCCGCTGGTGGGGTCGATGATGCCGCCGATGACCTTCAGCAGCGTGCTCTTGCCCGAGCCGTTGTGGCCGATCAGCGCGACCGTGTGGCCGGCGCGGATGTCGATGGTGACGTGGCGGAGGGCCCAGAACTCCTCGCGGTGCTGGCGCCCGCGGCCGAAGGCGACGAGTCGTTCCTTGAGGGAGTTGTCCTTGCGGATGACGAAGCGCTTCGAGACATCTCTCACCCGGACGATCTCCGGGGCTTCGTCCTCGGTCGCAGCCGCGGTGGCTGTTGTCGTGTCCGTCGTCATGCTCACACCACCTGCGCGAAGTTGCCCTGCAGGCGCGCGAAGACCCGCTGGAAGCCGAAGAGGAGGACGATGCCGATGACGAACGCGATGCCCATGCGCAGGAGCAGCTGGTCGGGGTAGTGGGCCACGCCCTGGCCGCCCACCCACATCGCCTTCTGGAACCCGAGAACGGCCAGCGTGATCGGATTGTCGGTGTAGATGTCGAGCGCGAGGCCGGGGCCGAGGGCCTCCTGCACCATGCTCCACGAGTAGACGATCGGCGAGGCCCACAGGAGCAGCAGCAGCACGACCTCGACCAGGTACTGGATATCGCGCAGATAGACGTTCACGGCGGCCAGCAGCAGCCCGAACGCCGTGCCGTACAGCAGGAGCAGCAGCACGGACGGGATGAGGTACCAGGTCTCGGCATGCAGCGGTGCCTTGCCGACCACGATCGTCGCGACCAGCAGGATCGCGAACTGGATGACGAAGTTGAACCCGGCCGAGCCCACGCTCGCCAGCGGGAAGATCTCGCGCGGGAGGTAGACCTTCTTGATCAGCCCGGCGTTCCCCACGATGGATGCGGTCGTCCCGCCGATGATCTCGCTGAAGAGCCCGTAGATGGTCAGGCCGGAGAAGACGTAGATGGCGAAGTCGGGGACGTCCCTCGCCGCGCCCAGGACCTTGCCGATGACGACCGCGTAGATGAGCAGCTGGGTCAGCGGGCGCACGAGCGTCCAGATGAAGCCCAGCACGCTGTCCTTGTAACGGGACTTGAGGTCGCGGCGCACGAGCAGGGAGAGGAGCTCGCGGTGCCGCAGGATGTCCCGCAGTGCTGCCCAGGACCCTCCGGACTTGTCGTCGCCGCCGACCGTCACCATCCGCTCCTGGGAGAGCGAACGGTATCGATCCAGTGCAGTCATTCAGTCGTCGTTTCTGTTCTCGGGCATCGATGGATTATAGCTTGCGGCGCCTGCGGGCGACCCATTCGGAGGTCGCGCGGAGCGGGCGGGTGAGCTTCCACGAGGAGCTCTGCTCCAGGCCGCGGATCCGCGTGGCGAGGTCGTTCACGACGCGGTTGCGCTCGGACACGATTCCCGCGACGCGGTCCGGGGCGGGCGCCGGGTCGGCGCAGAACGCGACGAGCGGCCGCAGCGTGTTCTCCCAGGTGTGCTCCCGGGCGTAGACCGCGATGTTCTCGGCGATGCGCGCGCGGGCCGCCGAGTCGTACAGCAACTCCTCGATGGCCCCGGCCAGCGCGTCGACGTCCTCGGGCGGAACGACGCGGCCGAGGTCGTGGTCGCGGATGATGTGGGCGAAGGTGTCGCCATCGGTGCTGATGATGGGGAGGGAGGCCCAGAGGTAGTCCAGGATGCGCGTCCGGAAGCTGAACGCCGTCTCCAGGTGCTCGTAGTGCGTGCTGACGCCGAGGTCGGCGTCGAGGAGGTAGTCCGCGCGGTCCGCGTACGGCACCCACGACTCGTTGAAGAAGACGGTCTCGCCGGTGAGCCCGAGCGCGTCGGCGCGCTCGCGGGCCTGCACCGCCATTTGCATGGTCGGGATGTTCGGGTTCGGGTGGGCCGCGCCCAGGAAGAACAGCCGGAGGTCGGGATGCGCCTTCCGCGCGACGGCGACCGCCTCGATGAGGGTGAGCGGGTCGAACCAGTTGTAGATGCCTCCGCCCCAGACGATCACCTTGTCGTCCGGACCGATGCCCGGGACGGTGCCCTTGATTCCGTGGCGGTTCTGCACGGGAGGCTCGTTCTGGACGCCGAAGGGCGCGACATCCAGCAGGGAGCGCAGGCCCGGGTCGCGGTCGTAGGTGGCGGGGTTGATGCGGGCGAGCCCGGCGAGCTGCCCGAGCCAGAAGTCGCGCTGCTTCTCGGAGGCGCAGACCAGGAAATCGGCGCGCTCCAGCTGGTCGTTGAGCACCTCGACGGTGTCGATGGCGACGGCCAGCCGGTCCTCCGGGTCCAGGTCCTTGCCCTGCTCCAGCTGCTCCAGGTGCATGGGGTCGTAGATGTCGGCGACGACGATCGTGTCGGTGGTCTTGATCCACGGGTGGCTGCGCAGGATGTGTCCCTGGAAGACGAGGACCTCCGCCCATTCGACGTGGGCGCGGAGGCCGCGGTCGTCCGCGAAGGCGACGTGGAAGTCGTCGTGCGAGAGATCGTCGGTCACCCGGTTCGTGGAGAGGAGGCGGACGTCCCCGACCGCGCTCAGCGCCTTGGCGATCTCCCACGCGCGGATCGCCGGGCCGGCCATGAGCACCCCGAGCGTGTCGGGGGTCACGACGAGGATCCGCCTCCTCTGGGCGGTGGCGGGGTCGGTGGTCGGCATGGTGCTCCTTCTGCGTCGTCGAGCGGGCCGCTCCACCGCGGGTCCGGGCCAGACCGTTGGAAGGGCGACGTCGCGGGGGAGGCCTCTCGCCCGCATCCGGGTAAGCGCCGAGCACGAAAGCCGGGGGGAAGGCTATCACCGGTACCGGGGAGCGCGGTGTGCGATCCGGCCAGGCCGGCTGCGCGGATTCTCAGCGACGGCCGCGCAGGAGCCGGGCGGCTCCATCGGCCAGCCGGACCACCCGGCGGCTGCGGAGCATCCCGAGCTGCTCGTGGAGCGCACGGTTCTCCTCGCGCGCCGCGTGCAGCTGGGCTGCAGCCGTCGCCCGGTCGTCGACAGCGGCGGCGAGCCGCCGGTCGAGATCGGCCAGCGCGAGTCCGACCGCGCGGTCCACGGGCTCCGTGGCGGCATCGACCGGACGATCGGCGACCGGCGAGCCGACGGCCTCGGCGATGCGCGTGTCCAGGACGTACTCGCCCGTGGAGAGCCCGGCCTCCAGCTCTGCGGCGTCAGGATGCCGGCACAGGTAGAGAGGATAGAGGACACCGGCGAGCAGGCGCCGGTAGTCCCGCATCCCGTGATGGTTCGGGCTCGGCGTGAGCTCGGAGTTCTCGTACGCGGACCCGGCGTTGCGGACCTTTCGGCTGTACTGCTCCCACGAGCGCCAGGGGAAGTGCAGCACCTCGACCTCGAAGCCGTCCGGGACGGGACCGCGGTTCTCGAGGCTCACGAAGTGGTTGCCCTGCACGACCTCGATGCCCGGGTCGCCGATGTGTGCCGCATCGTGCGTGGCGTGCGCCTTGAGGCCCACCCGGTGGAGCGTCGCCTCCGAGCGGAGGTCGCGGTAGACCAGACGCTGGAGGCCGGTGCCCGCGAGGGCGGCCGGGCCGATCATGTCGTGCACCGGGACATCGAAGGCCTGGATGCTCTTCGGGATCCCGCTGAACGCCTCCTTCAGGGTGAGACCGTCCGCACGGGGAAGCCAGAACTCGTCGGCGTCGGCATTGATGACCCAGTCCGCGCCGTGCTCCGTTGCCGCCTCCCGGGCCATGCGCGTCACGGTGACGGCCTGCTGCTTGCGGTGCTCCGGCTCGTGATGGAGGACGATCCGGCCGTCGGCCGCGAAGCCCTCGAGGAGTTCGGCTGTGCCGTCGACCGAGCCGTTGTCCGTGACGATGAGCGTGTCGACGCCCTGGGCCAGGTGGTGATCGATCATCGCGCCGACGATGTCGGCCTCGTCGCGCACCATCAGGGTCATGGCAAGTCTCACTGACGCCTCCTCGCCTCCCAGTCTAGGCGGGGCGGCTCCACCGGCCTCCCCACTAGACTTGCCCGGATGAACGCATGGATGAGCCGCGCACGTCGTGCGTTCGGCCGCCTGCTGCCGCCAGGATCACAGCGGGGACGAGTCCTCCGAGCGGGCAAAGAGGCCGCGCTCACGTTCCGTGCCCAGCTCCGGCCCCCGCTGCCGGAACCGGAGGTGGAGCCGGTGCCCCGCGGCCCCGGACTGACCGACTATGCGGAGTGGCGTGCCCAGCAGGCCCCGTTCGAGCCGCTCCCGCCCGGGCCGACGAGCAGTTTCCTGGTGCTCATCGAGACGACGGGCACCGAGGACGAGACCGGCGCAGTCGACGAGGCTGCGCGCGTCGCCGCGACGAGGGCGAGTCTCGACGCGCAGGTCGCGGTCGAGCCGCGTTCGCTGGTCGTGCGGACCGGCACGCCGCTGCGCGAGCTGCTCCCCGACGTCGTCGAGGACTTCGTGCTGTTCCTCAAGGCCGGATCCGTGCTCGACCCGCACGCCCTCGAGCAGGTGGCCAAGGAGCACCGCGTCGACCCGGTGTGCCGCGTGATCGGGTTCGACTCCGACCGCATCCTCTCCGACGGAACGCGCAGCTCGCCCCTGTTCCGCCCGGTCTGGTCGCCCGAGGTCCTGCTGGGGGCGAACTATCTGGGCCGTGCCTTCGCCATCCGGGTGCCGGACGCGCGGGCGGCGGTCGGTGTCACGCTCGACGACCACGGCATCTGGCGCCTCCTCCTGCGCTCCGAGCTGACCGAGTCGGCGGTGGGCCGCGTCCCGTTCGTGCTCCTCTCTGTTCCGGATGCGCCCGGCGCAGGTGCGGCCGGGGACGGTGCGGCCGGGGACGGTGCGACCGAGGAGGGTGCGACCGAGGAGGACGCCGCCATGGTCGCGCGTGCCCTCCACGACCGGGGGGAGGATGCGGCCACCGAGGTGAGCGACGGCATCGTCCGTGTCCGGTTCCGGCCGCAGCGCTGGCCGAGCGTGTCCATCGTCGTCCCCACGCGCCACAGCCGGGCCAATCTGGAGCGGCTGCTGCCGAGCCTGGCCACCACGGACTACCCGGCGTTCGACGTGACCGTCGTCGACAACGGCGGCGAGAACGACGAGAACGAGGCCTGGTACGCGGCCGTCGACCCCGGGATCCCCGTCCGTCACCGCTGGTGGCACGAGGAGCCCTTCAACTACTCCCGGGTCAACAACGTCGCAGCGCGCGAGACCGACGGCGAGGTGCTCGTCTTCCTCAACGACGACACGGAGATCGTGGACCCGGGCTGGCTGCGCGAGCTGGTCGGGATCCTGCAGCGCCAGGGCGTCGGTACGGCGGGCTTCCAGCTCCGCACCGGCGAGGGCCTGGTGCAGCACGGCGGAGTCATGCTCGGCCCCGGCGGTTTCGCGGCCAACCTGTTCGCCGGGATGCGCCCCGACGCCGACTCGCTGATCGGTCCCGTCCGCTGGTACCGCAACAGCCTTGCGGTCACCGCCGCCTGCGTCGGCATCCGTCGCGAGCTCTTCGAGGAGGTCGGCGGTTTCGACGAGCGCTTCCAGCTCACCGGGAGCGATGTCGTGCTCGGGCTGGACCAGGTCGTCCACGGCCGGCGCAACGTGGTCATCCCCTTCGACGCCGTCCGGCACTTCGAGTCGCTCACGCGCGGCGCTCACGCTCCGCGGGCGGACTCCTTCGCGAGCTACTGGCGCTACCAGCCGTGGCTCGTCGCCGGCGACCCCTACATCTCGCCGAACGTCTGCCGCCTGGTCGAAGTCCCGCGCTTCGCCGCCGCCGACGATCCGCCTCCGCTCCAGCTCACGATGGCGGGCCTCGGGCGGCCGTGGAAGTCGGATGCGCAGCAGTCCACCATCTCCGAGGACGCCACCGCCCTGATGCCGCTGGCCAGCATCACGGCCGCAGAGGTCGAGCAGGTGGTGGAGACGCACCGCGCGACGACCGGACGGCGGGAGGTGCGGACCATCAACTGGCTGCTCCCCGGCTTCGACCTCCCGTTCTTCGGCGGGGTCAACACCACCCTGCGGATGGCCGACAAACTGGCGCGCGACCACGGCGTCCTCAACCGGTTCTTCATCAACGGGCACCCGGCGAACGAGTTCTACGAGTCGGCGATCGTCGCCGCCTTCCCGGGCCTCGCCGGCTCGGAGGTCGGCCACTACTACGGCACGGAGGAAGGGCTCGCCGCCATCCCTCCGGCGGATGCTGCGATCGCCACGTTCTGGCTCACCGCCCGGGATGTCGCCAAGACGCTGGGCACGCCGCGGAAGTTCTACCTCATCCAGGACTATGAGCCGTCGTTCTATCCGGCGAGCACGATGTTCGCCATGACGGAGCAGACGTATCGCCTGGGCCTGTACGGCATCTGCAACACGCAAAGCATGCATGACATTTATTCGGGCGGGTACGGCGGGACGGCCACCTGGTTCGAGCCGGCAGTGGACCGGACGATCTTCCACGGCGAGGGGCGCCGCGAACCGCAGGCGGACGAGCCGGTGACGATCTTCGCCTATGCCCGCGACCACTTCCGGAACTGCTGGGAGCTGGTGTTCGCCGCCCTCAGCGAGATCAAGCGCCGCCACGGAGACCGTGTCCGCATTGTGGCCGCCGGAGCCAAGTACCTTCCGCCGAGCGCCGACTTCATCGACCTCGGGCTGCTCGACTACCGCGCGACCGGCCGCCTCTACCGCGAGACCGACATCGGGATCACCCTGCAGATCTCGCGTCACCCGTCCTACCTGCCCCTGGAGCTGATGGCGAGCCGCGTCGCCATGGTCGTCCCCGACTCGCCATGGTTCCGCTGGCTGTTCACCCCCGGCGAGAACGCGCAGACGACGATGATGACGTACGAAGAGGTCGTGGCGGCACTGGACGGACTGGTTCGGGATGCCGAGGCACGCCGTCGCATCGCGGCGGCAGGCGAGGCGACGATCGATGCGGCGCACTCCGACTGGGACGCCGCCCTCGACGGCATCTACGACTTCCTCAGCGACCCCGAGGCGAACGCGCGGCCGACGCAGGCGCCCCCGTGGATCGCCCCCTGACCCGCTCCATCCGCCGCGCCTCCACATTCGTGACGAATGTCGCTCTGCGCAGGCCGGTGGGGGCACATTCGTGACGAATGTTGCCCTACGCCGCCCGTGAAGGCACATTCGTGACGAATGTTGCTCTGCACAGGGCGTGGAGGCACATTCGTGACGAATGTTGCTCTGGGCCGGGGGTGGGGGTGCATTCGTGACGAATGTTGCCCTGCGGCGCCGGTGGGGGCGCATTCGTCACGAATGTTGCCCTGCGGCGCCGGTGGGGGCGCATTCGTCACGAATGTTGCCCTGCGGCGCCGGTGGGGGCGCATTCGTCACGAATGTTGCCCTGCGGCGCCGGTGGGGGCGCATTCGTCACGAATGTTGCCCTGCGGCGCCGGTGGAGGCACATTCGTGACGAATGTCGCCCTGCGCCGCCGGTGGGGCACTTTCGTGACGAATGTTGCTCTGGGCCGGGGGTGGAGGCACTTTCGTGACGAATGTTGCTCTGGGCCGGGGGTGGAGGCACATTCGTGACGAATGTTGCTCTGGGCCGGGGGTGGGGGTGCATTCGTGACGAATGTTGCTCTGCGGCGCCGGTTGGGGCACTTTCGTGACGAATGTTGCCCTGCGGCGCCGGTGGAGGCGCGTTCGTGACGAATGTCGCCCTGCGCCGCCGGTGGAGGCACATTCGTGACGAATGTCGCGGGGGCGGGAGCCTAGGCGGAGGGGGTCGAGACGGGCTCGTCCGCCGCCGCGAGGGCGGACGGTTCCGCGTCCCGCGCGGGGACAGGCTCGAAGAGGCGCGGGAGGGATCGCCAGACCCAGACGGTCGACAGACCGAGCGCGACGAGGGCGAGGAGCGTCAGTCCGATCGTGGATCCGGGAGGCTGCCATTCCGGCTGGAGCAGGAACTGGAACCACGAACGCTCGGGTGACGCGTACCGGCGCAGGGTGAAGAGGAAGGACGCGAGCTGCGCGATCCCGAGCAGCACCAGAACGGCCCGGAGCACGGACACCGTGCGGCGGTGCGCGAGGTCCTGGCCGGGTGCGCCGGCAGCTGCGGTCCGCCCGAGGACGCGGTCGAGCGCGAGGCCTCCTGCGATCGCGAGCATGAGGAAGACGGCGAGCATGTAGCGGCCCTGCCAGACGTCGCCGACCTGACGCCAGAGCGCGACCTGCACCATGATCGGCAGGACGAGGAGCGCGGCGCTGAAGCCCGCCGCCACCCAGCGCTCGCGTCCGCGTCCGAGGACGAGGGGGAGCACGATGAGCGCGACGAACACCGCGGACCAGAGCGTCTGGACGCCCTCGGGAGCTGGGACGTTCAGCGTGCCGAAGATGCCCGCGTCCTGACGCCAGTACAGGAACGTCTTCTCGAGCATGTCCTGCGCGACGCCCCAGAGGCTCCCCGGGTAGGGGACCTTGGCCGCGTGGACCGTGTTCTCGGGCCGCGTGAACCACCACAGGGCGAAGAGGCAGATCACCGCGAGCACGGCGAGGACGATCCAGGTGGAACGACGTCGCATCAGCGCGCGCCAGTCCTCGACGCGGAGCAGGGCCACGACCGCGATGGCGGCGAACACGACCCAGAGCATCGCCAGGCTCCGCCCGCCGGTCACGAAGGCGGCGGAGACGATGGCCGTCGCCACCGAGAACCCGAAAAGCCACCCGGACGGGCGTTCTCTCGCGAGCACCAGGAGCGATCCGAGGAGTGCTCCGGCAGCGGCCATCTCGATGGCATTGGGGTTGATGGAACCGCCCAGGAACACGACCATCGGGGTGATCACCGCGGCGGGGAGGAGCACGACCCAGCGGGCCCGGGGCAGGCGGACGAGGAGGACGGCCAGCGCGGCGAACAGAAGGCAGGTGACCGCGGCGGAGAAGATGCGCATGCCGTAGATCGCCGGCGCCCCGGTGAGGAAGGCGCTCGGCAGGCCGGCCATCAGGTAGTACACCGGGCTGTTCGTGTTGGCCGAGCTCGTGTACGGGATCAGCCGCCCATCCGAGACGATCGGGCCGATGCAGTTCGCGGACTGGTCCACCGCCGAGTTATAGCAGACGCCCGCCCCGTCGATCAGCAGGTAGCGCGGAGCCTCGAACTGCATGCCGTTCCCGACCACCTCGCCGTGCCAGGCGGCGGCGGCGCGGACGGCGTGGGACGGCTCGTCCGGCACGGAGTAGACGGGCGTGGCGAGGGCCCAGGCGGCCATCAGCAGGAACAGCCCGGCGAAGACGCCGCAGAACAATCGCCACGGAAAGCTCGTCGACCGTGCGGTGATGGCGGAGCGCGCGTGATCCATCGCGGAGAAGACCTCGTGTCCTGTTGAGCGGTGGGTGGAACCAGGTCAGCTTAGCAATCGCCTGGGAGGGCGCGGGGGGCCCGGATGGCCGCTTTGCTAGGCTGGCGGGCGGATTCGCCAGTGAAAGGACCGCATGCCCACCACGCGCCCCGGAGTCGTCTCGGTCGTCCTCGTGAACTTCCGAGGAACCGACGACACGCTGACCGCAGTCGACCATCTCGGGCGGCTGGACTGGCCGGCGGACCGTCTCGAGATCGTCGTGGTGGAGAACGCGTCGGGCGACGGCAGCGCCGAGCGCCTCCGGCGTGAGGCGCCCCAGGTCGTCCTGATCGAGTCCAAGGCGAACCTCGGCTTCGCCGGGGGCTGCAACCTGGGCGTGCGGTCGGCGTCGGGGGAGTACGTGGCCTTCCTGAACAACGACGCCAAGCCCGATGCGGCCTGGGTCCGCGCCGCCGTCGCGCGTTTCGAGTCGAGCTCCCGCGTCGGCGCCGTCGCGAGCCGGGTGCTCGACTGGGACGGGGACAAGGTCGACTACATCGGCTCGGCGATGACGTGGTTCGGTCAGGGCTACAAGCCGCTGACCGGCCAGCCCGTGCCCTCCACCCCGGATGTCCCTGCGGATGTGCTCTTCGGCACCGGCTCCGCCATGTTCGTGCGCCGCTCCGTGTACGAGCAGCTCGGCGGCTTCGACGAGCGCTTCTTCATGTTCTTCGAGGATGTCGACCTCGGCTGGCGGCTGAACCTGGCCGGCCACCGCTTCGTCTATGAGCCGGCGTCGCTGGCCTTCCACAAGCACCACGCCTCGATGTCGTCCTTCGGCGCCTTCAAGGAGAGCTACCTCCTGGAGCGCAACGCGCTGTTCGCGCAGTACAAGAACCTGGGCGACGAGGCGCTCGCGCAGGTCCTTCCGGCGACGCTGGCGCTGACCGTACGGCGGGGCGTCGCCAAGGGCGGCCTCGACTCGGCCGAGTTCGATCTGCGGAAGGGCGGCTCCAACGACCCGACCATGGAGATCGACAAGGAGACGGTCGCCGCGGTCTATGCGATCGACCAGTTCGTCGAGCACCTGCCCGGTCTCGCAGCGGACCGGGAGCGCATCCAGAGCTCTCGGGTCATCGCCGACAGCCGCATCTGGTCCCTCTTCGGCGAGACCGATGCGCCGTCCTACACCGACGAGCACTACCTGGAGGGCTACGACAAGCTGGCCACCGCCTTCCCCGTGACGGAGCGGCCGGCCGTCACCCGGGTCCTGGTGATCACGGGGGACCCGATCGGTACGAAGATGGCCGGCCCGGCCATCCGCGCCTGGAGCATGGCCGAGGCGCTGGCCAAGGACAACGTCGTGACGCTCGTCTCGCTGGCGGGGGTCGAACCGGTCTCCGCGCCCTTCGACGTCGTGCAGGTGCGTCCGGGCGATGACCGCGCCATGCGGGCGCTGGAACGCGAGAGCGACGTCATCGTCTTCCAGGGCCTCGCGATGGCCCTGTTCGAGAGCCTCCGGAAGACGGACAAGATCATCGTGGCCGACGTCTACGACCCGATGCACCTGGAGCAGCTGGAGCAGGGCAGGGAGCTGGGCCGCGCGCAGTGGGACAAGCAGGTCCTCGACGCCACCGACGTCCTCAACGAGCAGCTGGAGCGCGGCGACTTCTTCCTCTGCGCCTCCGAGCGCCAGCGGCACTTCTACCTCGGCCAGCTCGCCGCGCTCGGCCGGATCAACCCGGCGAACTACGACGACGACCCGGACCTCGAGGGCCTCATCGACGTCGTCCCGTTCGGGCTGTCCGAGACGCCGCCCGCACACGAACGGGATGTGCTGAAGGGCGTCCAGCCCGGCATCGGCCCCGACGACAAGCTGCTGCTCTGGAGCGGCGGCCTCTACAACTGGTTCGATCCGAAGTCGCTCATCGAGGCCGTCGCCCGCCTGTCGGAGACCCACGGCGATGTCCGCCTGTTCTTCCAGGGGACCAAGCATCCGCATCCCGGCGTCCCGGAGATGGGCATCGTGGCGGACTCGCGGCAGCTGGCCCGCGACCTCGGGGTGCTCGACTCCGTGGTCTTCTTCAACAGCTCGTGGGTGGACTACGCGGAGCGGCAGAACTACCTCACCGAGGCGGATGCCGGCGTCAGCACCCACTTCTCGCACGTCGAGACGACCTTCTCGTTCCGCACGCGCATCCTCGACTATCTCTGGGCCGGCCTCCCGATGGTCGTCACCGAAGGCGATCACTTCGCTCAGCTGGTCGAGGAGGAGAAACTGGGCGTGGTCGTCCCCTCCGGCGATGTGGATGCCCTGGTCGCGGCCCTGGAGACTGTGCTGTTCGACGAGAAGTTCATCCGTGCCGCCAAGCGCAACCTCGCCCGCGTGCGCCAGCGCTACTTCTGGAGCGTGGTCCTCGCCCCGCTGGTCGACTTCGTCTCGGAGCCCCGGCATGCCGCCGACCTGGTCGCCCGCGGTGTCGTGGGGCAGGGGACTCCGGCGCGCCGCACCACTCAGCGGCGCAAGAAGCACGGGATCCGCCATGACGTCGGCCTGTTCTTCCACTACCTGCGCAACGGGGGTCCGGCCGTCGTGACGAAGAAGATCCGGAGCCGGCTGGGGCGACGGTGAGCGACGCGTCCGGCGCGAGCGGCGCGAGTCGCGCATCCATCTCGGTCGCGCTCTGCACGCACAACGGCGCCCGTTATGTGCGACGGCAGCTCACCAGCATCCTCGCCCAGACACTCCCGCCCGACCAGCTCGTGGTGTCCGACGACGCCTCGGTCGATGCCACGCTGACGGTCGTGGAGGAGGAGGTCGCCGCGCAGCGCGCGGCGGGCGGCCCGACGCCCCGGCTGGTGATCCTCCGCAACGAGACTCCGCTCGGCGTCACGGCGAACTTCGAGCAGGCCCTCCGCGCCTGCGACGGCGACCTCATCGCACTCAGCGACCAGGACGACGAGTGGGTGCCCGACAAGCTCGAGCGTCTGGCAGCCTACTTCGCCGCCCGCCCGGGTCTCGGCTTCCTCCACACCGACGCCACTCTCATCGGCGACGACAGCCTGCCGGTCGGCGGCACCCTCTTCGAGGCGCTGGAGGTCAGCAACGAGGAGCGTGCGGCCGTCCACTCCGGGCACGCTTTCGAGGCCTTCGTCCGCCGCAACCTCGCCACGGGTGCGACCGCCATGGTCACCGCCGGGCTGCTGCGGGAGGCGCTGCCGTTCCCGTCCGAGTGGGTGCACGACGAATGGCTGGCGATCCAGGCGGCGGCCCGTGACCGGCTCGATCTCAGCGAACGGCCGCTCACCCGGTACCGGCGGCACGACGAGAACCAGATCGGCGCAAGCGACCCGACGCTGCGCCACAAGGTCGGCCGCGTCCTCGGACGACGCGGCGAGCGGAACCGGATGCTCGCGGCCCGCTCGCGCATCCTCGCCGACAGGCTGGCCGCATCGGACGCCGTTCCCGCGGAGCACCGCGCGCTCGCCGAGCAGAAGGCGGCCTTCGAGGCGGCCAGGGCGGCGCTGCCCGCCAACCGGCTGGCGCGCCTGATCCCGGTGGTCCGCCTCGCCCGAGGCGGCGACTACGCGCGCCTCGCTAGCCGGGGACGGCTGGACGTGTTGCGGGACCTGCTGCAACCCTCCTGATCCGTCGCCCTCCACCCTCGCTCGCCGTCGCACGGTACAGCAGGACGGCGGCGACCGCGAAGACGACGGCCGCCACAACGAGCACGACGAGGACGCCGCCCGGCGGTGCCCACGCGGGTGAGCCGAACAGGAAGGTCCTCACCGAGCCGTTCGCCCCCACGGCGTAGCGGCGCAGGGCGGCGGCGAAGGCCCACAGCTGCCCGAGCAGCGCCCCGCCGAGGAGCAGGATGCGCAGCCGCCGCCAGGTGTGCGGCGACCGGAAGGCCGAACCGTCGAGCAGAGCGGCCAGGCCGATGACGAGGCAGAGGAAGAGCGGCAGGTTGTAGCGGCCCTGCCAGATCATCCCTCCGCCGTGGATGTACACGGCTTGCACGAGCGCGGGCAGCAGCAGGAAGGCGCCGGCGAGCACCGCGGCGACCAGGAGCCGCCTCCCGCGGAGCACGAGGAGCGCTCCGATCGCGAGGGAGGCGATGGCGACGCCCCACGCGAAGAGCACGGCCTCGGGCGCCGGCGTGTCGAGCCAGCCGAACAAGCCCACGAGGCCCTGCGAGTAGCCCACGGTGCCCACCAGCACGCGCTGGAAGCCGGTGAGGGGCGAGGCGCCGACGCCCGGGAACTGCAGGGCGTCCTCGGGATGCGCGATCGCGTTGGCGAGCGAGTTGGTGGCGAGCGTCCATCCCAGGGCGGCGATGGTCCCGACGGCGACGGCCCCGATGGCGAGGAGGACGGAGCGCTGTCTCAGCAGCTGGAGCGCGGTCCGGCCGCCCACGAGGAGAAGCGGGACGGCGAGGGCGGCCAGCACCCAGAGCGGGGACAGTCCGCGGGCGTTGACCGCGACGATCGCCGAGACGGCGACGACGGCCGCGCGCCCGCGCAACCGGGCGGGATCGGGCGAGAGGGTGACCGCCATCATGCCGCAGAACACTGCGAGGGTCGCGGTCGCCTCCACAGCGCTCGGGTTGACCGTGCCGCTCAGGAACAGGAGCATCGGCGTCACGGCGACGGCGAAGGCCGCCACGGCAAGCCGCCGCTCCCGGAAGGTCATCACCATCGAGAAGGCGAGTGCCGCGAACAGTGCGGACAGCACGGCGCTCGCCAGTCGCATCCCCAGGAGTCCGCCGGCATCGCCGGACAGGAGGGACGGCCATCCCACCGCGTAGTAGTAGAGCGGGTTGTAGAGCCCGGCCGAGGTGGGCGCGACGACGGTAGCGCGGGTGTCCTCGCCGCTCGGGAGCGGACAGGCGGCGGGGACGGCCGGCTGGAAGGCGTAACAGGTCGTGCGGTGCGCGTCTGCGACGTACTGCGGCACGTGCACGAGGTTGCCCGAGGCGGACGGCCGCCCGAACAGCTCTCCCCGGACCACGCTCGCGGCGCGCACGATGTGGGCCGGTTCGTCGGGCGAGGCCGACGGCGGCGTGGCCCAGGCCCAGACGGCCCCGAGGAGAGCGAGGACGGCCCAGGTGACGAAGAACGCGATCAGCGGGCGACGGGCGGGCACCTCTTCCGTGACGACGACGACCTGGGAGACCTCCGGCCGCCGCTGGTCGGCCGGAGTGCTCAGCGGCGTGCTCACCGGGAGGTCGCAGAAGTCAGCGCCCTGACGGGATGCTCCCGGTGGCCGGCTTCGGTGGCAGCGTTCACGGCCACACCCTAGCGGACGATCGTCAGATCGCGGCAGCGATGGCGGTGTCCGGCGCGTCGCGCCGGTCCGCCAGGGCGACGCGGAGCGTGAGCCATCCCCCGGCGGCGATCAGGAGGGCGAAGAGCACGAGGAGGAGCAGGTTCCCGCCGGGCGGCGCCCAGGGCGGAGAGCCGATGAGGAAGACCTTGAGCGAGCCGATCTCACTGACCGAGTACCGGCGCAGGGTGTTCTCGAACGCATAGACCTGCGCGGCTCCGAGAGCGACCACGACGATCCACGACAGCCGCCGCCAGGAGCCCGCGCGCGCGGAGATCACGAGCCGATCCGAGAGGAGCACCGCGAGTCCGACGACGAGGCAGAGGAACAGCGGAAGAGCGTAGCGACCCTGCCAGATGATGCCGCCGCCGGTGATGTAGACCCCCTGGACGATCGGGGGGAGCAGGACGAACGACGCGAGGAGGAGTCCGGCGAGCAGCAGCGCACGCGAGCGCAGCAGCACGAAGGCTGCGAGCAGGAGTGCTCCGATAAGGGCCGACCACACGAAGAACACCTCGGGCGGGGCCGGGGTGTCCAGCCAGCCGAAGATCCCGATGACCCCGTGCGCATACTCGACCGTGCGCTCGAGCGTGATGAAGAAGCCGCTGAACGGATTCGTCCCGACCCCGGCGTACCGCTGCGGGGTGGAATCGGGATGGTCGACAGCGTTCAGGAGGGAGTTGGTCCCCAGGGTCCACGCCATCGCGGCGACGGTTCCGAGGGCGACGACCGCCGCGGTCACGATCACCGCCCGTCGCCGGAACAGTGCCGCCAGCTCCTGACGGCCGACGAGCATCAGGGGCAGCGCGACGGCGACGAGGACCCAGAGCGGAGACAGCCCCCGCGCGTTGACCGCGATGAAGCCGGAGACCGCCACGGCGACGGCCTGCTGCGCGATGGGCGCGTCCTTCGCGCCGCGGACGATCGCCAGCATCCCGGCGAAGACCGCCAGGGTCGCGGTGGCCTCCAGGCCGTTCGGGTTGACGGACGCATCCAGGAAGAGCAGGAGCGGCGTGACCGCGACCGCGAAGCCGAGCACGACGAGGGGCGATCCCTCCCGGCGCCAGAGGAGCGCGAGTGCGAGCGCGGCGAAGAGCGATGTCAGAACGCCGCTGACGATCCGCATCGCGTAGATGCCGGCGTCGTTCGAGAAGAGGAGGCTGGGCCAGCCGACCGCGTAGTAGTACAGCGGGTTGTAGAGGCCGGCCGTGGTGGGGGCGGTGGTCGTCGCGCCCGGGTCGCGGTCGGCGACGTGGGAGCAGTCCGCGGTCACCCCGGGATGGAAGGCGTAGCAGGTCTCGCTCTGCGTGTCCGCGATGTATCGCGGGACAGTCACGACATGGCCCTTCGGCGAGGGCGTCCCGATCAGCTGACCCCGGACGACGCTGGCCGCACGGATGATGTGGGCCGGTTCGTCCGGCGAGGCCGCGATCGGGGTGGCCAGCGCCCACACCGCCGACAGCGCAGAGAGGAGGGCCCACGTCACCAGGAGCACACGGCGAGGAGACCACGGTGCCCGCAGCGACACCGGCTAGTCCTTCCCGTCGGTCAGCGCGGCCACATGATCCTTCAGCTGCTCGACCTCCAGTTGCAGGATCGCGTGCCGTTCGGCCAAGGTCCGTGTCTTGCTCTCCAGCTGGGTCAGTTCCGAGCTGTGCTGGATGCAGACCAGGAACAGCACCGCGATGCTGACGAAGAACACCAGGTTGACCGGGAGACCGACCCCGAGGAGCTCGGACAGCCAGTTCAGGATCTGGGGGAAGACGCCGATGATCAGCGCGAGGGTGCCGGCGATCAGCCACCAGATGGCGTGCCGTTCGCGCATCCGCCCGCGCCGGAGCATTTCGATGACGACGGCGAGGGTGACGAGCGCCGCGACGATGCCGAAGATGTAGCTGAGCAGTGACATGGTCAGGCGATGGCCGTTTCGGTGATGGCGTGCCGCGGGCGGATCACCGCGACGACGAGAGCAAGGAAGGCGCGGGCGAGGTACACGGCGGACTTGAACGGGTTGTGGCTGGGAGTGCCCGTGGTGCGGGGCCGCATCGAGACCGGGGTCTGACTGACCTTCAGCTGCGCACGGGCCGCGATGACCAGGGCCTCGACCGTGTCGCCCAGGTACTCGGCCGGGTAGGCGCGGGCGAAGAGCTCGACGGCACGGGGGCCGTTCGCCTTGAAGCCGCTGGTGGTGTCGTTCAGCTTCGTTCCGGTGATCCGGCTGAGCACCACCGAGAGCAGGCGCATCGCCCACTTGCGGGGACCGCGGACCTCGTACTGACCCTCGCCGGAGAAGCGGGCGCCGATCGCGATGTCGGAGTCGGCGAGCGCCTCGAGGAGCGAGGGGACGGCGGCCGGGTCGTGCTGACCATCCGAGTCGATCTGCACGACCACGTCGTATCCGTTGGACAGCGCGTACTGGAAGCCGAGCCGCATGGCGCCGCCGACCCCCATGTTGAACGGGAGGCGCGCCACGAGGGCACCGGCGTCGTGCGCGCGCCGCGCCGTCGCATCCAATGACCCGTCGTCGACGACCAGCACCGCGGTCCCCGGGAGCTTCTCGTGGACCTCGGCGACGACCGCGGCGACCGACGCCTCCTCGTTGTAGGCGGGCATGACGATGAGTGTCCGCGCGAGGGACGGTGGCATGGCACTCACCTTACTGGATCGCGTTCCGTCTGCTCCGGTGCTCATCGGACCGTCCGATTGGTGAAGACATGGCGCAGCAGCGAGCTGCTCCCGTCGCGGTCGCCGACGCGCAGCGCCCGGGGGAGCTTCGTCGCAGCGTTCAGCCGGCTGGTCACATGCCGGCGCGCCGCGCGGGCCGCATGGTGCCATCCCATCGCCTCCATGTCGCCGGCGACGTTCTGGAAGAAGCGGCGCTCCTCATCGAAGCGGCCGCCGTAGCGGGCCGTCGCCGAGGACACGCTGGCCTCGTGCCGGCGGTAGCGGAACGTCCGCTCCGGCAGCAGCGCCATCGTGCCGCCCCCGGCGATGATCGTCAGCTGGAGGGCGAGGTCGAGGACGATCTCGTAGTCCGGGTCGAAGCCCTCGGCCTGGCGGACGGCCTCCGTGCGCCAGCAGATCGACGGGAAGTAGGTCCAGTTCCCGCGCAGCAGGCTGACGGCCAGCGGCTCGCCGCGCAGGATGACCGGCTGCGGGCTGGAGGGACGCGACCAGCGCTTCACCCGGTCGGCGAGCGGGAGGATGTCGTTCCCGCGATCGGAGATGACGCTCACCGCCGGCTGGAAGTACGACGTGCCCGGGAAGCGCTCGATGGCGGCGCGCATCTGGGCGATGTAGCCGGGTTCCAGCACGTCGTCGCATCCCATCAGGACGAAGTGCTCGCTCTCCACCAGATCGAGGGACCGCGAGAAGTTGCCGCTCACGCCGAGGTTCGTCTCGTTGAGCAGGTACTGCACGCGCGGGTCGCCGAGGCCTCGCACCCACTCGCCGGGCGCGCGGTCCGGGTACTGGTCGTCGATGACCACGAGGCGCCAGTCCGGGTCGGTCTGCGCAAGCGCACTGCTCACGGCGGCGCGGAGCTGATCCGGGTCGCCGTAGAACGGCATCATGATGTCGATGGTCACGTGGGGAGAAGGCCTTCGTCGGGTGGGTACCTGGCTCGGTCCGTACTATCTTCGCACGGGCGCCAGCGGGTCTCAGGCGAGGGTGCGGCGCCGGTTCAGGCCGAAGGTGCCGACCGGCCACGCCACGACCGCCGCCGCGGCGAGCATGGCGAAGAAGGCGAACGAGCCGATGATCCAGACCCAGATCGGGCCGAACGGGAGCGCCCACCACCACGTGTCCCCGGCGTCGAGGTTGAGGCCCTGCGCGAGGGTGCCGGTGACATAGCGCCGGAGGTTCGTGAACAGCGCGACGTGGTTCGCGAGCCACAGGCCGCCGACGATGAGGATGAGCTGGAAGCCGGACAGCCCGAGGCCCAGGCGCCGGATGCCCCAGAGGCAGACGCCCACGAAGAGGAGGATGAGCGGGTAGATGTAGCGCGGCTGCACGCCGGTTCCTACCATGACCCGGTCGTGGACGAGGACGTAGAGCGGCACGGCCACCAGCGCCATCCCCACGAGCCCGACGGCAAGCGCCTTGCGCAGCGGCGCCTTCCGCAGAGCGCCGAAGGCCACACCCGCGACGAGGGTCGTCGACGGCATCCAGACGATGCCGGGCATCAGGGTGTCGAGCCAGCCCAGCCCCCAGGTCCCGAGGGTGCCCACCCAGAGCGTGGGGAGCTGGAGCAGGTTGCCGACCGCGAGCGCTAGCGTCTGATGACCGGACAAGGGCGTTGCGGTCTCCGGGTTGATGACGCCGCCCTGGCTGCCGGTCAGGAAGAAGATCACGCACACGATGGCCAGGACGAGCGTGAGGATGGAGCGCATCCAGAAGGAACGGGTGCGCTCGGCCTTGAGCAGAGCGACGACGATCATGGCGAGCACCGAGTAGGTGGCCGCATCCGAGCGGGCGCCCGCCCCCATGACGGTGGCGACCGTCGCGAGGGCGCCGAGAGCGATGGTCCGTCCCCGGGTCTCGGCCTCGTAGAACCCGACCAGGCACAGCCACAGGGTCACGGCCGAGGTCGCCGCCCATCCGGAGGGGTTCACGCTCGGGATGATGAACATCCCGAACGGGACCAGCGCGATGATCCCGCCCCACAGCACGAGCGGTCTCCGCCGTGGCGACAGCAGGAGGAAGAGCGCGGTCAGGAGGCCGACGAAGAGCAGGGCATTGAAGGCGCGCATCGCCAGCACGGACGTCGCCGTGTGGTGGCTGACGAAGACGCTCATCGTGACATAGAACACCGGCGGGTAGCCGTGGTCGTTGAAGGTGCCCCGCTTCGACGCCTCGAGCTTCTGCGTTCCCGCCGCAGGGCAGGCCCCGCTCTTCTGGGTGTTGAACGCGTAGCACTTGGCGGCTTTGGTGACCGCCGCGGGGACCAGCTTCACCCCGGGATCGGCGGTCGACTCGCAGAAGCCCGCCCGGTCACCCTGTGCACACCAGATGCTGCCCAGATGGTAGTCCTCGTCCGGGCTCGCGCCGACGGGCGAGGCGAAGGCCCAGGAGAGCAGTGCCACCAGCAGCATCACCGGGATGAGCGCGGCGAAGACCGTCCGCCCTCGGCTGAGCCCGAGGAGTCCGGGACGGGGCGCCCGGGCCGGGCGGCCGTCGCTCGTGCCCGTCGCGTTCACGTCTGCTGCCGAGTCCGCGGGTCGGGCGTCGTTCACGTCGGCCGAATCCATTTCGGTCGCCGCCATCAGCGTCCCGCCTCTGCGCGGGTGTCCGCACCGCCCCGATCGGCGAACACGATGGCATCGGCGGCGACGAACGTCACGTGGTGGTCCTCTCGAGCTGGATGGCGCCCATCCGGATGCGGCGTCTGCAGTCGAAAATACCAGTTCCGGGGCCGCGTGGCAGCCGGACGGCCCGCCGTCCACGGTCTCCCCGGCTGCCGCATGGTTGAATGCACCTCACGGGCGATCAGCCTGAGATCCGTTCCCCGGAGGCACCCATCACCAGCTACGAACCCCTCAACGAGCCGCTGCCCGCGCGCGCCGACGGCGAAGTCCGCACCCGGAGCGCGCGATCCTCGGTCGCGCTGATCCTCGGGGCGACGGTCGTGTCGGGACTGAGCGGCTACGTGGTCACCTGGCGAGTCTTCACCGCGAGTGGAGCGGCGGGCTACGCCGTGTTCTCCGTGTTCTGGTCCGCCCTCTTCCTCGTCGTCGGGGTGCTGTTCGGCGTCCAGCAGGAGGCGACCCGGGCGGTCGCGCAGAGCGACCCGATCGCCGAGCCGGGAGATCGAGGCGGGCGCCGGTCCTCCGTCTGGCTGTTCGCCGCGGTCCTGGCCGTCCTCGTCGCTGTGGCCGTGCTTCTCACCGCACTGCTGTGGGCGGTGCCGGCGCTCGGGCGCGAGCAGGCCGGGCTCTCGATCTTCGTGGCGGTGGGCGCGGGGCTCAACTGCCTGGTGGCGGCCGGCTCCGGTGTGATGGCGGGGAGCGGGATGTGGCGGCAGCTCGCCGGCGTGGTCGCGCTCGACGGCATCCTGCGCGTCGCCTTCGTACTGCTCGCGCTCGCGCTGACCACCCAATCCTGGGCGCTCGCGCTCGCGGTCATCCTGCCGTTCCCGCTCGCGCTCGGTGCCGTCATCCTGACCGCTCCGCGCGCGCTCCTGCGCCGGGCACTCGTCCCCGAGCGGATGCGGACGCTGGCGTCGAACACGCTGCGCACGATGATCGCGGCCTCGGCGACGGCGATCCTGATCAACGGCTTCCCGCTCATCCTGTCGTTCTTCGCGAATCCGTCCGGGCATCGGGAGCTCGGCTCCCTCGTGCTCGGCGTGACCCTGACGCGAGCGCCCATCCTGGTCCCGCTGATGGCGCTGTCGAGCTTCCTGGTCAGCCAGTTCGCACGCATGCCGCAGGGCGCGAGCCGGTTCGCGCTCCGGCTCTCGGCGCTCATCGCCGCGGTCGTCGCGGTCCTCTGCCTGTGCGCCTGGGCTTTCGGGGTCCCGGTCGTCGTCGCGGTGTTCGGCGGGCAGTTCGACCTCGACGCCGGCACGCTCACCGCGCTCGTCGCCTCCTCGGGGATGATCGGGGTGCTCTGCGTGACCGGCGCGGCGGTCCTCGCCCGCAACCTCCACGGCGGCTACGCGATCGGCTGGGTGGCTGCGTCCGTCGTGACCATCGCGCTGCTCTTCCTTCCGTTGCCGCTGCAGCCGCGCGCAGCGCTGGCGCTGGCCGCAGGACCCGCGGTGGGCATCGCCGTGCACCTCTGGTGGCTGCGCGCGCGGAGCACGCGGAGCGCCGGCGTCCTCACCGAGGCCGCTCCGCGGTGACCGTCAGCTCGGTTCGCGGTGCGGCAGCCGCAGCCTCCAGCTCATGCCCTGCGACGCCTTCACCGTGCAGATGATCAGCAGCATCCATCCCGCCTCGACGAGGATCGAGCTCTCGAAGACGCTGGTGACGAGCAGCGCGACGAGCACGAGCGGAGCCCAGGCGTAGACGACGCTGCGGCGGTTGGAGGCGAGCAGCCACGACCGCGTGAAGGCGAGCCCGATCAGGGCGACGAACAGCAGCAGGCCGATGATCCCGACCTGGAGGTACACGTCGAGGTAGGCGTTCAGTCCGTCGGAGTGGTACACGCCGGTGTTGTCCTGGATGGCAGTGAACGGGTAGAGGTCCGTGGGCCACGAGCCGACCCAGCCCCAGCCGATCGACTGCTGGACCGGGATGAGCTGCCAGATCTGGAGCCACAGCTGGTAGCGCACCTGGAAGTCGGCGCGGGCGTTCAGCAGGTCGATCACCCGCGTGCGGTAGATGTACGCGACGACGAGCACGGCGACCGTCAGGATCGCGAGACCCCACTGGAAGTAGGGCCGTTGCTGCGTCGTGGCCTTCCGCAGAAGGTAGAGCGCGAGGGTCGCCAGCCCGACGACGACCGAGACCGCGGCGATCACGGGGGAGTGGGCGAACAGGATGCAGAGCCCGGCCAGGATGATCGAGTACGTCGCGACCGGCGGCCGCACCGAGCGCGTCCGCAGCTCGACCAGGAAGGTGACGAACGCGATCAGGGCCACGATGCTCAGCTGGTTGCGGGTGCCGAACAGTCCCTGGATCGGTCCTCCGACCGCGAGGTTGCCCTGGATGCCCAGGAACCGCATCGGCGCGTCGAGCAGCAGGCCGCTCAGCACCTCCAGCGCCAGCGACAGGGTGAGCAGGAACCGCAGCGCGTCACCGACGACGCGGACGATCTGGATGGCGTCGCGGACGAGGGCGATGTACACCGCCAGGAACGCGAAGATCAACTGGTAGATCACCCCGGCGAAGGATGCCCACTGGTACTGGCTCCACAGGATCGAGGCCGCGCACCACCCGACGAACAGCAGCGCCGAGATGGGCAGCAGCCCGTGCCATTCGATGAGTCGCCACTGCGCCGCGAAGGACAGGGCGGCGAGCACCACGAGGACGGCGAGGGCGCCGATCAGCCCCGGCCATCCGATCAGCCCGCGGATCGCGTGCGTCGAGAAACCGGTGATCACCGCCAGGAGGGCGAGGGTCGAGGTGAAACGGGCAGACCCCAGGAACTCGGTCACCGCGGGCGGCACCAGGGTCCGTGGGGGCGTTGCCATGTTCACAGACTACGGGTGCGGCTACGGCGCGGTCCGTTTGGTGGCCACAGCGAGGGCGACCAGGAGCGCCCAGCCTCCCTCGATGAGGATGCGGCTCTCGGCGAAGCTCTGCGCGATCAGCGCGGCCATCAGCAGCAGCGGCAGAAGGGCGATGGCCCGATACGGCTGGTCGTCCGCGACCGTGAAGCGCGGACGGTCGACCGCGAGGAACCAGGCGCGCCCCAGCGTGGTCAGCACCAGCAGCACGAACACGACGAGACCGGCGATGCCGAGCTGCAGCCAGACATCCAGCCAGGCGTTGTGGGCCTGCAGGTACTCGACGCCGCCTCGTGTCGCGAGGCCCTTGAAGGGCTTCACCCACGGCGCCCAGTAGCTGACCCATCCCCAGCCGGCCACCGGACGCTGCTGCGCCAGCCCGATCACGGCCTGCCAGATGTCGAGCCGGCCGGTGAGGTCCTCGCTCTTGCCGAACAGGGCCGGGATGCGCGAGGCGAAGACCGAGATGAGGACGATGCCCGCGGCGAGGAGGGCGAACGCCGTGACATACACCGGGGTGCGACGCGCGGGGCCGGCCCGCCGCATCCAGAGGGCGAAGCCCAGCACGACCGCCGTGACGAGTGCTGCGGCGATGACCGTGGCCGATCGGGTCAGCGCGAGGGCGAGCGCCGCGAGGACGAGCCACGTGATCGCGGACCCGCGGCGCACGGTGCGGTCGGCGAGCTGGATGCCGAACACGATCAGCGACAGGAGCGCGATCATGGCCAGCAGGTTGCTGTTGCCGAGGATGCCCTGGATCGGGCCGCCGTGGAACAGCAGGTCGCGGCTCCAGTAGAACGCAGAGGGGAGATGACCCGCGGGCACCGGCTGGGCCGGGGTGAGCGGGAGGACCGGATGCCGGACGATCGCCGCGACCACGAGCTCGAAGAGGAGCGACAGCCCCAGGATCCAGCGGAACGCGTTGCCCAGCGCGCTCAGCAGCCCCGGCCAGCCGAGCCGGAGCCCGAGGAAGAGCCCGCCCAGGGTGGTCGCCAGCTGGGCGATCACGCCGAGTGCGCTCGCACCCGGGTAGTCCGACCAGGCGATGGAGACGATGGCCAGCGCCAGGAACACCACGAGCGTCTTCGGCGTGCTCCGCCAGCGGAACCGGGGACGCGAGCGGACGACGACCACGCCGACCACGACCGTCAGCACACCGACGAGCACGAAGTAGCCCGGCCAGCTGATGAGGTTGCGCCAGAAGTCGCCGGCGAACAGCGTGAACAGCGCGAAGGACGCGAGGACCGCCTCCGCCGTCCCCGTCGTGGTCCGTACCGCGGCGACGCGGGCCGGATCCACTCCGGAACGGCGGGGCGCAGGGCGCGCGGCCCGGGGTCGGGCGGGGGGCGGGACGCGCGGGGTTGTCACTTCGGCAGGATAACGGACGGGTCGGTGGGCGGGCGCCGCGCGCCGTGCGCGTTCAGCCGTTGGGATGGGCCACGAACAGCACGCCCTGCCCGCTCACCGCGAGTTCGGTCTCCTCCGTGACGATCGCGGCCTGGCCGCGCTCCAGCCGCAGCGCCCCGGTCGCGCCGCGCAGTTCGACGTGGCCCTCCGTCGCCAGCGCGATCGCGGTACCGGGGAGCGTCACGGTCGCGCTGCCGACGTCTCCCGCGAGCGCGATGTGATCGAGGGCGAAGTCGGGAACGTCCGGCCGGAACGTCTCGACGCCCGGCGCAGGATGCCCGGGGGCGAGCGGCGTCGGCCGGATCGGCGTGAAGTCCAGCACGGAGACGAGCTCCGGGACGTCGATGCGCTTGCGTGTGAGGCCGCCGCGGAGCACGTTGTCGGACGCCGCCATCAGCTCGATCCCCAGCCCGCGCAGGTACGCGTGGATGTTGCCCGCCGGCAGGTACAGGACCTCGCCGGGCCGCAGCGTCGCCCGGTTGAGCAGCAGCGCGAGGACGATGCCCGGGTCGCCGGGGAACGCGTCGTCGACCATCTGCACGGTCTGCGCATCCCGGTCGTCCGGCAGGGCGCGCGCTGCGCGGACCACCTCGGCGACGAGGAGGTCCGCATCCGGGTCGCCGCCGAGCAGCCACTCGGTCGCGCGACGCAGCACGGCAGCCGGATCGCCTTCGAGCGTCCGGGCGAAGCCGGAGAGGACGGCGCCTCCCGTCGCTGCGGCCGCGAGGCGCTCCAGCGCCGCCCGGCTCTCGACCGGGTCGCGGAACCCGCACAGCGCCTCGAAGGGGTCGCTGAGCGCGAAGATGAGCTCCGGCTTGTGGAACGGGTCCTTGTAGTTGCGGTCCGGGGAGTCGGGGGCGAGGCCCGCCGCGTTCTCGCGCTCGAACCCTGCCCGTGCCTGCTCCGAGGAGGGATGCGCCTGGAGCGACAGCGGGCTTTCGGCGGCGAGGACTTTCAGGAGGTACGGAAGGTCGCTCGTCCGCTCCCAGGCGGCGAGGTCGGCCGCCCCGTCCGCCAGCTCCGGGTCGAGCACCCGCGCGGGGGATCCGGGATGCGCGCCCAGCCACAGCTCCGCCTCCGGCCGGCCGCTCGGCTCCGTGCCGAGCAGTTCCGCCATCGCGGTCGTGGAACCCCAGGCGTAGTCGCGCGGGGAGTTGCCGATGCGCACAAACATGCGTCCTCATCCCTTTTGTTCCGTTGGACCAAACTACCAATCGCTTTGTCCTGTCCCTGTGCGGTCCCTAGGCTGACGGCGGCCCGACCATCCCTGTGGACGCACTGGAGCACACATGCCCTTCGAGACCATCGCCGGAGACTTCTACGGCTTCGCGAACCAGCTCACCGACCGGGAGAAGGACTTCCTGACGACGCTGCGCGCCGAACTCGAGTCGGAGCTCAAACCGATCGTCAACGAGAACTGGGAGAAGGCGGAGTTCCCCCGCCGGATCGTCGATGTGCTGCACCGGAACGACGTGATCGGCCTCGGCTTCCCGGAGACGGCGGCCTTCGAGAACTCGGCCGTGTTCCGCGGCTGGGTCGCGCTGGAGCTGGCCCGGGTGGATGCGTCGGTGAGCACCTACGTCGGCGTCCAGAACGGCTTGGCGCTCGGAGCCCTCGGCGTCTGCGGTTCGGACGAGCAGCGGGCCGAGTGGATGCCGAAGCTCGCGAGCGGCGAGGTGCTCGGGGCCTTCGGCCTCACCGAGCCCACCTCCGGCTCCGACTCGGCGCGGGGACTGAAGACGGTGGCCACGCGCGACGGCGAGAACTGGGTCCTGAACGGGTCCAAGCGCTGGATCGGCAACGCCACCTTCAGCGACATCACCATCATCTGGGCGAAGAGCGCAGAAGACGGCCAGGTGAAGGGCTTCATCGTGCCCTCGACCAGCCCGGGCTACACCGCCACGAAGATCGAAGGCAAGCAGTCGCTCCGGATCGTGCAGAACGCGGACATCACGCTCGAGAACGTCGTCGTCCCGGAGTCGATGCGCCTCCAGAACGCGAACAGCTTCGCGGACACGGCGAGCGTGCTGCGGCTGACCCGCGCCGAGGTGGCGTGGGCGGCCATCGGGGTCGCCGTCGGGGCGTACGAGGCGGCGCTGCGCTACACGACGGAGCGCGAGCAGTTCGGCAAGCCGATCGCCGGGCACCAGCTGATCCAGGATCTGCTCGTCAAGTCCATCGGCAACATCACCGCCTCCATCGGGCTGTGCACCCGCGTCTCGCAGCTGCTCGACGCCGGCGAGCAGCGCGACGAGCACTCGGCGCTCGCGAAGGCGTTCGCCACCGCGCGGATGCGCGAGACGGTCGCCTGGTGCCGCGAGGCGCTCGGCGGCAACGGCATCGTGCTCGAGTACGACGTCGCGCGCTTCTTCGCCGACGCGGAGGCGCTGTACTCCTACGAGGGCACGCGCGAGATGAACACGCTCATCGTCGGCCGCGCGATCACCGGGCACGCGGCCTTCGTCTGACGCGGTCTCCGGCCTCGCCTCGCGCCGTGCCTGTCCCGCACATTCGTGACGAATCGTCGCTTGGGCGGCGTGTAGGTGCACATTCGTGACGAATCGTCGCTTGGGCCGTGTGACGGAAGACATTCGTGACGAATCGTCGCTTAGAGCGCCTCTAAGTGCACATTCGTGACGAATGTCGCCGTGAACGGTGACGAATCCCGGCCTTGCTCCCGGGACCGATAGTGTGGCCGCATCCCGTTGGCGAACGATCAGGAGGACCCCCGTGGCGTGGTTGGTGACCGGAGGCGCAGGCTACATCGGAGCGCACGTGGTGCGGGCGTTCCGAGAGCAGGGCATCGACGTGGTCGTCGTGGACGACCTGTCGAGCGGCCACGCGGAGTTCGTGCCGAGCGAGGTCCCCTTCTACCGCGGCACCATCCTCGACGCCGAGCTGCTGGCGCGCATCTTCGCCGAGAACCCGGTCAGCGGCGTCGTCCACGTGGCCGGTTTCAAGTACGCCGGGGTGTCCGTCCAGCGTCCGTTGCACACCTACGAGCAGAACGTGACGGCGACGGCCGTGCTGCTGGGCGCGATGCAGGAGGCGGGTGTGGAGGCGATCGTCTTCAGCTCCTCCGCAGCGGTCTACGGAACGCCGGATGTGGACATCGTCACCGAGACGACGCCCAAGAGCCCGGAGTCGCCGTATGGCGAGTCGAAGCTGATCGGCGAGTGGCTGCTCCGCGACCAGGGCGTCGCGACCGGACTGCGGCACACCTCCCTCCGCTACTTCAACGTGGTCGGGTCCGGCGAACCGGGCCTGCGCGACACCAGCCCGCACAACCTGTTCCCGCTCGTGTTCGACGCGCTGGTCGAGGGGCGGACTCCGCGCATCAACGGCGACGACTATCCGACCCCGGACGGCACCTGCGTGCGCGACTACATCCACGTCGCCGATCTCGCGACCTCGCACGTCGCAGCGGCGAAGCGATTGGATGCGGGGGAGCCGATCGAGCCGGTCTACAACCTGGGCAGCGGCGACGGCGTCTCGGTCGGGCAGATCATGTCGACCGTGGCCGAGGTGACGGGCATCCGCTTCACCCCAGAAGTGGGGCCTCGACGCGTGGGCGATCCGGCGAGGATCGTGGCCTCAGGCGAGCTCGCAGCGCGCGATCTCGACTGGACGATGCGCCACACCCTCGACGATATGGTCCGCAGCGCCTGGGAAGCGCGGCAAGCGGCATCCTGACACCCTCCCGCACCCCGTCCGAGACGGCCGGGCGTGTCGGGATTGTTGTCGTTCCCCGGCGCGTCGCGAACTCTCGACCGGCGGTCAAGGCTTTACGATTCGCGACTTGACGTAAGCGAATGACACCGGTGTAATTAGGGGAACGCGAGAATCTCGTGTTTCAGCAGTTCATGGGTGGGGAGACCGATATGCCAGTGCCTGAATATCGTTCCGGAGTACCCGACGACTGGTTCATCGATCCGGTCCGGCTCGGGGTGCCGGGCGTCCGCGCAGCCGCTGTCGACGACGACAATCCGCTCGCCTGGCAGACGGACGCGCTGTGCGCCCAGACGGACCCGGAGGCGTTCTTCCCCGAGAAGGGCGGCTCCACTCGCGACGCGAAGCGCATCTGCACCTCCTGCGAGGTGCGGTCGCAGTGCCTCGAGTACGCGCTCGCCAACGACGAGCGTTTCGGGATCTGGGGCGGCCTGTCCGAGCGCGAGCGCCGCAAACTGCGCAAGCGCGCCGGCTGAACCGTCTTCTGATCCGCGCCGCGCCCGGCGCAAAGACGTGATCGGCGCGACCCCGACTTAGGCTGGCTCCCGATGTATCCGAGAGTCACCGCCATCGTCGTCGCCCAGAGCGGCGGCCCCCGCCTGCAGCGCACTCTCGACGCCCTCGCGGAGCAGACCCGTCGACCGGACGCCGTGATCGCCGTCGACTGCGCGACCGCCGACGACGCCACCCGGCTGCTGTCGGAGTTCCACCCCACCCAGCTGCTGAGCGTCCCCGAGAAGCTTTCCTTCGGCGCCGCCGTCGCCGCCGCCGTGCGCGTGCTCCCTCCCGCCACGGACTCCGGCCAGCTGCTCTGGCTCCTCGCGCAGGACACCGCGCCGGAGCCGCAGGCCCTCGAAGCGCTCCTGGCGGCCCTCGAAGTCTCGCCCTCGGTCGCCGTCGTCGGCCCGAAGCTGGTGGACTGGGACGATCCGGCTCTCATCCGCGAGTTCGGCGAGGCGATGACGCCGTTCGGGGCCTCGGTGCCCCTGGTCGAGAACGAGCTCGACCAGGCGCAGCACGACGGCCTCAGCGACGTGCTCGCCGTATCCAGTGCCGGAATGCTCGTGCGGCAGGCGTTGTGGGAGCGGCTCGACGGCTTCGACCCGGCCCTCCCGACGGCGGACGACGGACTCGATTTCTGCGCGCGCGCGCGCCTCGCCGGGTTCCGCGTCACCCTCGTGGCGTCCGCGCGCGTCGCGGTCGGCGGCGCCGGCACGGCCGGTCCCAACCTCTCGCCGAAATGGACCGTGCGGCGCCGCCTGGCGCGGGAGCGGCGTGCCGCGCAGCTCCACCGCCGGATGGTCTACGCGCCCGGCTGGGCCGTCCCGCTGCACTGGCTCACGCTCGTCCCGCTCGGCATCCTCCGCGGGCTGCTGCGGCTGCTGCGCAAGGAGCCGGGCTCGGTCGGCGGCGAGCTGAGGGCGGCGTCCCGGGTGGCGTTCTCGGGTCTGGCCGTCAGCAACGCACGCCGGCGCCTGGCGTCCGCCCGCGAGGTGGGCTGGGCGGCCGTCGCGCCGCTGCGCATCCCCTTCGCAGAAGTCCGTCGGAGCCATGCGCTCAAGCGCGAGGCCGCGATGGTCCGCCAGCAGGGGGAGAAGCAGGACCTCGACTTCTTCGGCACCGGCGGCGGCTGGGCGGTGCTGGTCGCTCTGCTCGTCGGTGTGGTGCTGTTCTTCCCGTTGACCGGCTCCGGCGCCCTCACCGGCGGCGGCCTGCTCCCGCTCAACGACTCGGTCGGCCAGCTCTGGGCGAACCTCGGCTACGGCTGGAGGGATGTGGGTCTCGGCTTCACCGGCGCCGCCGACCCGTTCTCGGCCGTGCTCGCCGTTCTCGGCACGATCACCTTCTGGCAGCCCTCGCAGTCGCTGGTCGTGCTCTGGCTGCTCGCGCTTCCCCTGGCCGCTCTCGGAGCCTGGCTCGCGGCCGCCCGCCTGACCGCCCGTCCCACCCTCCGTGCCTTCGGCGCCCTCGCCTACGCTCTCGCGCCGACGCTGCTGGTGGCGCTGCAGGGCGGGCGCCCGTCGGCCGTGCTCGCCCACATCCTCCTGCCGTGGCTGTTCTTCGCCGGGCTCGCCGCACGGCGCTCGTGGGCCGCAAGCGCCACGACCGCACTGCTGGCCGCCGCAACGGCCGCCTGCGCGCCGATCCTCATCCCGGCCCTGCTCATCGCGTGGATCGCGGCCATCGTGTTCGCCGGCCGGCGTGGCGCCCGCATCGCGTTCATCCCCCTGCCCGCAGTCGTGCTCTTCGCACCGCTCGTCTGGGAGCAGGTCTCGCGCGGCGCCTGGGCGTCCATCGTCGCGGACCCGGGCGTTCCGCTCGCCGCCCGGCAGACTCCGGCCTGGCAGCTCGCGCTGGGCTTCCCGGACGGCCTGCTCGGAGGCTGGCACGAGCTGGCCTCCCAACTCATCCTGCCCTCGACCGCTGCGAACATCGCGGTGCCGATCCTGCTCCTGCCGCTCGGGGTGCTGGCGATCCTGGCCCTGTTCCTGCGCGGAAGCGTCCGGGCGATCGTCGCGCTCGTCGTCGCTCTCGCGGGCTTCGTCAGCGCCGTCGTGGCGCTGCACCTCCAGGTCGCCGTCACGGGCGGGACGGTGGTCCCGATCTGGCCGGGGACGGCGCTGAGCCTCTACTGGCTCGGGCTGATCGGCGCTGCCGTGCTGGGCCTGTCCGCCCTCGGCCGCGCGGCGGTGTACCCGGCGTGGGCCGCCATCGTCACTCTTGCGGTGCTCGCGGGGCCCCTCGGGGCGCTGGTCCTCACCGGCCACGGCGACGTCACCGAGAGCGACGGCCGCACGATGCCGGCGGTCGTCACCGCGAAGGCCTCGACGCAACCGCGGACCGGGACGCTGCGCATCGTTCCCCAGGCAGACGGCGGCATCAGCGCCGAGATCGTGCGCGGGAGCGGCCAGACGCTCGACGACCTGTCGACGCTCGCGGACACCCGCCGCACCCTCACCTCGGGGCAGCGTCAGGTCGCGGAGCTGGCCGGCAACCTGTCATCGCGCAGCGGGTACGATGCCTCCGCGTCGTTGAAGCGACTGGGGATCGACTTCGTCCTCCTCACGCCTCCTGCGAGCACGCTCGACCGCTCCGACACCTCCGCGGCGGACGCCACCCGGATGCGCGCCGCCGTCGCGATGGATGCCAACCCGCTCCTCGCCCAGGTCGGTGCGACTTCGAGCGGCCGGCTCTGGGCCTTCGACCGGGGAACCGGCGAGATCGCTGCCGCAGCGCAGATCCCGGCAGGGGCCGGGGGGCTGTGGCGGGTCATCGTCCTGGTCGTGCAGGGCATCGTGATCGGGATCACCGCCCTCCTGGCGATCCCGACCTCGCGCTCCGCCGATCGCGTGTCGGAGCTCTCCGCCCGGCGCCCGGGCAGGCGGAGGGACGAGGAGGCCGCCGTCGAGCCGGAGGACGAGCCGCCGGCGCCGGACGAGACGTCCGAGGGCGTCGCCGCCGAGAGCGTGAGCGAGTACGAGGCCGAACCCGCGGACGAGGCCATCGTCGAGTCGGCGGAGGAGGACGAGATCCCCGGTCGCGAGCCGCCGCCGGCGCCCGAGGCCGGACCCGCCGCGGAGGCGGGGGCCGCCGGGGAGGCGGAACCCGCCGGGAAGGCCGGACCCTCCGCGGAGGCGGAACCCACCGCCGAGCGCGTGACCACCCCGCCCGCCCCGGCCACGCTCGAAGAGGGCCTGGAGGAGACCATCGTCCGTCCACGACGCAGCTTCGAGGGAGGCGACCATGACTGACCGCAGAGGCCTCGCACGGATCGGCTTCCGCACCGTCGGCGGCCTGATCGGCATCGGCGTCGCGCTCGTCGCGGTCGCCGGCGCCACCGTGCTCCCGCTGCCGGGGTTCGCCATCAGCGCGCCCGCTGAGACCGTGGCTCCGGTGCCGGCCGACCAGCAGCGCGTCTGCCCCGGTTCCCTGCTGGAACTCGCCGCCGATGCCGGCGCGGCCACCCGCCCGAGCACGATCGGATCGCCGACCACCGCCTCCGACGCGGATGGACCGGACGTCCGGACCGACCCGCTGAAGCCTGACGCCGACACGTCCTCCACCGAGGACGGACCCTCCGTTGTCAGCGTCGCCACACCGAAGGGCGCGACGACGCCTCCGCTGTTCGCCGCCGCCCAGCTGCAGGAGGCCGCGACCGACGACCTCGCCGGACTCGCGGCGGCGGCCTGCGCGGAGCCGAGCGCGGACACGTGGCTGGCCGCCGGATCCACTTCGCTCGGTCAGACCAGCCTCGTGCTGCTCGCGAACCCCAGCAAAGTGGATGCGACGGTGACGCTGTCGATCTACACGGAGAGCGGCCCGGTGAGCGCCCCCGGCGCCGCCGGCATCCTCGTTCCCGCCGGTGCTCAGAAAGTGGTCCCGCTGTCCGGCCTCGCGCCGACAGCGGCGGCTCCGGTGGTGCGAGTCCAGACCAGCGGCGGCGAGGTCGTCGCCTCCCTCCAGCAGAGTTTCGAGCAGGGCATCCAGCCGCGCGGAGCGGAGATCGCGGGAGCGACCGGCGCGCCCGGCCCTCAGCAGATCATCCCGGGCGTCACAGTGGCATCGATGGCCGCCATCCAGGGCGCTCAGTCGGCGGAGAGCGTCGGCGTCGACTTCCCCGTCGTCCGGCTGCTGGTGCCGGGCGACAAGGACGCGCAGGTGACCGTCGGCGCCGTGGGGGAGGCCGGGACATCCGCCGGGAACTCGTACGCCGCGAGCCTCAAGGCGGGAACTGTCGCCGAGGTGCCGCTCGACCACCTCAAGGACGGCAGCTACACCGTCACGGTCAACTCGACCGTTCCCGTCGTCGCAGCAGCGCGCACCTCGGTGATCGGCGCGAAGACCCGCGACTTCAGCTGGTTCTCCTCGGCGCAGCCGCTGCAGAAGAGCCTGTTGGCCGTGGTCCCGTCCGGCCCTCAGGCCACGCTGCATTTCGCCAACCGGGGAGAGGCGGATCGCACGGTCACCGTGCAGGGTCTCGCCCACGGCAGCAAGCCGATGAAGGTCGCCGTGCCGGCCGAAGGCGGTGCCGGCCTCCGGGTGGCGGCGGGCACCTACCGCGTGACGGGCGCTGACGGCCTCGAGGGCAGCGTCAGCTTCGGCGCCGACGGACGTGCGAGCAGCTTCGCGCTCGCTCCGCCGGGCCCCCTGGCCTCGCCCATCAGGGTCTACCCGAACTAGTCCGTCCGATTGCGCACTCGCGCCTGAGAACTGCACCGTCCCCGGCGACGCCGCCCGTCTTCGGGCTCCAGCGCGACGGCGTCGACCCGCGGCACGCGTAGGCGACCGCGTCGTACTTTTTTGCTCACGGTCGCGTGATGAAACGCATCCGGTCGTGTCCCTCTATGTAGAGAACCCTTTCGATACTGGTTGGACTGACATTGACACGCTTACTCATGACCATTCTGGCGCGACCCGACCATCCCTTCCGCTCGAGGATGGTGCGCCGGTGGCGGCTTGCGGCGCTGGTCGCGGGCTGCCTGGCTCTCGGCGCGCTTGTCGCGGTTCTCATTGTTCCGAACTACTTCGCCGATGCATCGGCGACATCGGTGTCCACCATCTACAAGACGGCGACCAACGTCACCAACGGCAGCAGCGCTGCGTCGTCGGACGCACCCGGCGGAGCCAAGACGGGAACCGCTAAGCCCGGCGACACGCTCAAATGGGTGGTCGACTACCAGAACAACACGACAGCGCCCGCATCGGTCAATCTCAAGGACGTCATCACCAACGCCGGCGCCTATGTGAATGGGTCTCTGCAAGTGCCGCCGAACCAGAACGCGGTCGGAACCATCTCGCCGCAATACACCACCAACGCAGGGACCACCTGGGCCACAGGCACGCCCCCGGCGAATGCCAACGGCGTGGGCTTCACCGGCACCCTCGTACCGCAGGGCACTGAACAGCGCTCCATCAATATTCAGCAACAGCCGAGCACCGCATTCTCGACCACCGGTGGCGATGGCTACAACGTCGCCATGCGCAACGGCCTCACCTACGCGGCCTATCACCACAACACGACAGGCAGCTTCGTCTACTGTTCGCAGCAGGACGGCTCCGTCTGTCCGGGATGGAGTGCCCATGTCCTGACCTGGTCATCGACCTCTGGTACAGCGCTGGGAACGGGCACCACGTTCGACGGCAATACGGGGTGGGAGAACGGCACCTGGATATCCGGAACCAAGATGTTCTTCTTCGCGGCGACGGGGAAGACCCAATCCCCGGCGGCTGTAGGCACAGGATGTGTGGATCTGTCGACGACTCCGCCGAAGAGCTGCGGGTTCACCCAGTTCGACATCGGTAGCTCCGCCTATATCGGCGCGCAAATCGGATCCACTGGAATCCCAGCCTCCAACGGCAACATCTATGCCGTCGCGCAGACCACGACCGGGGCGAAGCTGTTCTGCGTCTCCGTCTCCACGGGAGCCAATTGCGGCGTCCTGGCGCTGAACAGCACGAACGTACCGAACGTAGCAATCTCGTCCGCGACCTTCGGGAACTACGTCTTCGCCAACGTTCCCGTGGTAGGCGGCAGCTGGCTCACGTACTGCTACATCGCAGGTGGCGCGCTGTGCTCGGGCGCGTGGCCAGTGGCCAACAGCAGTTCAAGCGCCCTGGCCGGCGCGGACTACGCGCCCTTCCTGTCCGCGACCGGAATCCTGAAAGGGGTGTGCACGATTCCGAACGGCAACGGATCGTTGCCGACATCGACCTGCTGGAACCTGGCTGGCACCGCGTTGGTGTCGTCGCCCTACGCGGGAACCGGCGCCAAGTTCACCGCGTCGGGTAACGCTGCCGGTGATGCATTCGTCCAGGGCACTAAGGTGTATATCTCTGGCGGTAACACCGTCCTCTGTGTCGATTTCGCGACGTACCCGGGATCGGGGACGGTGCCGTTCTGCAATAACTTCACCCCACCGACGAACAACATCAACTACACCGTTCGCTCGGCGTCGCAGGTCGCACCGAACTGTCTCGTCGCTGACGGTGACGGCGCTCAGATTCTCTTCTTCAACGGGATCACGGGCGGCGGTTGCAGCAGCGTGTCCGCCCCGGTGAGTCTGACGGTGACGCCGCTGAACTTCTACTGCGGATCCGGAGCGGCCGGTTTCAGAGGCTGGGGCAGTCTCACGCTGCCCGGTGCCGTCGCCAGCGCCTACACGAACGCGACGATCACTTTGAGGGATCAGAACAGCAACGTGATCACCGGGTTCAACGGTGTGACATTGGCTTCCGGGGCATCGCTCTCCTTGGCGACGATCCCCACGTCGGTGACGTCGATCACCGCAAGTGTGACCATCAACGGAATCAACGACCCGACCGGTGTCGTGAGTGGGCAGGTCGCGATCACGTGGCAGGGCGATCCGCCGCAGATGTGCTTCCAAACGATCGCCCCGCCGGTGGCATGTGATGCAGCGGCACCGCTGACGCTTTCCAACACGGCCAACGCTGTCACCACGTCAGCGTCGGGCAGTGATGCGCCGAACGGCAATACGACCGGTGTCGTCCAGTTCTCCGACCGGGCTTCCTTGGTGCCAGCGGACTCGCAATGCAGCCTTGTCTTCCAGAAGGTGGCCTCGGTGCAAACGGCGAGACCCGGGGACAAGGTCACCTACACGATCAACGTGACAAATGCGGGGACCCAGGCATACGTCAACGCCGCGTTCAGCGACGACCTGACCGACGTCCTGAAGGACGCCACCTACAACAATGACCAGTCCGCGACCTCGGGCACCGTATCGTATGCAGCGCCGACGTTGTCGTGGTCCGGCGCGCTCGCAGGTTCCAGTGGGAGAGCGACGATCACCTACTCGGTGACGGTGAAGAGTCCTGACACGGGCGACCATTCGCTCACGAACACGGTGGTCTCGTCGACTCCCGGAAACGGGTGTGCTTCGGGCTCATCCGACCCTCGTTGCACGGCGACCGTGGCTGTGCAAGTGACGGACGTGCTGTGGAAGAAGATCGACGCGACCGGCGCCAAGAACATCCTCACCGGCGCTGCCTTCACGTTCACACCCGTCGATGGGGCGGGGAAACCGACCGGCCCCCCGATCGTCGTGACGGACTGTCAGGCCGCCTCGCCCGCCCAGTGCACCGGGAGCGACATCGACCCGATCGGCGGCCAGTTCAGACTGACCAACCTGGGGCCGGGGACGTACCAGCTCGTTGAGACGCGAGCCCCCGTCGGGTTCAAACTCGATCCCACCCCGATTCCGGTGACCATCACCTCCAACTCCCCGATCTCGGTCAGTTTGGCCGATGTGGTCAACAAGCAGTTGCCCGTCCCGGCGATCCCGCTGACCGGAGGCTTAGGGACCGACGCTCTCACCATCGCTGGCGGCGGATTGCTGGCGACCGTGCTCGGTCTGGTCGTCTGGCAGCTGATTCGCCACCGCCGCACGGCCTGAAGATCCCTTGATTCGTGTCCTGATCCTGGGACCGGCGCGCCTGCGCCACTGAAAAGCCTGCTCGTCGCACCAAGCGGCGGACAGAAAGGAAAGAAACGAAAAATGACCGCAATCACACGCCGTCGCGGGCGCGCCGCTCTCGCCATCGGCACGGTGGTGTCGCTCGGAGTACTGGGTGCCGTGGCAATCGGATCCGCGGCCTATGCTGCATCGATCGACACCGCACAGCAGGGCTCGATCATCATCCACAAATACACCAACCCCGGCAACGGCGACGAGAACCCGTCGGGCACCGGAACGGCCCCGAACACGGCACCGATCGCCGGTGTCGTCTTCGAGTACTGCTCGATCAACGGCATCAACCTGCTCGACGGCACCAACACCGGCTGGGACGCGATCAACGCCATCCCGGCCACCGTGCTGCAGGCCGCTGCGGCGCAGGGCACGACACAGCTCGGCAGCTACACCCTGAGCGGGTGCACCAGCATGCCGGCGACGGACGCCGCCGGCATGTCCGCGTCGGTGAAGCTGCCTTTGGGTGCGTACTTCGTGCGTGAGGTCTCCGCGCCGTCGAATGTGGTCGACAAGGCGGCGCCGTTCATCGTCACCTTGCCCACCCCGGCGGACCCGAAGAACCTCAGCGGCGACTGGGTGTACGACGTGAACCTCTACCCGAAGAACACCACGGCCGACGGCCCGGTGAAGAATGTCGTGAACCAGCCGACGAACGGTGCCCTGCTGGGCGCTCCGGTGGAGTACCAGGTCACGCAGCTGGTCCCCGCACTGGCGAGCGGTGACAGCTACACCAAGTTCACCCTGACCGACACGCTCGACACGAAGCTGACTCCGGACACGGTCACCCCGGTGACGGTCACCGGGATCCTCGGGGGAGCCAAGACGACCTTCGTCACGGGCGCCGACTACACCGTTGCGTGGTCCGGCCAGAAGCTCACGGTCACCTTCACTCCGGCAGGTCTGGCGAAGTTGCAGGCGGGCATGAACGTCGTCTTCGACTTCCAGGCCACGCCGAACACCCCGGGGGCGATCGACAACCAGGCGTTCGTGAACCTCAACGACTTCACGCTCACCCCGGGATCGCCGAACGGTCCGGACGGTTCGCCGACCAACACCACCACCACCCGCTGGGGCAACCTGACCCTCGAGAAGGTCAACGCCGCGAACACCGCTGACGGCCTCTCGGGAGCCAAGTTCGAGGTCTACATGGGCACCACCGACCAGCAGTCCGGGTGCACCGCCGACATCACAGGGTTGCAGCAGGTGACCACGGTCGGCTCGAGCTCACCGTTTGTCGTCACGTCCGACAGCGCCGGCATTCTCTCGATCGCCGGCCTCTGGATCGGCGACACCGAGAAGACCGTTGCAGCCGACGGCACCGTCTCCAACACGACGGTCGCCGGACACGACCTGCTGCAGCGCTGCTACGTCCTCAAGGAGATCCAGGCGCCGAACGGCTTCGTCCTCCCCACCGGTACCGCGGCACTCACCCCGGTGATGGTCAAGACCGGTGACAACGGCACCGTCCCGCTGGTGAAGATCGACAACACTCAGCAGGGCGTCCCGCAGCTGCCCTTCACCGGCTCGAACGTGCAGATCGCGCTCACCATCGGCGGCATCGCCCTGCTCGCCATCGCCTTCGGTGGGGTACTGATCATCCGACGCCGTATCGCCAACCGCGAGAACGCGTAACACCAATCCGTGTCAGGGGTGGAGCGGGCTCTCATCAGCCCGCCCACCCCCTGAACCGTTGAAGACACCATGCCCCGATACAGCCCACGCCACGCACCGCCAAAAGCGAAGTGGCGACCCAGTTTCGTCCTCATCCTCACGGTCTTGCTCGCCGTCGTGGGGGCGAGTGTCCTCGCGTACTCACCCGCAGCGAGCTGGATCAACGACTACAACCAGTCGCTTGTCGTCCGGCAATACAACGACGCGATCAAGAAGGTCAAGCCGACCGCCTCCCAGCAGCTTTCCGTAGCGCGCCGCTACAATGCCGACCTCTCGGCAGGCGCGGTCCTCGAGGCCAACACCCATGTGCCCCTCGGCAACGGTACGAGCACTCAGAAGAGCTACGACTACTGGGAGCTGCTCGACACCCCCAACGGGGCGATGTCCCGCATCCAGATCCCCGCCATCGGCGTCGACCTCCCTATCTACCACGGCACCAGCGACGAAACGCTCCTCAAAGGCGCCGGCCACCTCCAGGGGACATCGCTCCCTATCGGCGGCAAGAACACACACTCGGTCATCACGGCACACCGGGGTCTCGCCGATTCCACCATGTTCACCAACCTCGACAAAGTGAAGGTCGGCGACACCTTCACCTTGACGACCTTCGGGCAAGTGATCACCTACAAAGTCTTCGACACCCGCGTCGTGGCGCCCGAAGACACCGCCACGCTTCGTCAGGAGGCCGGACGCGACCTGGTCACCCTGGTCACCTGCACGCCGCTCGGCATCAACACCCACCGCATCCTCGTGACCGGAAAACGCATCCTCCCGACCCCGCCCAAAGAGCTGCGAGCGGCCGCCAACACCAAGCCGGAACTGCACTTCCCCTGGTGGCTCGTCCTCTACGGCGCGAGCCTGCTCCTCATCGCCTCCTACACCGTCTGGGCCGGACGCACCCAAACGCCCGGTCGCCTCCCACCATCGAGTACACGAAGACTGCACGAAATACGCCGTCGGAACGTGCAATCTGTGTGGACTCGATAGTGTGGGGCGACCGGGCTCAGAAGTGGCGGTAGCGGTCCGGCGCCAGGTCCCACGGGTCCTTGCCGAGCAGTTCGGCGACAGCGCGGAAGACGCATCCCTCGATGTACATGCGGCGGTGGACCTCGTCGTCGCGGTGCAGCTTCGTCAGGCGCTGGATCGGGATGCGGTAGAGCACGATGCGACGACGGGCGGCATCCACTCGCCAGCGGTCCACCCCGTCCTCGCCCGAGTTGCCGATCGGGGTCGCCGCGACCTCGAAGTGCACGTTCGACAGTTCCTCCGGCCAGACACCCTTGAGGTAGTCGGCGGTGGAGGCGACGGTCATGTCGAAGAAGTCGATCCGGTTCTGCAGCATCGGCAGGTGCGGACCGGTGACGGGCCCCCGCGCTCCGCGACCGTGCCTGCTCCGCCAGCGGCTCGTCGCCGGGGGCTGGCTGCTGGTGCGGCGATTGCGGGGCATGTCGCCATCCTACGTCGGCCGCACTCGGCTATTCTGAGGGCGATGTTGAGCCGACCCTGTTCCCGCGTCGCGTGTCCGCGCGACGCCGTGCAGACGCTCACGTACGTGTACGCGGACTCGATGGCGGTGCTCGGGCCGCTGAGCCTCAAGCACGAACCGCACGCCTACGATCTGTGCGCCATCCACGCGGAGCGGCTGTCCGCGCCGCAGGGCTGGCAGATCGTCCGGCACGTCGGAGTCACCGAGACCTGACCCGGCCGCCACGACCCGGCGCATGCGACCCCGGCCCGGCCCGGCCCCGCCCGTGCGACCTGACCCGGCGCCCACGACCCGGCGCGCACGACCCGGCGCGATAGGTTAGGGCCATGAGCATCACCGGCGACCCCCGTCTGCAGTCCGTCGTCAAGACCTACGACATCCGAGGGCTGGTGGGCACAGATCTCACCGAGGAGGTCGTGGAGGCCATCGCCGCCGCCTTCGTGGACGAGGTGGATGCTGCCGGCCGCGACGTGATCGTCGGCCACGACATGCGCGACTCGTCTCCGGGGTTCGCCGCCGCCTTCGCCCGGGGTGCGCGGACCCGCGGCGCCGACGTCGTGTCGATCGGCCTCTGCTCCACCGACGAGTCCTACTTCGCCTCCGGCCATCTGCAGGCGCCGGCCGCGATGTTCACGGCGAGCCACAACCCGCCCACCTACAACGGCATCAAGCTGTCACGTGCCGGCGCCCAGGGCCTCAGCATGGACACCGGTCTCCGCGCCGTGCGCGACCGGGCCGCGGCCTACCTGCGCGAAGGGATCCCGGCGGTCGCACGGCCTGGGGGCTTCCGCGAGGAGGACGTGCTGGAGCGGTATGCGGCCTATCTCCGATCGCTCGTGGATCTCGGCGGGATCCGCCCGATCACGATCGTGGTCGATGCGGGCAACGGGATGGGCGGACTGACCGTACCGGCCGTGCTCCAGGAGGCCGCGGGACTCCCTCCGCTGCCGATCACCATCGTGCCGCTCTACTTCGAGCTCGACGGGACCTTCCCGAACCACGAGGCGAACCCGCTGGAGCCGAAGAACCTGGTCGACCTGCAGCGTGCCGTCGTGGAGCAGGGGGCCGACCTCGGGCTCGCCTTCGACGGCGACGCCGACCGGTGCTTCGTGGTCGACGAGCGCGGTTCCGCCGTCACCCCGTCCGCCGTCGCCGCGATCGTTGCGCTGCGCGAGATCGCCCGCGTCCGCGCCGAGGACCCGGACGCCGAGATCACGATCATCCACAACCTGATCACCTCCAACATCGTCCCGGAGACGATCGAGGCCGCCGGCGCGACCCCGCTGCGCACGCGCGTGGGCCACTCCCTCATCAAGGATGCGATGCGGCAGTCCGGCGCGGTCTTCGGCGGCGAGCACTCCGCGCACTACTACTTCCGCGACTTCTGGAGCGCGGACAACGGGATGCTGGCCGCCATGCACCTGCTCGCCGAGTTCGGCGCGCAGGACCGCCCGCTCTCCGAGCTCGCCGCCCGGTACACGCCCTACGCGATGTCGGGCGAGATCAACTCGACCGTGGACGACGTGCCCGCAGCCTTCACCCGGATCGTCGAGGCCTTCGCGCCGCGGGCCGAGTTCGACGAGCTCGACGGTCTCACGGTCACCGGCCGCGTCGGCCAGGACGAGCCGTTCTGGTGGTTCTCCGTGCGCCCCTCCAACACCGAGCCCCTGCTGCGGCTCAACGTGGAGGCGGCCGACAACGCGACGATGGCACGGATCCGGGATGAGGTGCTCGGCCTCATTCGGGGCTGAGGGTGCCGGGATGCGACAATAGGGGCCATGCCGACAAGCACCGCCACCTCCCTGCCGTTCAAGGTCGCCGACCTCTCCCTCGCCGAAGCGGGACGTCACCAGATCCGGCTCGCCGAGAACGAGATGCCGGGGCTCATGGCCCTGCGCGCCGAGTTCGGCGACGCCCAGCCGCTCGCGGGCGCACGGATCGCCGGCTCCCTGCACATGACCGTGCAGACGGCCGTCCTCATCGAGACCCTGGTCGCGCTGGGCGCCCGGGTCCGCTGGGCGAGCTGCAACATCTTCTCCACGCAGGATGAGGCGGCCGCCGCCGTCGCGGTCGGGCCCCACGGCACGCAGGAGGCCCCGGCCGGCGTTCCCGTCTTCGCCTGGAAGGGCGAGACGCTCGAGGAGTACTGGTGGTGCACCCAGCAGATCTTCGACTGGTCCGCGGAGGCGGCCGCCGACGGAGCGGACTATCCCGGCCCGAACCTGATCCTCGACGACGGCGGCGACGCCACCCTCCTGGTGCACAAGGGCCGCGAGTTCGAGGTCGCCGGCGCGGTTCCCGGCGAGTCCGCCGGCGACAACCACGAATACCGCGTCATCCTCGCTGCGCTGCGCCAGTCCCTCGCCGCCTCGAAGGACCGCTGGACCCGGATCGCCGCCGACATCCTCGGTGTCACGGAGGAGACCACGACGGGCGTCCACCGTCTCTACGAGCTCGCCAAGGAGGGCACGCTGCTCTTCCCCGCGATCAACGTGAACGACTCGGTCACCAAGAGCAAGTTCGACAACAAGTACGGCATCCGCCACTCGCTGCCCGACGGCCTGAACCGCGCGACCGACGTGCTGATCGGCGGCAAGGTGGCCTTCGTCGCGGGCTACGGCGATGTGGGGAAGGGCGCGGCGGAGGCTCTGCGCGGTCAGGGCGCGCGCGTCATCGTCAGCGAGATCGACCCGATCAACGCACTCCAGGCCGCGATGGACGGCTACCAGGTGGCCCGGCTGGAGTCGGTGATCGACCAGGTCGACATCCTCATCAGCGGCACGGGAAACCTCAACGTCGTCACGCTCGACCACCTGCTCGGGCTCAAGCACCTCGCGATCGTCGCCAACGTCGGCCACTTCGACAACGAGATCGACATGGCATCGCTGGAGGCCCTGGCCGGCGCCGAGAGGGTCGAGATCAAGCCCCAGGTGCACGAGTGGCGCCTCCCCACCGGTCGCAGCATCCTCGTGCTCTCGGAGGGCCGTCTGATGAACCTCGGGAACGCCACCGGCCACCCCAGCTTCGTCATGAGCAACTCGTTCACCAACCAGGTGCTCGCCCAGCTGGAGCTGTACGTCTCGCCCGAGAAGTATCCGATCGGCGTCTACGTGCTGCCCAAGCACCTGGACGAGAAGGTCGCCCGGCTGCACCTGGACGCGCTCGGAGTGGAGCTGACCACCCTCACCGAGGAGCAGGCCGCCTACATCGGCGTGCCGGTCGACGGCCCCTACAAAGTCGATCACTACCGCTACTGATGGCCCTCGACTTCGCCGACCGGGAGCTCCCCGACGGCCTGATCCTCCGGGTGCGGAGGGAGCAGGACGCCGGGCCGCTCGCCGCCGCCTACCAGCGCAACCGCGGCCACCTGGCGCCGTGGGATCCGACCCGCACCGAGGACTTCTTCACCGAGGCAGGACAGCTCGCCCAGATCCGCGAGCTGCTGGCTCTGCGGGAGATGGATGCTGCGCTCCCGCTGGTCATCGCCGACGGCGACCAGATCGCCGGAGGAGTCACCCTCAGCCACCTCGTGCGCGGCGCCTTCCAGTCGGCGAACATCGGCTACTGGCTGGACCGCGATCATGTCGGGCGCGGGCTCGCGTCAGCGGCGATCGCAGCCGTCATCGAGGTGGCGCGCGACGACTACGGGCTCCACCGCATCCAGGCCGCCACGATGCTCGCGAACCACGCATCGCAGTCGGTCCTGACGCGCGCCGGATTCGAGCGGATCGGCGTAGCGCCCAACTACCTGGAGATCGCCGGCCGCTGGCAGGACCACGTCCTGTTCCAGCGCATCCTGCACGACTGAGCGGTGATCGGCAGGAGCGATGCGCCTGCTAGTGAAGGAAATCCGACCGGATACCGTTCGGATTTCCTTCACTACTGCCATCTGAAGGAGAATCGACCCTCGATCTCCTTCAATTGGACGTACTGATGGGGACGGCAACCTAGCGAACCCACGCGCTTCTCCGCGCGACCACTACGCGCTTGCGTCTCCGATTGGCAACCAATCATCCTCGGCCAGGTACACGACGAGATGCTCCAGAGAGTCCGGCTCGATATTCACTTTCCCCATCCTTGTGCTGTTCCAGCGCATCCTGCACGACGGACATCGGAGGGAGGAATCCGCCTTCGCACGCCAGCGGGCTATCTCACGCATCGTCGTTCACCAATCGTCGTCGTCAAACCGTGCGCTCAGCTGGGGGAGCTCGGCCTCGACGTGCTCGCCTTCTTCCGTGAGATCGAACACGCAGGACCAGCCCCAGTCTCTGTCGTCGCGGCCTTCCGGCATATACACCCGAGACAGGCGCTCGATCTGGTCATCGATGGTGCCGGGCCATTCGGCGAGCCGGCCCTTCTTCCAGTCGATCGTGCCGATCCTGATGTACCCGGCTTCCGCCAAGGCGCGGGCGGTGGCAAGGACGAGCGCCTTCCGTTTCACGTCGTCCGGTTCGAAGAACGTCTTCGCCGCGTAGTTCGCCGCGTCGATCTGAAGCCAGTCACCAGCGGCCATATTCAAATACAGATGTTCGAGCGAGTCTGGCTCGATCGTCATTTCCCCCACCCCTTCGGTAGATGCACCTCAATCGGCGTGCGGACACCTTGGGGAGGGACCCGGTCGACGGGTTCGCCCTCACTAGAGGAATTCCTCGAAGAAGCGGTCATCAGGCGTAGGAAGCGCCTCTACCACCCGCCGCCCCGACCCGGTCAGATTGAGCCAGCACACGTAGTACCAGTACCTGTCGTCCTCGACCTCCGGCGTGTAAACCTCGTCGAGGTGTTCCATCTGCTCATCCAGAGTCCCGGGCCATTCCGCCCAATGAAGCCCGGTCTTCGCTTCCGGGTCCCGATACTGCAAGTCCCCGATGTGGATATAGCCCTCCGCCGCCAACGCCCTCACCACCGCCAAGAGGCGAGTTTTTCGCGTTGGAATATCGAGTTCAAAGTCGCCGGCATGGGAACTGGCGTCTCCGATCGGCAGCCAGTCGTCGTCGGCAATGTACAGGACCAGATGCTCCAACGAGTTCGGCTCGATAATCATATTCCTCATCTAGACCAGTCCATCGAAGAAGCGGTCGTCAGGCTCAGGTAGTGTCTCGACGATGCGCCGTCCCTGTTCGGTGAGATTGAACCAGCACGCCCACCTCCAGTTGTCGTCGTCCCTTCGCTCGGGTGTGTAGATCTCGACGAGGTGCGCGATCTGCTCGTCTAAGCTCCCCGGCCATTCGGCCCAGTGAAGCCCGGTCTTGGCTCCCGGATCGCGGTACTGCAGATCACCGATGCCAATGTATCCGGCCTCCGAAAGCCGGCGGACTACGGCCGTAAGAAGAGACTTTCGCTTCGAGAGGTCTGTCTCGAAGTCGCCCGCGTACGCGTTGGTATTGCCGAGTTCCAACCAATCGTCCTCCGCCAAGTAAAGAATCAGGTGTTCGAGAGAGTCGGGTTGAATGATCACTTCGTCCAGCCTTTCGGTAGATGGACCTTGGTAAGTTTTCCGGCTGGAGACCAAATGTCAATGGTGACCCCGCCAGACGTGCTTTCCTCGCGAATTCCGACTTCTGTGCCGTCGGGTAGCTTGCGCCTCTCTCCCGGGTAGCTCCCCGCATCCTCGACTGGTTCGCTACCGCGAGTGATCTCTTTGTAGATATCGCGTACCTCTTCGGGACTGTCCACCTCGCGTACCCCGGAGTTGTTGCCCTTACAGGTCTTACCTTTGAGGACTTCATTTACGTCCTCAAACGTGGGGGCCTCATCCAGGTACTTCGTAAACGGCGTCACCGCCGGTCCGATGTGCTGCTTGACGCTGCCGTCGGGGTTGTGCGTCCAGTAGTACATGTCGAGCCAGGCGCGCTGAACCCGTTCCTCCGGGGTGTAGAACCGCGATCCGCTGGTGGATCCCGTTCCGACGCCCCCGAGCACGATGAGGGCGAGCGCGGCCATAACGGAAGCGGCACCGCAGACGGCGATGAGCTCGCTGACGCTGTAGGCGCCGCTCATCAGCCACTGGGCGATCTGCTGGATGCCGGCCCCCGCTGCCGGTACCGCCATGGAGGCCGGCTGGATGAAGCCATTGGGGGCTGCCGCTGGACGCCGGTGCGGCGATCGTCGGCGCGACTCCGTCTCGACGAGGTCGTTCTGGAAGAGGCCTCGCGTCGCTGCGTCGAAGTCCCGCAGCGCGCGGAGCCTGTCCTCCAGGTCGTGAACATCGGCTTCCAGCTGGTGCAGTACCAGCTCCAGTCGGCGATTCACATCTCGCAAGGCATCGCCCACGAAGGGCAGCGCGCCTAGAGCGCCCTCGACCGACTGATTCACCTCGATCAGGCGCTCGGTCGCATCCCGCTGCGCCCTCGTCGCCTTCAACTGCGTCTTCAGCTCGTCCTCTTTGAGCACCCCGAATCGACTGACTCTCGAGTCCTCCCACCGGTACTTCTCGAGGTCGTTCTCAAGAGCCTCCAACTGGTCGTGCGTATTCGCCAGTGCAGGAACGATCGCTTGGGAGAACATCAGGTGGACCGCTGAGTAGCCCTCTCCGGATAGCTCCCCGGTCTCCAGGGAATTCACGAGGCGATGACAGGCGCTGTTCGTATCATCCGCGGCCGAGCGAGCCACGGAGAGATTCGCCGAGAGCGTCGCCATCATGCTGTTCGAGTCACCCGGGTCGTAGATCAGGCCCATGTGCCTCCTGTCGTAAGCGTTTCCGGCGGGTGTGTCCACCGGCCCTGCGGAGGCTATCGAAACGAACCGTCTGCCCGCCTATTGCGGTCAACGCACTGGAGCGGGACCTCAGACGAAGGCGCCTGGGAGCACCGGGCGAGCAACCCTATCCGCGCGACGACTCAGCGCCACCCGGCAACTCCGCAAAGGCCCGCACCGGGAAGGTGCCGAAGCCCTCGATCGCGGGCGGGGCGGCCGTGAACAGCGCGCCGCGCTCAGGCAGCTGCTCCAGGTGCGTGAGGTGCTCCACCACGTGGATGCCCGCGGCGAGCAGGATGCTGTGCGCCGGACGGGTGCCGCCGCTTTCGGTGTCGTCGATGTTCAGCGAGTCGATGCCGACGAGGGCGACACCGGAGTCGGCGAGGAATCGTGCGCCATCCTCGGTCAGGAACGGCGCACCCGTCGCGTAGGCGGGCGTACCGAAGTGCGCATCCCATCCCGTGTGCAGCAGGACCGCTGTGCCGGGGGTCGCCCGGCCCTCGAGCGCGGACGCCGGGATGCCGCGCTCCCGTCGGTCGCTCAGGTGCACCACCTCGGCGGGCAGTCCGACGAGGGTGCTCAGGTCGAGTCCGGCGAGGTCCGGCCCGTCCGCGTAGCGGTGGTACGGGCTGTCGAGGTAGGTGCCGGTGTTGCCGATCATGGTGATGACATCCATCGCGAACTCCGTTCCCGGCGCATAGACGCCGCGGGAGGCCTCGCGCGTCAGGTGCGGAGTGATCGCGGGGGAGGGCAGCCCGGGGTAGGTGACCAGTCCTGCGTGGATGCGGTGGCTGAGATCGACGATACGTCGGGACTGCTGCGGCACGGGTCCTCCAGGCGGTGAAAGGGGTCAGCGATCGGGGAATGCATGCGGCAACGTGCTGAGCACCGGGTCCAGTCGCTGCAGCCGCTCCCGCTCGAGCGCCAGACCGCGGGCGTCGCGGTCACGGCGGAGCGCGGCGACGGCGACCAGGAACGTCTCCGCATCCACGTGCGGGAGCGGCGAGACGTACGGTGCGGCCTCGCGGGCCAGTTCCGTGCTCAGCCCCAGGCGCGCAGCGGGCGTCAGCTCGGGGGCCTGCCGCACGAATTGGGCGATCCGGCGGGACAGCCGGTCCGGCAGCCGGGCGACATCCGCGGTCGCCGCCCACGGGATCAGGTGCGGCGCGAGATACAACACGACGGGCGTCGGCCGGGGGACGCGCACCAGCTGGCTGTAGGTGCCCGCCAGGAGGTCGCCCAGCCGTTTCGAGCGCGGGTTCAGGAGGCCGGTCAGGGCGGCGACCGCTCCGAAGGTCAGGAAGATCTCCAGCACGCCGACGAGCGCGCGGATGAAGGAGTGACGGAACCCGATCGCTCCACCGTCGTCGCGGACGATCCGCGCCCCGACGGCCAGCTTGCCCAGCGACCGGCCCCGCGACGCCAGCTCGACGGTCGTCGGCAGGACCACCATCCCGAACACCAGGATGAGGACGACGAGGGTGCCGCCGAGGGCCTCATCCATGCCGCCGTCGGTCGCGGCGAGGAACAGCAGGCAGCCGAACATCACCAGCAGGTAGGTGATGCAGTCGATGATGGTCCCGGCGGCGCGGAGGATGTAGCTGGCGGGCCTGACGTCGAGGACGACGGCCTCGCCGGTGAAGATGTCCCGGTCCCGTTCTCGGTCGCGTTCTCGGTCCCGTTCTCGCTCGCGTTCTCGGTCCCGTTCTCGGTCGCTCTGCGACGCGTTCCCCGTCCCGGTCTGGATCATAGATAGCATCTAATCAGATGGACCTCGACGCCTACACCGCAGCCCGCAGCGCCGACTGGGAGGAGCTCTCCCGGCTGGCGGCGAAGCGACGCCTGAGCGGCCCGGAAGCCGACCGCCTGATCGACCTCTACCAGTCGGGAGCGTCGGATCTCTCGGCTCTGCAGACGAGCGCCGGATCCACCGCGGCCGGTGACCGTCTGTCCCTCGCGCTGTCGTCCGCGCGGCTGCGTTTCACGGGGGCCGGCGCCAACCTGTTCGCGCAGCTCCCGCGCTTCTTCGTGCTCCAGCTGCCCGCCGCGCTGTACCGGCTGCGCTGGATCGTCCTCGGCGTCGCGGTCGCGACGATCGTCATCGGCACGCTGTACGCCTTCTGGATCACGGGGAACCACGACGTGCTGCGCAACCTCGGCTCCGACGCGGACCTGCGCCGCTACGTCGAGCACGACTTCATCGACTACTACTCGAACAACCCGGCTGCCTCCTTCGCGGGTCAGGTGTGGACCCACAACGCCCTGATCGCCGCCCTGTCGATCGCCTTCGGGATCACCGGCGTCTTCGTTCCGTACGTCATCATCCAGAACGCCGTCGGGGTCGGCACCGCGGCGGGTGTGATGTTCGCCTACGGCCGCGGCGACGTGCTGTTCTCGTACATCCTGCCGCACGGGATGCTGGAGCTGACCAGCGTGTTCGTCGCCGCTGCCGCCGGCCTGCGCATCTTCTGGGCGTGGATCGCCCCCGGTGCCCGGACCCGCGGCCAGGCGCTCGCCGAGGACGGCCGGGCGCTCTTCACGGTCGCGGTGGGGTGCGCCATCTCCCTGTTCGTCTCCGGCCTCATCGAGGGCTTCGTGACGCCGTCGCCGCTGCCGGTCTGGGCGAAGATCGCCATCGGCGCCGTGGCGCTCGCCGCGTTCCTCGCCTACATGCTGCTCCTGGGCCGCCGGGCCGTCCGCGCGGGCGAGACCGGCGACCTCACCGAGTTCGAGGCGGGGGCCCGCCGCATCATCGCCGGCTGATCGCGCTCGGCGCCCGCCGATCGCGCTCGCCGCGCTGATCGCGCTCGCCGCGCTGATCGCGCTCGCCGCGCTGATCGCGCTCGCCGCGCTGATCGCGCTCGCCGCGAGCGTATGCGGGAGTTTGGAACGTGTGCGGTTGCTCGCGCCACCGCACACGTTCCGAACAACCGCACTCGCGCTCGGGCGAGGCCCGGAGACCTCACCGGGTTCGAGGCGGGAGCCCGACGCATCGTCGCCGGCTGATCGCGCTCGCCGCGCGCTGATCGCGCTCGCCGCGCGCTGATCGCGCTCGCCGCGCGCTGATCGCGCTCGCCGCGCGCTGATCGGGCTCGCCGCGAGCGTATGCGGGAGTTTGGAACGTGTGCGGTTGCTCGCGCGGCCGCATACGTTCCGAACAACCGCACTCACCCTCGGGCGAGACCGGAGACCTCACCGGGTTCGAGGCGGGGGCCCGCCGCATCGTCGCCGGCTGATCGCGTCCGCCGCGGGCGTATGCGGGAGTTTGGAACGTGTGCGGTTGCTCGCGCGGCCGCATACGTTCCGAACACCCGCATAGACCCTTCGGGTACCGGCGAAGACCCTTCGGGCCCGGCGAACGCCCTTCGGGCACCGGCGAACAGCTTCCGAGGCGCGGCGCGGGGCGCACGGCCCGACGGGGGACGGATGCGGACGGGCGGGGCGGGCGCAAAGCCGTCAGAGACGGCCGGCGGCCTTGAGCGCGAGGTAGCGGTCGGCGAGTGCCGGCGGCAGGTCGGCCGGGGCGCCGGTCACGACGTCCGCGCCCAGGCGGCGGACCGCCGCTGCGACGCGGCTCAGGTCGAGCAGTGACCGTTCGGCCGCCGCCGCGCGGTACACCTCGTCGCGGTCGTGTCGCTCGGTGGTCGCCTGCAGGGTGTCCGGATCGGTGACGCTCGCGACGAGGACGAGGTGCTTGGCGGTCAGCTGCTGCAGCACGGAGAGGAGCCCTCGGGAGGCGCCGGGCGCCTCGATGGAGGTGAGCAGCACGACCAGCGATCGCTGGGAGGTCACCGACGCGACCTGGGCGGGAATGGCCGACCAGTCCATCTCGATCAGGGCGGGCTCGATGCCGGCCATCTCATCCACCATGCGGGAGAGGAGCTGAGGGCCGCTCGCACCCTGCACCCGGCCGCGGACGATGCGGTCGTAGGCGATCATGTCCACGCGGTCGCCGGCGCGGCTCGCCAGCGCGGCGAGCAGCAGGGCGGCCTCGAACGCCGTGTCGATGCGGGGCTCATTGGCGACGCGGGCGGCGGAGGTCCGGGCGGAATCGATCACGATGACGACACGGCGGTCGCGCTCGGGCCGCCAGGTCCGCACCATGACGCGGGCTCCGCGTCCCCCCGTCGGATCGTGCCGGCGAGCGGTCGCACGCCAGTCGATGGAACGGACATCGTCGCCGCGCACGTACTCGCGCAGGGAGTCGAACTCCGTCCCCTGACCTCGCAGCAGCACGGTGGTGGTGCCCTCCAGCTCGCGCAGCCGTGCGAGCCGCGAGGGAAGGTGCTTGCGGGACTCGAACGGCGGCAGCACGCGGATGCGGCCCGGCGCCTCCAGCGTCGCCTGTCGCGCCCACAGGTGGAGCGGACCCCAGGAGCGAACGGTCACATTGCGGACACGGCGCTCGCCGCGACGCCACGGACGAAGGGATGCGACCAGCCGGCGGCGCTCGCCCGGTGGCAGCGACACGGCCGACCGGGTCGGCTCGGCGGCCGCGGACGGCTCCCAGCCGTCGCGCACTGTGCCGCGCAGCGTCCTCCGGCCGGTGTTCGTCACGTACAGCTCCGACTCGGCCTCGGCGCCGAGCCGGACGCGCGCGGGAAGCGACCGTTCGACCGCCACCGAGCGCGGCGAGCCGGCCACCAGCAGGTCGATCACCCCGAGCAGCAGGCACAGCGCGAGCCAGGCGCCCAGCGTCGCATACGCCGCCGCGTCCCGCCCGCCGAGGAGCACGACGGGGATGACGCCGAGCGCGAGCAGGGCGACGAAACGTCCGGATACGGTCACGTCGCGGCCTAGATCGGAACCTGGACCTGCTGCACGATCGAGCGCAGGATCGCGTCAGGGCCGACGCCCTCGAGCTCCGCCTCCGGCCGCAGCTGGATGCGATGGCGCCACACGGGCACCAGCATCGCCTGGACGTGGTCCGGCGTGATCGAGTCGTAGCCCGAGAGCCAGGCCCACGCCTTCGCGGCCGCGAGGAGGGCCGTCGTGCCGCGCGGGCTCACGCCGAGCTTGACCGACGGGCTGCGCCGCGTCGCGCGCGCGAGGTCGACGACGTACGCCAGGACATCCGCGTTCGCCCCGACCGCAGCGGCCGACGCACGCGCCGCCTGCAGCTCCGCAGCGCTGAGCACCGGCGTCACCCCCGCGCCACCCAGGTCGCGCGGGTTGAAGCCGGCCGCATGGCGGCGAAGGACCTCAACCTCCAGCTCCCGCTCCGGCACGTCGAGCGTGAGTTTGAGCAGGAAGCGGTCGAGCTGCGCCTCCGGCAGCGTGTAGGTGCCCTCGTACTCGATCGGGTTCTGGGTCGCCGCCACGATGAACGGGTCGGGCAGCTGCCGGCTGACGCCGTCCACGCTCACCTGACGCTCCTCCATCGCCTCGAGGAGGGCGGACTGGGTCTTGGGAGGCGTCCGGTTGATCTCGTCCGCGAGCAGGATGTTGGTGAACACCGGTCCCTCACGGAACACGAAGCCGCCGGTCTGAGCGTCGTACACGAGCGAACCGGTGACATCCCCCGGCATGAGGTCCGGGGTGAACTGCACGCGCTTCGTGTCGAGGCTGAGTGCGTGGCTCAGGGCGCGGACCAGGAGCGTCTTCGCGACACCCGGCACACCCTCCAGCAGCACATGCCCGCGTGCGAGCAGCGCGATCATGAGGCCGGTGACGGCGCCGTCCTGGCCGACCACCGCCTTGCCCACCTCGGCCCGGACGGCGGCGAGAGCGGAGCGGAGTCGGGCGGCATCCGCCGCAGCGCCGGGGGAGGAGGTCGGGAAGGCGGTTCCCGTGGTGACGTCGGTCATTCATCCATTCTTCCGGTCGGGCCCAGGAGCGGGCGACACAGCGGCGGCGGTGGCTCGTTCGAGCTCCGCCAGGTCGTCGGAGAGAGCCATCAGCTCTCGATCGGTCGCCGGGACGCGCTCCAGCAGGAGGGCGTGCACCGCTCCTCGGTCGCGGCGGGTCGACGCGGCCACCACGTCGGCCACCTCCTGCGTCGTCGACGTGCTCGGCAGGCCGACGAGGGCCGAGAGCCGGCCGATGGTGCCGACGCGCAGCGCATCCGCCGCCCGCAGCCGCGCCGAGGAGCGCTGGTAGAGGCGGGCGCGTCCCTCCCGCGTCTCGCCCGCCCGCACGACGACGGGCAGGTTCTCCACGACCAGCGGGCCGAAGCGGCGGCCGCGCCAGACGGCTGCTGCGAGGAAGACGACCAGGAGGAGGACCATCACGGGAGTCACCCAGCCCGGTGTGAGCGCACTGAGGTCTGGAGGGCCGGTGACCGGCCGGTCGCCGAGCGACGGCAGGTACCAGACGAGCGTCCGGTGCCCGCCGAGCAGGTTGAGGGCGAGGGCGGCGTTGCCCAGCCGGCCGACGCCGTCGTTCGCGAGGACCGCCCCGGAACCCAGGAGATACACGGTGGAGTCGTCGAACGTCGTGCGCACCAGCGAAGCGCTTCCGCCGGGGTCGGTGAAGCACGCCACCCCGTCGCCGGAGACGGTGAACGTGCCGGGCGATGTCGCCTCGCTGAAGTCCGGGGAGCTGCGGGGATCGATGCGCTGAGCGCGCTCTGCGGCACGCACCCCGCATCCTGCGTTCACGGGTCCGCGCGGCTCTCCAGCGGCGCTGACGCCGGGATCGACGGTCTGCAGCGCCTGGAAGCCGGGTTCGACGAGGACGAGCGTGCGGCCGTCGCCGGCGAGTGCGCGGTAGCCGCCGCTCGGCAGATCGGCGTCGGGGTCGTAGACCAGCACCGTCGCGTCGTCTGCGGCCGCCGAGCGAGCCTGGTCGAGGGTCGTGACCGACCGGACGTCGACGCCGTGGTCGCGCAGCACCTGCGCGACGGCTTTGGCGCCGGTCGGAGCGGCGTTCGCCGGGTCGAGGGCGATCCCCTCACCGGCGCGGCCGCCGGTGAGGAGGATGGTCAGCAGAGCGATCAGTGTCGCGATGACGGCGAGCACGATCCACGGCACAGCGCGGCGCGCGGTCTGCCGCACGGTCGGAGAGACCGCGGTCGCTTCCGGGACCCCGACGAATTCGGTCGTCGTCACCGGGGCACCGCCGGCGCTGTCACGCGGAGGCGCCGGAGCCGCTCGTCGAGCGCGACCAGCTGCTGGTAAGCGGCCTCGGTCCCCGGTCGGTCGAGGTAACGGACCTCGTCGAAGTCCCTGGCCGCCCGGCGCAGCGCATCCCTCTCCTCCGGAGCAACGTCGGCAGCGCGGGAGGAGAACTCGCCGGCGGTCGTCCCCGGGGTCACGCGCACCAGCGTCCGTTCATCCAGCCCCGCCGCGATGGCACGGAACTCCTCCTCGACGGCGCTGATCCAGTCACCCGCACGGGCCGCCTCCTCCGCGGCCGCACGGAGCTCCGCAGCACTTCGCGTTCCGTCCGACCCGAAGAGGGATCGCCGCTCCAGGGCGGACCGGCGATTGATCCGCGGTCGACCGAAGATGAAGAATGCGGCCACAATCAGGCCGGCGATCACCAGCACCACGACCAGGAGCAGGACCGGCCCGCCGTCACCGCCCGGCCCCCGGAACAGGGAGCCGATCCAGTCCTGCACGGCCTTGGAGGCCAGGTCGAACCACGTCGGCTTCGCCGCCTGGTACTCCGGACGCGACAACTCGTCGCGCAGCCACTGCTGCGCGTCCGGCGAGCTCGGGTCCACCGGGATGTCGAGGTGCATCACGATCAGCCGGCCGGCCACCCGGGCGCGGGCGATGCGGGCTGGTGCGCGGGCGGGAGATACGGGTCGCGGACGTCCTGTCCGGTCTGACGGCCCTCCACGAACCGCACGAGCTCGAGATCGAGCCCCTCCTTGCGCATCCGCAGGTCGATGTAGAGGAGGGACACCGCCGCCGTCTGGATGACACTCGCGATGGCACCCACGATCGCGGTGACGATGGAGGAGACGACGTTCACGCTCAGCTGGCTGAGGAGAACCTGCGTTCCCGCCCCGCCCGAGCTGATCGACGTCGGTGCGAAGACGGCGCCGAGGATCCCCCCGAGGATGGTGAACGGGATCGCGATCGTCTGGGTGATCGCGTACACGATGACACCCACCAGCAGGATGATGCCGAAGGTGCGCCAGAAGTATCCCGTCGTGAGCCGCCACGACCGTGCGACCGCGGCGAGGAGCGGGAGCCGTTCCAGCACGATCGCGCTCGGGACCATGGCCAGCTTCGTGTTGATCCAGATCGCCAGGGGGATGAGCGCCAGACCGCCCAGGACTCCGACCAGGACCGCGCCGATGGTGCCCGCCTCCGATCCGAGCATCGCGAGCGCTACGACGATGCCGGTGACCAGGGCGATGGCGACGATCCAGGCGAGGCCGAAGAGCATCGTCCAGCCGATGAGCGCGCCGATCCGGCCGCGGATGAGTCGCCAGAGCGCGCCGAAGGTCAGCTTGTCACCGACCGACTCGCGCGCGACATCGGCGACGATGACGCCCTGCAGAAGTGCGCCGAACACCGTGGAGATGACCAGCATCAGCACACCGACCACGATCGTGCCGCCGATCGCGCCCGCCTGCAGAGCCGGCTGGTCGCTCAGCTCTCCGGAGGCCACGCGGCCGGCGAGGAAGGCGAGGAGCGCCACGCCTCCCACGGAGACGACGATGTTCGGGATGCTGTAGAGCAGCAGCGACGCACCGACCGTGACCCGTGGGTTGCGACGCAGGGCCTGGAACGGAGCTGCGAGCAGCGGGCCGAGCGTGAGGGGACGCAGCGGGATGAGACCGGGCTTCGGCGGCGGCGTCCAGCCGGGCTGCGCGCCGGCCGCAGGGTACGGCTGGTGCCATCCGGGCTGTTGACCGTAGGGCGGCTGCTGGCCGTAGGGCGGCGGCTGCTGGCCCCACTGCGGTTGCTGCCCGTACTGCGGCTGCTGCCCGTACTGCGGCTGCGGCTGCTGCCCATAAGGCGGCTGCCCCCACTGCGGCTGCTGCCCCCACTGCGGCTGTCCGCCGTCGGGTGCGGGCCTCTCGGCCCCGGATGAACCAGGCGCCTGCCAGTTCTCGTCGTCGCTCACGCCGTGCCCTTCCGTCCCCCTGCGTCGTGCTTGGTCCCATGCTGGCACATCACCGTGGGTTCGGCGCTCCAGCGGCCTCCGAGGACGATGCGAGGAAGCCGTCGATGGCGGCCCAGGTCGAGTCCGGGGCCTCGAGCTGCGGGAGGTGACCGGCTTCCGGGATCTCGGCGAACCGGGCACCGGGAATGGCGCAGCTGAGAGCCCGCCCGTACGCAGGGGTCACGATCCGGTCGCTCTCGCCCCAGACCACGAGCGTGGGGACGTCCACCGAGGCAAGCCGATCGAGCAGGGTGGAGTCGCTCATCCCGGCCGCGATAGCGGCCATGGTCGCTCCGTTCCCCTGCTGCACGGCGCGCTGCTGGTCGCTGAGGCCGGCCGGGTCCACGTATCCGCGCTCCGGGTCGTGCCAGGCGATCTCCGCGATTCCCCGGGCGTCGAGGGAGAAGAAGTCTGCGATCGGTTCGCCGTCGATGTCCACGCCGACGCCGTCGATGACGACCACGGCACCGAGCAGGCCGTCGTACCGGTCGTCCGCCGCGGCCTGCACCGCCATCTCCAGAGCGATCCAGCCGCCGATCGAGGAACCGATGAGCGCGACGTCCCGCTCGCCGTGCTCGAGGAGGCCGGCGAGGTAGCCCGCTGCGAGGTCTGCGACGGAGCCGATCGAGTCGGGACGCGCGGTCCCCTCCCACCCGGGATGCGTCGGTGCGGACGCATGCATGCTCGTCGCGAGGTGCTCGACGATGGGCGCGACGGTCTTCGGCCCTCCACCGCCATGGAGCACGAGCGCGGGGCGCGCGTGCGGGTCGCCGGCCGTGAGGATCGGCACGTCTGAGGGAAAAGAGGTCACGATGCTCCTAATCAACATGTTTAGATAAAGATGTTGATACAGTAGCACCATGACGACGGATCTCGAAGCCCTCGGCCAGGCGATCAAGCGAGCGCAATACCGGAACCACCGCGCCCTGGACAACGCGCTGCGGGACCTCGGGGTCAGTCTGGTGCAGTGGGATGCGCTGCGCGCGATCCAGCGGATGCCCGGGGCGTCGGGCCACGAGCTCGCCGTCGAGACCTTCCAGAGCGACCAGGCGTTCGGCACCCTCGCGTCCCGCCTGGTGGATCGCGGGCTCATCACGCGCTCGGCGACCCGAGGGCGACGGCTCGAACACACGCTGACCGAAGCGGGAGCGGCCACGCTCGAGGCGGGCCGGCGGGTGGGGACCAGGGTGCGGTCGGAGCTCTTCGCGGCCCTCGACGAGGATCAGCGCGCCGCGCTGCACCGATCGCTGGTCGCACTGATCGAGGAGCCGCCACCCGCCCGATCGCTGGTGTCCCCACTCGCTGCGGCCGGGCATCCACAGGGCGCGTAATGCTTACATTCAAGCCGGTGGCAGGCTGCTCCATTACGCTGGTCATGTCGCTTCACGGCCTGAGGCCGCTCGAGAGGGGTTCGGGGAACTTCGCACATGACTAGTCGCATCCTGGTGGTCGACGACGACACCGCGCTTGCGGAGATGATCGGCATCGTGCTGCGCACCGAAGGGTTCGATCCGGTCTTCTGCGAAGACGGGGCCCAGGCGCTCGAGGTCTTCCGCTCATCCAAGCCCGACCTCGTCCTGCTCGACCTGATGCTCCCGGGCCTGGACGGCATCGAGGTCTGTGACCGCATCCGGGCCGAATCCGGCACGCCGATCATCATGCTGACGGCGAAGTCCGACACCGCCGACGTGGTCAAGGGCCTGGAATCGGGCGCGGACGACTACATGGTCAAGCCGTTCAACCCGAAGGAGCTGGTCGCCCGCATCCGCACCCGGCTGCGTCCGGCGCCGGCGAGCCCGCCCTCCGACGAGCTCACCGTCGGCGACCTCATCGTCGACGTGGCAGGCCACGAGGTACGCCGCGGCGACGCCCGTATCGCGCTGACCCCGCTGGAGTTCGACCTCCTGCTCGCGCTGGCGTCCAAGCCTCAGCAGGTCTTCACCCGGGAGATGCTGCTGGAGCAGGTCTGGGGCTACCACTACAAAGCGGACACGCGCCTGGTGAACGTGCACGTCCAGCGGCTGCGCGCCAAGGTGGAGCAGGACCCGGACAACCCGAAGATCGTCATGACCGTGCGCGGGGTCGGCTACCGCGCCGGCGCCGCCGCGTGAGCTCCCGGAGAGTCGCATGCGCTTCCGGTGGCCGACGCGGGATGCGTGGCGGCGGGTGCCGTCCCGCCTCGCGTACCTGTGGCGCACGTCGCTGCAGGTCCGCACGGTCGCCATCACCCTCCTGCTGACGGGTGCCGCCATCCTCGTCACCGGCATCTACATGGCGCTCAGCATCAGCAACGATCTCTACCAGTCGCGCCTCGACCAGGCACTCCGCGACTCCAGCCGCGCGACGACCACGGCGCAGTCGACGCTGAACGCCTCGGACGTGTCCTCGGGCGATGCGGGCAAGAACCTGCTCAACACCGTCCTGCAGAGCGTGCAGGCATCCACCTCCAGTCGTCTGGTGGCCGCCTATCGCGTCCCCGGGCAGGACACCGGCGTCCTCGCGCCCCCGGACCGCGGCAGCCCGGCGATGAACTCCGTCATCTCGCCCGACCTCCGCGAGAAGGTGCAGAACGGAGGGATGAAGCAGTACTACCAGTCGGTCGCGCTTCCGGCGGGCGGAGGAACCGATCCCGGAATCGTCGTCGGCTCCCAGCTGACGCTGCCGTCGTACGGCAAGTACGAGCTGTACATCGGCTACAACCTGCGCGACTCCGAGAACACCCTGCTCTTCGTGCAGAACACACTGCTCGTCGCCGGCCTGGCGCTCGTCCTCCTGATCGGTGCGATCACCTGGGTCATCGTCCGGTTCGTCGTCGAGCCCATCCGTGTGGCCGCGCGCACCAGCGAGCGACTGGCCGCCGGCGATCTGGCGGTGCGCATCCCGGAGCGGGGCGAGGACGTGTTCGCCTCGCTGGCGCGCTCCTTCAACGGGATGGCCGACAGCCTCCAGAGCCAGATCAACCAGCTCGCGACCCTGTCGCAGCTGCAGCAGCGCTTCGTCTCGGACGTCTCGCACGAGCTGCGCACCCCCTTGACCACGATCCGCCTGGCGGGCGACGTCATCTACGACCAGCGCGAGGGGTTCCCTCCGGCCACCGCGCGAACCGCCGAGCTGCTGCACACCCAGATCGAGCGCTTCGACCGCCTGCTCTCCGACCTGCTCGAGATCAGCCGCTACGACGCCGGCTCCGTGGTGCTCGACGCGGAGCCCACGAATCTCGTCCGTCTGGCCGAGGAGTGCGTGGACGAGCTGCGGACGGTCGCCGAGCAGAACGGGTCGGAGCTCGTCCTCGACGCCCCCGGCGGCTACTTCGACGTGCCGATGGACCCGCGCCGCATCCGCCGCGTCGTCCGCAACCTTCTCGGCAATGCCATCGAGCACGGCGAGGGGCGGCCCGTCGTCGTCACCGTCGACAGCAACGAGAGCGCGGTCGCGCTGACCGTGCGGGACTTCGGGATCGGGATGAGCGCTCAGGACACCGGTCACGTCTTCGACCGGTTCTGGAGGGCGGATCCGTCCCGCAAGCGGACGCTCGGCGGCACCGGGCTCGGGCTCGCCATCTCACTGGAGGACGCGACCCTGCACTCCGGCTGGCTGCAGGTCTGGTCGTCGCCCGGCGCCGGATCCTGCTTCCGCCTGACACTTCCGCGCGTGGCCGGGCGCGAGATCACGGCATCCCCGCTCCCGCTCGCGCCGACGGAGGACAGCGCGGGCGTCCCGCAGGGCAGCGACGCCGCCACCGGGAGCGAGGCGCACGCATGATCGGACTGAGGGGATCGCGGCGTGCGTCGGGCAGCAGGCCGGGCAGGAGGCCGGCGGGCACCCGCGCGGTGCTGGCCGCCGTGGCCGGTCTCGCGCTGGTCGCGCTCGCGGCCTGCGCCAGCATCCCCGACTCCGGCCCGGTGCGCCAGGGAGGACCCGTCGCCCAGGTCAACGACCCGCTCGACCTCGACTTCAACCCCTCGCCGCCGGAGAAGGGCGCGACGCAGCAGCGGATCGTGCAGGGCTTCATCGACGCCGCCTCCAGCCCCAAGAACAACTTCCAGATCGCTCGCGAGTACCTGACCCATGCCATGGCCGCCAGCTGGAACCCCGACGAGTCGGTGACCGTCGACGACGGACGCAACCGCAGCTATCAGGACCAGGGGTCGCTCTGGAGGGTGGATGTGACCCCCGTCGCGAACCTCGACTCCATCGGCGCCTACCATCCGGTGGCGAGCACCGCGCCGGTCGGACTGAACTACCAGCTGGTGAAGGAGAACGGGGAGTGGCGCATCTCGGTCGCCCCCGACGGCGTGGTCATCGACGACCCGACCTTCCGCGCCGTCTACACGCAGCAGACGCTGTACTTCTACAGCGCCGGCTACGGCTATCTGGTGCCGGACGCGCGCTGGTTCCCGGCCCGCGTCGCCTCGGCTGCGACCCGGGTGGCGAGCTCGCTGCTGGCCGGGCCCGCTCCCTGGCTGAACGGGGCCGTCACGACGGCCTTCCCCAAGGGGACGCAGCTGGCAGTGCCGTCCGTGACGACGTCCGGAGGGGTGGCGCACGTCGACCTCAGCTCCGAGGCCGCGCAGGCGGATCCTGCCCAGCTGCAGCGGATGCAGTACCAACTGGAGCAGTCGCTGGGGAGCCTGGCGCAGAGCGTCGAGCTGTCGGTGGAGGGCAACGTCCAGCAGATCCCGTCGCTGAGCTCCTCGGCCCTCCCGATCCGGGACCCGTCGGTCGACTCGCACCCGTATCTCTACCGGGGCGACGTGTTCGGACCGCTGAACGGCGATGCGGTGAGCGCGCTGACCGGCCTGAGCGAGAAGGTGGCGGCTCTGCACCCGACCGCCGTGACGCTGAACGCGTCACGCGATCAAGCCGCCGTGCTGGCGCCGGCGGGGGTCTACTCCGTCCGCAAGAACGGCGACCCTGTCCGGGTGGACGCGCGCCCGGGACTGATCGGACCGTCGCTCGACCCGTCCGGCTGGGTCTGGTCTGTGCCCTCCGGATCGCCCGGCGCCATTCAGGTCGCCGCCGCCAACGGGGGAGAGGCGCACCCGGTCGCGGCGAGCTGGCCGGGCGCCACGGCGATCCTGACCCTCGCGGTCTCGCGCGACGGGACGCGCGTGGCCGCGCTGCTGAAGACGGAGACCGGGTACTCGCTGATGGCGTCCGGCATCGTGCGCGGTGGAAACGGGTCTCCCACGTCCCTCACCGACCCGGTCGAGCTCGCCGTCCCGGCGGCGACGCCACGTTCGGCGGCGTGGACGAGCGACCTCACCGTCGCCGTGCTGAGCGCCACGACCGGCGACGCGACGAGCATCGCCCAGCAGACCGTCGGCGGCGACCAGACCAGCACCTCCGGCCCTTCCGGAGGGCGGATCATCGTCGGCGCCGCTGGGCTCTCGCCCTATGTCGTCCTGAGCGGCGACGGGACGCTCGTCGCGCCCACCGGCACCGGCTGGCAGGCGCAGACGGACAAGGTCGGTGCAATCGCGGTGCAGCAGGGCCAGCCCTGACGCGTCGTCCACAGGCGGTTCGCGGACCACGTTCTCCACCGATTCGCGTCGCCCCCGCCCCGGCAGGGCCACCGCCGTGGATGCTCGAACCATGACAGCTCAGACCCTGATCCGTGAATCCCTGCTCGACGCCGCCGCCATCGTCCTCCCTGTGCGCTGCGCGGGCTGCGGCCGTCCTGATCGCTCGTTGTGCGACGACTGCTCAGCCGCTCTGCGACCCGCCGCCCGAGTGGATGCGGTGAGCGGCATCCCCATCTGGTCCTCACTTCCGTACGAGGGCATTCCGCGGCGCGTTCTCCTCGCCTACAAAGACGGCGGCCGGGTGGATGTGGTGCGAGCGCTGGCGCGGCCGCTGCGGTTCGCGGTGGCGGAGGCGCAGCGCGAGGCGACGGGGAGGGGAGGAGGTGACGGCGCCGGTGGCGCGGCTCTGCTGCCCGTGCTGGTGCCCTCGACCCGCGCGGCCTGGCGCCGGCGCGGATACCATCCCACCCGTGCGGTCCTGGCGCGGGCGCACATCCTGGTCCCTCCGCTCTGGCGCGCCCTGCGGTTGTCGAGACAGACCGCAGACCAGGCGGGGCTGACGGCGACGGAGCGGTCGGGCAACCGTGAGAGCAGTCTCGTGGCCTCGCCTCGGCTCGCGCGACGCGATTGCCTGATCGTCGACGACATCGTGACCTCCGGAGCGACGATCCTCGAGGCGGCGCGGGCGATCCGTGCAGTGGGCGGGAGGGTCGCCGGTGCGGCGGCGATCGCACGGACGCCGCTCCGCGGTGGCGCACATGCTCAGACATGATTCAGCGGACCCACGGCAGATGCTGTCTGTTTTTCGGTACCGGAAGCAGGTCGGCGGCACTACGGTAGACGAAAAGGCGCGATCGAACCGCCCTTCGTGATCCGGGCGGTCATCACGCCGGATCAGGGAGGTCTTCATGGACATCAACATCATCGGACGCAACCTGGGCATCACTGATCGATTCCGGGAGTACGCCACGGAGAAATCCGACAAGGTGGCGCACCTGGCCGAACGAGCCATCTCGTTCGAGATCAAGGTCAGCAGGCACAACGAGAAGCTGGGCACCCAGAACGGCGACGACCGCGTCGAACTGACGCTCGTCGGGCCGCGCGCTGTGGTGAGATCCGAGGCGACAGGACAGGACAAGTACGCCGCCTTCGACATCGCGCTCGGCAAACTCATGGAGCGCGTGCGTCGCGCGAAGGACCGCCGCAAGGTCCATCGCGGGCAGCACAGGCCCACCTCGTTGCGTGAGGCGAGCACGGATGGTTTCAGCACGGTAGGACTCGCGGCGGCTCCCGTCGCGGTGCTCGACCAGGTGGCCACCGGCAGCGTGCCCGTCGTATCCGATGAGACGGAGGAGCCCGTAGCGGAGGCGGCGGAGGAGGAGTACTGCCCCGTCGTGATCCGGAAGAAGGTCTTCGCCTCCGTGCCCATGACCGTGGACGACGCCCTCTATTACATGGAGCTGGTCGGCCACGACTTCTACCTCTTCGTCGACCAGGAGACCATGCGACCGAGCGTGGTCTACCGGCGAAAGGGATGGGACTACGGCGTGATCTCGCTCGACGACGACGCCGATGAGCTGCAGGAGGTCGCGACGGCGGCACGCAAGCTGGGCTGATCGCGAGCGGGTCGTCCCGAACCAGACACACGGAGCGCCGATGGCGGCCGCCCAGGCGGCGGTCGCCATCGGACGTTCGTCCAGGCCCCTCCCAGCCAGAACGAGCCGAACGGCGGGGCTGAACAAGTAGCATGTCTCTAGCGTCGGCGGAGTCTGCCGTCCGGCGCGCGTCCGTCGGGGCGCCGGGCCATCGGCCCGACCGAGTGTAAGTGGAGTGCATCAGTGGCCTCAGTTCTTGAAAAGGTCCTCCGTGTCGGCGAGGGACGCATCCTCCGCCGCCTGGAGGCGTACGCGAAAGCCGTCAATGCTCTCGAAGACGACTTCAGCGAGCTGACCGACGAAGAGCTCGCGCACGAGACCGTCGAGCTGCGCGAGCGCTACGGGAACGGCGAGTCGCTCGACGATCTGCTGCCGGAGGCGTTCGCGGCCGTCCGCGAGGCATCCAAGCGGACCCTGGGCATGCGTCACTTCGACGTGCAGATCATGGGCGGCGCAGCGCTGCACCTCGGGAACATCGCCGAGATGAAGACCGGCGAGGGCAAGACCCTCGTCGCGACGACCGCGGCCTACCTCAATGCGATCGCCAGCCGCGGCGTCCACGTCATCACGGTCAACGACTACCTGGCGAGCTACCAGTCCGAGCTGATGGGCCGGGTCTTCCGCGCCCTGGGCATGACGACGGGTGTCATCCTCGCCGGCCAGACGCCGGAGGAGCGCCGCGAGCAGTACGCCGCCGACATCACCTACGGCACGAACAACGAGTTCGGCTTCGACTATCTGCGCGACAACATGGCGTGGCAGGCGAGCGACATGGTGCAGCGCGGTCACTTCTACGCCATCGTCGACGAGGTCGACTCCATCCTCATCGACGAGGCGCGCACGCCGCTGATCATCTCGGGTCCGTCCTCGGGCGAGGCGAACCGCTGGTTCAACGAGTTCGCGAGCCTCGCCAAGCGCCTCACTCCCGACGTCGACTACGAGGTGGACGAGAAGAAGCGCACCGTCGGAGTGCTCGAGCCGGGCATCGAGAAGGTCGAGGACTACCTCGGCATCGACAACCTGTACGAGTCGGCGAACACTCCGCTGATCTCCTTCCTGAACAACGCGATCAAGGCGAACGCCCTGTTCAAGCGCGACAAGGACTACGTCGTGATGAACGGCGAGGTGCTCATCGTCGACGAGCACACCGGTCGCATCCTCGTCGGCCGCCGCTACAACGAGGGCATCCACCAGGCGATCGAGGCCAAGGAGGGCGTCGAGGTCAAGGCCGAGAACCAGACGCTCGCCACGGTGACTCTGCAGAACTACTTCCGTCTCTACAAGAAGCTGTCCGGCATGACCGGTACGGCCGAGACCGAGGCCGCCGAGTTCATGAGCACCTACAAGCTCGGCGTGGTCCCCATCCCGACCAACAAGCCGATGCAGCGCAAGGACCAGTCCGACCTCGTCTACAAGAACGAGAAGTCCAAGTTCGACCAGGTCGTCGAAGACATCGTGAAGCGTCACGAGAAGGGCCAGCCGGTCCTCGTCGGAACGACCTCCGTCGAGAAGAGCGAGTACCTGTCGCGCCTGCTCGCCAAGAAGGGCGTGCGCCACGAGGTCCTCAACGCGAAGAACCACGCACGCGAGGCGGCGATCGTGGCCCAGGCCGGCCGGCTCGGAGCCGTCACGGTCGCGACCAACATGGCCGGACGTGGGACCGACATCATGCTCGGAGGAAACTCCGAGTTCCTGGCCGTCGCCGAGATGAACGCGCGCGGGCTGTCGCCGATCGAGACGCCGGACGAGTACGAGGCCGCCTGGGAGGACGTCTTCGAGAACGTCAAGGCGCAGGTGGCCGAAGAGGCCGAGAAGGTCGTCGCGGCCGGCGGCCTGTACGTGCTCGGCACCGAGCGTCACGAGTCCCGCCGCATCGACAACCAGCTGCGCGGTCGCTCAGGCCGCCAGGGCGACCCGGGCGAGAGCCGGTTCTACCTGTCGCTGACCGACGACCTGATGCGCCTGTTCAACGCGGGCGCCGCCGAGAGCCTCATGGGCCGCAGCAGCGTCCCCGACGACATGGCCATCGAGTCCAAGGTCGTCAGCCGCGCCATCCGCAGCGCGCAGTCCCAGGTGGAGGCGCGCAACGCCGAGATCCGCAAGAACGTCCTCAAGTACGACGACGTCCTCAACCGGCAGCGCGAAGCGATCTACAGCGACCGCCGCCACGTCCTCGAGGGCGACGACCTGCACGAGCGCGTGCAGCAGTTCCTCACCGACGTGATCGACGACATCCTCGACCAGCACACCGGCGAGGGCAGCGGAGACGACTGGGACTTCGACGCCCTGTGGGTCGAGCTCAAGACCCTCTACCCGGTCGGGGTCACGATCGACGAGGTGATCGCGGAGGCCGGCAACAAGGGCAGGATCAACCGCGATTTCATGCGGCGCGAGATCCTCTCGGATGCGCGCATCGCCTACCAGAAGCGGGAGGAGTCCCTCGGCTCGCCCGCCATGCGGGAGCTCGAGCGCCGGGTCGTCCTCTCGGTGATCGACCGCCGCTGGCGCGACCACCTGTACGAGATGGACTACCTGAAGGACGGCATCGGCCTGCGCGCGATGGCGCAGCGCGATCCGCTGGTCGAGTACCAGCGCGAGGGCTACGCGATGTTCCAGCAGATGATGGGCGCCATCCGTGAGGAGACCATCGGCTTCCTGTTCAACCTGGAGGTGGAGGTCAACCAGGCGCCCGGAGAGGTGGAGTCCCCGGCCGTGGCCGCGAAGGGCCTCGCCCGCGGTGAGAGCGACAACCGGCTCAGCTACTCCGCGCCCGCGGAGCAGGGCGGCGTCGAAGTGCGCAACCAGCGCGGCCAGATCGAGCAGGCCGCGACGGCACGCGCTCAGCGCGCGGCTCAGCAGGCCGCACCTGCCGCCGCTGCGCCTGCGCAGGCCGCGGCCCAGCGGGGTGCCTTCGGTCAGCGCGTGGAGTCCTCCGAGGAGGAGGCTCCCGTGAACCGAGCGGAGCGCCGCGCCCAGGCCAAGAAGCGCTGACGCCGCACGACAGACGACGAATGGCGGTCCCTTCGGGGCCGCCATTCGTCGCAGGTGGCCGGCGCTCCTCGAGCACCGGCCACCTGCGGGTTGCTGCGCTTCTCGCAGGCAGCGGACGTCTCAGAGGACGTTGATGGCCGTCGCCCGCCAGCGCGAACGGTGGCGCTCCAACCGGATGGCCACTGCTCGAGACCGCGCCGGCTGATGCACCATGACGACCGCTTCGATGACGTCCTCGGAGGGGAAGCCGAGAAGCGGATCGCCGATCCGCATGCGCGGCCGCAGGGTCTCCTCCGTCGCGGTCACCCGGGCGCGGGCGACCAGCGTGGTGCGCCGCAGCAGGTTCACGTACACGCTGTCGCTGACCCACCGGCCGATCTGGTCGAGCGGCCGGGCGCCCGCCAGGATCTCGATGACCGAACGTGCCAGGTTGGAGCAGAGCATGTCCGGCGAAGGGTTCAGAAGCTCGGCCGTCGGCCGCACCTCGCGGGGCGGAGCGGCCTCCACCGGATGCAGCGCCCTCAGGGTGGCGGACGTGGGACTGTGTGCGTTGGTGAACATGGTTCTCCTTCGTGCGAGTGACGCGGGCGGTCGATCGATCGGGTGCCCGTCTCCGGATGCGGCGGCCGAAATCTGGTTCATGAATCTCCCTGGAGAGGCGTGTCGGTGGTCCGTGATGAAATTGAGCCGTGATATGTACGATGGATCACTCAAGCAGGCCAGGGCAACCTGGTCCAGGGCACAAACGCTCTGTGGATAACTCCCGTCATCGACACAGACCTCGCGTTTAGGATGGTGTGGTGTCCACGCTCAGCGATCTCGTCCATGCCCACGGCCGTTCGTCGGAGGACGACGTCGAGTGGCTGCACGGCCTCGTGGGCGACTGGCAGCTGCTCGCCGATCTGGCGTTCGCAGACATCGTGCTGTGGGTTCCGACGCTCGATGACGACTTCGTCGCTGTAGCGCACGCCCGGCCGTCTTCTGCGGCCACCCTCTTCTACCGCGACTTCGTCGGTCAGCACATCAAGCCCGAGTGGCGGCAGCAGGTGACGGATGCATTCCGCTCGAAGCGGATCATCGACACCTCCGCCCCGGACTGGTACGAGGAGACGCCGACACGCGTCCGAGCGGTGCCGGTGATCCGCCGGCTCTCCGTGCACTCGCAGCAGACCGCGGAGGAGCCGGTCGCGGTGATCACGCGCCACACCAACCTCAGCGAAGCGCGCACGCCGAGCCGCCAGGAGCTCACCTTCAACGAGTGCGCGAACGACCTCTTCAACATGATCGCGACGGGCGACTTCCCGGACCTCGGCGCTCCGGCAGCTCCACGTCGCGGCGCTCCCCGCGCGGCGGACGGCCTCATCCGGCTGGATGTGGACGGCACCACGACCTTCGCCAGCCCGAACGCGCTGAGCGCCTTCAACCGGATGGGCTTCACGGGGGAGCTGGAAGGCGAGTCCCTCGCCACGGTCACCACCGGCCTCCTCGCCGGGACGATCACCGTGGACGAATCGCTTCCCCTCGTCGTGACCGGACGCGCGCCCTGGCGTACGGACATCGAGGCGCGCGGCGTCACGGTATCGCTGCGGGCGATCCCGATCCGCAACCGCGGGGAGCGCGTCGGGGCCATCGTCCTCTGCCGCGATGTGTCCGAGCAGCGGCACCAGGAGCGCGAGCTCATCACCAAGGATGCGACGATCCGCGAGATCCACCACCGCGTGAAGAACAACCTCCAGACCGTCGCTTCGCTGCTGCGCATCCAGGCCCGCCGGACCCACTCCGAGGAGGCGCGCGAGGCGCTCAGCCAGGCCATGCGTCGCGTCGCCGCGATCGCCGTTGTCCACGACACGCTCTCGACCGGGCTCGCGCAGATCGTCGACTTCGACGACGTGTTCGATCGCGTCCTCCTCCTGGTCGCGGAGGTCGCCGCCAGCCATACGACGACGGTGCACCCCAAGAAGTCCGGCACGTTCGGACAGCTGCCGTCGGAGTACGCGACGCCGCTCGCCCTGGCCCTCACGGAGCTCGTCACGAACGCCGTCGAGCACGGCCTCGCGGGGCGCGAGGGTCAGGTCGAGATCGTCGCCCACCGCTCGGAGGAGTCGCTCACGGTGAAGGTCGTGGACAACGGCTCCGGCCTCCCCGAGGGGAAGGTCGGCACGGGGCTCGGCACTCAGATCGTGCGCACGCTCATCCAGGGCGAGCTGGGCGGCGCGATCGATTGGCACACGATGATGGGCCAGGGCACGGAAGTGACCATCGAGGTGCCGCTGCGCTACCTCACCAAGGTCTGAAACCAGCGGCGCGCCGAACCGGGACGAAGGAAAAGTGCCGAGGGGCGCTCGATGCTAGGTGAGTGAGCGCCGCCTCGGCCGGGTCGTGCGGGCGGATGCCTGGGCTCCGCGCCGACGGTGATGCGGTGGTGGGTCAGGAGGCGCGGCGGGCGCGCGCTGCGCGGCGCTTGAGGGCGCGACGCTCATCCTCCGAGAGCCCTCCCCACACACCGGAGTCCTGGCCGGTCTCGAGGGCGTACTGCAGGCAGATCTCGGTCACGGTGCAGCGAGCACAGACCGCCTTGGCCTTGTCGATCTGGTCGACCGCAGGTCCGGTGTTGCCAACCGGGAAGAAGAGCTCGGGGTCCGCGGTGAGGCAGGCGGCTTTGTCGCGCCAATCCATGAAGATGTGCTCCTTGTTTACGGGGGTTCCTGACCGAGGGGTGGCCATAGAATGCAGGTAAGCAGTCGGGTTGCAGGGTGCTTAGATCCGTGGGGACTCAGACCTGCCCACGACCCTGTGAGCGTTAACTCGACCGTTGAATATGCTCCCATAGCGCCTATCCCGAATCAATAGTTTTGTATGGGATAACGCTGAGAACACGAGCCAGAAACTACAGGATGCTATAGTGCGCGACCCCCAGAACCTGCCTGCAGACGCTCACGCGACCGATCCGGATCGGCCGGCCCGGCCGGCGCTTCTCGTGGTGCTGACCGTGATCCTGGCGCTCGAGGCCGCCCTCGTCGTCGGCGTGGCCGGCTGGCTGCTGATCGAGCTCCTGACCCAGAAGCCGCAGTCGTACCCGTCTGCCGTGGCGATCGTCGTGCTGGTATTCCTGGCCGCCGCCTGGCTGATCGCGACCGTCGTCGGCGTCGCCCGCCGACGTCCCTGGGCCCGGGCGTCGGCCGTCACCATCCAGATCCTCCAGCTCGCGGTGGCGGTGGGATGCTTCCAGGGCCTCTACGCCCGGCCGGACCTCGGCTGGGCGCTGCTCGTACCGGCGCTGGTCGCCGGCGTCCTCGCCGTCTCCCCGGCCGTCGTCCGCACGTCGCGCACCACGCACTAACGCCCCCCCACCGTCGAGTACGCAAAGATTGCACGCGACGCGCCCCGACGACGTGCAATCTCTGCGTACTCGATGGTGGGGGCCCGGCGCGACGAGACGGGACGCGACGAGGCGGGACGTCAGGCGTCGACGCCGAGCTTCTTGCGCAGCGAGGCGACGTGGCCGGTCGCCTTGACGTTGTAGAGCGGGAGACGGAGCGTGCCGTCCGGGTCGACGACGAACGTGGAGCGGATGACACCCTCGACGATCTTGCCGTACAGGCTCTTCTCGCCGTACGCACCGTAGGCGCGGTGCACCGCGAGGTCTTCGTCGGACAGCAGCGGGAAGTTCAGCCCCTCCTGCTCCTGGAACTGCTTGTTCTTGGCCGGCGCATCCTTCGAGATCCCGATCACCTGGTAGCCCGCCGACTTCAGCGAGTTGAGGTTGTCGCGGAAGTCGCACGCCTCGGTGGTGCATCCGGGTGTCATGGCCGCCGGGTAGAAGTACACGATCACGTTCTTTCCGGCGAAGTCGCCGAGCGAGACGGTCGCGCCGTCCTGGTCGGCGAGCGTGAAAGCGGGGGCCGGCTGTCCGGCTTCGAGTCGAGTGTCAGTCATGTCCCTATTCTCACGCCGCAGCCGTGCCGATCGGATCCGCGGTCAGCTTCCCGCCTTCGCCAGGAGGTTCACGGCCGAGACGATGCGGTCGAGGTCCTGCTCGGTGAGCGAGGGATGCACGGGGAGGGACAGCGCCTCCCGGGCCGCCCGCTCGGTCTCGGGGAGGTCCAGCGGGAGCCCGAACACCGGGAGGCGGTGGACGGGCGTCGGGTAGTAGACGCCCGTGCCGATCCCGTGCTCCTCGCGCAGGGCGCGCGCGAAGCCGTCGCGGTCCTCGGCCACCCGGATCGTGTACTGGTGGTAGACGTGCGTGGCTCCGGGCGCGACCGGGGGAGTGACGACGCCCTCGATTTCCGCGTCGAAGCGGGCGGCGTTGTTCCGGCGCTGCTGGGTCCATCCGGCCAGCTTCCTCAGCTGCACCCTCCCGATGGCGGCATGCAGGTCGGTCATACGCGCGTTGAAGCCGGCGATCTCGTTCTCGTACGGGCGCGCCATGCCCTGATTCCGCAGGAGACGGACGCGCTCGTCGGTGCTCTCCGCCGCCGAGACGACCATGCCGCCCTCGCCGGAGGTCATGTTCTTGGTCGGGTAGAGGCTGAACATGGCCCACTCGCCGAAGGTGCCGACCGGTCGGCCGTCGAGCTCGGCGGCGTGGGCCTGGGCGGCATCCTCGAACACGGCGAGGCCGTGCTCTTGCGCCAGGGCGGTGAGCCCCCGCATGTCGGCGGGGTGACCGTACAGGTGGACGGGCATGATCGCGGCGGTGTTGGGGCCGATCGCCCGGGCGGCCGCCTCGGGGTCGAGGCCGAAGCTGTCGCGCTCGATGTCGGCGAACACCGGCGTGGCTCCCGCGAGCACGACGGCGTTCGCCGTCGCGGCGAACGTGAACGACGGGACGATGACCTCGTCGCCCGGCCCGATCCCGGCGGCGAGCAGGCCGAGCAGCAGACCGGAAGTGCCGGAGTTGACGGCCGCAGTCGGCCGGCCGCCCACGAGGGCTTCGGAGAACTCGCGCTCGAAGGCGCTCACCTCGGGGCCCTGGGCGAGCATGCCGCTGCGCAGCACCGCATCCACTGCGGCCCGCTCGTCGTCGCCGATCAGCGGCCGCGCAGCAGGGATGAAGTCCAGGCCCGTCACAGGACCACCTCCAGTGTTTCGTCGTTCTGGCGATAGCGCTCGCCGGTCTGCGGGCAGATCCAGTGGTCGCCGTCGAGGACCAGGGGGATGCCGGCGCGGCCCACCCAGCCGATCCGCCGCGCGGGCACGCCGGCGACGAGGGCGAAAGCGGGCACGTCGCGGGTGACGACGGCTCCTGCCGCGACCGTGGCCCAGGCGCCGATCTCGACCGGGGCTACGCACACGGCACGGGCTCCGATGGAGGCGCCGGAACGCACCAGCACACCGACCGGCTCCCAGTCGGAGGCGGACTTCAGCGTCCCGTCCGGCGTGATGGCACGGGGGAAGGTGTCGTTCGTCAGGACGACCGCCGGGCCGATGAAGACGCCGTCTTCGAGGACAGCGGGCTCATAGACCAGCGCCTGGTTCTGGATCTTGCAGTTGCTCCCGACGCTGACTCCCGCGCCGATGTAGGCGCCGCGGCCGACCACGCAGTTCTCGCCGATCGTCGCGTCTTCGCGAACCTGTGCCAGATCCCAGATCTTCGTCCCGTCGCCGACGGTCGCCGACTCGGCGACATCGGCATTCGCGGCGACAAACAACGAGCTCCTTCCTCCCCAGCAGAGTGGCTCCCGACGGGAGCTTCGCCGCGGCGCGCACCGGCAGAATCCATGCGACGAATGTAATGAATGTATGATCGAGTGGCCTCTGTTCTGCTGGAGGCCCGGGCTCTCCAGGTCCCACGCACGACGGCGGACGTGCGGGGATCGGCACGATCGTTCTGCGGTCACGGCACCTGCTCCGCGAGGGAGCGCCCGTCGTGAGAACCTCCACCCGACTCGGAAGGCGCACCACCGAAGACATGATCGTTTTCATCTACGGAACGACGGCAGAGGCTATCAAGCTGGCCCCCGTCATCGGCCGGCTCCGGGAGCGGGGTGCACCTACCCAGCAGTGGGTCACCATGCAGCACACCGAGGCGCTGGTGAGCGCGATGGAGCAGTTGGGGCTCGGGACGCCCGACCAGGTGATCGCGCGCGGCGCCGCCGGAAAGCCCTTGCGTGGCACAGTCGACGTCGTGCGCTGGGGGATGTCGGTGCTGGGCTGGCTGCGGAAGAACCGCAAGGCGGTCGCCGCCTCGCTGCCGGAGAACACCGTCATCGTTGTGCACGGCGACACTCTGACGAGCGTCGCCGGTGCGTACATCGCCAGGCGGATGGGATTCGACTGCGCCCACATCGAAGCCGGACTGCGGAGCGGCAACTGGCGGCACCCCTTCCCCGAGGAACTCGACCGGCGCATCGTCGGGACCATGGCGACGGTGCACTACACGCCCTCTGCCGAGGCGACCCGCAACCTCCAGAAGCGCTCGAACGTCGTCTACACCCACGGGAACACCGCGCTGGACGCGTTGCTCGACCACGGCGCACGCGACGTATCGTCCGACGACCCCTACGGCGTGGTGCTGCTGCACCGGTTCGAGTTCATCTCCAACAGCCAGCTCGTGGACGACACGCTCGCCGCCCTTACCGCAAGTCCCGTGCCGTTGCGGCTGATCGTGGACGCCTACAACCGCGAGACTCTGGAGCGGGTGCTCGCCGGCCAGGGCGGCGACCGCATCCAGATCATCCCGAAGCTGCGGCACGACGAGTTCGTCGCACTGCTGGAGAACGCTGCGTTCGTGGTGACCGACTCCGGCGGCATCCAGGAGGAGTCCGCGCTGCTGGGCGTCCCGACGCTCATCCATCGCAAAACGACGGAGCGGGGCGAGGGGATCGGCCGCAACATCGTGCTCTCCGGATGGGATCTGGGGCGACTGCGGTCCTTCCTCGACGACTATGCGTCGCTGCGCCACGAGCCCGACCGGCCGGAACGCTCCCCGTCGGACGTCATCGTCGCCGATCTGATCAGCCGAGGGTATGCCGAGTAGCGACGACAGGGCGCGGCCGCAGCGCCGGGGCCCCGGCATGATCACGCGCCACGGGCGGGCCCTGGCGGAGATCGCCGGCGTCAGCGCTCTGGGGATCCTCGCGACCACCGCCTTCCAGATCATCACCATCCGAGGTCTCGGGCCGTCGGCGTACGGTCTCCTCGCCGCCGCCCTGGCCCTGATCAACGTGGCCGCGATCGGCAGCTCCGCCCTCCGCAACTCGGTCGCGGTGACCACGGCGGAGGCGCTGCACGTCCCGCACAGCGTGCCGGGGGAGCGCACGCGGCGGATGGACGGAGCGCTCATCGAGGCGCTGGTCCTGGGCGGGATCGGGACGCTCGGCGTGTTCGCGCTGTCCTCCCGGCTCGCCGCGCCGGGCGCCGTGGGGGTCGTCACGATCGTGCTGACCGCGGCGGCCATGATCCCCAACTTCCTGTTCGCCCTGGCCCAGGGCCGGCTGCAGGGCGCGGAGGACTCGCGTGCGGTGGTCTGGTGGTCCACGGGCGCGCAGGTGGCGCAGGCCGTGCTCGCCCTGGCGGCCATCCTGCTGGGCGGCGGCTCCGTCGCCATCCTCGCCATCCTGGTCCTGACCGCGCTGACCGGCGCGATCGGGGCCGGGTCCATGGCGCGGCGCCGGGCGCTCGCGGTCGGCCGGTCGCCGTTCACGATGCAGAGCACCGTGGTGCTGCTGCTCACGGTCGGCTTCGCTTGGCTGACGAACGCCGACGTCGTGCTGGTCCGCGGAGACGCACCGGATGCGGTCGCCGGCGCCTATGCCGCTGCCGCAGTGCTCATCAAGACGACGCTGATCATCCCCTCGACCTTCTCGCTGTACCTGCTGCCGCGATTCGTGCGCAGCAAGGGCAACGCGGCGCTCACCAACCTGGGGGTCACGGTGATCCTGGCGGTGACGCTGCTCACGGGACTCGTCATGTTCGCCGCGGTCTCGCTCCGCGGACCGTGGATCGTCGGGCTGCTCTTCGGCTCCCACTACGCGCAGACGGCGCAGATCGTGGTGGCGTTCTCGGTGGCCTGGCTGCCGTGGGCGCTCGCACAGGGCGTCCTGGTGCGGATCACGGCCATCGCCTCCCGGACGGCGCTCGCCGTGTTCCTGCTCGGAGCCGTCGCGCAGTGGCTGGTCGCCTCCGCGACGCTCCCCGATGTGGATGCGTGGCTGATCGGCAACGGCCTGATCGGCCTGGCGATCTTCCTGTCGCTCTACGGCATCCACTGGGCGCTGCTGATCCGGAGCCGGCGTGCCGGGCAGGAGCGCGCGATCGAGGAGCCCGCGACACCGTGACCGGACCGCAGCTGAGCATCGTCATCGCCTCCTTCGACTCGGCGCCGTGGCTTCCGAGCACGATCGGCTCGCTCGCCGGTGCACTCGCGCGGAGCGGTGTGGAGGCGGAGATCGTCGTGGTGGACGACGGCTCGACGGACGACACGGCGACCGTGCTCGGCACGCTGGCGGCGGAGTCGAGCATCCCGATCCGCGTCATCGCGCAGGAGAACCGCGGCCGTTTCCTCGCCCGGTTCGCGGGCGTTCAGGCGGCCCGCAGCGAGCGGGTGCTGCTCTTCGACTCGCGACTGCTCATCGACGAGGACGCGTTCGCCTACCTGGAGCGGATGGATGCGCTGCGGCCCGACGCCCGGGCCTGGATCGGCCACGTGCCGACCGACCCGGCGGCTCCGCTGGTCGGGCGGTTCTGGGAGGTGCCGACGCACGTCTTCTGGGGCGGATACCTCGCGCATCCGGTGCCGACGGACATCACGCCGGCGAACTTCGACCGGGTGCCGAAGGGGACGGGCTGCCTGGTCATCGACCGCGAGGCCTTCCTCGAGGCGTGCCGTGCGGCCTGGCCCGAGGAGAACGCCGACCTCGTGTCCGACGACACCCGCCTACTGCGCCACGTCGCGGACCACGGAGCCCTGCGCATCGACCCGGGCTTCCGTGCGCTGTACCGTCCGCGCGTGACCGTGCGCGGGTTTCTGCGGCACGCCTTCGTGCGCGGGACGCTGTTCGTCGACAGCTACGCCGGCACGGGGTTCGTGCGCGACCTGGTCCTTCTCGCGCTGGTGGTGGCGCCGGTCCTGGCGCTTGTCGTGATCGTCCTGGCCGCCGTATCCGGGCTCTGGTGGCTGATCGTGCTCATCGTCGCGCTCGCTGTCGCAGGTGCTGTGGCGCTGGCGCTCGTCGCCGCCGCCCGGGCGGCGGCGGCCCGGGCGATCTTGTCGTTCGCGACCTACGTCGTCCCGTTCGGCGCGGTGTTCTGGGCGGGCCTGGCGCGCGGCGTCTGGGTGCACCGGCGGGCCTTCGGCTCCGCGCGCGTCCGTCCGGCCCCTCGGGCCTGACCCCCGGCGTCCGTCCGGCCCCTCGGGCCTGACCCCCGCGTCCGTCCGGCCCCTCGGGCCTGACCCCCGCGTCCGTCCGGCCCCTCGGGCCTGACCCCCGGCGTCCGTCCGACGCTGCGGGGCTTCGCGCGGTGACTGCGGTCGTTTGTCACGACTGCCATGGGGCGAGCCGCCGCACACGTTCCGTGCGACCGCAGTCGCGGTCGGAAGGGGCGGGAGCCGGCCGACCGCAGTCGCGGCGGGAGCCGACCGATGGCAGTCCGCACCGGGAGGGGGCATGGCGGCTGTCGCGGTCGCGGGGTCGTGCGGTGACTGCGGTCGTTTGTCACGACGGCCTTGGGGCGAGCCGCCGCACACGTTCCGAACGACCGCAGTCGCGGTCGGAAGGGGGCGCGACGGGGCCGGCGCGACGGGACCGTGCCGGCGCCGGCGGCGGCGGCGGTCAGCGGGCGAAGGTGGTGAGCAGGCGCTGGAGGGAGTCGAGGCGGGCGCGTCCGGCCTCGCCCAGCCGGCCCTCCTCGACGGCCTCGTTGATGGCGCAGTCCGGCGCGTCGGGCAGGTGGGTGCATCCGCGGGGGCAGTCCTCGGCGATGGCCGCGAGATCGGTGAACGACTTGAGGATGCTGTCCGTGTTCACATGTCCCAGACCGAACGATCGCACGCCCGGGGTGTCGATCACCCAGCCGTGATGCCCGGCGCCGTCCTCGATGCGGAGCGAGACCGTGGATGAGGAGGTGTGCCGGCCGCGTCCGGTCACCACGTTCACGTGCCCGGTCGCGCGCCGGGCGCCGGGAACGAGGGCGTTGACCAGGGTCGACTTGCCCACCCCGGAATGGCCGACGACGACCGTGTCGTGCCCGACGAGGGCGGCCGCGATCTCCTGCAGCGGGATGTCGTCCTCCCGGCTGGTGAAGACGGGCAGACCGAGTCCGGCGAAGTTCGCCAGGAACGGTTCCGGGTCGGCGAGGTCCGTCTTGGTGACGCAGAGCATCGGCTCGATTCCGGCATCGTACGCGGCCACGAGGTAGCGGTCCACGAGGCGCGTGCGCGGCTCGGGGTTCGCGGCAGCGACCACGATCAGCATCTGGTCGGCGTTGGCGACGACGATGCGCTCCACCTCGTCCGTGTCGTCCGCACTGCGCCGCAGCAGGGTCGTCCGCGCCTCGACCCGGACGATCCGGGCGAGCGTTCCCTCCTCGCCGGTCGTGTCGCCGACGACCGCCACGCGATCGCCGGTCACGATGGGGTTGCGTCGCAGCTCGCTCGCGCGCGCTGCGGTGACCTGGCGCTCCCGGTCGGTGTCCTCGTCCAGCAGGATCGTGTAGCGGCCGCGGTCGACGCCGAGCACGCGAGCGATCTCGGCGTCGGTGTGGCCGGGGCGCGTCTTGGTGCGCGGACGGTTCCCCTTCGGGTTCGGCCGGCTGCGGATGCTGGACTCGTCGTAGAGGTCGAGCTCCTCATCCTCGTCGCCGTCGTCCCACCACGAGCCGGTGCTCTCGGGTCCGAAGCCGTCGGGTCCGCTGCCGGATGCGCCGCTGCCCGTCCCCGTGCGGTCAGTCACGCGGTGCGATCCCGCCCTGCAGCATCCCCGTCCAGAGCTGCGTGAACTGCGGGAGGGTCTTCGCGGTCGTGGCGACGTTCTCGATCTCGACGCCGGGGACCGCCAGCCCCACGATCGCGCCGGCTGTGGCCATCCGGTGATCCTCGTAGCTGCGCCACACCCCGCCGTGGAGCGGCTGCGGATCGATGCGCAGGCCGTCCTCCGACTCGGTCACGGCGCCGCCGAGCCCGTTGATCTCGGCGGCCAGGGCGGCCAGCCGATCGGTCTCGTGGTGGCGGATGTGCCCGATGCCGGTGATCTCGCTCGGCCCGTCGGCGAGGGCGGCGATGGCGACGAGGGCCGGGGCCAGCTCTCCTCCGGTGCTGAGGTCGAGCTGGACACCGTGGGGACGGTCCGGCCCGGTCACCGTCAGCCGGTCGCCCTCGCGCGTCACGGTGGCGCCGAACAGGGGGAGCAGCTCGGCCAGGTCCGCGCCGACCTGGGTGGTCGACTCCGGCCAGCCGGTGATCGTCACCGTCCCGCCCGTGACGACTGCGGCGGCGAGGAACGGCGCCGCGTTGGAGAGGTCGGGCTCGATGTCGACGTCCCGGGCCGCGATGGTGCCCGGCGCGACGATCCAGCGTCCCGTCTCCGGCGACTCGACGGTCACGCCGCGCGCCGCGAGGGCGGCGATGGTCATCTCGATGTGCGGGAGGCTCGGCAGGCGGTCGCCGGAATGGGTGAGGTCGAGTCCGTTCTCGAACCGGCTCGCCGAGAGCAGCAGGGCGCTCACGAACTGGCTGGAGCTGGACGCATCCACTTCGACAGGGCCGCCGGCGACGCGGCCGGTGCCGTGGACGGTGAAGGGGAGGGATCCGCGGCCGTCGTCGTTCACATCCACGCCGAGCGAGCGGAGGGCCGAGATGATCGCGCCCATGGGCCTGCCCCGTGCCGAGTCGTCGGCGTCGAACATGGTCGGGCCGAGGGCGAGCCCGGCGATCGGCGGGACGAAGCGCATGACCGTTCCGGCCTGACCGCACTCGATCGTGGTGCTGCCGAGCAGCTCCTCGGCCGGGGTGACCAGGAAGTCCGCGCCGAAGGCTCCGGCGCCCGGCTTTTCGTCGATGCCGACGCCGAGCGCGCGCAGCGCCTCCACCATGTTGGCGCTGTCGCGCGAGTGCAGCGGAGCGCGCAGCAACGACGGCGCATCGGCCAGGGCCGCCAGCACGAGCTCACGCGCGGTGAGCGACTTCGAGCCGGGAAGCGCGACGGTCGCCGAGACCGGCCCGTCGGCGACCGGGGCAGGCCACAGTGTGTTCGGCTCGTCGGACCGGTTGTCGCCGTACGGATCGAAGTCGGGAGCGGAATATTTCGAAATCAGCATTGTTGTCAAGATTATCCGTGTTCACGCCGAGAGGAAGGATCCGCCCGTGGCCGCAACCGCCGTGCTCGACGTCCCCAGCGTCCTGACGCGTCGGCTCGGCGACCCTGCGGGGTCCTTTGCCGGAGTGGATGCGGGGCTCGCGCAACTAGACTGGCCGGTGATGAGCACCGAGACCCAGGATGCGGGCCACCTCTTCGAGGAGCAGGCCCTGCCTTTCATGGACCAGCTGTACGCGGCCGCCCTGCGAATGACCAGAAACCCGTCGGACGCGCAGGACCTCGTGCAGGAGACGTTCGTGAAGGCGTATGCGGCGTTCAACCAATTCCAGCAGGGCACCAACCTGAAGGCCTGGCTGTACCGCATCCTCACCAACACGTTCATCAACACCTATCGGAAGAAGCAGCGCGAGCCCTACCAGGGGACGATCGACGAGCTCGAGGACTGGCAGCTCGGAGGTGCGGAGTCGACCACCGCATCCACGAGCCGCTCGGCCGAGGCGGAAGCGATCGACCACCTGCCGGACAGCGCCGTCAAGGACGCGCTGCAGGCCATCCCGGAGGACTTCCGGCTGGCCGTCTACTTCGCCGATGTGGAGGGGTTCTCCTATCAGGAGATCGCCGACATCATGAAGACCCCGATCGGCACCGTGATGAGCCGCCTCCATCGCGGCCGTCGCATGCTGCGGGAGCTTCTGACCGACTACGCGCACGAGCGGGGCCTCTCGGCCGTCCAGGGGGACCGCGCCGTGCAGACTTCCAGGAGCAAGAGATGACCGACTGTGGATGTGAGAAGGCGAAGGCCGAACTCGAGGAGTACCTGCGCAACGAGCTGTGCAGCGAGGATGCTGCCGACGTGCGCGAGCACCTGGCGAGCTGCGCCGGATGCTCTGACGAGGCGCACCTGAGCGTCGTGCTGACCGAGGTGGTGCAGCGCGCCTGCAAGGAGACCGCTCCCGAGACGCTGCGCACCGAAGTGCTGCTGCGCATCCGCTCCTTCCAGGCCAGCGTCCACTAACCGGGCTGCCGCCGGGGGCGGCGATTCGTCACGAATGTGCGTTCGGAGCGCGGTTGGGCGACGATTCGTGACGAATGTGCGTTCGGAGCGCGGCTGGGCGACGATTCGTCACGAATGTG
>NZ_FOTM01000004.1:159467-242803 GCF_900114565.1 Leifsonia sp. CL147
GACGATTCGTCACGAATGTGGGTTCTGAGCGCTGCTGGGCGACGATTCGTCACGAATGTGCGTTCTGAGCGCGGTTGGGCGACGATTCGTGACGAATGTCCGGGGCGTGCGGGTTACGCAGCGCCGCCCGAGCGGACCTCGTGCAGGAAGAAGAGTCCGCCGAACGGGTCCGTGACCTGCGCGAAGCGGCCGAACTCGCTGTCCCAGGGGTCGCGCACGACCGTTCCGCCGAGCTCGACGACACGAGCGGATGCGGCGGTCGCGTCCGCGACGCCGAAGTAGACGACCCAGTGCGACGGGACGCCCTCCGGCAGCATCTTGTCCGCGTCGTAGACGCCGCCGCCGGGTGAGGCCGGATCGCCGAAGGTGACGTAGCGGAAGTCGGCCGTGTCGCCGAGTGTCTGTGTCGTCCAGGCGAACACCGAGGTGTAGAAGCCGACCTGCGCGGGGAAATCACGCGCGTACAGCTCGTGCCAGGCGGGCGCGCCGACCTCGGCCACCAGTTCGAAGCCGCGGTGCCGGTCGGGCTGCCAGAGTCCGATGACCGCTCCGCCCGGGTCGACGACGACGGCGAGCCTGCCCTGGTCGCCGACGGTCATCGTCGGGGCGACCACTTCGGCGCCTGCCTTCTCTGCGGCCTTCTCCGCCGCCTCCGCATCCTCCACCAGGAGGTACGTGGTCCACGTGTTCGCCTGCGCACCCTCCATCACCGCTCCGAGCCCCGCCACCATGCGGCCGTCGCGGCGGAAGGTCGTGTAGCCGCCGTACTCTCCGCCCCCGACGTCGGGGGTCCAGCCGAACAGGCCTGCGTAGAACTCCGAGGCGCGCGGGACGTCGGATGCGGCGTAGTCCACCCAGTAGGGCTCGCCGAGGCGGTGTGTGGTGACGACGGTCATGCGCACAAACTACTCCGGCCGCCCCGATCTCCGAAGTGCAGGATCGTGGCGGCCGGAGTGGGGCGGCGACGCCCTAGAGCGTCAGCGCCCGCTGGATGAGGATCTGCTGCTCCTGCGCGTGCCGCTTGGCCGAGCCGGCGGCGGGCGCGGCCGACGGCGGGCGCGACACGACGCCGAGCGGGCGCGGGCCGAGCTTCGAGGTCTCCAGGATCATGTACGGCCAGGCTCCCTGGTTCTCCGGCTCGTCCTGCACCCAGACGAGTTCGGCGTTCGGGTAGGAGTCGACGATGGCCTTGAGCTCCGCGGGAAGCGGGTAGAACTGCTCCACCCGCACCAGGGCGATCTCCGGGTTCGGGTTCTTCTCGAGATCGTTGAGCAGGTCGTAGTAGAGCTTGCCGGCCATCAGGAGGACCCGCTTGACCGAGCTCTTGTCCGTGATCCGTGCGTCGTCGATCACCGGCTCGAAACGACCCGTCGTGAAGTCCTCCACGTTGCTCGACGCGCCGCGGAGCCGCAGCATCGCCTTCGGCGTGAAGACCACGAGCGGCCGACGCGGACGCGCGTACGCCTGGCGGCGCAGCAGGTGGAAGTACGAGGCGGGAGTGGAGGGACGCGCGACGGTCATGTTGTTCTCGGCGCACATCTGCAGGTACCGCTCGATGCGAGCGCTGGAGTGGTCCGGTCCCTGTCCCTCGTAGCCGTGGGGGAGGAGCAGCACCAGCGACGAGCGCTGGCCCCACTTCTGCTCGGCCGAGGAGATGAACTCGTCGATGATCGTCTGGGCGCCGTTGGCGAAGTCGCCGAACTGGGCCTCCCAGAGCACGAGCGCATCCGCACGCTCCACCGAGTAGCCGTACTCGAAGCCCATGGCGGCGTACTCGCTGAGGAGCGAGTCGTAGATCCAGAAGCGTGCCTGGTTGTCGCTCAGATTCGCCAGCGGCAGCCATTCCTGGCCGTTCACGCGGTCGTGCAGCACGGCGTGACGCGAGACGAAGGTGCCGCGTCGCGCGTCCTGCCCGGCGAGGCGCACGGGCGTCCCCTCGGCCAGCAGTGTGCCGAGGGCGAGCAGTTCGCCGAAGCCCCAGTCGATGTTGCCGTTCCTGCTCATCTCGCCGCGCTTGGTCAGCAGCTGCTGCAGCTTCGGGTGGACGGTGAAGCCGGCGGGCGGGTTGTTGAACGCGTCCCCGATCATGTGGATGACCTGCTCGCTGACCGCGGTCGACGCCGGCTCCCCGACGTTGTCGTCCTGCGGGGCCGGCTGCTCCAGGTCGCCGGTCTCTTCGGACGTGAGGACGGGAGCCGGGTGGGTCTGCGCCGCGTGCGTCTCCATGAACGCGCGCTCCAGGCGTTCCTGGAAGTCGCGGTGGGCCTGCTCGTACTCCTCCTCGGTGATGTCGCCGCGGCCGACGAGCGCCTCGGTGTAGAGGCGCCGCACCGAACGCTTGGCCTCGATGAGGCTGTACATCAGCGGCTGCGTCATCGAGGGGTCGTCGCCCTCGTTGTGACCGCGGCGGCGGTAGCAGACGAGGTCGATGACGACGTCGCGCTTGAACTCCTGGCGGTAGGCGAAGGCCAGCTCGGCCACGCGGACGACCGCTTCCGGGTCGTCGCCGTTCACGTGGAAGATCGGCGCCTGGATGGTCTTGGCCACATCCGTCGAGTACACGGACGTGCGCGCCTCGGCGGGAGGCGTGGTGAAGCCGACCTGGTTGTTGATGTTGACGTGGATGGTGCCGCCCGTGCGGTACGCCCGCAGCTGCGACATCTGCATCGTCTCGACCACGACGCCCTGACCGGCCATTGCGGCATCGCCGTGGATGAGGATGGGCAGCGTGAGGAAGGTGCCGGCCGGCCGGCGGTCCTGCTTGGCGCGGACGATGCCCTCCAGGACGCCGTCGACGGCCTCCAGGTGGGACGGGTTCGCGGCGAGGTAGACCGGGATCTCTTCTCCGTGGACGCCGCTGAAGGTGCCCTCGGTCCCGAGGTGGTACTTCACGTCGCCGGAGCCCTGGATGGTGCGCGGGTCCTGCGTGCCCTCGAACTCGCGGAAGATCTGGCCGTACGTCTTGCCGGCGATGTTCGTCAGCACGTTGAGGCGGCCGCGGTGGGCCATCCCGATCGCGACCTCGTCGAGCTCCGCCTCCGCCGCTCCCTGGAGGATCGCATCCAGGAGGGCGATGGTCGACTCCCCGCCTTCGAGGCTGAAGCGCTTCTGTCCGACGTACTTGGTCTGCAGGAAGGTCTCGAAGGCCTCCGCCTCGTTCAGCTTGCCGAGGATGCGCAACTGCTCTTCGTGCGTCGGCTTCTCGTAGGGCCGCTCCAGCTTGTCCTGGAACCAGCGGCGCTGCGCCGGGTCCTGGATGTGCATGTACTCGATCCCGACCGTGCGGCAGTAGGAGTCGCGGAGCACGCCGAGGATGTCGCGCAGCTTCATCTTGCGCTTGTCGCCGAACTGGCCGGTGACGAACTCCCGGTCGAGGTCCCAGAAGGTCAGTCCGTGGTTCTCGATCTCGAGGTCGGGGTGCGTGCGCTGCTTGTACTCCAGCGGGTCGATGTCGGCCATCAGGTGGCCGCGCACGCGGTACGAGTTGATGAGCTCCTGGACACGGGCGGTCTTGTCGACGGCGCTCGCCAGGTCGACGCTGATGTCCGGGTTCCAGTGGATCGGCATGTACGGGATGCGCAGCTCGGCGAAGATGTCCTCGTAGAAGTTGCGCTTCCCGATGAGCATCTCGTGCACGATCTTGAGGAACTCGCCGGACCCGGCGCCCTGGATGACGCGGTGGTCGTAGGTGCTGGTCAGCGTGATGGTCTTGCCGATGGCGAGGCCCGCCAGCGTCTTCTCGCTGGAGCCCTGGAACTCGGCCGGGTACTCGAGGGCGCCGGCGCCGATGATGCAGCCCTGGCCCTTCATGAGCCTCGGGACGGAGTGCACCGTCCCGATCCCGCCGGGGTTGGTCAGCGAGATCGTGGTGCCGGCGAAGTCGGCTGCGGTGAGTTTGTTGTTGCGGGCCCGGTTCACCAGGTCTTCGTAGGCGGAGAGGTACTCGCCGAAGCGCATGGTGTCGGCGCGCTTGATGCTCGGGACGAGGAGGGCGCGCGATCCGTCGGGCTTCGGGAGGTCGATCGCGATGCCGAGGTTGATGTGCGCGGGGGCGACGACGGACGGCTTGCCGTCGACCTCCTCGTAGTACACGTTCTGGCTCGGGAACTCCTTGAGCGCCTGGATGAGCGCCCAGCCGATGAGGTGCGTGAAGGAGACCTTGCCGCCTCGGGCGCGCTTGAGGTGGTTGTTGATGACGATGCGGTTGTCGATCATCAGCTTGGCCGGGATGGTGCGGACGCTCGTCGCCGTCGGAACGGTGAGCGACGCATCCATGTTGGTCGCCAGGGACTTGGACATGCCGCGGAGCGGGGTGACCTTGTCCTCCTCGGCGGCCTCGACGACCGCGTTCGGGGCGGTGACCGGTGCGTCCGCCGGGACCGGCTGGGGCTTCGGTGCGATGGAGGTGGTGCGCGCGACGGGCTGCTGGCCGATGATCGGGATGGGCGTCGTCACCGGCTTCGGCTCGTTCGGGTGCGGCGCGGGCGCGCCTCCCGCGGCAGTCGCAGCGGCCGGGGGAGCCGGGGCTTCGGGCGGAGTCGGCGCGGCGGGGGGCGCCGGCGTCGCCGGAGGCGCCGGGACCGTCGGCGGAGCGGGTGTCGACGGCTCGGACGGGCTCGGAGCGTTCGGCTCCGCGGGGGCGGGGACGGTCGGCTCGGCCGGGGTCGGCACGGTCGGCTCGGAGGGGGTCGGGATGCCCGGCTCGGCGGGCGCCGGGGCGGGCGTCTCGTCCGGCGAGGGGATCGACTCGGCCGATGGAGCGCCGGCTCCCGCTGCGCCCTCCTCTTTCACCGAGGGGTGGTAGTGCTCGAGGATCGGCCACCACGACCGGTCGACCGAGTTCTTGTCGTGCACGAACTGCTCGTACAGTTCATCCACGAGCCATTCGTTGGCTCCGAATTCGCCCGTGGAGCCGTCCTCGGTTCCTACTCCGGTCACTTGGCTCGACACAGCCAGATCGCCCACTCTCTCCATTGATTCGTCTCGTCCGAGTGGCCCTGCGGCCACCCGCGTCCCCCGAAGATCAAGCCTAATCCCATCGATACGCCGGTGCGCTCCCGCAGCCCAGCGGGATAGCGTTATTCGCATGCAGTTCTATGGAACGTCCCCGCGCCATGACCTGACCTATTCCGACGTCTTCCTCGTGCCGTCGCGTTCGAACGTCAGGAGCCGTCTGGATGTCTCCCTGTCGCCCGGCGACGGTACCGGCGCGACCATCCCGATCGTCTCCGCGAACATGAACTCCGTCACGGGCAAGCGGCTCGCCGCGACCCTCGCGCGGCGCGGCGGCCTGGGCGTCCTTCCGCAGGACATGCACCTCCAGGACCTGGACGAGGCCATCCGCTGGGTGAAGGCGCAGCCGGTCGCGTTCGACACCCCGCACCAGGCCGGGCCCGACGAGAGCGTCGCCGACGTGCTGCGCCGCATCCCGGCCGTCGAGGGCCACGGGATCGTGGTGAGCGACGAACACGGCGCGTATCTCGGCTGCCTCGCCGCCGTCCAGCTCGGCTCCGCCCTCCCGGACGCGCGCGTGGGCGACCTGCTGCACGGCGCCCTGACCGCGCTCGACGCCGAGGACCTCAGCGACGGTCGCGCTGCGTTCCGGGCGATGGATGCGGCCGGCCTCGACTTCGCCCCGGTGCTGCACCACGGCCGGGTCGTCGGGACGCTCTCCAAGCGCAGTGCGCTGCGCTCCACCATCTATGCGCCGGCCCTCGACGCGCACGGCCGGCTCCGGGTCGCCGCCGCCGTCGGGATCAACGGGGATGTCGCGGGCAAGGCGAAGGCGCTGGCGGCCGCCGGCGTCGACGTGCTCGTCGTCGACACCGCGCACGGCGATCAGGACGGCATGATCCGCGCCATCCGCGCGGTCAAGGAACTGGACCTCGGCCTGCCCCTCGTCGCGGGCAACGTCGTCACCGAGCAGGCCGTGCGCGACCTCGTCGCGGCCGGTGCCGACATCCTCAAGGTGGGAGTCGGTCCCGGCGCCATGTGCACGACGCGGATGATGACCGCTGTCGGCCGCCCGCAGTTCTCGGCCGTGCTCGAGACCAGCGCGGCCGCGCGCGAGCTCGGGGCGCACGTCTGGGCGGACGGCGGCGTGCGCTACCCGCGCGACGTCGCGCTGGCGCTCGCCGCGGGCGGCGCCTCCGTGATGATCGGCTCCTGGTTCGCCGGGACGATCGAGGCGCCCGGGATGCTCGACCGCGACGCGAACGGCGGCCTCTACAAGGAGAGCTGGGGCATGGCCTCCACCAAGGCGGTCACGGGGCGCTTCGAGCGGCTGGACCCCTACGAGCTGGCACGCAAGGAGCTCTTCGCCGAGGGCATCTCCAGCTCGCGCATCTACCTCGACCCGCTTCGGCCCTCGGTCGAGGACCTGCTCGACATGATCACGACCGGAGTGCGCAGCTCGTTCACGTACGCCGGGGCGCGCTCGCTGGCCGAGTTCCACGAGCGAGCGCTGGTGGGCATCCAATCGGCGGCCGGCTACGAGGAGGGCAAGGCGCTGCCGGTCAGCTGGTAGACGCTGTCGCGCGTCTGCCGCGGCTACGACCGGCGGGTCGCGTCCTGCACCTCGCCGACGAGCTCCTCGATGATGTCCTCCAGGAAGAGCACGCCCGCGGTGGCGCCCTCGGCGTCCACGACCCGGGCGAGGTGGCTGCCCGAGCGGCGCATCGTCGCCAGCGCATCCTCGACGTCGCTGCCGGCGAAGACGGTGACGAGCCGGCGGATGCGCTTGGCCGGCACGGGGAGCTCGAACCCGGTCTCCTCGAGGTCGAGCACGTCCTTCAGGTGCAGGTAGCCCGTCGGCTCGCCGTCGGGGTCCGGGACGACGTAGCGCGAGAAGCCGTGCTTGGCGACGGCCTTCTCCACGTCTGCGGGAGTCGGGGTCTCCGGGAGGGTGACCAGCGCGTCGAGCGCGACGGCGACATCCCGCACCTTCTTCTCGGTGAACTCGAACGCTGCGGTGAGCGCGCCGGTGCGGTCCATCAGGAGGCCCTCGCGCGTGGACTGCGACACGATCGTGGCCACCTCGTCCAGCGTGAAGGTGCTCGCGGCTTCGCCCTTCGGCTCCACCCGGAACAGCCGGAGGACGGCGTTCGCGCTCGCGTTGAGTGCGATGATGATCGGCCGGACCGCCCGCCCGACGCCGACCAGCGGGGGAGCGAGCAGCAGGGCCGCCCTGTCGGGCATCGAGAACGAGATGTTCTTCGGCACCATCTCGCCGAACACCACGTGCAGGAACGACACGACCACGAGCGCGACGATGAACGCGATGGTGCCGATGACCTCCTCCGGCCATCCCGTCGCGTGGAGGGGCGCCTCCAGCAGGTGATGGATGGCCGGCTCCGAGACGTTCAGGATGAGCAGCGAGCAGACGGTGATGCCGAGCTGCGTCGTCGCCAGCATCAGCGTGGCGTGCTCCATTGCGAACAGCGCCGTCTTCGCGCTGCGCTTGCCGCGCTCGGCCAGCGGCTCGATCTGCGAGCGGCGCGCCGAGATCACGGCGAACTCCGCGGCGACGAAGAACGCGTTGACGGCCAGCAGCACGACCAGCCAGCCGATTCCTGCCCAGTCGCTCATGAGCGGCCCGCCTCTCCGATGGCGTCCGTTGCGTCCCCGGTCAGCGGGACCGGATCGGGCGTGTACCGGATGCGGTCCACCCGGCGGCCGTCCAGGCGCTCGACGCGCAAAGTGCCGCCGTCGATCGGGACCTCGTCGCCGACCTTCGGCAGCCGGCCGAGCTCGTTCATCACGAATCCCGCGACCGTCTCGTACGGGCCGTCCTCGGGCACGGTGACCCCGGCCCGTTCCTCCAGCTCGTCCGGGCGGAGGATGCCCGGGAACGTGATCGAGTCGCGTCCGCGGATGACGCCGGCGCGCGTCCGGTCGTGCTCGTCGGCCACCTCGCCGACGATCTCCTCGACCAGGTCCTCCAGGGTGGCGATGCCCGAGGTCCCGCCGTACTCGTCGACGACGACCGCGAGCTGGTAGCCGCGGGCCCGCAGCTCGCCGAGCAGCGTGTCCAGGCCCATCGTCTCCGGCACGCGCAGGGCGTCGGTCATCAGCGCCGAGGCGGGCACGCGCGAGCGGCGCGGCCGCGGGACGGCAACGGCCTGCTTGACGTGGACGACTCCGAGCACGTCGTCGATGTCGTCGCCGATCACCGGGAATCGCGAGTACCCGGTCCTCCTGGCGAGGTCGCTGACCGCCTGCGCCGGCTCGGTGCGCTGCACCGCCTCGATCCGCGGTCGCGGCGTCATCACGTCGGAGGCGCTCCGGTTGGAGAACGCGAGCGTCCGGCTGAGGAGCGTCGCCGTGTCCTCCTCGAGGAGGCCCGCGCTGGCGGAGCGGCGCACCAGCGAGGAGAGCTCGTCGGCGGTGCGGGCGCCGGACAGCTCCTCCTTCGGCTCCACGCCGACCAGGCGCAGCACGCCGTTTGCCGTGCCGTTCAGCAGGGCCACGAACGGACGGAACACCGCCGTGAACACCGTCTGGAAGGGGATGACCACCCGCGCGGTCGCCAGCGGGAGGGCCAGCGCGAAGTTCTTGGGGACGAGCTCGCCGAGAATCATCGACAGCAGGGTCGCCACGGCGATGGCGACGACGGAGGCGATCGGCGTCACCGCTGCATCCGGCAGTCCGGTCGCGGTCAGCGGGCCGCGCAGCAGGGAGCTGATGGCCGGCTCCATCGTGTAACCGGTGAGCAGCGTGGTCAGAGTGATGCCCAGCTGGGCGCTGGAGAGGTGCGTCGAGGTGATCTTGAGGGCCGCGATCGTCATCGACAGGCGGGACTCGCCGCGTTCCCGCCGCGCCTCCAGATCGCCGCGATCCAGATTGACCAGGGCGAACTCGCTGGCGACGAAGAGCCCGGTGCCGACGGTGAGCAGGAGGCCGACGGCCAGCATGATCCACTCAACGAGCACAGTGTCCACCTCGCTCGCTCGCACGCGGGCTCTGACGATCGAATGGGCTACGAGAAGGAGGGTCGTCCATGTGCCCGCAAGTATATCGGTCCCTCCTCGCGCGGACGGTCGGGGAGACGTTCAGTTCTAGGGGGCCCGTCAGCCCGGCGGACGCGTATCATGCCGCCCGGATGAAGGAGGAACACCATGTTCGAGTCGTATGTGACGTACTCCGTGCTTCCCGCTTCCGACCTGCAGCGTGCCACCGGGTGGTACCGCGACAAGCTGGAGCTGGAGCCGGAACGGACCACGGAAGGCGGTGTGCTGTACGGCACCGGGTCGCAGTCGAAGATCTTCGTGTACGAGACCGCCAACGCCGGGACCGCGCAGAACACCGCGATGTGCTGGATCGTGCCCGACATCGAGGGCACGATGGCACAGCTCAAGGAACGGGGCGTCGTCTTCGCGGACTACGACTTCCCCGGCCTGAAGACCGAGAACGGGATCGCGACGGACGAGATGGGCCGTTCGGCCTGGTTCCAGGACAGCGAGGGCAACTACCTGTGCCTGACGGAGGTCGCCTGACAGCCTCCAGGATCTGACAGCCTCCAGGACTGACAGCCTCGAGGATCTGAGGGCGCCCGCGGGCTAGTCTCGCCAGCGGGCGCGGAGGTACTGCGGCGGCCAGTCGATGGCGCCGCCGAGCTCATGCGCGGCCCGCAGCGGGAAGTGCGGGTCGCGGAGGAGTTCGCGCGCCAGCATGACGGCGTCCGCCTGCCCGCTCTCGACGATCTCGGCCGCCTGCTGCGGTGTGGTGATGAGCCCGACCGCGCTCACATCCACTTCGGACGTGCTGCGCACGTGATGCGCGAACGGCACCTGGTAGCCCGGCTCGACGGGGATGCGGATGCCCGCCTGGATGCCGCCGCTCGAGATGTCGAAGAAGTCGGCTCCCGCCGCCTCAGCCCAGCCGGCCACGGTCGCCGTCTGGTGCTCGTCCCAGCCCCCTTCGGCCCAGTCGCTTCCCGAGAAGCGGACGAAGAGCGGAGCGTCGCCCGCCTCCTCCCGCACCGCAGCCACCACGCGCAGCAGCAGGCGCGCGCGGTTCTCGAGCGAGCCGCCGTACTCGTCGGTCCGGTGATTGGCGATCGGGGAGAGGAACTGGTGCAGCAGGTAGCCGTGCGCCGCATGGATCTCGACGATGCGGAAGCCCGCCTCGATCGAGCGCCGCGTCGCGGAGCGGAAGTCGGCGACGACCTTCTCGATGCCGGCGGCATCCAGCTCCTCCGGCACGTCGTAGCCCTCGAACGCGAGCGCTGACGGGGCGACGGCGCGCCAGCCGCCCTCGGCCGCCGGGACGGTGCCGCTGCGGTCCTCGAAGCCCCAGGCCGGCCAGGTGGACGCCTTCCTCCCGGCGTGGGCGAGCTGGATGCCGGGGACGGCGCCCTGCTCCTCGACGAAGGCCGCGATCGGCTTCCAGGCATCCCGCTGCTCGTCGGTCCAGATCCCGGTGTCGCGCGGGCTGATCCGGCCCTCGGGACTGACCGCGGTCGCCTCGCTGAAGACGATCCCGCTCCCGCCCGTGGCGAACCCGCCGAGGTGGACGAGGTGCCAGGTCCCCGGGACGCCTGACTCGTCCAGCACCGAGTACTGGCACATCGGCGAGGTCCAGATGCGGTTGCGGATCGTCACACCGCGCAGAGTCAGGGGATCGAAAAGAGTGGGCATGTCATCATCTAAGCGGCGAGCGCATCCAGATATGCCCGGAGTCCCTGCGGAGTCGTGAAGACATGGCCCGCGATGCCCAGGGCCCGTGCCCCGAGGACGTTGGCTTCCTTGTTGTCGACGAAGACCGTCTGCTCCGGCGTGACCCCCAGCTCCGCCATCACGTGCTCGAAGATCTCGGGGCTCGGCTTGATCGTGCCGAGCTCTCCGCTGACGAACACCTTCTCGAACAGGTCGCCGAGCGTGCCGTGCCGGAAGTAGGAGCCGAAGTCGCGGCCCGCGTTCGAGAGCAGAGCCATCCGCGTCCCGCCCGCCTTGAGGTCGAGCAGAACCTGCAGGGTGTCGTGGTCGATGGACAGCCAGCTGCGGAAGTCCGCCAGCCAGAGCCGGTGGATGGTCGCGTCGCCCCAGCTCTCGCCCAGCTCCCGCTCGATGCCCCGCCAGTACGACTGGATGCTGAGGGTGCCCTGGTCGAGCGCATCCCTGTGCCGCCAGTACGCCGGCCAGAACACCTCGGCGTCGCCGCCGGCGAGCTCGGTCAGCGCACGCCGGTCCTCCTCGGTCGGGGTCACCGAGATGACCTCGCCGTAGTCGAACACGATCACCTTGCCGGGGATGCTGATCGCCATGCTCTCAACCTATCGTGAGGACGGCAGGGGTTCGATGGGACGAGGCGGCCGCGATCGGCGGCGGGCGACGAGCGAGCGGAGGCGACCGGTGACCGGACGACAGGGCGGGCCACAGGGCGGATGGCGGGCGTGGGACGAGCGGGACGCCGCGGGGTGGATCGCGGTTCCCCAGGAGTCGAGCGACAAGTACTCCCGCGGCGTGCTCGGGGTGGTGACCGGCTCCGAGCGGTACCCGGGGGCGGCGGTGCTCGGCGTCGAGGGCGCTGCGCGCACGGGAGTCGGAATGATCCGCTACCTCGGGGCCGGCCGGCCCACCGAGAACGTGATCCGCAGCAGGCCCGAGGTGGTGACGGCGCCCGGGCGCGTGCAGGGCTGGCTGATCGGCTCCGGCATGGATGCGGCCTCGCGCCCCGAGGACGACGCGCAGCGCCTGCGCGCCGCCCTCCGCGACGGCACGCCGCTGGTGATCGACGCGGGCGCGCTCGACCTGGTCGGCCGCGCATCCGCTCCCGTCATCGTGACCCCGCACTTCCGTGAACTGGCGGCCATGCTGCGGGAGGCGGCCGACGACGACCCGGACGCCGTGACGGCCGACGACATCGCCGCCGACCCGGGCGACTGGGCCATCCGCGCGGCGGACAGCATGGGGGTCACGGTGCTGCTCAAGGGCCACACGACTTACGTCGCCGCGCCCGGAGGCCCGCGGTACACGGTGACGGCGGGGCCGGCGTGGCTCGCGACGGCGGGAAGCGGCGACGTGCTCGGGGGAGTGCTCGGTGCACTGGTGGCGACCCACGCCCGCGAGATCGACGAGGACGGCAACGCCGCACTCGCCGCGCTCGCCGCCACGGCCGCCTGGGTGCACGGCCGCGCGGGCGAACGGGCCTCGGACGGCGGCCCGATCGTGGCGCTCGACATCGTGGGTGCGCTTCCTAGCGTGGTGCGGGACCTGGTGCGGCCGGGCGGCTGACCGTATTCAGGGGCCCGGCACGGGCATCCCCTAGGATGTGGCGATATGGGGATGGAAGCGGCGTCGATCGGCGCCCGATCGACCGCATCAGCCGATCCCGGGACGGTGCGCCGCGTCCTGTACAGCCCGCTGACGCTGTGGATCGCGTTCCTCGCCGTGCACCTGATCATCAGCGGGCTCGCGCTCAATCAGGGCAAGGGTCTGGGGGACGTCTTCCTGGTCTACAAGCCATGGGCGGAACTGGCGTCGCAGGGCACGCAGATCGTCGGGGTGAACTCCGACTGGGTCTACCCGTTCGGGGCGCTCGTCCCGATCATGCTGCCGCTGCTGTTCGGCGACGCAGGCTATGTCTGGGGCTGGCTGAACCTGGTGCTGCTGCTCAACGCCGCCGCCTTCGCCGTGCTCATCGTCGGCCGCGAGCCCCGGCGCCTGGTCGCCGCGTGGTGGTGGCTCGGCTTCCTCCTGCTGCTCGGTCCGATCGCGGTCGGGCGGCTCGACGCCGTCTCCGCGTCCCTCGCCATCGTGGGACTGCTCTGGCTGACGCTGCACGAGCGCGCAGCGGTCGTGGTGCTGACGGCCGCCACCTGGATCAAGGTCTGGCCGGCGGCCATCCTCCTCGCGGCCGTCGTCGCTCTGCGTACTCGGTGGCACATCGTCCTGGTCGGCGCCGTGACCTCGGCCATCATCGTCGCCGTCCCGCTGATCTTCGGGGCCGGCTGGCACGTCCTCAGCTTCATCGGCATGCAGACCGACCGCGGTCTGCAGATCGAGGCGCCGGTGAGTACGATCTGGATGTGGCAGGCCGCCTTCCACGTGCCGGGCGCCGCGGTCTACTACGACCACAAGCTGCTGACGTTTCAAGTCAGCGGCGACGGGACGGCGCTCGCCGGCTCGCTGATGAACCCGCTCTTCGGACTCACCGCCGCGGTGGTCCTGCTGGTCGGCGTGCGCGCGCTGCGCCGCGGCACCCCGTACACGCGCATCCTGCCGGAGCTGTCGCTGGCGCTGGTGACGGCGTTCATCGCGTTCAACAAGGTCGGGTCGCCGCAGTACGTGGTGTGGCTGGCCGCGCCCATCGTCATCGGGCTGGCGTACCAGGGCCGCGGCTTCCGCACGCCCGCGCTGCTCGTGCTGGTCACCGCTGCACTCACGCAGGTGTTCTATCCGTTCCTCTACGACACGCTCCTCGTGCCCGAGGCGGGGATGGTCGCGGTGCTGACCCTGCGAAACCTCATGTACTTCGTGATCCTGGGCTGGACGATCGCCGCGCTGTGGCGGCGGCGTCACCGCCAGGAGGCGGCCGACGACCTCGTCCCCGCGCACGCGTGGCCGTTCCATTCGGCGCCGGGAGCGCATCCCGAGCCGGTCGGCGGCGCGGCGCGCTGATGGGAGGGCGCCGACGGGATGGCGCTGACGGGAGGGCGCTGACCGGGAGGGCGCTGACGGGGCTGAACGCGGACGGAGTGCACGCAGATCTGGCGTGACCGACAGAAGGAGGAAGACATGCTGGTGGCGTTCTCGGTGGCACCGAGCGGTGGCGAAGGTCCGAACGCATCCGTTCACGATGCGGTCGCGGCGGCGGTGCGCGTGGTGCGCGAGTCCGGACTCCCGAACCGCACCGACGCGATGTTCACGACCATCGAGGGGGAGTGGGACGAGGTCTTCGACGTCGTCCGCCGGGCGACCGAAGCGGTCGGCCGCTACGGGTCGCGCGTCTCCCTGGTGCTGAAGGCGGACATCCGTCCCGGCTACACCGGCGAGCTCGACGGCAAGCTGGAACGGCTCGAGGCGGCGCTCGAGCAGACCGACTGACGTGGACGACCCGTTCGTCCTGATCGGCGAGCTGCTGCTGGCCTTCTGGCCGGTGGTCGTCATCGGCGTCGTGGTCGTCGTGGTCTTCGTCGGCGGCCCGCTCCTCGGCTGCGTCCTCTTCGCGATCGCCGGCGCCGCCGGAGCGCGGGTCGCGGCGTCGGACGAGACGCAGGATGTGGACGTGACCGAGTTCTTCGAGGAGCAGGCGGCGTCCGCGGCGACGGCCACGGCGGCGGCCACGGCGGCGGCCTCGGCGACGACGGGTCGAAACGATTCGATATAGGCTGGGCCGGTGACCCTCCTCATCGACGGGCCGACGCAGCTGTCGTCGGCCCGTACTCGTCTTGCCCTGCTGGCCCTCGCCCTCGGGGGCTTCGGCATCGGAGCCACCGAGTTCGTCGCGATGGGTCTCCTGCCCAACATCGCGCACGACCTCCTGCCGCAGCTCTATGCCGCCTCGCCGACCGACGCGAACGCCCAGGCGGGCTGGATCATCTCGGCCTACGCCCTCGGCGTGGTGGTCGGCGCGCCCACGATCGCGACGTTCGCGACCCGGTGGCCGCGGAAGAAGCTGCTGCTCTGGCTGCTCGTCGCGTTCACGGCCGGGACCATCGCCTCGGCCCTCGCGCCCACCTTCCCGCTCGTCATCCTCGCCCGCTTCGTCTCGGCCCTGCCCCACGGCGCCTACTTCGGCATCGCATCCCTGGTCGCCGCCTCCCTCATGGGTCCGGGCAAGCGGGGGCGCGGTGTCGCCTTCGTGCTCTCCGGGCTGACGATCGCCAACGTGGTGGGAGTCCCGACGATCACCTGGATCGGCCAGCACAGCGGCTGGCGCATCGCGTACCTGGTGGTGGCCGGGATCTTCGCCCTCACCTTCGTCGCCGTCGCCCTTCTCGTGCCGTGGCAGGCCGGCGACGCCACCGCGAGCGTGCGGAACGAACTGCGGGCCTTCACCCGCCTGCAGGTGTGGCTCGCGCTGTCCATCGGCGCCGTCGGCTTCGGCGGGTTCTTCGCGATGTACACGTACATCGCGCCGATCGTCGTCTCGGTGACCGGGATGCCGGAGGCCGCCGTCCCGCTGGTGCTCATCCTCGCGGGCCTCGGGATGACCATCGGCAACATCGTCGGCGGCCGGGCTGCCGACCACAGCGTGCCGCGCAGCATGCTGTTCTTCTTCGTCGTGCTGGTGCTCGGGCTCACGGCGCTCTGGCTCACCGCATCCACGGTCCCCGGCCTGCTGATCTCGGTCTTCGTGGTCTCCGGCGCCTGCTCGGCGCTGTCGCCGACCATCCAGACCCGGCTGATGGACGTGGCGCGCGACAGTCAGTCGATCGCGGCGGCGCTGAACCACTCGGCGCTCAACATCGCGAATGCGTCGGGCGCCTTCCTCGGCGGACTGACCATCGCGGCCGGGTTCGGCTACGTGTCACCCGTCATCGTGGGCGGCCTGCTCGCTCTCGGGGGCATCGCCCTCGCCCTGCTCACGTTCGGGATCGACCGCTCCCGCATCCGCCGCGGCGTCCACACCGGCGCGATCCGAGCTCAGCGCCCCGCCCCCGCCCCCGTCTCCGCCCCAGCCTCCGTCTCCGCCGACTGACCCCCACCGTCGAGTCCGCACAGATTGCACAGATTCGCGTCGAAAACGTGCAATCTCTGCGGACTCGATGGTGGGGCGGAGCGCGCGAGGGGTCAGTCGTTTTGGAGGAGGATGCCGTCCTGGATGGCGCGCTTGCGGAGCGCGACCTTCGTGCCGACGTCGTAGCCGGCCACGCGGTACTTCTCGCGGATTCGCTTGAGGTAGCTCTTGGCCGTCTCGTCCGAGATGCCGAGCTGGAACGCGACCGCTTTGACCGGCTCGCCTGCGCCGTAGAGGGCCATGACGCGACGCTCCTGCGCGCTCAGCTTCGGCGCGCCGCCGGCCTCGCCGGCGTTCAGCGCGAGGTCGAGCTCGGCCGAGATGAACGACTCGCCCATGCGGGCCGCGCGGATCGCCTCCACGATCATCTCCGCATCCTCGCTCTTGACCAGGTAGCCCAGGGCACCGGCCGCGAGCGCCTCGCGAACGACCGCCGGCTCCGAGTAGGTGCTCATCAGCACGGTCGCGACGCCCGTCGTCTTCAGCGTGGAGAGCTTGAGCGAGATCGGGATGTTGTCCTTCAGATCGAGGTCGAGCAGGACGACGTCGACGGGGAACTCGGGATGGGTCAGCAGCTCAGGCCAGCTGGCCACCGCCGCCACCATGTTGATGTCGTCCGCTGCGTTGCGGATCCACTCGGTCAGCGCTCCGAGGAGCATCTTGTGATCGTCGACGATCGCGATCCGAATCGGCGGTTGCTCACCCATGGGCTGCCTTTCTCTGTAGCGGTCCCGCTGGATCAGACCAGCTCGGCCGAGGTGTCGCTCACGGTGGTGACCTCGATGCGCAGGATCGATCCGGAGAACGACTCGACATAGCGCCCCACCTTACGGATAGCTTGCCATGCTGCCGGGTCTACCCCGTTTCGCGGCACACCGCTGGTCGAGATCACGATACTCATCGTCGCGCCCGGGTTCGAGGTCCGCGGGTAGGTGCCGACCGGCCGGGCGAGCTCCAGGGTCAGCGTGCGCGGCTGCCCCGTCCCGGCGCGCACGGGGTCGCTGATCAGCAGCCACACGGCGGTGAGCAGACCATCGCGCTGATCCCGGTTGAGGCCCGCGGCCAGCCCTTCCGGGTCGCTCAGCGTCACGGACGGCCCGAGCAGGGCGGACTCGGTGACCGCGTGGTACAGCCAGGTCTCGGTGCGGCCCTGGATGAGATGGAGGCGGAGCTCCGTCGCGATGCCGGCCGCCGCGTCCGCCGTGTCCTCGTCCAGCGGGAGCTCCGTGCGGCCGGTGGCGACGCCGTCGAGCAGCCGTTCGGCGGCGAGGTCCAGGCGGGCGAGCTCCTCCGAGGCGAGCATCCCGATGGCGTAGCCGGGGGAGACGACCGTGCTCTGCACCTGGACGAGATCCAGTTCCAGCTGAACCAGCGTCCGCAGCGAGCGCACGATCTGCGTGCCGACGACGGGAGGGGCGACGGCGATGGCGACGGTCACCATCCCCGGTCCCAGCAGCTGGAGGTCGGGGAGGGCGCGCCAGACCACGACGATCAGGAGGACGCCGCCGAGGGCCGCAGCTGCGAGGAGGATGTCGCGGGCCGGCCGCACAGGCACGCAGAGCAGCAGGGCGGGCCCGATCGCCGCCGCAGCGGTCAGTGGCGCGGCGGCGCCTCCTCCCGGCCAGCTGCCCGCGATGTCGAGGGCCAGGGCGATCGCCCACACCCCGAGTGCTCCGAGGTACAGCCACAGCGGCAGCTCGTCCGGCAGCCGGAAGCGCAGCACGAGCGCGGCGACCAGGGTCACGGCGACGAGGACCCAGGCGGCGATCGTCAGGCCGAGCAGCGGGTAGTCCCCGATGTCGAGGAAGAACAGGACCAGCAGGAACGCGATGAGCGCGACCGTTGCGACGTTGAAGCCGAGATCCAGTCGGGCGCGGCTGAGCGCATCCCGTTCGTCTCCGGCCGCCCCGCGTGCGAGCGGGCTGCGCGGGACCGTCCGCTCGTCGATGCGGGTCACTTCGGCACCTCCAGCACCACGGTCGTCCCGCTGCCGGGCGACGAGAACAGGCGTGCGTTGCCCCCGACATCCCGCAGGCGCGCCACGATCGACTCGGTGAAGCCCAGCCGTCCGGCGTCGATGGTCGACACGTCGAACCCTTTGCCCGCATCCGTCACCATCGCCCGCACGTTCGCGTCGTCGTCGGTGATGGTCACGTGCGCCTCATTCACCCCGGAGTGCCTGCGCACGTTCTCGAGGCACTCGCCGAGGGCGAGGAGGAAGGCGTCGAGCACGTCGCTGGGCAGGAGGACCTGGCCGGCGCCGTGCCAGTTGACCTCCAGCCCCATTCGCCGGAAGCGCTGCTTCACCGACTCCAGGGTGTTGCCGAGCGTGGACTGCTCCACCGGTTTCAGCTTGTAGTCGCCGGACCGCGACGGGTCGGGCGTGAAGCCGAGCCGCAGCTGGCGCAGCAGCGCAGCATCCTCGGCCGCCTGCTCGCGGAGCGCACCGTGGCTGACGCCGACACCGGAATGGGCGAGCAGCGTCAGGGTGGCGAGCACGGTGTCGTGCAGCAGCCGGGCGCTCTGCCGACGGCGCGCCTCGGTCTCGCTCGCCTGGCGTTCGACGCGATAGGCGCGGCTCATCGTCGAGATGCGCTTGAGTGTCCGCGGGACGGTCCGCGAGAGCCAGACGCCGGTCGCGGTCAGCGCGATCCAGCCGGTCACCGTGAACACGAGCGGCTCGGCCAACCGCGAGCCGGTCATCCCGAGCGTCACGCCCAGCGAACCCACCGTCAGCGCGGCCGAAGCGACCAGGAGGATCAGCCGGATACGGGAGGTGACGGCAAGGACGCAGACGCAGGCGACCGACGCTGCGCCGATGACGCCGACCGCGCTGATCGCCGAGGGGCCGAGGGCGGTCCCCGGAAGGAGGTGGACGAGGATGAGCGCGTTGCCGGCGGCGACGATGATCCACATCCACATCGTCAGGCGCAGCAGCCCGGCCAGCTGCCACTGCGCGTAGCCGAGGCACAGGATGAGCACCAGGGAGGCGAAGTAAAGGGGGAGCGGGAGTGACCCGGGGACGCTCAGGCAGAGCAGCGCGGTCGCCGTGGCGGTCAGCCCGACCGTGCGGGCTGTGGCGGCGAGGAGACGATCACGCTCCTTCTGGATGCGCGACATGCCCCTCCAACCATCGTCAGCCTGCGAGCAGTCGCCTCAGCTGAGCGCTGACCGCATCGTCCTCGATCAGGAACCCGTCGTGGCCGAAGTCCGACCGGATCACCACTGGAACTCTACCGTCCAGCGTGTCCGGAACATGGTAGGCGATCTGCTCCTGTCCTTCCACGGGGAACAGACGGTCGCTGTCGATGCCCACGACGAGCGTGCGCGCGGCGACCCGCGAGAGCGCGGCGGCCTGCCCTCCGCGGCCGCGGCCGACGTCGTGGGAGTTCATCGCCTCCACCAGGGTGATGTAGCTGTTGGCGTCGAACCGGCGGGTGAACTTGTTGCCGTGGAAGTCGAGGTACGACTCCACCGCGAAGCGGCCGCCGCCGCCCAGGGGGCTGATCCCGCTCTGCCACGCGCGCTCGAACCGGACGTTCAGCTCGGAGGGGCTGCGGTAGTTGAGCAGCGCCATCCGGCGGGCGAGCGCCAGCCCGCGGTGCGGCCCCTCGCCGTCCCCGGCGTCGTAGTACTGACCGCCGCGGAACAGGGGGTCGGTGCGAACGGCCTCGATCTGCACCGAGTTGAGGGCGATCTGGTCGGCGGTGGAATGCGGCGGCGCGGCGAGCACGGCCAGCCGCTCGACACGGTGCGGGAACATCACGGCCCACTCCAGCGCCTGCATCCCGCCCATCGAGCCGCCGACGACAGCCGCCCAGCGGTCGATGCCGATCGCGTCGGAGAAGGCGGCCTGCGCATTCACCTGGTCGCGGATGGAGGTGAACGGGAAGCGGGGGCCCCACTCCGCTCCGTCCGGAGCGAGGGATGCCGGCCCGGTCGTCCCCTGGCAGCCGCCCAGCATGTTGGGAACCACGACGAACCAGCGATCGGTGTCGATCGCCTTGCCCGGTCCGATGATGCCCTGCCACCAGCCGGCGGTGAGGTGGCCGGCGCTCGCGGGGCCGACCGCGTGGGAGTCGCCGGTCAGCGCGTGCAGGACCAGCACCGCGTTGTCGCCGTCGGGCGACAGCTCGCCCCATGTCTCGTACGCGATGCGGACGTAGGGGAGGCTCTCCCCGCTCTCGAAGGTGAAGGCCCCGATGCCGGCGAAGTGCCGGCCGCCGGGATGGTCGGACTCCTTCCAGGCGCCGCTCGCCGGCGGCTTCCCGAGCAGCGTCCGCGCCTGGGCGTCCGTGATGAAACTCGACGGCGCCGTGTCGGCGGATGTCTGCCACTCCATAGGCCCATTCTCCCGGAGCGCGCCAGCGCCCATCGCTCTATTACGTCCCGCCGCCGCCGCGCCCCTCCCCCCAACGCGCCCCGAGCCCCACCGTCGAGTACACGAAGACTGCACGCGGAAAACGTTCTCCGCGTGCAGTCTTTGCGTACTCGACGGTGGGGGGTGACGGTGGGGGGTGGGGGGTGGGGGGTGAGGGGCGGGTTACGCGCGCGCTGCCTCCGCGACCGCGCGGGCGGCGGCGAGACCGGCGGAGAGGTCCGCCTTGAGGTCGTCGATGCTCTCCAGTCCGACCGAGAGGCGGACGAGACCGGGGGTGACTCCGGCGGTCAGCTGCTGCTCGGGCGTCAGCTGCGAATGCGTGGTCGACGCCGGGTGGATGACGAGGCTGCGGACATCGCCGATGTTGGCCAGGTGGCTGAACAGCGAGAGGTTGTCCACCAGGGCGGCGCCCGCATCCACACCGCCCTTCAGCTCGAACGACAGCACAGCGCCGACGCCCTTGGGGGCGTACTTGTTGGCCGCCGCGTACCACGGGCTGGTCGGCAGGCCCGAGTAGTTCACCGAGGCGACGTCGGGGTGCGACTCGAGGAACTCCGCGATCTCCTGCGCGTTCTGCGTGTGGCGCTCCACCCGCAGCGAGAGGGTCTCGATGCCCTGGATCAGCTGCCAAGCGCTCGCCGGGGCGATGGCCGCACCGAAGTCGCGGAGCAGCTGGACGCGCGCCTTGATGATGTAGGCGAGGCCGTCGCCGACAGCCGCGGTGTAGCTCGCGCCGTGGTACGACGGGTCCGGAAGGGTGAGGCCGGGGAACTTCTCCACGTTCTTCGACCACTCGTACGTGCCGCCGTCGACGATGACGCCGCCGATGACGGTCCCGTGGCCGCCGAGGAACTTCGTGGCCGAGTGCACGATGATGTCGGCGCCGTGCTCGAACGGGCGGATGAGGTACGGCGTCGCGATCGTGTTGTCCACGATGAGCGGGACGCCCGCCTCATGGGCGATGTCCGCGACGAGGGAGATGTCCAGCACGTTGATCTTCGGGTTGCCGATGGTCTCGGCGAAGAACAGCTTCGTGTTCGGCCGCACCGCCCGGCGCCACTCGTCGGCGTCGTCCTGGTTCTCGACGAAGGTGGTCTCGATGCCGAGCTTGGCCAGCGTGTACTTGAACAGGTTGTACGTGCCGCCGTAGATGGAGCTCGAGGAGACGATGTGATCGCCCGCCTGGGCGATGTTCAGCACGGCGAACGACTCGGCGGCCTGGCCGGAGGCGACGAGGAGGGCGCCGGTGCCGCCCTCGAGCGCCGCGACGCGCTCCTCCACGACGGCCTGCGTCGGGTTCTGGATGCGCGTGTAGATGTTGCCGAACTCGGCCAGCGCGAAGAGGTTCTTCGCGTGCTCGGCGTTGTTGAAGACGTACGACGTGGTCTGGTAGATCGGCGTGGCCCGGGCATTCGTCACCGGGTCCGGTGCGGCGCCTGAGTGGATCTGCTTGGTCTCGAACTGCCAGTCGGCGGCATCGGTCATGGCGTCTCTCCTTCGGGTGTTGCGATGCGCGGAGCGCACCGGCTGCGGCGGTCGGCCACCGCCGACTCCTGCAGGCTAGACGCGCGGGGGCTACCGGGCAACGTATCCGAAACACGCCGTAACCCGCAGAATGGGGGCATGAGCAGCAGACGCGTGGTCGTGACGGGAGCCAGTTCGGGAATCGGTGCGGCCACGGTCCGCGCCTTCCGCACGGAGGGCTGGGAGGTGCTGGGCGTCGCCCGTCGCGAGGACCGTCTGCGCGCGCTCGCCGCAGAGACGGGCGCCGAGGTGTTCGCGGCGGACCTGACCAAGCAGGACGATGTGGATGCGCTGCGCGACCATGTGGCCGCGACCGGCGGCATCCATGCGCTCGTCAACAACGCCGGCGGGGCGCGCGGCCTCGAGTCGGTGGAGGAGTCCAGCCTCGAGGACTGGGCCTGGATGTACGAGATCAACGTCCTCGGCACGAAGCGGGTGATCTCCGCCCTGCTGCCGTTGCTGCGCCAGGGCGCCTCCGAGACCGGGCACGCCGACATCCTCGTCGTGACCTCGATCGCAGGCCTCACCGCATATCCGGGAGGCGGTGGCTACAACGCGGCCAAGTTCGCCGAGCACGCGCTGACCGAGGTGCTGCGGCTGGAGTTGAACGGTGAGCCCATCCGGGTGGTCGAAGTCGCCCCCGGGATGGTCGCGACGGAGGAGTTCTCGCTCGTCCGCTTCGGCGGCGACAAGGAACGTCGCGACGCGGTCTACGAGGATGTGCCTGAGCCGCTCTCCGCGGAGGACATCGCCGAGACGATCGTGCACGCGCTCACGCTGCCGCGGCACGTCGATCTGGATCTGATCGTCGTCAAGCCCGTGGCCCAGGCCGCTCCCTACCGGCTCCACAAGGGCGCCCTCACGGTCCGGGGCTGAGGGCGGGATCCGGGAAGGGCCGGCACGATGGCGGTCGCGGACGACACGAAGCGTGAGCGCTGGGAGCGCGCCACCGGGTGGCCGGCCATCGTCGCATCCTTCGCCTTCCTCATCGCCTACTCGTGGAGCATCCTGGATGAGCACCCGACGCCTGTCGTGCAGGGGACGCTGATCGTCGTCCTGCTGCTGGTGTGGGCCTTCTTCCTGGTCGACTACCTCGTGCGGCTGATCCTCTCCGTCCGGAAGCTCGCGTTCGTCCGGCGCAACCCGATCGATCTGCTGTCGGTGTTCATCCCGATGGTCCGGCCGTTCCGGCTCCTCACCGCTCTCAGCCGCATCCCGGGCCTGGGAGGCGGGAGCGCGTCCCACCTGCGGCGCCGCGTGCTCGTGGTGGCAGGCGCGTCCGTGGTGCTGTTCCTCTACGTGATCTCGTTGACGGAGCTCCGGGTGGAGCGGCACGCGCACGGCGCGACCATCGTCAGCTTCGGCGACGCGGTGTGGTGGGCGTGCGTGACCATGTCGACGGTCGGCTACGGCGACTTCTACCCGGTGACGATCCTCGGGCGGCTTCTCGCGGTGGTGCTGATGATCGGCGGCATTGCGATCGTGGGCATCTCGAGTGCGACCATCGTCAGCTACCTGACCGAGAGGACGCGCTTGCTGCGCGCCGCCCATGAGTCCGAATCGGACCGTGAGGACGGCGAGCCGACGCAGGACGGCCGCACCGACGGCGATTGAGCAGCCTCACCCCTCCGCCACCGCGACGCACGCCCGCAGCAGCGCCAGCGCCTCCCGCCCGTCCCGCACCGTGAAGGCCTGCCGGTGCCCCGCCCGGTCCCGTGCCACACGTCGCAGCAGCTCGGCGTGCTCGGGCCAGCGTTCGGCCGCGAACGCCGCCGCAGCCGTCTTCGACAGCACCTCGCCGGTCTCCATGGTGGCGACGAGGCGGATGGGGCCGAGGGCCACCCAGCGGACCGTCTCCGACCGCAGCGGCGCATCCGCGTCCCGGCCGTCGAGCTCCTTCTCCAGGCCGTCGCCGATGGGCCGCCAGTAGTCCAGCAGGTTGTCCCGGGAGTGCGCGACCACGCCCTCCCGGGCGCCGGGGTGCCGGTCCGCGACGGGAGTCCAGATCACGTCCCCGCCGTCCACGACGGCCTGGACGCCGGATTCGAGCTCGCGCCAGGTGATCCAGCTCAGCTGTGCGCCGGCCAGCGCCGAGACGAGCACCCCCTCGACGACCTGTGGGGCCGTCTGCACGGTGTCCGGACCGTGCGCGAGCTCCGACTCCGTCAGGTAGACGCCGTCGATGTGCGGATCGGAGGCGGCGTGCAACTCCGCGAGCGCCGGGAGGTCCTCCGCGGGATCCCGCGTGACCACGAACACCACGTCGATGTCGCTGACGCCGGGATGCCAGTCCCCGGCTGCCGCCGAGCCCGTGACGATCGCCCTGCTCACCAGCCCCGGCGCTATCCGCGCTTGCTCGAGCAGGAAGGCGGTGAGCGCTTGGGCGACTTCGGCCGGGAGTTGCGTGGACATGGTCACTCCGAGCCGGATGTGCCGTGGATACCCGGATGCCGGACCCGACGCTGCGCCGACGTCTTCTCGGAGGTCATGCGCGATGCTAACACCGGCGCGGCCCGGGTACGGTAGACCAATGGCCAGCGAACTCGACGATTCCGGTGCAGACGTCCTTGTGGAGACGGACCGGGAGGTCCTGGGCTGGCTGGAGTTCGGTGAGGCGGCGCGACATCTGGCCGGCGAGGTGGTCGAGTCCGGCTTCGAGCCGGACATGGTGGTGGCCATCGCGCGGGGCGGTCTGCTGCTGGCCGGCGCCATCTCCTATGCGCTCGGCATCAAGGCCTGCGGCGCCCTGAACGTGGAGTTCTACACGGGGGTCGACACGCGGCTGCCGGAGCCCGTGGTGCTTCCCCCGATGCTCGATTCGGCCGCCCTCGACGCCAAGCGCGTCCTGCTGGTGGATGACGTCTCCGATTCCGGACGCACACTCGCCCTGGTGGTGGACCTGATCGCCGCCTCCGGCGCGGACGTGCGCACGGTGTGCCTCTACTCCAAGCCGCGCACCGTGCTCGAGCCCGATTTCGTCTGGCGCCGCACCGACCGCTGGATCACGTTCCCGTGGTCGGCACTGCCGCCGGTGACCGCCTCCACGCACTGAGGACGCCCGTGCCGAAGACGCTGACGGAGCTCGCCGCCGACGGCTCGCTCGACCCCGGCTGGGCGACGGCGCTGGAGCCGGTCGCCGGCCGCATCGCCGCGATGGGGGAGTTCCTGCGCGAGGAGGTGGCCGCAGGGCGCCCCTACCTGCCCGCCGGCGACGCCGTCCTCCGCGCCTTCCGCGCGCCGCTGTCGGAGGTGCGCGTGCTGATCGTGGGCCAGGATCCCTACCCGACGCCCGGCCATCCCATCGGTCTGTCGTTCGCGGTGGAGCGCCACGTGCGGCCGCTGCCGAGGAGTCTGCAGAACATCTATCGCGAGCTGCGCGACGACATCGGCGTCGTCCCGCCTCCGCATGGCGACCTGAGCGCTTGGGCCGATCACGGCGTGATGCTGCTGAACCGCGTGCTCACCGTCCGGCCGGGGGAGCCGGCCTCGCACCGCGGAAAGGGCTGGGAGGCGGTGACCGAGCACGCCATCCGGTCGCTGGTCGCACGCCGCCGGCCGTTCGTGGCCGTTCTGTGGGGCCGGGATGCGTCGACGCTGATGCCGCTCCTGGATGGCAACCCCGTGATCGAGTCGGCGCACCCGAGCCCGTTGTCCGCCTCCCGCGGGTTCTTCGGGTCCAAGCCGTTCTCGCGGGCGAACGCCCTGCTGGAGCGCCTCGGCGAGAAGCCCGTGGACTGGTCGCTCGAACCGTAACGCGCTCGCAATGAGCGCGACGTAGGCTTGTCGGCGTGCTGGAAGAGGAATACGAGCAGCGCCGGGCCCTGCCCCGCCACCTGCGCAAACCGGAGCCGCCGGAGGCGCCGTTCGAATACACGATGCGCGATGCGCGTCCGGAGGACCTCCCGCACGTCCGCGAGATCTACAACCACTACGTCGCCAACAGCACCGTGACCTTCGACGAGGATGCGATGACCCTGCGCGAGTGGAAGAGCAAGTTCGCCTATCTGAAGAAGCTCGGGATGCCGTTCATCGTGGCCGAGTCGCCCAACGGGCAGATCCTCGGCTACGCCCTCGTGCAGCCGTGGAAGCAGAAGCGCGCCTACCGGTTCACGGTGGAGAACTCGATCTACCTGGGCGCCGCCTCCACCGGCAAGGGCCTCGGGCCCGTGCTGATGCAGGAGCTCATCGACCGTTCCCGTGCCGCCGGGCTGAAGGAGATCATCGCGGTGATCGCCGACAAGGGGGCCGAGGCGTCGATCAAGATGCACGAGAACTTCGGCTTCACCGAGATCGGCCGCATGGGCCACGTCGGCTACAAGTTCGACCGCTGGCTCGGCACGATCCTCATGCAGAAGTCGCTGAAATAGCCGCGACGCTCCACCCCGGCGAAAGGATGCGGCGCTAGGCTCGCCCTCGTGACCAGCGCGACACCCGGAACCGGCCAGGTCGCCTCCGCCGCTCCCGCGACGCCGGCGAACCTGCCGCTGCGCAGGCGTCCTGTCGACATCTTCTTCATCGTGATGTTCTCGCTGTTCATCGTGACCTGCATCATCAGCGACGCGATCCCGACCCTCGGCATCCCGCAGACCGCGACGACGACGAACATCCTCGCGCAGTGGAACTACACCTACTCGTCGCAGTACGACCCCCTCTACATGCACGAGCCGCTCTGGCTGCGGTTCATCACCGGCACGAGCGCTTTCGTCTACCTCCCGTTCTACGTGGTGCTCATCGTCTGCCTCGCGAAGGGCGTCAACGGGATCCAGCTGTTCGCGGTGATCTACGCGACGATGATCATCAGCCTGACGGCCATCCCCGTCTTCGGCGTCGAGTTCTTCGGCCCGGTGGGGGAGCGGACCCCCGACCCGGTCGGCTTCCTGCTGTACAACGGGCCGTACGTGCTCGTCCCGCTCCTGCTGCTCATCAGGATGCGCAAGCCGCTGCCGTTCACCAGGAGGTTCTGAGATGCCGCTGCTGGAAGACCTGACCGTCTACGAGGACGGCGACCGCTACGACGTATACGACCACTCCTTCCCGGACGCCGACGCGGAACCGGGCCGCGGCCGGCCGCTGGGCGCGATCACGCTCACGCCCGACGGTGAGTACGTGCCCTCGGGAGTCGGGGCGGTCTACGAGTACGTCGCGCCCGCGCGCACCCTGGACGAGGCGCTGGAGGCGTTCGTCGGCTCGGCCTGAGCGGGTGTGAGCCAGCGGCCGGCTATGAGTTGGCTGCAGGTACTGTCTCTCCCGGCGGTTCCGTCTTAGCCTGAGGGCGACGACATCGTCGGACGGCGCGGGCACCGCGCCGGCCGAGTGAGGCCGATGGCATGAAAACCGTGGCCGGGAGTGGAACGCTCCCGGCCACGTCCATGCCCGGTGTGCTGAACCCGGCGTGCTGAACCCGGCGCCACGACCCGGCGTCATGAACCCGGAGGCCGAATCGTCTTGAAGGGTATGAGGTGGATCTTCGTCGCGGCCGCGGCCGCCGGGCTGCTGTGCTGGGCAGGCCGCTGGGGTCTGCGCCGCGCGGCTGTGGCGCTGGCGCGCATCGTCGTCCACCCGGCTCCGCGTGCGGCCACGCCCATCCACTCCAGCACCGGTACGAGCGTCACGCTGGCTGCGGATCGCCGCACCCTGCACCGCGGGCAGTTCGGGCTCTGGTTCGGCGAGGGCGGGCATGCGGTCATCGGCCACGTGATCGCTCACGACCCCGAGGCGCGAACGGTGACGCGCGAACTGCTCGACGTCGACGGTGATCTCGGGTCCGCGCGCTTCGGCCAGTGGACCGGGCACCTGCACCCGGGTCCGGCATCCCTTCGGCGGCGCCACCGGGAGGTGCGCATCGCCGTGCCGGGCGGCGTGGCTCCGGCCTGGCTCATCGAGCCGCGGGAGGCGGCGGGCCCGTCCGCGGCGGGCCCGTCCAGCGCGCCCGCCTCCGCGTCGTCCTCCGCGCCCTCCTCGACGTGGGCCATCCACATCCACGGCCGCAACGGCACCCGGACCACGGCGCTCGCGTCGGTGCACGCCATGGACGCACTCGGGATGGTGTCCTTGGTCGTCTCGTACCGCGGCGACGGTGAGGGGCCGGCGGCTCCTGGGGGCGCGTCCACGCTGGGGCTGCGCGAGTGGGAGGACGTGGATGCGGCGATCGGCTACGCGCTCGACCACGGAGCGCAGCGGGTGATCCTGGTCGGATGGTCGCTCGGCGGCGCGATCGCGTTGCAGCTCAGCGAGCTGAGCGCGCACCGCGCATCCATCCACCGCCTGGTCCTCGTCGGGCCCGTCACCGACTGGCGGGCTGCGGTGCGCACCGGCGCCCTGGTGCGCGGGCTGCCGAGCTGGGTAGGTGGGCTCGCCGTCCGCGCGCTCGGCGACCGGTCCCTGAGCGCGCGTATCGGACTCGTCGAGCCCATCGACTTCGAGCAGCTGGGCTGGGCACGTCCCGGTCGCCTCACGGTTCCCGCCCTCGTGATCCACTCCGACGGCGATCGGGAGGTGCCGCTGTCCTGCTCCGTGATGTTCGCCATGGCGAATCCGACCCTGGTGCGACTGGTCGAACTCTCACCTGCGGAGCACTGCTGGGAGTACAACGTCGATCCGGCGGCCTTCAACAGCGCCGTGATCGACTTCCTCCGCTCGGGCCGGGAGGGATCCCGCCGGCTCGGCTAGCCTGGTCGCATGGCCGATCTCCACGAGCTGACGGCGCTCGAGCTCTGGCAGGAACTGCAGTCCGGGCGGGTCTCCCCGAGAGAGGTCGCCTCCCACTTCCTGGACCGGATCGAACGGCTGAACCCGGAGCTCGGCGCCTTCGTCACGGTCACCCGTGACCAGGCGCTCGCGCGCGCGGACGAAGTGGCGGAGCGCGTCCCGAGGACCGCCCCGCTGTGGGGCCTCCCGTTCGGCGACAAAGACCTGTGGATGCGCGCCGGAGTCCCGGCGGGGTTCGGCTCCCGCGCGATGACGGGATTCGTGCCCGACACGAGCGACGAGCTCGTCGAGACGATGGATGCGGCGGGCGGCGTCAGTCTCGGCAAGACCAACGCGCCCGAGTTCGGGCTGCCGGCCTACACCGAGTCGCTCGCTGCGCCGCCCGCCCGCAATCCGTGGGACCCCGGACGCGGAGCGGGAGGATCGAGCGGCGGAGCGGCTGTGGCCGTGGCAGCCGGGATGCTGCCGTTCGCGCCGGGATCCGACGGCGGCGGGTCCATCCGCATCCCGGCTGCGGCCTGCGGACTCGTCGGGCTCAAGCCGACCAGGGGACTGGTACCGGCCGGAAGCGGCATCGAGTCGCTGGCCGGCCTCGTCGTGGCCGGTCCGATCGCCCGTGACACGGCGGATGCGGCCCTGCTGCTCGACGGCATGATCGCGAAGCGCAACGGGCGCATCGACCATCACTTCACGCTGCGAGCTCCGTATGACGACGACGGTCCGTTTCTCGGAGCAGCGGTGCGCGGCGAGGGCCGCTTCCAGCTCGGAGTGATGACCACGTCCGCCTGGGACGGCGCCTACGACATCGCCATCGCACCCGAGGCGCGTCAGGCCCTCTCCGTCGCGGTCGAGGCGTTCTCCGCCATGGGCCACGGAGTGGAGGAGACGGCGCTCACGCCCGATGACACGTATGCGCCCGCCTTCCGGACGATCTGGCAGGCGGGCGCTGCGCGCATCCCGGCGGAGGGCGAGACGCTCTCCCTGCTCGAGCCGCTGACCGCCTGGCTGGTCGAACGGGGACGCGCGCTCAGCGCCCGCGAGCTGAGCGAGGCTCTGTCGGCGCTCACCGCGTACGAGCGATCGTTCCTCGCGCAGCTGTCGTCGTTCGACGCCGTGCTGACGCCGGCGATGGCGCTCACCCCGCGGCCCCTCGGCTGGTACGACCAGGAGGACGGCGAGCGCAACTTCGAGCAGCAGGTCCAGTACACGCCCTTCACGTCGATGCTCAACGTGACCGGGCTGCCCGGCATCGTGCTCCCGGTGTGGCAGACCGAGGACGGGCTCCCGATGGGCGTGCAGCTGATCGGCCGGCCGGGAGGGGAGCGGACGCTCCTGTCACTCGCCGCTCAGCTGGAGCGACGCATGCACTGGCAGGACCGCCGCCCGCCCGTCTGGTAGCCGTCCGCGATCCGAGAGCCCTCGAACGTCAGCTGACGGGCCCGGTGTACTTCTCACCCGGGCCCTTCCCGATCTCGTCGGGGATCGCCGACGCCTCGCGGAAGGCGAGCTGCAGGGACCGCAGTCCGTCGCGCAGGCTGCGCGCGTGCTGGTCCCCGATGTGCTGGGCGCTCGCCGTCACGAGGCCGGCGAGGGCGTCGATGAGCTTGCGCGCCTCATCCAAGTCGGTCTGATGCTCGGGGTCGTCGGCCAGTCCGCACTTGACGGCGGCTGCGCTCATCAGGTGGACCGCGGTCGTGGTGATCACCTCGACCGCGGGGACCTCCGCGATGTCCCGCGTGGCTTCCGCGACACCGTCGCGATCGTCGCCGGTGCCGTCGAAGGTGAAGGATGTGTCGCTCACTGCATTCCTCTGTTAGAATCGTCCGGGCTCCGGGACTTCTGTCCCGGTACGAAAGTGGAGATTCCTCCCACCCGCGCTTGACCGTTTTACAGGTTACCGGGTCATTGCACTCCGCCATCGCGTGTGAACGCGGGGGTAGTCAGGGTGCTGTACCAGGCCTGCGAACCGGATCTTCCGAGATCTGGGAATCGCAGGCTCTGCTGGTGCGTGGAACCTCCTCTTTCGCCGGACCGTCGCAGACGGCCCGTGGCTGCGAAGAACATCGCTCGATCAGAGGAGACAGACATCAGCGATCCCCGTACGAATGACCGTATCCGCGTCCCCGAAGTTCGACTCGTCGGCCCCAGCGGAGAGCAGGTCGGCGTTGTCAAGATCGAGGTCGCACTGCGACTCGCGCAGGAGGCCGACCTCGACCTGGTCGAAGTCGCGCCCAACTCCAAGCCGCCGGTCGCCAAGATCATGGACTACGGCAAGTTCAAGTACGAGGCTGCGCAGAAGGCCAAAGAGGCCCGGCGCAACCAGGCGAACACGATCCTCAAAGAGGTCCGTTTCCGCCTCAAGATCGACAAGCACGACTACGAGACCAAGCGCAAGCGCGCCGAAGGCTTCCTGAAGGCCGGCGACAAGGTGAAGGCCATGATCCTCTTCCGGGGCCGCGAGCAGTCGCGTCCGGAGCAGGGCGTCCGCCTCCTGCAGCGCTTCGCTGAAGATGTCGCCGAGCTCGGCACCGTGGAGTCCAACCCCACGATCGACGGGCGCAACATGGTGATGATCATCGGCCCGCTCAAGAACAAGTCGGAGGCCAAGGCCGAGGCCAACGCACAACGTGCCGCTAACAAGGCTCGCGCTCAGGGGCGCGACCACGATGCGGTTGCTGAGACAGACGACGCTGCTCAGTCCGAAGAGAGTTCGCCCGCCCAGGCGACGAACGAGGAGAAGTAATGCCCAAGCAGAAGAGCCACTCCGGCGCCAAGAAGCGCTTCAAGATCACCGGCAGCGGCAAGGTCATGAAGCAGCAGGCCGGCATGCGCCACAACCTGGAGCTCAAGTCCAGCCGTCGTACGCGCCGGCTGAACCAGGACCAGGTCGTCCCCGAGGTGGACGCCAAGGTCATCCGCCGGATGCTCGGCAAGTAACGACTCGACACTCGCAGACTTTGTGAATCAGTAGAAGGAAATCGACTAATGGCAAGAGTGAAGAGGGCGGTAAACGCCCACAAGAAGCGTCGGGTCATCCTCGAGCGCGCAGAGGGCTACCGCGGCCAGCGGTCGCGCCTCTACCGCAAGGCGAAGGAGCAGGTCACCCACTCCCTCGTCTACGCGTACCGTGACCGCCGCCAGAAGAAGGGCGACTTCCGCCGCCTCTGGATCCAGCGGATCAATGCCGCATCCCGTGCGAACGGCCTGACGTACAACCGCTTCATCCAGGGCCTCGGCCTCGCGGGTGTCGAGGTCGACCGTCGCATCCTCGCCGACCTGGCCATCACCGAGCCCGCGACCTTCGCGGCGCTCGTCGAGACGGCCAAGAAGGCGCTGCCGGCCGACACGTCGGCCCCGAAGGCCGCGGCGTAACCCCACCGTCGGAACGGCCCGGTCGAGTCACCTCGACCGGGCCGTTCGTCGTTTCGTGGGGGGCCGCTGTGCCGGGGGGACCTTCGTGACGAATGTCGCGCTGGGCGGTGCTGAGGGGGACATTCGTGACGAATGTTGCGCTGGGCTGTGTTGAGGGGGACATTCGTGACGAATGTTGCGCTGGACTGTGTTGAGGGGGACATTCGTGACGAATGTTGCGCTGGGCTGTGTTGAGGGGGACATTCGTGACGAATGTTGCGCTGGGCTGTGTTGAGGGGGACATTCGTGACGAATGTTGCGCTGGACTGTGTTGAGGGGGACATTCGTGACGAATGTTGCGCTGGGCTGTGCTGAAGGGGACATTCGTGACGAATGCTGACCCCTAAGCTGGTGACATGCTGGACAACCCGCGCTCGCCGCGCGTCAGGGCCGTCGCCAAGCTCGCCAAACGCGCAGCACGCGCGGAGACCGGGCTCTTCCTCCTCGAAGGGCCGCAGGCGGTCACCGAGGCGCTGTCCTTCCGACCAGAGCTGATGGTGGACCTCTTCGCCACGCCGACCGCTCTCGAGCGGTACCCGGAGATCGCCCGTGCCGCAGCGGAGGCGGAGCTCGAGGCCGAGTTCGTCTCGGAGCACGTGCTGGATGCGATGGCCGACACCGTCACTCCGCAGGGCTTCGTCGCGGTCGCGCGGCAGTTCCCGACCTCGGTCCGCGACATCTTCGCCGGCGCGCCGCGCCTCGTCGCCGTGCTCGAGGAGGTGCGCGATCCCGGCAACGCCGGCACGATCATCCGCGCGGCCGACTCCGCCGGCGCCGATGCGGTCGTGCTGAGCGGCCGCACGGTCGACCTCTACAACCCGAAGGTCGTCCGCTCCACCACCGGGTCCCTCTTCCACCTGCCGGTCGCGGTCGGTGCGGACCTCGCCGACGTCGTGGGCCGCGCCCACACCGCCGGCCTGCAGGTGCTCGCCGCGGACGTCAAGGGCGAGGATCTCCTCTCGGCGCGTCGCGACGGCGAGCTGGCACGGCCGACCGCCTGGGTCTTCGGCAACGAGGCGCGCGGACTCGCCGACGAACTGCTCGAGCTGGTGGATCGGGTGGTGACGGTCCCGATCTATGGCCGGGCCGAGTCCATGAACCTCGCGACGGCGGCCTCCGTCTGCCTGTACGAGTCGGCCTTCGCACAGCGTTCCTGACTCACGCTGCGCACAGCCCGGCGGTTGTCCACAGGCGCCGGCCGGGACCGGGATGGGCGATGCTCGCCGACTAGACTGGGTGACCGTGTCAGATTCCACGCAGATCACCGAATCCGCGGTCGAAGCGGCCGTCACGGCCGCTCTCGCCGCGATCGATGCCGCCGCCGATTCGGCGGCGCTGAAGACGGTGCGCCACGACCACACGGCAGAGGGCTCGCCGCTCGCCCGGCTGAACGCCGCCATCCGCTCGCTCCCCGGTGACCAGAAGGCCGCTGCCGGCAAGCTGGTCGGCGGCGCGCGGTCTCGCGTGGCCCAGGCATTCGCGGCCAGGGAGGCGGAGATCGCTGCGGCGGAGCAGGCGGCGCAGCTCGCCGCCGAGGCCGTCGACGTGACGGCTCTGCCGTCCCGCTGGACGCCGGGTGCGCGGCACCCGCTGAGCCTGCTCCAGGAGCGGATCGCCGACGTCTTCGTCGGGATGGGATGGGAGGTGGCCGAGGGACCCGAACTCGAGAGCGAGTGGTACAACTTCGACGCGCTGAACTTCGACGCCGACCACCCCGCGCGCGCCATGCAGGACACCTTCTTCGTCGAGCCGACGGATGCGCACCTCGTCCTGCGGACGCACACCTCGCCGGTGCAGCTGCGCGCCCTGCTGGGCGACGACCTCCCGGTGTACCGGATCGCGCCCGGCCGGGTGTTCCGCACGGACGAGTTCGACGCGACGCACCTCCCGGTGTTCCACCAGACCGAGGGCATCGCGGTCGACAAGGGCCTGACCATGGCGCACCTCCGCGGCACGCTCGACCACTTCGTCAAGACGCTGTTCGGCGACGAGGCGCGTGTGCGCCTGCGTCCCAACTACTTCCCCTTCACCGAGCCGAGCGCCGAGCTCGACCTGTGGCATCCCACCTTCAAGGGCGGCGCACGCTGGATCGAGTGGGGCGGCTGCGGCATGGTCAACCCGAACGTCCTGCGCTCCGCGGGCATCGATCCCGACGTCTACTCCGGGTTCGCGTTCGGGATGGGCGTGGAGCGGGCCCTGATGTTCCGCAACGACGTCCAGGACATGCGTGACATGGCCGAAGGCGATGTCCGGTTCTCCCAGCAGTTCGGAATGGTGGTCTGATGCGCGTCCCTCTGAGTTGGCTCGGCGAGTTCGTCGACCTGGAGCCCGGCACGAGCCCGGAGGAGGTGCACGCCGCCCTCGTCTCCGTCGGACTGGAGGAGGAGGACGTCCACACCTTCGAGATCTCCGGACCGGTCGTCGTCGGCCAGGTCCTGGAGTTCGAGGAGGAGCCGCAGAGCAACGGCAAGACCATCCGCTGGTGCCAGGTGCGCGTCGCGCCCGAGGGCCGGAGCGCAGCGGACGGCGGTGCGGACGTGCGCGGAATCGTCTGCGGCGCCCGCAACTTCCTCGCCGGGGACAAGGTCGTGGTGACGCTGCCCGGTGCCGTGCTGCCCGGTCCGTTCCCCATCGCCGCGCGTAAAACGTACGGCCACGTCTCGGACGGCATGATCGCCTCCGCACGCGAGCTCGGGCTGGGCGAGGAACACGACGGCATCCTGCGCCTGAGCACCCTCGGGCTCGACCCGGAGGTCGGCACGGACGCTGTGGGGCTGCTCGGGCTCGACGACGCTGCGGTCGAGGTGAACGTCACGCCCGACCGTGGCTACGCGTTCTCCATCCGCGGCATCGCCCGCGAGTACTCGCACGCGACCGGCGCCGCGTTCCGCGATCCGGCCGACGCCGTGCCGGTGCGTTCCGCGGCGGACCACGCCCGGGGCTTCAGCGTGACGATCGACGACACCGCGCCGCTGCGCGGCCACGTCGGCGCGAGCGTCTTCGTGACGCGCGTCGTGCGTGACGTCGACGGCTCGCGCCCGACGCCCGCATGGATGATCGCCCGGCTGAAGCTGGCGGGCATCCGCTCGATCTCGCTCATCGTCGACATCACCAACTACGTGATGCTCGAGCTCGGGCAGCCCATCCACGGCTACGACCTCGACCGGCTGTCCGGCGGGATCGTCGTGCGCCGGGCGGCGCCGGGGGAGACGCTGGTCACCCTCGACGACCAGACCCGGACGCTCGACCCGGAAGACCTCGTCATCGCCGACGATTCCGGCGCGATCGGCCTGGCCGGAGTGATGGGAGGCGCCTCCACCGAGATCGGCGCCGGAACCCGCAACGTGCTCATCGAGGCGGCGAACTTCGACCCGGTCTCCATCGCACGGACCGCACGACGCCACAAGCTGCCGAGCGAGGCCTCCAAGCGTTTCGAGCGCGGAGTGGACCCGCAGGTCGCCGTCGCGGCGGCGGCACGCGTCGTGCAGCTGCTCGAGCAGCTCGCGGGCGGACACGCGGACGAGCTCGGCTCGCTGCTGGACGCTTCCGAGTCCGCGGAGCCCATCCACCTTCCCACGGGATACATCGCCGGGCTGATCGGCGTCGACTTCAGCGACGACGAGGTGCGCGGTGCCCTGGCCGAGATCGGCGGCACGGTCAGCGAAGCGGCGGACGGCCTGCTCGTCGCCGCGCCGACCTGGCGACCGGACCTGCGCGACAAGTCGGACCTGGCCGAAGAGGTCGCCCGCATCGTCGGCTACGACCGCATCCCCTCGGTGCTGCCCGTCGCGCCTCCGGGTCGCGGGCTGACGCGTGAGCAGCGGCTGCGCCGTGCGGTCGTGCAGACGCTGGCCGACAACGGCGCCACCGAAGTGCTGTCGTTCCCGTTCGTCAGCGAGGCGCAGAACGACCTGTTCGGTGCACCGGAGGCCGGCGGCGTCCCCGCCGTCCGGCTCGCCAACGCGCTGGATGCCACTGCGCCGTACCTGCGGACCTCGCTGCTTCCCGGCCTGCTGGATGCGGCCAAACGCAACCTCGCCCGCGGGCTCGTCGATCTGCGCGTGTACGAGCTCGGCACGGTGTTCCGTCCCTCGGAGGGCTCGATCGGCAGCGAGACGCTGCCGCCGGGCGCCGCCCTGCCCGGCCCCGACATCCTCGCCGGGCTCAATGCCGGCATCCCGGCTCAACCCCGGCATCTGGCCGGACTCGTCGTGGGCAACGTCCTCGAGAAGCAGCCCGGCGTCGCCCCGGTGCCCGCGGGCCTGACCGACGCCCTCGACATGGTGCGCCAGACGGCCGCCGCGGTGGGACTCGCCGTGGACGTCGCGCAAGCGTCGCATCAGGCGCTGCACCCGGGCCGCACGGCCGAGCTGCTCGCCCGCGCCGCGGACGGAACCGTGGTCTCCGTCGGCTATGCCGGCGAGTTGCTGCCGGCGCTCGCCCACGACCTGGATCTGCCTCGCGTGGTCGCCGTCTTCGAACTCGATCTCGACGCCCTGATCGGCGTCGCCCCGGCCGATATCGTCGCGGGCGTCATTGCGGGCTTCCCCGCCGCCACCCAGGACCTGTCCCTCGTCGTACCTCCGGACGCGCCCGCCGGCGAGGTGCTGCGAGCCGTGCGGGAGGGCGCGGGTGCGCTGCTCGAGGACATCCGACTCGTCGACGACTACCGGGGCCCAGGCCTGCCCGAGGGACACAAGAGCCTCACCTTCGCGCTCCGCTTCCGTGCCGCCGACCGCACCCTCACGGCGGCGGAGGCCACCGAGGCCAAGCTCGCCGGCGCCGCCTGCGCCGCCGACCGCTTCGGCGCGGCCATCCGCGAGTAGTCCCGCGCGCTCCGGAGCGGACGGCCGCGCCCGTGCCGCGACGACGGTGCGCGGGCACACCGAACGCGAGGCGTACCGAAGGAGATCGGGTGTCGAATCTCCTTCGATCGGCAGTACTGAAGGAGATTCGAACCCGACCCGTTCGATTCTCCTTCAGTCGGCCGCACCAGGAGGAGATCGAGGGGGAACCTTCCTGGGCTGGCGGTAGCGGAGGAGATCGGAGGGGAACCTGGGCTGGCGCTGACGGAGGAGATCGGAGGGGAACCTGGGCTGGCGCTGACGGAGGAGATCGAAGGGGAACCTGGGCTGGCGCTAAGGGAGGAGATCGGGTGCCGAATCTTCGTGGATTGGCGGTAGCGGAGGAGATCCGGACCTGATCCGCTCGAATCTCCTCCCCTGGCGTGGCAAGACGTGACTGGGGCGGTCGCGGCGGGAGGCGGCGGTCCCGGACCACGGGTGAGGGACCGGATTTGGCGGGGGCCGGGGAGGGGGCGCTAGGGTTGTCCCATGCTTTCCGTCCGGTGCACCGCTTCGACGGGTGCGGCTTCCGCCGCCCGTGTCATGCGCCGACGCCTGCGCGACCGCCGAAGCTAGGCGGCGTTCCGGGCGGTCCTGTGCTGTGGATCGACGTGGGCGCCGCCGTCGCCGAGACTTCTGTCGTCCACTCGAATAAGGAACAAGCATGACTCTCTCGGTCGCCGTCGCAGGCGCCTCCGGTTACGCGGGCGGTGAGCTGTTGCGTATCCTCGCCGGGCACCCGGACTTCGAGGTCCGCACGGTCACCGCGCACCAGAACGCCGGCCATCCGCTGATCGCTCACCAGCCGCACCTCCGCTCGCTCGCGCACCTGACCCTCCAGGAGACGACGCCCCAGACCCTGGCCGGGCACGACGTCGTCTTCCTCGCGCTTCCGCACGGCACCTCCGGTGCGATCGCCGCGGAGCTGCCGGAGGACACCGTGGTCGTCGACTGCGGCGCCGACCACCGGCTGGAGGACCCGGCCGACTGGGCCGCGTTCTACGGCGGCGAGTACCACGGGGCGTGGGCCTACGGAGTGCCCGAGCTGCCCCTCGCCGCACACGAGACCGGAGCGGAGACCGGAGCGGCGGCAGGAGCGGAGACCGGAGCCGCGGCCGCTTCCGACGCCGGACCCACGCCCGCCTCGGCCGGCACCGGCAAGCAGCGCGACCGGCTCCGCGGCGCCCGGCGCATCGCGGCGCCCGGTTGCAACTCCAGCAGCGTCTCCCTGGCGCTCGCTCCGGGCATCCGGGCCGGTCTCATCGACGACGAGGACATCGTCGCCGTGCTCGCGGTCGGCCCGTCCGGGGCGGGCAAGTCGCTGAAGACGATGTACCTCGCCAGCGAGATCCTCGGCTCCGCCAACCCGTACGCGGTCGGCGGAACGCACCGCCACATCCCCGAGATCCAGCAGAACCTGCGCAAGGCCGGCGCCGTCTCGCCGACCCTGTCGTTCACGCCGGTCCTCGTGCCGATGTCACGCGGCATCCTCGCGACGTCGACGGCGCGGGTGAAGCCGGGCGTCACAGCGGAGCAGGTGCAGGCGGCCTGGGAGGACGCCTACGCGGGTGAGCCGTTCGTGCAGGTGCTGCCGGCGGGGACCGTCCCGCGGACCGCCGACGTCCTCGGCGCCAACACCGTCCTCATCGGTGTGGCGCTGGATGCGGCGGCCGGCCGCGTCGTCACGGTGCTCGCGATGGACAATCTGTACAAGGGGACGGCGGGAGCCGCCATCCAATCCGTCAACATCGCCCTGGGTCTCGACGAGACCGCGGGCCTGACCGTGAACGGAGTCGCACCGTGAACGTCGAGGCCGCAGACCGGTCCGCCACCAGAAAGGCGACCGTTTCATGAGCGTGACAGCAGCCTCCGGATTCGCCGCGGCCGGCGTGGTCGCCGGACTCAAGGCGAGCGGCAACCGGGATCTGGCCCTCGTCCACAACCTCGGCCCGCTGAACGCCGCGGCCGCCGTCTTCACCACCAACCGCTGCAAGGCCAACCCGGTGCTGTGGAGCGAGCAGGTCATCCAGGACGGTGTGGTCTCCGCCATCGTCCTCAACTCCGGCGGCGCGAACTGCTACACGGGCGCCCAGGGGTTCCAGACCACGCACGCCACGGCCGAGGCGGTGGCCGAGAGGCTCGGGATCTCCGCGGGCGACGTGCTGGTCTGCTCCACCGGGCTCATCGGCGACCAGCTGCCACTCGACAAGCTGATCGACGGCGTCGGCACGGCGGCGGGTGCGCTCGCGACCGACGCCGGCCTCGGCGCGGCCGAGGCGATCATGACCACCGACACGCGGCCCAAGCAGGCGGCGTTCCGGTCTCCGGACGGCTGGACCGTCGGCGGGATGGCGAAGGGCGCCGGGATGCTGGCCCCGGGCCTCGCGACCATGCTCGTCGTGATCACGACGGACGCCGTCCTCACCTCGGAGCAGCTGGATGGGGCGCTGCGTTCGGCGACGCGCGTGACCTTCGACCGACTCGACTCCGACGGCTGCATGTCCACCAACGACACCGTCGCCCTGCTGGCCTCCGGCGCGAGCCGCGTCGAGCCGGACGAGGCGGACTTCGCCCGTGCGCTGACGGAGGTCTGCCGCGATCTCGCCGAGCAGCTGCAGGCGGACGCCGAGGGCGCCGCGCACGACATCGCGATCGAGGTGGTCCAGGCGGCGAACGAGGACGACGCCGTGATCGTCGGGCGCGCGGTCTCGCGCAGCAACCTGTTCAAGGCGGCGATCTTCGGGAACGACCCGAACTGGGGCCGGGTCCTCGCTGCGGTGGGGACGACCGACGCGGAATTCGACCCGTACGGGATCGACGTCTCGATCAACGGCGTCCAGGTGTGCACCGCCGGCGAGCCGGATCAGCCCCGCGACCTGGTCGATCTGCATCCACGGAATGTCCACGTGCTGATCGATCTGCACGCGGGTGACGCGACGGCGACCATCCTCACCAACGACCTCACCCACGACTACGTGCACGAGAACAGCGCGTACGCGAGCTGATGACGAGCGAAACCGAGATGCCTCCCACCGCGACGCCGTCCACCGAGTCGACCGAGAGCCGCAGCATCGCCGACGAGGCGGCCGCGGAGCACGAGTCGGCGGCCGCCAAGGCGGCCACGCTGATCGAGTCCCTGCCCTGGCTGAAGAGCTTCCACGACCAGATCGTCGTGGTGAAGTTCGGCGGCAACGCGATGGTCAGCGAGGAGTTGCAGCGCACCTTCGCCGAGGACATGGTCTACCTCCGCTACGCGGGCCTGCGTCCCGTCGTCGTGCACGGCGGCGGACCGCAGATCTCCGCGATGCTCGAACGACTCGGGATCGACTCCGAGTTCCGCGGCGGCTACCGCGTGACGACTCCCGAGGCGATGGATGTCGTCCGGATGGTGCTCACCGGCCAGATCAACCGGGACATCGTCGGCAACATCAACAAGCACGGCCCCCTCGCCGCAGGACTCTCCGGCGAGGACGCCGGGCTGTTCCAGGGCCGCCGCCGCGCGGCCGTCATCGACGGCGAAGAGGTCGACCTGGGGCTCGTCGGCGATGTGGTCGCCGTCGATCCGGAGGCGGTGCTGACGCAGCTCGCGGTGGGCCGCATCCCGGTCGTCTCCTCGATCGCGCCGGACATCGACGACGCCGGGCAGGCGCTCAACGTCAACGCCGATGCGGCGGCTGCGGCGCTCGCGGTCGCGCTGGGGGCGGCGAAGCTGGTGATCCTCACCGATGTCGCCGGCCTCTACAGCGACTGGCCGAACCGCGAATCCCTGCTCTCGAAGATCGGCGCGGACGAGTTGCGCGCGCTGCTGCCGTCGCTCGAGGCGGGCATGATCCCCAAGATGGCGGCGTGCCTGGATGCGGTCGACGGCGGGGTCGCGAAGGCCGCGATCATCGACGGGCGGATAGCGCACTCCATCCTGCTCGAAATCTTCACGCAGTCCGGCATCGGGACGGAGGTGGTGCCCGCGTGAGCGAGGACCAGAATCGGGAGAGGACCACCACCGAGGGCCGCCCGCCGGGGACGGAATGGCGCGACGGGGCCTGGAGGGCGCCGTTCACGGACGCGATCATGCGCACGCTGTCGACCCCGAAGCTGATGCTCGCGCGCGGCGAGGGCTGCCGGGTCTGGGATGTGGACGGCAACGAGTACCTGGACTTCCTGGCCGGCATCGCCGTGAACTCGCTCGGCCACGCCCATCCCGCCCTCGTGGAAGCCGTGAGCGCCCAGGTGGCGACGCTCGCCCACGTCTCCAACTACTTCTCGACAGCCCCGCAGCTCGAGCTGGCCGAGCGGCTGCGCACCATCACGGGCGCGGGCGAGCGCGGCCGTGTGCTGTTCGGCAACTCGGGGGCCGAGGCGAACGAGGCCGCATTCAAGCTGGCGCGGCTGAACAAGGGCCCGCACGGGCGCCGGACGCGCATCCTCGCCCTGCACAACGCCTTCCACGGCCGCACCATGGGGTCGCTCGCCCTGACCGGAAAGCCCCCGATGCGGGAGGCGTTCGAGCCGCTCCCCGGCGGAGTCGAGCACATCGACTCCACCATCGCCGCGCTCGAGTCGGCGATCGACGACCGGGTGGCAGCGCTCTTCGTCGAGCCGATCAAGGGCGAGGCCGGCGTGCTCGACCTGCCGGCCGGCTTCCTGCAGCGCGCCAGGGAGCTCACCGAGCAGCACGGCGCCCTGCTGATCCTGGATGAGATCCAGACCGGCATCGGACGCACCGGCGAATGGTTCGCGTACCAGCACGACGGCATCCTCCCGGACGCTGTCACCGTGGCCAAGGGGATGGCGGGAGGCGTTCCGATCGGGGCGCTCGTCACCTTCGGCTGGGCGTCCGACCTGTACACGCAGGGCCAGCACGGTTCCACCTTCGGCGGGAACCCGCTCGCGACGGCCGCCGGTAACGCGGTCCTCTCCGAGATCGAGCGCTCGGACCTGGTCGGAAACGCCGCGCGTCGTGGTGAGCAGCTGAAGGCGATCATCCGCTCGTTCGACTCGCCCCTGATCGGGGATGTGCGCGGGCACGGCCTCCTCATCGGCATCGGCCTGACCGAGGGCGAGGCCCACCGGCTCTCGGATGCGGCCCTCGCCCAGGGCCTCATCATCAATGCGCCGAACGAGTCCAGCATCCGGCTCGCGCCGCCGCTGATCGTCGGGGACGCGGAGCTCGAGGAGTTCCGCGACCGCTTCGGGCGGGCTCTGGCAACGCTGTGAGCGCCATGCCGACCAGCGCCGCCCTGCCGACAGTGACCTCCATGCCGACCAGGGCCTCCCTGCCGACCACGACCTCCATGACGACGACGACCTCCATGCCGACCACGACCGACATCACGAAAGGGCGGGCAGAATGACCCGGCACTTCCTCCGCGACGACGACCTCTCGCCTGCCGAGCAGGCCGAAGTCCTGTCCCTCGCGGCCGACCTGAAGCGCGACCGCTTCTCGGCGACGCCCCTGGCCGGCCCGCAGACGGTCGCCGTCATCTTCGACAAGACCTCCACGCGGACGCGCGTCTCCTTCGCCGTCGGGATCGCCGACCTCGGCGGCAGCCCGCTCATCATCCAGAGCGGGGAGAGCCAGCTGGGCGGCAAGGAGTCCCTCGCGGACACGGCCCGGGTGCTGGAGCGGATGGTCGCGGCCATCGTCTGGCGCACGTTCGCGCAGTCCGGGCTGGAGGAGATGGCGGCGGGGACGCGTGTTCCCGTCGTCAACGCGCTGTCCGACGACTTCCATCCGTGCCAGATCCTGGCGGACCTGCTGACCATCCGGGAGCACAAAGGCCGCACCGAGGGCCTGACCCTCAGCTACTTCGGCGACGGCGCGAACAACATGGCGCACTCCTACCTGCTGGGCGGCGTCACCGCCGGGATGCACGTGCGGATCGCGGCACCCGCCGACTACGCACCCGCTGCCGCCGTGGTCGCCGACGCTCAGGCGATCGCGGCGCGCACCGGAGGGTCGGTCGCCGTCCTAACCGATCCGGCGGAGGCCGCGGCGGGGGCCGACGTCATGGTCACCGACACCTGGGTCTCGATGGGCAAGGAGGACGAGAAGGCGCAGCGTGTCGCCGTCTTCGGCGACTACACCGTCGACTCCCGCCTGATGGGCCTCGCCGACCCGGACGCGATCTTCCTGCACTGCCTCCCCGCGTACCGCGGCTACGAGGTCAGCGCCGACGTGCTGGAGGGGCCGCAATCGGTGGTCTGGGACGAGGCGGAGAACCGGCTGCACGCGCAGAAGGCGCTGCTCGCCTGGCTGCTGGAGAAGAACGAGGAGACGGTGGCATGAGCGACGCGAACGACGGCGGCAAGACCGGCGAAGGGTCGCTCTGGGGCGCACGGTTCGCGGGCGGCCCATCGCCGGAGCTCGCCGCGCTCAGCAAGTCGACGCACTTCGACTGGGAGCTGGCCGCCTATGACATCGCGGGCTCGCGTGCCCACGCCCGGGCGCTCGCCGCAGCCGGGTATCTGACCCCCGAGGAGCTCGACGGGATGCTGGCCGCGCTCGACGAGCTCGACCGCGATGTCGCCTCCGGCGCTTTCGTCGCAGCGGAGTCGGATGAGGATGTGCACGGCGCGCTCGAACGCGGCCTCATCGACCGGGCGGGGCCGGAGATCGGTGGCAAGCTCCGGGCAGGTCGCAGCCGCAACGACCAGATCGCCACGCTCGTCCGCCTGTACCTCCGCGACCACGCGGGCGTCATCGCCGAGCAGGTGATCGCCCTCGTGGATGCGATCGCGTCGCAGGCGGACGCGCATCCCCTCGCCGTCCTCCCGGGCCGCACGCACCTCCAGCACGCGCAGCCGGTGCTGCTGGCGCACCACCTTCTCGCGCACTGCTGGCCGCTGGTGCGCGACCTGGAACGCCTGCGCGACTGGGATTCGCGCGCCGATGTGTCGCCGTACGGGTCCGGCGCGCTCGCCGGCTCCACTCTGGGGCTGGATCCGCTGGGCGTGGCCCGCGAGCTCGGCTTCTCGCGCAGCTCGGAGAACTCGATCGACGGCACCGCCTCCCGGGATGTGGTGGCCGAGTTCGCGTTCGTCGCGGCGCAGATCGGCATCGACCTCTCCCGGTTCGCCGAGGAGATCATCCTCTGGAACACGCGGGAGTTCGGCTTCGTCACCCTCGACGACGGCTACTCGACGGGGTCGTCGATCATGCCGCAGAAGAAGAACCCCGACATCGCGGAGCTGGCCCGCGGCAAGGCGGGGCGCCTGATCGGCAACGTCACGGGCCTGCTGACCACGCTGAAGGGCCTCCCGCTCGCGTACAACCGCGACCTGCAGGAGGACAAGGAGCCGGTCTTCGACTCGGTGCGGACGCTCGAGACCGTGCTCCCCGCGTTCACCGGGATGGTCGCGACCCTCCGGTTCCACACCGATCGGATGGCGGAGCTGGCGCCGCAGGGCTTCTCGCTCGCGACGGATGTCGCGGAGTGGCTCGTCAAGCGGCATGTGCCGTTCCGGACCGCCCACGAGCTGAGCGGCAGTCTCGTCCGCTTCGCCGAGGAGAACGGCCTGGAGCTGCACGAGGTCGACGACGAGCAGCTGGCCGCGATCTCCCCGCTGCTGACCCCGGAGGTGCGCTCGGTGCTCTCGGTCGAGGGCTCGGTCGCCAGCCGGGACGGGATCGGCGGGACGGCTCCGGTCCGTGTGGCCGAGCAGCTCGCGGCACTCACCGACAACGTGCGCAAGGCCGCCCTGGCCCTGCGCTCCTCCCGAAGGGATCTGGTCTGATGGCGCGGTTCGAACCGGAGAGGAAGCGTCCGTGGATCATCCCGGCCATCGTGGTGGTCGCCGTGGCGGTCGTCATCGTCGGGCTGATCGTCACCCTGGCGGTGGGCGGGCGGATCTTCTGACGTGACGCTGCACCGCCCCGAGCGCGCCGCCTTCCTGGCGTCGTCGCTGGAGGTCGCCCCGCGGCTCCTGGGCGCCGTGCTGCGCCACGAGACGCCGGAGGGGCCGGTCGCGCTGCGCATCACGGAAGTGGAGGCGTACGTCGGCGACGGCATCGACCCGGGGTCGCACGCCTTCCGCGGCAAGACCAAGCGGAACGCGGTCATGTACGGCCCGCCCGGGCACGTCTACACCTACTTCACGTACGGGATGCACGTCTGCGCGAACATCGTCTGCTCGCCCGAGGGGGAGGCGTCGGCGGTGCTCCTGCGGGCGGCCGAGGTGGTCGAGGGGGAGGACCTCGCGGAGCGGCGGCGGGTCGGAGCGAGCGGCCGCAGCATCCCGCCTCGCGACCTCGCGCGGGGTCCCGCGCGGCTCGTCGTGGCGGCCGGGATGAGCCTGGCGGACGACGGAGCGGACCTGTTCCGTCCTCCCTTCGAGCTGCTGCTGCCGAGTGAGCGGCTGGAGTACGCGACCGGTGCACGCACCGGCGTGTCCGGCGCGGGCGGAGGTCTCGCCTTCCCCTGGCGCTACTGGCTGCCGGGGGACCCGACAGTGTCGCCCTACAAGCGGCATCCCCGCGCCCACGCGTGACGCCCGGGCAGACATTCGTGACGAATGTCGCGTTGGACAGCGGTGGGGGCGACATTCGTGACGAATGTTGCGTTGGACAGCCGTGAGGGCGACATTCGTGACGAATGTCGGGTTGGACAGTGGTTAGGGCGACATTCGTGACGAATGTTGCGTTGGACAGTGGTGGGGGCGACATTCGTGACGAATGTCGCGCTCAGCCTCAGCCCGCGGCCATCCGGAAGAGGCCGGCGCACGCGCACGCCCAGATGATGCTCGTCAGGCTGCCGATGATGAAGCGCTCGCGCGCCTCGGCCTCCTCCAGCTCGGTGAAGCGCCCGACGCCCTTGATGGCGATGAGCACCGCGAGGCCCTCCGGAAAGCCCGCCATGATCGTGCCGGCGGCGGCGAACCGCTCCAGCAGGCCGATCGTCATCCCTCCGCGCAGAACCTCCCGCGTCGTCACGCCCTGCGCCGTCATCTCGTGCACCAGGATGCCGCCGTGCGGACTCAGCTCGGTGGTGCTCCGCGTCGCCAGCGCCAGGACGAGCTGAGCCGCCGGTCCGCCGCCGAGCACGGCCAGGGCGAGCGCGACGATCCCGATGAGCAGCCGGAATGCGAGCGGCGCATGCTGGCCCGGAAGGAGGAGGGCGATGAACGCCGCGGCCAGCAGCCCCGCAGCGCAGTACACCAGTGGCCGGCGCGGCGTGCGCATGGTCGCGACGATGCAGCCGAGGGATGCCAGGAGCAGGAGCAGGGCGAGTGCCCAGAGAGCATGCGGGACGATCTGCGTCACCAGCACCGGTGTGGGCGGCCAGCTGGTCATGCGTCCTCCTCGACGGTCATCGGGTTGGGGTGTCCGCCTCGGCCTGTGCGGCGTCGGCGCGTGCCAACAGCCTAGTCAGGGCTGGAAGCGCAGCGAGCTCGACACGGAGGCCGGCCGCCCGGCCGCGATCGCTGGCGGACTGCGGCGAGATCCCGAGGCGCGCGGCCGCATCCGCCTGGGTGAGGCCCGAGGCCACCAGGTCGTACAGCTCCCAGCCGGCCGGAGTGCGACTCTCGCGGAGGGTGAGCAGCAGGGTCAGGACGGCTTCCACGTCAGCGGCGGACTCCGGATCTGCGACGCCGTCCACGGCGAACCGGGCCGGCGTGCGTTTGGCCCGGGTGACCGCCGTGCGTGCCGCGACGAACGCGTCGCCCGTCGCCTCCCGGGTGTTGCCCGGCAGCGGCGTCCGGACACCGCCCATCCCGAGGCCGACGCTCCATGCGCGCTCCCGGGTGAGGCTGAGGACGAGGTCGAGCGTCGTTGCGGCGTCCGGCGTGAGCGCCTGGATCTCGTCGCCGGCGTTCCGGTCCGGCGGCAGGGCGAGGCGGTCGCCGAACCGCTCTCCGATGCTCTCCAGGGTGCGTCCCACGATGTCGGCGCGTTGCGTGCTGTCCACCTGGTCGGCTGTCACGACGAACACACGGCCTCCCTTCATCAGGTCTCAGCCCCTGATTCGGTTGTCATCAGGTCTGTGGGCCTGATCTACATCGTATCAGGTCTAGAGCCCTGATCTCTATGGGATCAGGTCTACAGCCCTGACCTCCAGGAGATCAGGGCTACGGACCCGATACACCGCTGCGCTCCTCCCGCCCGGAGCTCCGGACGACAGCAGCGCGGACCTGGGTGCCGACGCCCCGCTGATAGCCTGAGCAGGTGTCCGAAATCGCCCCTTTCCGCGACCAGCGCCCCTCCGCGGAGACCACCGCCGGAGGCCGCCTCGCGGCGCAGACCAACGACGCGTCCTTCGACGACGTCTGGGACGAGCTGAAGTGGCGCGGTCTCATCCACGTGTCCACGGACGAGACCGCCCTCAAGGAGCTCCTGGCCGGCGACCCGATCACGTACTACTGCGGCTTCGACCCGACGGCATCGAGCCTCCACCTCGGCAACCTCGTCCAGCTGCTCACCATGCGCCGCCTCCAGCTGGCCGGCCACAAGCCCCTGGGGCTGGTGGGGGGGTCCACCGGCCTCATCGGCGACCCGCGGCCGACCGCCGAGCGCACCCTCAACACCAAGGAGACGGTCGCCGAGTGGGTCCAGGCGCTTCAGGTGCAGGTCACCCGCTTCCTCAGCGATGAGGGCGAGAACGCCGTGCGACTGGTCAACAACCTCGACTGGACCGCCCCCCTCTCGGCGATCGACTTCCTCCGCGAGATCGGCAAGCACTTCCGCATCGGCACCATGCTCAAGAAGGATGCGGTCGCCGCGCGACTCAACTCCGACGAGGGCATCTCGTACACCGAGTTCAGCTACCAGATCCTGCAGGGGATGGACTTCCTCGAGCTCTACCGCCAGTACGGCTGCGTCCTGCAGTCCGGCGGCAGTGACCAGTGGGGCAACCTCACCAGCGGGACGGAGCTGATCCGCAAGGTCGAGGGGGTCCACGTCCATGCCATCGGGACTCCGCTGATCACCAACAGCGACGGCACCAAGTTCGGCAAGAGCGAGGGCAACGCGATCTGGCTCGACGCGGAGCTCACCACGCCGTACGCGCTGTACCAGTTCTGGCTCAACACCGACGACGCCGATGTGATCAGCCGGCTCAAGGTCTTCACGTTCCTCACCCGAGCAGAGATCGAGGAGCTGGAACGCAAGGTCGCCGAGGAGCCGTTCAAGCGGGAGGCTCAGCGCCGCCTCGCGTACGACGTGACGTCGCTCGTGCACGGAGTGGCCGCGACCGAAGCGGCGATCGCAGCCTCCCAAGCCCTGTTCGGCCAGGGGGAGCTGACCGACCTCGACCCCACCACCCTCGAGGCCGCGCTCCGCGAGCTGCCGAACACCACCACCACCGAACCCTCGGCGACGGTCGCCCAGGCACTCGCCGACACCGGGCTGACCGCGAGCCTCGGCGAGGCCCGGCGTGCTGTGGCGCAGGGCGGCGTGTACGTCAACAACGCGAAGGTGGAGGACGCGGACCAGCTCATCGGCTCGGCGATCCTTCCCGGCGACATGGTCGTGCTGCGGCGCGGCAAGAAGACGCTCGCCGGTGTCTTCGTCGTGCCGTCCCCGTGATGGAGGCGCCGACACGAGGGCGGACGGTGCTCGCACACCGGCGGACCGTCGCAGCCCTGTCGTACCGTTGACCCATGTCCGATGAACAGCAGCCCGCGCCGACAGACCCGGCCACACGGGGACAGTCCGCGGCAGCGCCCTCGGCCCCAGGCCCGGCTCCGGCAGGAGAGGACGGTCTCGTCGCCCGTCTCGACGTGATCGAGGAGCAGCCGCTGGAGGCGCGCGCCGACGCGTACGCGCACCTCCACGAACAGCTGCGACGCACGCTGGAGGGCGACGACGAGCATGGCCGGAGCTGACCGCCGGCTGGATGTGGCGCTCGCCGAGCGCGGCCTGGCCCGGTCCCGGTCGCATGCGGCTGCGCTGATCGCCGAGGGCCTCGTGACGGTCGACGGCCGGCCGGCGCTGCGCGCGTCCGCGAAGGTCGGCGACGGGCAGGAGCTGCGGATCGCCGGCGCCGACCACTACGTGAGCCGCGGCGCGCATAAGCTGATCGCGGCGCTCGATGCCTTCGGCGTCGATCCGGCGGGCCGGGTCGCACTGGATGCGGGAGCATCCACGGGTGGCTTCAGCCAGGTGCTGCTGGAGCGCGGGGCGGCCCGGGTCATCGCGGTCGATGTCGGGCACGGCCAGCTCTCGCCCGCGCTGGCGGGGGAGGAGCGGCTGGAGTCGTACGAGGGCGTGAACGTCCGTTCCCTCACGGCGCAAGCGCTCGGCGAGCTCACCGGGAGCGATGTCCGCCCGGACCTCGTCGTCGCCGACCTCTCCTTCATCTCGCTGACCCAGGTGCTGCCCGCTCTCGTGGCGACGGCGACCGGGGGCGCGGACTTCGTCCTCCTGATCAAGCCGCAGTTCGAGGTGGGCAGGCAGGGCATCCGGGAGGGCGTGGTCCGGGATGCGGGGCTGCGTGCCGACGCCGTCTCCGATGTGCTCTGGGCGGCTCATGACGCGGGTCTGGGAACGGCCGGGCTGGTCGCGTCGCCCATCGCGGGAGGCCACGGCAACCGGGAGTTCCTGGCCTGGCTCCGGGCCGGCGCGCCCGACCCGTCCGGCTTGAGCGAAGAGGTCGTCCGCCTTTCGCGCTAGGTGAACGTTCTCCACAAACCGGCCGCGTGACGTGGCCCCCCGTCGGAAAACCGACAGAATGGGAGGACGGCTTTCGACAGGAGGGAACGTGACACCGATGGGTGCAGCGACGCGGTACATCCTCGTCGTCGCGCACACCGGTCGTGAAGACTCCCTCGAGGCGGGCGTGCGGGTGTCCCGGCAACTGCTCGCCGCGGGCGTCGTCCCGGTGCTGAGCGCCGACGAGCGCAGAGACCTCCTGGCCGCGGATCCCTCGCTCGAGAGGGTGGCCGTGCTCGGCGACGATGTGGCGTCGAGCGAGCTCGAGCTCGTGATCGTGCTGGGAGGCGACGGCACCATCCTGCGCGCCGCCGAGCTGGTGCGTGGATGTTCGGCTCCCCTTCTCGGCGTGAACCTCGGCCATGTGGGCTTCCTCGCCGAAAGCGAGCGGGACGACCTCGAGACCGCGGTCGCCCGGGGGCTGGCCAAGGACTACGAGGTCGAGGAGCGGATGACACTGTCCGCCCGGGTCAAGGTCGGGCGCGAGGTCGTGTACGAGAGCTGGGCGCTCAACGAGGCCACGGTCGAGAAGGCGAGCCGGGAGCGGATGCTCGAGGTCGTCATCGAAGTCGACGGCCGGCCGATGTCGAGCTTCGGCTGCGACGGCGTCGTGATGTCGACACCCACCGGGTCGACGGCGTACTCCTTCTCGGCCGGGGGACCGGTCGTCTGGCCGGGCGTCGCCGCCCTCCTCCTCGTTCCGCTGAGCGCGCACGCGCTCTTCGCGCGTCCCCTCGTCGTCGACGCCGACTCGTCGCTCGCGGTCGAGCTGCTCGACCGCACCGGCGGCGCCGGCGTCCTCTGGTGCGACGGGCGCCGTCCGTTCGACCTCCCGCCGGGCGCACGAGTCGTCGTCCGGCGCTCGCCCATCCCCGTGCGGCTGGCACGCCTGCATCCCGGTCCCTTCACCGATCGGCTCGTGCACAAGTTCGACCTCCCCGTCACGGGGTGGAGGGGGCCGGCCGGCCGTGACTGATGTGCGTGGAGGCATCGAGGAGATCTCGATCAAAGACCTGGGCGTCATCGCGGACGCATCCCTCCCACTGGGTCCCGGATTCACTGCGATCACCGGCGAGACCGGCGCGGGCAAGACCATGGTGGTGTCGGCGCTCGGCCTGCTGCTCGGCGAGCGCGCCGACACCGGAGCTGTCCGGCTCGGCAGCGCACAGGCCTGGGTGGAGGGCCGCTGGCGCGTACCGTCCGCCGGCGAGGTGGTGGCGCGCGTGCGCGACGCCGGCGGCGATGTGGATGCGATCGACAGGGAGGAGGCGGAGCTCGTTCTCAGCCGCTCAGTGTCGGCGGAGGGCCGGTCGAGGGCGGTGGTCGGCGGGCGCAGCGCACCCGTCGCCGTGCTGACGGAGCTCGGTGAGCAGCTCGTTGTGGTGCACGGGCAGTCCGACCAGCTCCGGCTGCGATCCGCGCTCGCCCAGCGTGCAGCGCTCGACCGGTTCGCGGGCCCCGAGTTCGCCGAGGCGCTCCGCGCGTACGAGCAGGTCTACTACCGGTGGCGCGACAACCGGGCCGAGCTGGACGAGCTGGTCAGCGACCAGGACCGCCGCGCCCGGGAGGCGGACGACCTGCGGGTCGCGATGGCCGAGATCGAGGCCGTCGCGCCGCAGCCCGGCGAGGACGACGAGCTCGCCGACCGCGCCGAGCGGCTCACCAATCTCGAAGACCTGCGACTCGCTGCAGCCGCGGCACGCGAACTGCTCAGCGCCGAGGAGTCGGAAGGAGCGGACGCGCTCGCACTCCTCGACAACGCACGGCGGCAGCTCGAGCGCGTCTCGCCCCACGACGCCGCCCTGCAGCCGATGGCGGATGCGGTTGCCGAGGCCAACTACCTGATCTCCGACATCGCCGCGCAGCTGTCGACCTACCTGGCCGCTCTGGACACCGAGGGCGCCCGCGAGCTGGAGGTCGTGCAGGAGCGGCGCGCAGAACTGGCCGGCCTCACCCGCAAGTACGGTCCCACGCTCGAGGATGTCATCGGCACCCTCGAGACGGGCAGCCTGCGCCTCCTGGAGCTCGATGGCGACGCCGACCGCATCGGCGAGCTGGCGCGCGAGGTCGAGTCCGACGCGGCACTGGTGGTGGAACTGGCCGCAGGGCTCAGCGCCGCGCGCACCGCCGCCGCCGGGAGGCTGTCCGAGGCGGTCACCGCAGAGCTGGCGGCCCTCGCGATGCCCGACGCGCGCATCGTGGTGGAGGTGACGCAGCGCGACGGCGGCGATCGACCGGTCGCCGGTGCTCGGGCGGCTGGTGCGCCGGCTGCCGATTCGCATCCGCCCGACCTGGCGGCGTACGGCGCGAGCGGGCGCGACCAGGTCGCCATCCTGCTCCAGCCGCATCCCGGAACCGAGCCCCGGCCGCTCGCCAAGGGTGCCTCGGGCGGCGAGCTCTCGCGGGTCATGCTCGCGATCGAGGTCGTCATCGCGGGCACCGATCCGGTCCCGACGTTCATCTTCGACGAGGTCGATGCCGGCGTGGGCGGAGCGTCAGCGACCGAGATCGGTCGCCGGCTGGCGCGCCTCGCCGAGTCGGCGCAGGTCATCGTGGTCACCCACCTCGCGCAGGTGGCCGCCTTCGCCAACAACCATCTGACGGTCGTGAAGGGCAGCGACGGCGCGGTCACCGCCTCCAGTGTCCGCCGCCTCGACGGCGACGAGCGCATCGCCGAGATGGCGCGCCTGCTCTCCGGCCTCCCGGACTCCGAGAGCGGCCTGGCGCACGCGCGCGAGCTCGTCGAGCTGGCTTCCGCCGCTCGCCGGTGAGCTCACATTCGTGACGAATGCGCGCTTCTGCCGCCGGTAAGTACACATTCGTGACGAATGACCGCTTGTGTCGCCGCTGAGTGCACATTCGTGACGAATGACCGCTTCTGCCGCCGTTAAGTACACATTCGTGACGAATGACCGCTTCTGCCGCCGGTAAGTACACATTCGTGACGAATGACCGCTTCTGCCGCCGGTAAGTGCACATTCGTGACGAATCGGGGCGGGGCGGGCGGGGCGGGCGGGGCGGGGCGACCGGGCCACGACGGGCACGACGTATCCCGCTGAGCGGGCGGGTCCCGCACAGGTGATAAGCTGCAAGCCCGTGGTGGATAATTCAGACGCGGGCTCATCGAACGGCATTACCAAGCACATTTTCGTGACAGGTGGTGTCGTTTCTTCGTTGGGGAAGGGCCTGACGGCCGCCTCTCTCGGCAATCTTCTGACGGCCCGCGGACTCCGCGTCGTCATGCAGAAGCTCGACCCGTATCTCAACGTGGACCCGGGGACGATGAACCCGTTCCAGCACGGCGAGGTCTTCGTCACCGACGACGGCGCCGAGACCGACCTCGACATCGGGCACTACGAGCGCTTCCTCGACATCAACCTGGGCCAGTCGGCCAACGTCACCACCGGGCAGATCTACTCGAACGTCATCGCCAAGGAGCGCCGCGGCGAGTACCTCGGCGACACCGTGCAGGTCATTCCGCACATCACCGACGAGATCAAGCGGCGGATGCGGCTCCAGGCGCAGCCGGGTGCGGACGGGGAGCCCGCTCCCGACGTCATCATCACCGAGATCGGCGGTACCGTCGGCGACATCGAGTCGCAGCCGTTCATCGAGTCCGCCCGGCAGGTGCGGCACGAGCTGGGGCGCAAGAACTGCTTCTTCGTGCACGTGTCGCTCGTCCCCTTCATGAACGCCTCGGGCGAGCAGAAGACCAAGCCCACGCAGCACTCGGTCGCGGCCCTCCGCTCCATCGGCATCCAGCCGGATGCGCTGGTGCTCCGCAGCGACCGCCCCGTGTCGGACAGCAACAAGCGCAAGATCGCGCTGATGTGCGACGTGGACGAGCAGGCCGTCGTGAACGCGATCGACGTTCCGAGCATCTACGACATCCCGACCATGCTGCACGACCAGGGCCTCGACGCGTACATCATCGACCAGCTGGGGCTGGATGAGGCCGGCGACGTCGAGTGGGACGGCTGGGCCCGGCTGCTGGAGGCTGTGCACGACCCGAAGCACGAGGTCACCATCGGCCTGGTCGGCAAGTACATCGACCTGCCGGACGCCTACCTCTCGGTCACGGAGGCGCTTCGCGCCGGTGGATTCGCGCACCGCACGAAGGTGACGCTGAAGTGGATCCCCTCCGACGCCTGCCAGACGCCCGAGGGCGCCGCGTCGCAGCTGAGCGAGGTCGACGGCGTCTGCGTGCCCGGCGGGTTCGGCGTCCGGGGCATCGAGGGCAAGGTCGGCGCGCTGCGCTTCGCTCGCGAGAACGGCATCCCGGTGCTCGGCCTGTGCCTGGGGCTGCAGTGCATGGTCATCGAGTACGCCCGAAACGAGGCCGGTCTCGCCGGAGCGTCCTCGTCCGAGTTCGACCCGGAGACCGAGTTCCCGGTGATCGCCACGATGGCCGAGCAGGTCGACATCATCGCCGGCGGCGACCTGGGCGGCACCATGCGCCTCGGCCTCTACCCGGCCACGCTCGCCGACGGCTCCCTCGTCTCCGAGCTGTACGGCGCCGCCGAGGCGTCCGAGCGGCACCGCCACCGCTACGAGGTCAACAACAACTTCCGCGAGCAGATCGCGGACGCCGGCCTGTGGTTCTCCGGCACTTCGCCCGACGGCCACCTGGTGGAGTATGTGGAGCTGCCGCGCGATGTGCACCCGTTCTACGTCGGCACCCAGGCGCATCCCGAGCTCCGGTCGCGCCCGAACCGCGCGCATCCCCTGTTCGCCGGCCTCGTCGGGGCGGCGCTCGAGCGGCAGAAGGCCAGCCTGCTGTTCGAGGTGGCCGAGGCGGACGCCGAGATGGCCACGGAAGCCTGATGACCGACGAGCAGACGACCACCCAGCTGAACGACCAGCCGTTCCGGCCGGAGGTCGTCTCGTCCGAGACGGCGTTCCACGGCAAGATCTGGGACGTGCGCCGTGAGGTCTTCCGCTACAACGGCGACGAGATCACCCGCGAGTACGTCGATCACACCGGCGCTGTGGCCGTCCTGGCACTGGACGACGACGGCCGGGTGCTGCTCATCCGGCAGTACCGTCACCCCGTCCGCCATCGCGACTGGGAGATCCCGGCGGGGCTTCTGGACCAGCACGGCGAGCGGCCGCTCCTCGCGGCCCAGCGCGAACTGAGCGAGGAAGCGGACCTCGAGGCGGAGCAGTGGAACGTCCTCGCCGACGTCTTCACGAGCCCCGGCGGAAACGACGAGGCCATCCGCATCTACCTGGCGCGCGGCATCCGCTCCACCGGGTCCGCCTTCGCCCGCGAGGCCGAGGAGGCGGACATCGAGGTGCGGTGGGTCCCTCTCGACGAGGCAGTGGATGCTGTGCTGCAGCGCCGCGTCCACAACGCGCCGCTGATCATCGCGCTGCTGGCGGCCCGGGCGGCGCGCGACCAGGGCTGGAGCACGCTCGGAGCGGCCGACGAGCCGTGGCCGAGCCACCCCAAGCTGTCCCGATGACCGGTGCCGCCGGTGTGGCCGCCGACGTGGATGCGTTCCTCCGGCACGTGGCCATCGAGCGCGGACTCTCGGCGAACACGGTGGCTGCGTACCGGCGCGACCTGGCCGTCTACGGTGCCTGGCTGGCGGAGCAGGGGATCGGCGACCTCCGCTCGGTGACGCCGGTCACCCTCTCGGCTTTCGCGGTGAACCTCGGAACGCGTGAGGAGTCGCCGCTGACCGCATCCTCCCTCGCCCGGATGCTGTCCACCGTGCGCGGGTTCCACCGCTTCCTGCTCGAGGAGGGCCGCGTGGAGGTGGATGCCGCCCGCGACCTGCGCCCGCCCAAGCTGCCCAGCCGCCTGCCGAAGGCCATCACGGTCGATCAGGTGGCCGCGCTGCTCGCCGCGACGGACGGCGACGAGGTGGCGGCGCTGCGGGACAAGGCGCTGCTGGAGCTGATGTACGCGACGGGAGCCCGGGTCAGCGAGGCGGTCGGACTGAACGTCGACGACGTGATCGACGTGGAGGTTGTCCGGCTCACCGGCAAGGGCGGCAAGCAGCGGCTGGTCCCGCTGGGCAGCTATGCGCGGGAGGCTGTGTCGGCGTACCTGGTGCGCGCCCGGCCGGTGCTGTCGGCCCGCGGGCGCTCGACTCCCGCGCTGTTCCTCGGGATGCGCGGCGCGCGGCTGGGCCGGCAGAACGTCTGGCTGATCATCCGTGCGGCAGCGGAACGGGCGAAGCTCGGCATCGAGATCTCGCCGCACACGCTGCGGCACTCCTTCGCCACGCACCTGCTGGCCGGGGGAGCGGATGTCCGGGTCGTGCAGGAGCTCCTGGGACACTCCTCGGTCGCCACGACGCAGATCTACACGCTGGTGACGGCGGACACTCTGCGCGACGTGTACACCTCGGCGCACCCGCGGGCGCGCTGACCCATCCATGTGAGAGGACACGCCGTCGCGCCCGCGTGCCGGAAAGCGTGTTGCGGACGGCGTGTCGCGGATGGCGTGTCGCGTCAGCCCGCTGCGGCGGGAGCCTCGCGGTGGCGGCGCCGCGGTGCGCGCCGGCGCATCCACACCAGCACCTTCCGGCCGTCGCCGGAGACGCGGCGGGTCGTCGTGAAGCCGAGTTTGGCCAGCACGCCGAACGACGGCGCGTTCCAGGTCTCGACCGTCGCCCAGACAACCGGGAAGCCGGCCTCGAAGGCCGCTTCCGCCACGACCCCCGCCGCCTCGGTGGCGTAGCCGTTGCCCACGTGCGCCCGCAGCAGTTCGTAGGCCAGCTCGGGCTGGGCGGCGCTGGCCCGGCCGACGATCAGGCCGCAGTAGCCGGCCGCCTCGCCCGTCTCGGCCAGCTCGACCGTGTACAGGCCGAAGCCCACCTCATCGAAGCGGCGGCGCTGCTCGTCGAGACGCAGCTGCTCGTCGTCCAGCCGTACCTGCTCGTCGTCGAGCTCCACCTGCTCGTCGTCGAGCTCCACCTGCTCGTCGTCGAGCTCCACCTGCTGGTCGTCGTGAGCCCGCGGCGCGGACTCCGGGGGATGCTCGGCGAGAAGGGCGAGGTTCCACGCGGCGTCGCGTCCGTCCCGCGGCCGCAGCCGCAGGCGCGGGGTCTCGAGGGTGGACGGCATCGGCTGCACGTCGCCAGCGTACCGAACCGCCGCGCCCACGCCCCGCAAGCGGGGCACGGCCCGGTTAGACTTCCCCATGGAAGACCGGCCACGAGAGGGACGAGGAACACCCAGGTGACGCGCAACGACGAGGTCGAGACCCAGCTGCCTGGCATGGATGACGCATCCATCGCCACCAAGCTCGGCCCCACCGGTCGTCCGCTGCGCGCGTTCCCCGCGCCGGCTCCGCTCAAGCAGCACGGCCCGGCCAAGATCATCGCCCTCTGCAACCAGAAGGGCGGCGTCGGCAAGACGACGACGAGCATCAACCTCGGCGCGACTCTCGCCGACTACGGCCGCCGCGTGCTGGCCGTCGACTTCGACCCGCAGGGCGCGCTGTCCGCGGGCCTCGGCGCCCACACGCACGATGCGACGACCATTTACGACCTGCTCCTCAACCGCAACGCGGATGTGGCGGGCGCCATCCAGACGACGTCCGTCCCGGGCCTGGACATCATCCCGGCCAACATCGACCTGTCCGCGGCCGAGGTGCACCTCGTGAACGAGGTCGCGCGCGAGCAGATCCTGGCCGGCGTGCTCCGCAAGGTGGCCGCCGACTACGACGTGATCCTGATCGACTGCCAGCCATCCCTCGGCATTCTGACCGTCAACGCGCTGACCGCCAGCCACGGCGTCCTCATCCCGCTGGAGTGCGAGTACTTCGCGCTGCGCGGCGTCGCCCTGCTGATCGAGACGATCGACAAGGTGCGCGAGCGGCTCAACCCGGCGATCGAGCTGGATGGCATCCTCGCCACCATGTACGACTCGCGTACCCTGCACTCCCGCGAGGTGCTGGAGCGGGTGGTCGACGCGTTCGGCGACCGCGTGCTCGAGACTGTGATCTCGCGGACGGTGAAGTTCCCGGACGCCTCCGTCGCCGCCGCTCCGATCACGCAGTTCGCGCCGGAGCACCAGGCCGCGGAGGCGTACCGCCAGCTCGCGCGGGAACTGGTGTTCCGTGGCGCCGTCGCCTGACCTCACGGAGCCGGAGCGCAGTACCGAGTCGGGCGAGTCGGTCGAAGCCGTCGAGCCGGTCGAACCCGTCGAGTCCGTCGAGGCCGAGCAGGCGCCGGGCTTCCGTGTCTCCCTGGGCGACTTCGAAGGCCCGTTCGACCTCCTCCTGTCGCTGATCGCCAAGCATGAGCTGGACATCACCGAGATCTCGCTGAGTCGCGTCACCGACGAGTTCATCGCCTACCTCCGGCGCCTCGACACGGACGAGAGCCTCGACGAGGCGAGCGAGTTCCTCCTCGTCGCGGCGACGCTGCTCGACCTCAAAGTCGCCGGGCTCCTGCCCCAGGGCGAGCTGGTGGATGCGGAGGACGTGGCCCTGCTCGAGGCCCGCGACCTGCTGTTCGCCCGGCTGCTTCAGTACCGGGCCTTCAAGGAGGCGTCCGGCTGGTTCGCCGACCGGCTGGAGGCGGAGGGCCGCCGGCACGCCCGTCTGGTGCGGCTGGAGGACAAGTTCCGTCAGCGCACGCCGGAACTCGTCTGGACGCTGAGCCTCGACGACTTCGCCGCTCTCGCCACGCTGGCGATGACGCCGCGGGAGGTCCCCGTCGTCGGGCTCGACCACCTGCACGCTCCGCTGGTGAGCATCCGGGAGCAAGCGGCCGTCGTCGTGGGGATGCTGCGGCACGGCGAGCCGATCAGCTTCCGCCAGCTGGTGGCCGGCGCCGAGCAGAAGGGCGTCGTGGTGGCCCGGTTCCTCGCGGTGCTCGAGCTGTACCGCCGCGCCGCGCTGGCGTTCGAACAGTTGGAGCCGCTCGGCGAGCTGACGTTGCGGTGGACGGCGGAGCACTGGTCCGAAGAGAATCTGTCGAATCTGGGAGCCGACTATGACGGTTGAGAACACGGCCGAAGCGCCCGATGTGGCCGACGTGCCCGACCTGGCCGAGGCGACCGGAGCGACCGGCGCGACCGGCGCGACCGGCTTCGCCGAAGGCGCCGAGGCGACCGACACCACCGAGGTGCCGGCCCCGGTCGAGGACGCCCAGATCGAGCGCGCGCTCGAGGCGATCCTCATGGTGGCCGACGAGCCAATGAGCCTGATCACCCTGGCGACGGCGGTCGGCGCGCCGGTGAAGCGCGTGCGCGCGGCGGTCGCCGCGCTCGTGGCCGACTTCGACGGCGAGGACGGCGGAGTGCGCCGCGGCTTCGAGCTGCGCGAGGTCGGCAGTGGATGGCGGATCTATGTCCGCGAGGAGTTCGACCCGGTCGTCTCCGGCTACGTGCTGCAGCAGAATCCGACGAAGCTGTCGCAGGCGGCGCTCGAAACGCTGGCCGTGATCGCCTACAAGCAGCCGATCAGCCGCGGCGCGATCGCCTCCATCCGCGCGGTCAACGTGGATTCGGTGGTGCGCACGCTGCTCGGCCGCGGGCTCATCACCGAGCTGTTCACCGACAGCGAGACCGGTGCCATCAACTACGGCACGACGGACCTGCTGCTCAGCCAGCTGGGCATCAACTCCGTCGACGAGCTGCCGAAGATCTCACCGCTGCTGGCGGACGGCGCAGAAGGGTTCGAGGGCGATGTCCGCTGAGCCGGGTTCCGAAGGCGAGCGCCTCCAGAAGGTCATGGCGGCCGCGGGGGTGGCGTCGCGGCGGGTGTCGGAGGACCTCATCGTCGCGGGCCGCGTCACGGTCAACGGAGTGGTCGTCCGCGAGCTCGGGACCCGGGTCGACCCGTTGACCGACAAGGTCGCCGTCGATGGAACCGCCGTCCAGCTGGACACGTCCCGCCGCTACGTGATGCTGAACAAACCCGTCGGAGTGGTGAGCTCGATGCGCGACGAGCAGGGACGACCGGACCTGTCGCGCTTCACCGCCGACTATCCGGAGCGGCTCTTCAACGTCGGCCGGCTGGATGCGGAGACCTCCGGGCTGCTCATCCTCACCAACGACGGGGAGCTCGCGCACGTGCTCGCGCATCCCTCGTTCGGCGTGACGAAGACCTACATCGCACGCGTGCGCGGGGTCGTCACCCCGCAGACGATCGGGCGCCTGACCAAGGGCGTCGAGCTGGATGACGGCCCGATCGCCGCGGACAGGGCCAAGCTGCTGCAGTCGAACCCGCGCGGGGACGACTCGCTCGTCGAGATCACGTTGCACTCCGGTCGCAACCGGATCGTGCGGCGGATGCTCGCCGAGGTCGGGCATCCCGTCATCGAGCTGGTGCGCCGGCAGTTCGGGCCGCTGCACCTCGGGACGCTCAAGTCCGGGCACATGCGCGACCTGACGAAGGCGGAGCTCGGGCAGCTGCTGACCATCTCGCGCGAGGACCGCTGATCCTCCTCTCCTCCGCGCTCGGTCGGAGACGGAGGCGTTTGGTCGCCCTTCCGCCCTGCCCGCCTCCGTTTCCCGCGTCCTGTGCGGAATCGCGTGGGATATCCTCCCTTTCCGCCGGTTCGACGCCGGAGTCGGAAACGGAGGGGACGGCTGCCGCGGCACCGACCTCTCGCCGGAAACCGAGGATGTCTGCGCCGGTTCGGGCCGAAGCATCCTCCGTTCCCTGCGCCCGTGCGGAGGCCGTCGGCGGCGCTGACTAAAGTGGACGGGTGAACGACATTCCCGCCCGCCTCTCCGGCCCCGTCCGCGTCGTCGGCGCGGGGCTGCTCGGCGCCTCCGTCGGACTCGGGCTGCGCGCCCGAGGCGTCGACGTGCTGCTCGCCGACGCCTCGCCCGCCCACCTGCGGCTGGCGGCGGATTACGGCGCCGGCCGGCTGGACGACGGGGGAGCGGAGCCCGCGCTGATCGTCGTCGCCGTTCCGCCCGACCTGACGGGCCGGGTGGTGGCCGAGGAGCTCGCAGCGCATCCCGGTGCGGTGGTGACGGATGTGGCGAGCGTGAAGGTCGCGCCCCTCTCCGAGCTCGAGGAGGCCGGAGTGGAGCTCACCCGGTACGTCGGCGGGCATCCGCTGGCCGGCCGCGAGCGCGGCGGACCGTCCTCGGCGCGGGCGGACCTCTTCATCGGGCGTCCGTGGGTGGTGACGGCCCGGCCGGAGAATCCGCGTTCGGCGGTCAGCCTGGTCGAGTCGCTCATCCTCGACCTCGGCGCCGTCCCGGTCGAGATGGATGCGGCCCAGCACGACGCGGCGGTGGCTCTCGTCTCGCACGCCCCGCAGATCGTGTCGTCCCTGATGGCCAAGCGGCTGACCGACTCGCCCGACACCGCTCTCGCGCTGGCCGGCCAGGGCGTCCGCGATGTCACGCGGATCGCCGCGAGCGAGCCGGAGCTCTGGGTCCAGATCCTGGGCGCCAATGCGCCTGCCATCGTCGAGATCCTGCGCGCCTACCGCGACGACCTCGACCGGGTGCTCGTCGCGCTCGGCGATGTCGATGCCGCAGGCGCCCGGCGGACGATCGCCCAGGAGCTCGCCGGCGGGAACGCCGGTGTGTCCCGGCTCCCGGGCAAGCACGGCCAGGACCGGAAATATTCGCGCTTCGTGGTGATGGTCGAAGACCGTCCGGGCGAGCTCGCCCGGCTGCTGGACGAGCTCGGAGAGCTCGCGGTGAACCTGGAGGACCTGCGCCTGGAGCACTCGCCGGGTGCGGCGTTCGGCCTCGCCGACATCGCCGTCCTGCCCGAAGTGCTGCACCGCACCGTGGACGACCTGACCGAACGTGGATGGAGGATCACCGGATGACCGGTACGACCGTGGTCGCCGTCGACGGACCGGCCGGAAGCGGCAAGTCGAGCGTCAGCAAGGCGACCGCACGCCGCCTCGGCTGGGCGTACCTCGACACCGGCGCCGCGTACCGGGCCCTCAGCTGGTACGTCATCGCCCGGCGGGTCGATCCCACCGACGCGGGAGCGGTGATCGCCTCGCTGCCGGACTTCGACTATCGCATCGGCACCGACCCGGACACCTACCACGTCTTCGTCGGCGACGCCGATGTGACCGAGACGATCCGCACGCCCGAAGTGACCGCGGCCGTCAGTGCGATCGCGCGCGTTCCGGAGGTGCGCGCCTTCCTCACCGGGCTGTTCCGCGACATCATCCGGCACTCCGATCGGGACGGCATCGTGGTGGAGGGCCGCGACATCACCACGGTGGTCTGCCCCGATGCGCCGGTGCGCATCCTGTTGACCGCCGATGAAGCCGTTAGAATGGCCAGGCGTTCCGCGGAGCTGGCAGATCACTCCGCCGCCCACGTCGGCGAGGCCCTGCGGAGGCGCGACGCGGCGGACTCCCGAGTCGTCGACTTCATGAATGCCGCAGACGGTGTGACCACCGTCGACTCCACCGACCTCGATTTCGACCAGACCGTCGACGCGGTCATCCAGGTCGTACAGAAAGCAGCCCATGTCTGACATCGAAAACGAGCACACCGCCGATTCCTACGGTCCAGACAGTGACGACCTCGTCGTCCGGCTCTCCGAGCTCGACGAGGACCTCGCGGTCCAGCGGGCGAACGCGCTCCGCAGCGGCCTCGAGGAGTACGAGCTCGAAGAGAGCGACCTCGACCTCCTCGACATCGCCGGTGAGGATGTCGAAGGCATCACCTACCTGCCCGCGCTGCCGGTGCTCGCCATCGTCGGCCGCCCGAACGTCGGCAAGTCGGCGCTCGTGAACCGCATCCTCGGTCGGCGTGAGGCCGTCGTGGAGGACACGCCCGGTGTGACGCGCGACCGCGTCTCGTACCAGGCGGAGTGGAACGGCCGGAAGTTCACCCTGGTCGACACCGGCGGATGGGAGCCCGATGCCCGCGGCATCGACGCATCCGTCGCGGCGCAGGCGGAGGTCGCGATCGACCTGGCCGACGCCATCCTCTTCGTCGTGGATGCGACGGTCGGCCCGACCTCGACCGACGAGCGTGTCGTCCCGCTGCTGCGGAAGTCCGACAAGCCGGTCTTCCTGGCCGCCAACAAGGTCGACGACACGCGCCAGGAGCCGTACGCCGCCGAACTGTGGTCCCTCGGGCTGGGCGAGCCGCATCCCGTCTCCGCCCTGCACGGCCGCGGGGTGGCGGACCTGCTGGACGAGATCCTGAAGGTCCTGCCGGAGGAGTCCGCCTTCGCCAAGCGCGAGGTCGGCGGTCCCCGTCGTGTGGCCATCATCGGCCGGCCGAACGTCGGCAAGTCCTCGCTGCTGAACAAGACGGCGGGGGAGGAGCGCGTGGTCGTCAACGACCTCGCCGGCACCACCCGCGATCCGGTCGACGAGCAGGTCGAGCTCGGCGGCAAGGTGTGGCGGTTCGTCGACACCGCCGGCATCCGTCGCCGGGTGCACCTGCAGCAGGGCGCCGACTTCTACGCCTCGCTCCGCACCTCCACGGCGCTGGAGAAGGCGGAGGTCGCGGTCGTCGTCCTCGACGTGAGCGAGCCGATCAGCGAGCAGGACGTCCGCATCATCGACCTCGTCCTCGAGTCGGGCCGTGCGCTCGTGCTCGCGTTCAACAAGTGGGACCTCCTCGACGACGAGCGCCGCCGCTACCTGGAGCGCGAGATCGAGCAGGACCTCGCGCATGTCTCGTGGGCGCCGCGCGTCAACATCTCCGCTCGCACAGGCCGGCACCTGGAGAAGCTGGTCCCGGCACTGGAGACGGCGCTCGAGTCGTGGGATACCCGCATCCCGACCGGCAAGTTCAACGCCTTCCTCGCCGAGCTGACCGCGGCGCATCCGCACCCGGTCCGCGGCGGGAAGCAGCCGCGCATCCTGTTCGGCACGCAGGCGACGAGCCGGCCGCCGACATTCGTGGTCTTCACGACGGGCTTCCTCGATCCCGGCTACCGGCGGTACATCGTCCGCCGCCTCCGGGAGGTCTACGGCTTCGACGGGTCGCCGATCGTGCTGAACATGCGCGTGCGCGAGAAGCGCAAGCGCTAGCCGTCGCCGACGCGACCCGTCCGTGCCGTCCGTGTCAAGAGCGACACGCGGGCGGTTCGCCCGATGTTCACGTCATCGGCGCCCCCAAAGAGGGGGCGACCATAACGGGGGTATTTGTACCCCTGTCTGTCCTCACTATGGTGGACAACTGGGAGCTACCCGACCGTGTCTGCCCGAGGGCACGGGCTCCCGTCACCCGAGGACCGTACCCGATCATGAGCTCTACAGCTGCATACACCCCTGCCCGAAAGCGCCAGCTCGGCTCCGAGAAGCGCACTGAACCGCTCCCGACGGTCCACCCGAGGCCGTCGGATCGCAAGATCACCTGGAGCCGCGTCGCCATCGTGCTGACCGTGCTCTTCTGGGCGATCTACGTGGTCACCACGATCATCCGCCAGTTCATCGACAGCGGAAGCCAGAACTTCCGCTTCACGATGGAGGCCATCGGTTACACGGTCGTCGTCACCTTCCTCACCTTCTCGGCCCTGATGTACCTGGTGGCCCGGCAGGGAGCGCTCCAGCGCTTCCAGAAGCACGTCCGCGTGCCGCGCGCCGAGCTCGACCGGCACTTCGCCGAGAACCAGCCCTCCATCACCGTGCTCGTGCCCTCGTACGCCGAGGAGCCGGAGGTCGTCCGGATGACGCTGCTCTCCGCGGCCCTCCAGGAGTTCCCCTCCAAGCGCGTGGTGCTGCTGCTCGACGACAGCCCGAATCCGACCGATCCGGCCGTCCTCGAACGGCTCGAGGCCACGCGGAACCTCGCCGACGACCTCAGTGCCCTGCTGGCCGAGCCTCGGTTCCGGTTCTCGGACGCGCTCATGCGCTACGAGCTCGGGGACTCGGGCGTGTACGCCACGGACGAGTCCGCGATCGAGCTCGCCAACCAGTACCGCTGGGCGGCCGAGTGGCTCTACGGCCAGGCCGAGGCGCACGCCGTCGAGGACCACGTCGACGTCTTCTTCGCCGACCAGGTGCTGCGCGCCCTCGGCGACGACCTGGCGCTGACCGGCGAGGCCGTCGCCGCCGCCTACGCCTCCGGCGCCTCCCTGACCACGAAGCGCGTGGCCCAGCTGTACCGCCGCCTCGCCTGGACCTTCGACGCCGAGCTCACCGTCTTCGAGCGCAAGAAGTGGGCCTCCCTCTCGCACGAGGCCAACAAGGCGATGAACCTGAACGCCTACATCGGCCTCATGGGCGGAACGTTCCGCGTCGAGGAGACGCCGGACGGCCCGGTCCTGAACCCGGTTCCCGGTGGCCAGCGGCGCGTCGGCGACATCGTGATCCCGGACAGCGACTTCCTGCTGACGCTGGATGCCGACTCCATTCTGCTGCGCGAGTACTGCCTCCGGCTCACCTACTTCCTGCAGCAGCCCGACAACGCCCGCGTCGCCGTGACGCAGACGCCGTACTCGTCCTTCCGCGGCGCCGGCACCCGCATCGAGCGCCTCGCCGGAGCGACGACCGACATCCAGCACATCCTGCACCAGGGCAAGAGCTACTACGGCGCGACCTTCTGGGTGGGTGCGAACGCGGTGATCCGCAAGCGCGCGCTCGAGGACATCGTCGAGACCGAGTTCGTCGGCGGCTTCGAGGTGCGCCGGTACATCCAGGACCGCACCGTCATCGAGGACACCGAGTCGAGCATCGACCTCGGCACCCACGGCTGGACGCTCGCCAACTACCCGGAGCGCCTCAGCTACTCGGCGACGCCGCCGGACTTCGGCTCGCTCATCGTGCAGCGGCGCCGCTGGGCGAACGGCGGGCTCCTCATCCTGCCGAAGCTCTGGCGTCAGGTGAAGGAGCGGAAGCGCCGCGGTGAGACCGTGTCCCGCATCGAGCTGCTGCTGCGCATCAACTACATGGCGTCGATCAGCTGGGCGAGCTTCGGCCTGGTCTTCCTGCTGGCGTACCCGTACGACGGCCGGCTGCTCAGCCCGATGGTCCTCCTCGCCGCACTGCCGTACTTCATCAGCCAGGCCGCTGACCTCCGCTACACCGGGTACAAGGCCACCGACATCCTGCGGATCTACGGGTTCAACCTGATCCTGCTTCCGGTGAACCTCGCCGGAGTCCTGAAGTCCATCCAGCAGTCCCTGACCGGCAAGAAGATCCCGTTCGCCCGCACGCCCAAGGTGAGGAATCGCACGGCTTCGCCGCTGCTCTACGTCGTCGCGCCGCTCGCGATCGTCGCGTTCTCGCTGTTCACGCTGTGGCGCGACTGGAACGCACACAACTGGGGCAACGCCGCGTTCGCCGCGTTCAACGCGACGCTCGCCATCTGGGCCATCGTCTCCTACATCGGAATCGGCAACACGATCGTCGACATCTGGCTCGGCGTGACCAAGCCGCTCTACGTGGACAAGTCCCGCAAGCGGGCGTCCGAGCAGGCGCAGCCGCAGACGGCCGCGCTCGACTGGCGCTCCGTGCTCTACTACGGGCACACCGGCGGCGAGGTGCCCCACCTGGCGGGCGTCGGCGCGTTGACGGGAGAGCCGGCCGTCGCCGGGTCCGCCGTGTCCGCCGGGTCCGCCGGGTCCGCCGGGTCCGCCGGCGCCGAGCCGGTCGGCGAGGACTCCCCGTCCGTCAGCGCCGAGAGGCAGGTCGCCTGATGTCCCGCGCATCCAAGAAGCAGGCCGTCTCCGACCTCAACCGGGCTCAGGCGCCCGAATCGACCGGCGGCCGTCGTCTCTCCCCGTGGCGCGTGATCGCGGCAGCACTGGTCGGCATCGTCGTCGTCTCCGTCGGCGCCGTCGGCCTGCAGTGGTGGTCCGCCCGCGCGGCCGTCGACGCGAAGCCGTGGTTCGCCTCCTATGTGGATGTCACGGCCACCCCCCGGTTCGCGTTCGAGAACATGGGGACCACCTCCACGAAGGATGCGGTGCTGTCGTTCATCGTGTCCTCGCCGGAGAAGGCGTGCACACCCAGCTGGGGCGGTGCGTACACGCTCGACCAGGCACGCGGATCCCTCGACCTCGACCGCCGGATCGCGCGCCTGCAGCAGCAGGGCGGGACCGTCGCGGTCTCGTTCGGCGGCCAGCGGAACGACGAGCTCGCGGTCGGCTGCACCGATCCCTCAGCCCTGAAGAAGGCGTACGCCTCGGTCGTCGACCGCTACAAGATCGGCACCATCGACCTCGACCTGGAGGGCAGCGGTCTCGCCGACCACGACGCCACCACGCGCCGAGCCACCGCCATCGCCGCTCTGCAGCAGGAGCGCAGGTCCCAGGGCAAGGCCCTCGCCGTCTGGCTGACCCTCCCGGTCGCGCCGACGGGCATGAGCTCGGACGCGACGGACGCCATCGCCGCCATGCTCGCGGCCAAGGTGGATGTGGCGGGCGTCAACGTCATGACCATGGACTTCGGCAACTCCAAGGACGCGAAGGCATCCCTGGCGAAGAACTCGGAGACGGCCGTCTCCGCAGCCCAGCGTCAGCTCGGCGTCCTGTACGACCGGGCCAAGCTGCACCAGAGCGACCCGAACCTGTGGGCCAAACTGGGTGCGACTCCGATGATCGGGCAGAACGACGTAGGGGACGAGGTCTTCACGATCGCAGATGCCACCGCGTTCAACGCCTGGGCCGTCTCGAACGGACTCGGCCGCATGTCCATGTGGTCCGCCAACCGCGACGCCACCTGTGGCACGAACTACGTGGATGTGTCGGTCGTCTCGGTCGCGTGCAGCGGCGTCGCCCAGGGCAAGAAGACGTTCGCCGGCATCCTGTCCACGGGCTTCGACGGTCACATCGGTCTGGGGGAGGGCGCCGTCACGACGGCCGAGCCGACCACCACCGCGGCCGCCGACGACCCCGCCCACTCCCCGTACCCGGTGTGGGCGACGAAGAACTCGTACCTCAAGGGCACGAAGGTCGTCTGGCACCACAACGTCTACGTCGCCAAATGGTGGACGAAGGGCGACGTGCCCGACAACCCCGTCCTGAACTCGTGGGAGACCCCGTGGCAGCTCGTCGGCCCGGTGCTCCCGGGCGAGACGCCCATCCCGCAGCCGACCCTGCCCGCCGGAACCTATCCGAACTGGGCGGGCACTGCGGACTACGACAAGGGTCAGCGCGTGCTCTTCGACGGCGTACCCTTTGAAGCGAAGTGGTGGACGCAGGGCGACAGCCCGGAGGCGGCCAGCGCGAACCCCGACTCGTCCCCCTGGACCCCGTTGACCCAGGACGAGATCGACCAGATCATCGGCGGCACCGCCCGCTGATCCCAGCTCGGCGGCGGGATGTTGACTCCCCCCATCGCATCCCGTCGCCGACCACACCTGGACTCCCGCTGCGGGGCGGTGCGTCCGGGCGCGAGTGCGCGCCGCTGTGCGGCGTGCACCGCGCAGTGTCGGCGGGGCGCCGTGCTCCGTCGGGCGGTGCACGGTCCGCCCCGCCGACACGCAAGCTCCGTCGCGTTGTCCGCCGTGCGCGGCCCCTCGCCGCGACACGCTAAGATGGACGAGTTGCCTCGCCCGGTGCCCTTCGGCCCGACGGAGCGACAGCGGGCTGTGGCGCAGTTTGGTAGCGCACTTGACTGGGGGTCAAGGGGTCGCAGGTTCAAATCCTGTCAGCCCGACGTAACGAAAGAGCCGGTGGGCACGTGGTCGCTTCGCGACCTCCGTGCCCACCGGCTCTTTCGTTACTCGCTGCTGTCTAATGGGGTCCCCGCCCGCGCGGGGCCCGGGCGCCGACCCGAGCGCAGCGAGGGCCGGTGTTCGGGGGAGCGGGTGGGGCGCAGCCCGGTGACGGGCGTGAAGAACCGGTAGACCTCTGTTTCAACCGCCGCTCTCGCACCCTTGTCCGGCCACCCACACCCACACCCTCGCCCTCCGGCCCCGCATCCCGACCGCCCTCCACCACCGCACTTGACCGGGACCTTGCGCGGCGCGAACTCCGTGTCTGCGGCGTTTGGGAACGTCTGCTGCCGCGCGAGCAGGCGCACACGTTACGAACCGCCGCATGCGCAGGCGCACACGTTACGAAGTGCCGCACGAGCACGCGCGCGTCGGGCGAACTGCGGCGCGAGCACGCGCGCGCGAGTGCTTGCCAACCACACCTCAGCGATATATCGTTAACTATCGCTGACCACACAAGGAGGCACCCATGTCATCGTCATTCTCCGCCGGCGGGTTCGGTGGCCGCATGGACCCGGAGGCCATGTGGCAGGCGTTCGAGCAGTTGCGGTCCACGATCGAGAAGAAGGTGGGGACGCGGATGGGACGCGGCGACGTCCGCGCCGCCGTGCTGGCCCTGCTCGCCGAGAAGCCGATGCACGGCTACCAGATCATCCGCGAGATCGAGGAGCGCAGCGGCGGCAGCTGGAAGCCCAGTGCGGGATCGGTGTACCCGACGCTGCAGCTGCTCTCCGACGAGGGGCTCATCACCGCGGAGGAGTCCAACGGACGCAAGACGTACGCGCTGACCGAGGCCGGACGCGAGGTCGCCGCGGCCGAGGGCGCCGTGCCGTGGCTGGGCGACGAGACCGCCGACCGGCGCGCGCCGGGGATGGGCGCGGGCCACGGCGCCCTGCCGAAGGCGGGCATCGAGCTCGCGCAGGCCGCTGCACAGGTGCACCGCACGGGGACACCGGAGCAGATCGCGGAGGCGGCCACCGTCCTCGAAGAGGCGCGCCGGCGGCTGTACGCGATCCTCGCCCAGGGCTGAGCGGGTGACGACCGAGCAGGCGCCGGCCTCGGCGTCCGACACTCCCGGTACGACCGCCGCAGAGCCGGTGACGCGCGCGGCCGGCTCCGCCTCACCGGTCACGCCCCTGGCTCCGCCGCGCGCGCCCGGCCCTCGCGCGGCGACGCCCGCGACGCGCGCCCGCTACCGCCGCATCCTCCGCTTCGCGGGGTGGAACCTCACGGTGACGTGGTGGTACGAGCTGGTGCTTCCGCGTATCGGCCTCCGCAGCGTCGCCGAGCGGACCCGCCCGCGGCGCATGCGGAAGTTCGCCCAGCGGTTCCATGTGCTCGCGGTCGACCTCGGCGGACTGATGATCAAGGTCGGCCAGTTCATGTCCTCCCGGCTGGATGTGCTCCCGCCCGAGATCACGAGCGAGCTGGAGGGACTGCAGGACGAGGTGCCCGCCGTTCCCTTCCCGGCGATCCGTGCTCTCGCCGAGGCCGAACTGGGTGTCCCTCTGGAACTGGCGTTCGCATCCATCGACGAGATCCCGGTCGCCGCGGCGTCTCTCGGGCAGGCGCACCGGGCGCGGCTCACGCCGGCGACCCGGTCCGAGACGGGACTGGACGGGGTGGTCATCAAGGTGCAGCGCCCGGGCATCGACGCGATCGTGGATGTGGACCTCGCCGCCCTGCGCCGGGTCGCGCGCTGGCTCAGCCGCATCCGGCTCGTCGCCGATCGGGCGGATCCGCCGGCCCTGGTGGAGGAGTTCGCGCGCACCAGCCTGCAGGAGATCGACTATCTGCACGAGGGCGCCAACTCGGAACGGTTCGCCGAGGAGTTCGCGGGGGACGCGCGCGTCGGCGTCCCGGCGGTCGTCTGGGAGCGCACCACGCGCCGCGTCCTCACCCTCGAGGATGTGACGGCGATCAAGATCACCGACACGGCATCGCTGCGCGCGGCGGGCATCGACCCGGCCGAGGTCGCGCCGGCCTTCGCCGAGGTGATGTTCGATCAGCTGTTCACGAACGGGTTCTTCCACGCGGACCCGCATCCCGGCAACATCTTCGTGACACCGACACGGACACCGACACCGAGACCGACACCGACGCCGGATGCGGCGGGCGGCAGGCCGTGGCGCCTCACCTTCGTGGACTTCGGGATGATGGGCGAGGTCCCGCCCGGGATCCGGAGCGGGCTGCGCCGGCTGCTGATCGCGGCAGCCTCCCGCGACGGCAAAGCGCTCGTGGAGGCGATCCGCGAGGTGGGCGTTCTGCTGCCGACCGCCGACACCGCCGAGCTCGAACGCGCGATGGTGCACCTGTTCGCGCGGTTCGGCGGGATGGGGTTCGCTCAGCTGCGGGAGGTGGATCCGCGTGAGTTCCTCGAGTTCGCAGACGAGTTCGGCGACGTGGTGCGTTCGCTCCCGTTCCAGCTTCCCGAGAACTTCCTGCTCATCGTCCGGGCGATGGCGCTCACCTCCGGAGTCTGCAGTGCGCTCGACCCCGACTTCAACCTCTGGGACTCGGTCGAGCCGTACGCGGCGCAGCTGCTGCGGGAGGAGCGCGGCAACGTCGTGGAGGACCTGGCGCAGCAGGCGATCGAGATCGCCGGCGTCGCCTGGAGGCTGCCGAAGCGTCTGGATGCGCTGGTCACCCGGGTGGAGGACGGCGCGATCGCCGTCAGCACGCCCCGGCTGGAGCAGCGGGTCGGCCGCCTCGAACGGACGGTCCGGCGCCTGGTCGCTGCGATCGTCTTCGGCGGCGCGATCGTCGCCGGCGCCATCGTGCACGGCGGCGACCCGGTGCTCGGGTCGGTGCTCATGATCGGGTCCGTGGTGCCCCTGGCGTTCACCGTCTTCACAGGCCGCCGGGGTGGCTGAGGCGGAATACCGCCTGATGGATGGGCGTTTCACCGACCATGGCAACCACTGAGATCACGTCGACCAACCACGACCAGACCGTCGCCGACGGCATCGTGCTGCTCGACTTCTGGGCCGACTGGTGCGGTCCCTGTCACATGTTCGCGCCCGTGTTCGAGAAGGCGTCCGAGCAGCACTCCGACATCACGTTCGGCAAGATCGACACCGAGGCGCAGCAGGAGCTGGCCGCGTCCTACGGCATCCAGTCCATCCCGACCCTCATCGCGTACCGCGACGGCATCCCGCTGTTCTCGCAGGCCGGCGCATTGCCGGGCGAGGCGGTCGAGGACCTCATCGAGCAGATCCGCGAGCTCGACATGACCGAGGTGCGGAAGCAGTACGAAGAGCTGAAGGCGGCCGCTCAGCAGCAGGCCTGAGTCACGCAGCGAAGGCGCGGCGACGTCATTCGACGGGCGCCGCGCCTTTCCCGTTGCCGCTGCGGGCGTCGCGGATGCCCGCAGCCACGGCGCGTCGGATCACCCAATAGAGGGCGCACAGCGCGACCGCAGCGATCGTGACGGTCAGGGCGAGGCTGGTCAACGGGTCCATGGTCAGTCCTTGGTCCTTGGTCCTCGGTCCTCGGTCCTCAGTCCTCAGTCCTCGTCGGCGACCGTGTCGGCGACGGCGACGCGTTCGTGCGCCGGCGTGAGCAGCCTGCCGACGTACGCCATGACGACCGACGCCCCGATCAGGGCGACGCCGACCGGGGCGATGGCCTGCATGATGATTCGTGTGCACACGTCCAGCAGAAGCATCAGCCCTTGGTCGACCGTCGCTCCTCCTTGCGCGTTGAGGAAGGTGTAGCTCAGGTTCGGGACGAGGACTGCCAGCAGCAACCCACCGATGGTCAGCCCGATTCCCCACCACAGCACGACCTTCGGTCGCAGCTTCGACTCTTTCACAGACGTCCCCCTTGGTCGCGTTCACGCCGGTGCTAGCGGATGCGCGGTGTCGGGTACCGAAGGAGATCGGGGCTCGAATCTCCTTCGAATGGCAGTACTGAAGGAGATTCGGCCGGAAGCCGTTCGAATTTCCTTCGATCCGAGGTCCCTCCGGGACGGGGAGGCGGCGGAGGCGGCCGAGAGGGAGGCGTTAGCGGCGGGCGGTGTGCGCCGAGGAGAGCGCCGCGCTGCTCGCGCGCGCGACGAGTGCCGGCTGGAACTCGACGTGGACCGGCTGCGCGTCCGGCTTGGCCGTGAGCTGCAGCAGCAGGTCCATCGCGGTCGAGCCGATCTCGAGGCTGGGCTGGCGGATCGAGGAGAGGGGTACCACGGCCGCCGACGCGAACGCGATGTCGTCGTAGCCGATCAGGGCAACATCCTCCGGCACCCGGATGCCCGCCTGCAACAGGCTCTGCAGCAACCCGATGGCGACCAGGTCGTTGGCGGCGAAGACGGCGTCCGGGCGATCTCCCGCCGCGCGCTCGGCGAGGGCCGCACCGACGCGCTGCCCTCCCTCGATCGTGAGGTTCTCCGTCTCCAGCTTCTCGACCGTGCCGCCGGGGAGAGAGGACGCGACCTCCTCTGTCGCCCCGCGGTAGCGGTGGGCGACCTGCTCGATGGCGAAGGGTCCTCCGGCGAAGGCGATACGGCGGAACCCCTGCTCGATCAGGTGGGCCGCGGCGAGGCGTCCACCGGCGACGTCGTCCACGGCGACCGAGCTGAACGAACGGTCGAGGCTGGTGCGGTCGACCAGCACCGAGGGGATGCCGCGGTCCCGCAGGCGATGCAGGCTCGGGGTCGCATCGCCGACGGGCGAGATCAGCACGCCGCGGATGCGCTCCTGCTCGAACATGGTCAGGTAGCCGGCTTCGCGCTGCTCGTTCTCGTCCGAGTTGCCGACCAGCACCGAGAGCCTGTCGCGCGCCGCCCGGTCTTCGGCGCCCCGGATGAGCGAGGCGAAGAACGGGTTGCCCACGTCGAGGACCACCATGCCGATCCCGCTGCCCTGACCCATCCGGAGTTGGCGGGCGGCGTTGTTGCGCACGAAGCCCAGTTCGGCGATCGCGGTCTGCACGCGCTGCACCACGGCGTCGGAGACCCGCTCGGGACGGTTCAGGACGTTGGAGACCGTCCCGACCGAGACGCCGGCGAGGGCGGCGACATCCTTGACACTGGCGGACGGCATGGCGCTCCTTCATTCGAGGCAGTGCTGCATATTATGCACGTTTCATTAGGGTTCTGCACAGATTCGGACAGGGACTTGACGTAGCGCGGTGCGGTCTGGCAAGGTCATTTCAACGTTTCAAAAATGAAACGGTTCACATCCCCGACGTGGAGATCATTCACGACAATGACGTCCTCAGCAACTCCCGCTCCCGGCGGCCCGCCGGTCCTCGAACTCCGGGGCGTGGCCAAGGCGTTCGGCCAGGTCATCGCCCTCAGCCGCGCCGACCTCCGGGTCGAGCAGGCGTCCATCCACGCTCTCGTCGGTGAGAACGGCGCGGGCAAGTCCACTCTCGTGAAGATCGTCGCAGGGCTCTACCAGCGGGACGCCGGCGAGATGCGCTTCCGCGGTGAAGCGGTCGACTTCAGCACTACGGCGGAGGCGAAGAACGCGGGCATCGCGGTCATCTACCAGGAGCCGACGCTCTTCCCCGACCTGTCCGTCACCGAGAACGTGTTCATGGGCCGCCAGCCCACCGACCGCCTCGGGCGCGTCGACCGCAAGGCCATGCGCACCGAGGTCCGTGAGATCTTCCGGCGGCTCGGCGTCCACATCGATCCGGACCGCCTCGCCGAGGGCCTCTCGATCGCCGACCAGCAGCTGATCGAGATCGCCAAGGCCATCTCTCTGGATGCGCGTCTCCTGATCATGGACGAGCCGACCGCCGCCCTCTCCGGCGTCGAGGTCGAGCGGCTCTTCGTCGTGGCCCGCAGCCTCCGCGACGAGGGTCGCGGCATCGTCTTCATCTCGCACCGCTTCGACGAGGTGTTCTCGCTCTGCGACACGATCACGGTGATGCGCGACGGGGCCTACGTCTCCACGGACAGCACGGTCGACGTGACCGAGGACGAGATCGTGCGCCGCATGGTCGGCCGGGATGTGACAGAGCTGTTCCCCAAGCAGGCGGCGACGATCGGCGAACCGCGCCTCGTCGTCGAGCACCTGACCTCCGCCGGGGTCTTCCACGACGTCAGCTTCACCGTGCGCTCCGGCGAGATCGTGGCGTTGGCCGGCCTCGTGGGCGCCGGCCGCAGTGAGATCGCGCGAGCGGTGTTCGGCGTCGACGGCTACGAGACGGGCAGCGTCCGGGTGGAGGGGCGGCCGGTGCCCAAGCGCCGGCCGACCGCGGCCATGGCGGCGGGCCTCGCGCTCGTCCCCGAAGACCGTCGCAAGCAGGGGCTGGTGCTGGAGGAGACCGTCGCGCGCAACAGCACCCTGGCCATCCGCAACAAGCTGACCAAGGCGGGCTTCATCCGCAGCGCCTCCGAGAACTCCGCCGCCCGCGTGTGGGCGAGCCGCCTCCAGCTCAAGACCAACGCCCTCGACACACTCGTCGGGACGCTCTCCGGCGGCAACCAGCAGAAGGTCGTGCTGGGCAAGTGGCTGGCCACCGAACCGCGCGTGCTCATCATCGACGAGCCCACCCGGGGCATCGACGTCGGCACCAAAGCCGAGGTCCACCGGCTGCTGTCGGAGCTCGCCGGGCGCGGCATGGCGATCCTGATGATCTCGTCCGAACTGCCGGAGGTGCTCGGGATGGCCGACCGCGTGCTCGTCGTCCGCGAGGGCCGCATCACGGCCGACCTCGACCGCTCCGTCGCCGACGCCGAGAACGTCATGTTCGCGGCCACCCACGCCCTCGAGGAGTCCGCGCGATGACGACACCCACCCTCACGCCCGAGAAGGTGCCCAACGCGGGCGTCCGGATCGCCCGCACATTCGTCCGGGCTCGCGAGACCGGCATCCTGCTCGCGATCCTCGTCGTGATCGCCGTGACCACGGCCATCAACCCGACGTTCCTGTTCAGCGGCGACGGCTGGCGCGACCTGCTTCTGACGCCCTCCATCCTCGCTCTCGTCGCCATCGGCCAGGCCATCGTCATCATCACCCGCAACGTCGACCTGTCGGTCGGCTCGGTGGTGGGACTGACCGCGTACCTGACCGGGCGCCTCTTCGCCGATATCCCGGGCATCCCGATCATCACCGTCTTCGTGATCGGCGCCCTCGCCGGCGCAGTGCTCGGTCTGGTGAACGGCGCGCTCGTCGCGTTCGGCAAAGTGCCTGCGCTGGTCATCACCCTCGGCACGCTGTACGCCTATCGCGGAATCGACGTTCTGTGGGCCGGCAGCAACCGCATCAACGCGAGCGACATGCCCGACGCCTTCCTCGGGCTCGGGACGGGGTCCTTCCTCTCCATCCCGTACCTCACCATCCTGGCGGTGCTCGTCATGCTGATCGCGGGCTGGTTCCTCCGGAACCGCCGCGGCGGCCGCGAGCTGTACGCGATCGGCTCCGACCCCGCGGCCGCCGAGCTGTACGGCCTCAAGGTGACGCGCCGCATCCTCGCCGCGTTCGTCCTCTCCGGCGCGACCGCGGGCCTCGCCGGAGTGCTGTTCGTCGCCCGCTACGGCACGGTCAGCTCGCAGACCGGAACGGGCCTTGAGCTCCAGGCCGTGGGAGCAGCCGTCATCGGCGGCGTCGCCATCTTCGGCGGCAGCGGTTCGGTGTACGGCGCGGTCCTCGGCGCGGTGCTGCTGCTCACCATCAACCGGGCGCTGCCCATCCTCGGAATCCAGGACTTCTGGCAGCAGGCGGTGGTCGGCGTGCTCATCATCGGCGCAATCGTCCTCGACCGTGTCCTCTCTCTGCGGCTGTCCCGCCGCCTCGTCGCCGAAAGGGAGGTCACCGCGTGACCGACACCCAGGTGCCCACCACCTCCGCACCCGCGCGCAGCTACCCCGACTACAGCCGCCCGCTCTGGCAGCGCTGGCTGCTGACCCGCGAGTTCGCGGTGATCGGCGCGCTGATCGTCGTCGCCATCGTGGCCTCCGCGACCGTGCAGAACTTCGGCACGCCGGTCACCCTCGGCTTCCTGCTGCTGGATGTGACCCCCATCCTGATGATCGCGCTGCCGATGACCTTCGTCATCGTCACCGGCGAGATCGACCTCTCGGTGGCGAGCACCCTCGGACTCAGCAGCGTCCTGCTCGGTGTGCTGACGAAAGCCGGGATGCCGTTCGAGTTCGCAATGGTCGTCTGCCTGGTGGTCGGGCTGGTCTGCGGCGCGGTGAACGGGTTCCTCGTCACCGTGGTCGGACTCCCATCGCTCGCGGTCACGATCGGAACGCTCGCGCTGTTCCGCGGCATCGCAGTCGGCCTGCTCGGCACGACGGCGATCACCGACTTCCCGTTCTTCTGGCAGAACCTCGCGCAGCAGCGCTTCGGAACCTCGGGCATCCCGGTCATCATGGTGCTGGTGGCGGTGCTCGTCATCGTCTTCGCGGTGCTGCTCCACGCCACCCCGTACGGCCGCGGGCTGTTCGCGCTCGGGCTCAGCTCCGACACGGCCGCCTTCTCCGGGGTGAACGTCGCACGCACCAAGTTCATCGCGTTCCTGCTCACCGGTCTGATCTCGGCCCTCGCCGGGATCTACTGGACGCTTCGCTACGGGAGCGCCCGCGGCGACAACGCCGTCGGACTGGAGCTCTCGGTGATCGCTGCGGTGCTCCTCGGCGGCGTCTCCATCTTCGGCGGCAAAGGTGCGATGCACGGCGTCATCGCGGGCGTCCTGCTGATCGGGGTGCTGCAGAGCGCGCTCCGGCTGGCGAATGTCAGCTCCGACGCCATCAACATCATCACCGGTGTCCTCCTCATCGTCTCGGTCCTCTCGCCGCGCATCCTCGCTTGGGCGCGCGGCTCCCGAGCCCGCCGACGGCGAAGTCAGCCGTAGGCACGTTCCACCCGCACCACCTGCACCACCTGCTTCACCCACCCCGAAAGGAACAACGATGTTGCCCTCCACCTCGCGCCGCACCAAGCGCCTGTTCGCCCTCGGCGCCGGCGTCGTCGCCGTCGCCCTCGCCGTCACCGGCTGCTCGAGCGGCTCCAACGGCTCCGGATCCGGCTCCAAGAACTACAAGATCACCTTCCTGCCCAAGAACCTCGGCAACCCGTACTTCGACACCTCCGACAAGGGCGGCGAGACGGCTATCAAGTCGTTCAAGGGCACCTACAACCAGGTCGGGCCTTCGACCGCCACCGCGGACGCGCAGGTCAGCTACATCAACACCCTGACGCAGCAGCAGGTCGGTGCGATCGTGCTCTCGGCCAACGACCCGACGGCGCTCGGCAGTGCCCTCACCCAGGCCAAGTCCGCCGGCGTGAAGATCGTCACCTTCGACTCCGACACGGACGCGAAGTACCGTGACGTCTTCGTGAACCAGGCCACGGCGGATGGCATCGCCAAGGTCCAGGTCGACACGATCTCGAAGGAGATCGGTGACAGCGGCGAGGTCGCCATCCTCTCGGCCGCCGCCAACGCGACGAACCAGAACGCCTGGATCGACCTGATGAAGAAGGACCTCGCGAAGGACCACCCGAACGTCAAGCTCGTCGACACCGTCTACGGCAACGACGACGACCAGACGTCGTTCGACAAGACTGCGGCCCTGCTCCAGACCCACCCGAACCTGAAGGGCATCATCTCGCCCACCACGGTCGGCATCGCGGCCGCGGCACGCTACCTTTCGACGTCGGATGCCAAGGGCAAGGTCAAGCTCACCGGACTCGGCACGCCGAACCAGATGCGCGCGTACGTCAAGGACGGCACCGTCGACGAGTTCGCGCTGTGGAACCCGGAAGACCTCGGCTACCTCGCGGCCTTCGCCGCGAAGGCCCTGATCGACGGCGACATCACCGGCAAGAAGGGCGACACCTTCACGGCGGGCAAGCTCGGCTCGTTCACGGTCGGCGACAAGGGGACCGTGCTCCTCGGTGACCCGTTCGTGTTCAACAAGGACAACATCGACAAGTTCCACTTCTGATCCCGTCCTGACCCTCGTCGCCCGGCCGGCTCAGGCCGGCCGGGCGACCACTCCTTCCCTCTCATCCTCCTGACGAAAGCGACCACCATGCAACGCGCGTGCTTCCGACTCCGCGTCGACCCGGCACACCTCGACGAGTACCGCGCGCGGCACGCCGCAGTCTGGCCGGAGATGCTGACCGCGCTGAAGGAGACGGGATGGGACAACTACTCCCTCTTCCTCGCCGACGACGGCTGGCTGATCGGCTACGTCGAGGCGCGGGACGACTACGAATCCGCGCAGCGGCGGATGGATCTCACGCAGGTCAACGCCCGCTGGCAGGCCGAGATGAGCCGGCTGTTCGACGGACTCGACGGGGATGCCCCCGATCGGTCCTTCGAGCTGATCCCCGAGATCTTCCATCTCGAGGACCAGCTCGCGGCGATCGAGAACACGAACGACGACACGAAATACCACGCGAAAGGTGCAGGACAGTGAGTGACTTGACGTCCATCCAGGACCAGCTGGCACGGCAGGCGATCGAGCTGCCGAGCTGGGCGTTCGGCAACTCGGGCACCCGGTTCCGGGTGTTCGGCACGCCGGGCACCGCACGCGACCCGTACGAGAAGATCTCGGACGCGGCTCAGGTGCACAAGCACACCGGGCTGGCTCCGACCGTCGCCCTGCACATCCCGTGGGACACGGTCGACTCGTACGCCGACCTGCGCAAGCACGCCCAGGACAACGGCGTCGACCTCGGAACGGTCAACTCGAACACGTTCCAGGACGACGACTACAAGTTCGGGTCGGTCACCCACGCGGACGACCGGATCCGGCAGAAGGCGATCGACCACCACTTCGAGTGCATCGACGTGATGAACGAGACCGGGTCGCGCGACCTGAAGATCTGGCTCGCGGACGGCACGAACTACCCGGGCCAGGATTCGATGCGCGCCCGGCAGGACCGGCTGGCCGACTCGCTGCAGAAGATCTACGAGCGGATCGGCGAGCGCCAGCGGCTGGTGCTGGAGTACAAGTTCTTCGAACCGGCGTTCTATCACACGGACGTCCCGGACTGGGGGACCAGCTACGTCCAGACGGCCGCGCTCGGTGACCGGGCGGTGGTGTGCCTGGACACCGGGCATCACGCGCCGGGCACCAACATCGAGTTCATCGTGATGCAGCTGCTGCGGCTGGGGAAGCTCGGCTCGTTCGATTTCAACAGCCGGTTCTACGCGGACGACGACCTGATCGTGGGCGCCGCGGACCCGTTTCAGCTGTTCCGGATCATCTTCGAGGTGATCCAGGGCGGCGGGTACGCCAATCCCGAGGTCGCGTTCATGCTCGACCAGTGCCACAACCTCGAGGCGAAGATCCCCGGCCAGATCCGCTCCGTGCTCAACGTCCAGGAGGCCACCGCCAAGGCGCTGCTCGTGGACACCGAAGCGCTGGCCGCAGCGCAGGCGGCGAACGACGTGCTGGCTGCGAACACGGTGTTCATGGATGCGTTCAACACCGACGTCCGCGCCGACCTGGCCGCCTGGCGCGAGTCGCGCGGTCTGCCCGCCGATCCGATGGCCGCGTACCAGGCCTCCGGCTACCAGCAGAAGATCGAGGCCGACCGCGTGGGCGGCACCCAGGCCGGATGGGGGGCATGACACGATGACGAACGAGACTGTCGCGGAGCTGATCGCCCGCTCCAATCGCCTCGGGTCGGACCCAGCGAACACGAACTACGCGGGCGGGAACACGTCCGCCAAGGGGACGGAGACCGACCCGGTGACCGGCGAGCCGGTCGAGCTGCTCTGGGTGAAGGGCTCCGGGGGAGACCTCGGCACGCTGACGGAGTCCGGGCTGGCCGTGCTGCGGCTCGATCGGCTTCGGGCGCTGCAGAACGTCTACCCGGGTGTGGAGCGCGAGGACGAGATGGTCGCCGCATTCGACTACACGTTGCACGGGAAGGGCGGGGCGGCTCCATCGATCGATACGGCCATGCACGGCCTGGTGGATGCGGCCCACGTCGACCACCTGCATCCCGACTCCGGCATCGCGATCGCGACGGCAGCCGACGGCGAGCGGCTGACGGCCGAGGTCTTCGGCGGTCGCGTCGTGTGGGTGCCGTGGCGGCGTCCCGGCTTCCAGCTCGGGCTCGACATCGCCGCGATCAAGCGGGCGAACCCGGACGCGATCGGCACCATCCTGGGCGGCCACGGCATCACCGCGTGGGGGGAGACCAGCTCGGAGGCGGAGGCGAACTCGCTGTGGATCATCCAGACCGCCGCGGACTACGTCGCCGCCCACGGCCGTCCGGACCCGTTCGGTCCGAAGCTGCCCGGCTATGAGCCGCTGCCCGAGGGGGAGCGGCGAGCGAAGGCGGCGGCGCTGGCTCCGCACCTGCGCGCCATCGCCTCCACCGACCGGGTGCAGGTGGGGCACTTCACCGACTCGGACGTGGTGCTGGACTTCCTGGCGTCGGCCGAGCACCCGCGGCTGGCTGCGCTGGGCACCTCCTGCCCGGATCACTTCCTGCGCACCAAGGTGAAGCCGCTGGTCCTCGACCTGCCGGCCGGCGCCTCCATCGAGGACTCGGTGGCGCGGCTGGAGGAGCTGCACGAGCAGTACCGGGCGGACTACCGGGCGTACTACGACCGGCACGCCACGGTGGACTCGCCGGCGATCCGCGGCGCGGACCCGGCGATCGTGCTGATTCCGGGCGTCGGGATGTTCTCCTACGGCGCGAACAAGCAGACCGCGCGCGTCGCGGGCGAGTTCTTCGTCAACGCGATCAACGTGATGCGCGGCGCGGAGGCGCTGTCGTCGTATGCGCCGATCGATGAGGCGGAGAAGTTCCGGATCGAGTACTGGGCGCTGGAAGAGGCGAAGCTGCAGCGGATGCCGAAGCCGAAGCCGCTCGCCGGGCGCATCGCCCTGGTCACCGGTGCCGCATCCGGGATCGGGAAGGCCATCGCGACCCGGCTCGCCGCCGAGGGCGCGTGCGTGGTCATCGCCGACCTCGACCTGGCCAAGGCGCAGGCCGCGGCGGCCGAGATCGGCAACGCGGATGTCGCGATCGGCGTGGTCGCGGACGTGACCGACGAGAAGGCGGTCGACGCATCCATTCGGGAGGCGCTACTCGCGTTCGGCGGGCTCGACCTGGTGGTCAACAACGCCGGCCTCTCGATCTCGAAGCCGCTGCTGGAGACCACCAACGCCGACTGGGACCTGCAGCACAACGTGATGGCCAAGGGGTCGTTCCTGGTCTCCCGCGCCGCCGCCCGCGTGCTGATCGACCAGAAGCTCGGCGGGGACATCGTCTACATCTCCTCCAAGAACTCGATCTTCGCCGGACCGAACAACATCGCCTATTCGGCGACCAAGGCCGACCAGGCGCACCAGGTGCGGCTGCTCGCGGCGGAGCTCGGCGAGCACGGCATCCGCGTCAACGGCATCAACCCGGACGGCGTCGTGCGCGGCTCCGGGATCTTCGCCGGCGGCTGGGGCGCCAAGCGTGCCGCGGTCTACGGGGTGCCCGAGGAGGAGCTCGGCCAGTACTACGCGCAGCGCACCCTGCTCAAGCGCGAAGTGCTGCCCGAGCACGTGGCCAACGCGGTGTTCGTGCTCTGCACCAGTGACCTCGACCACACGACCGGCCTGCACATCCCGGTGGACGCGGGGGTCGCGGCGGCCTTCCTGCGATGAGCGACAGATCGGGCACCGTCGCTGCAGTGGATCTCGGCGCCACCAGCGGCCGCGTCATGCACGCGCGGGTGGGGCCGGGCACGCTCGAGCTGACGGAGGCGGCACGGTTCCTCAACACGCCCGTGCGGGTGTGGGAGGGCGACCGTTCCGCTCTGCACTGGGACCTCACGGGGCTGTTCTCCAGCGTCCACGACGGGCTCGCGGCGGTCGCCCGCTCCGATCCGGCGCTCGCCAGTATCGGCGTGGATGCGTGGGCGGTCGACTACGGGCTGTTGCGCGACGGCCGGCTGCTGGGCGAGCCGTACCACTACCGCGACGAGCGCACGGCCCGGGGCGTGTCCCTGGTCCACGAGGCCGTCGACCCGGCCGAACTGTACCGGGAGGGCGGGCTGCAATTCCTGCCCTTCAACTCGCTGTACCAGCTGGCCGTGGATGCGGCCGACGGCTCCCTCGAGGCCGCCGACCGATTCCTGCTCGTCCCCGACCTGATCGCGTACTGGCTGACCGGGACGGAGCAGGCGGAGCGCACCAACGCATCCACGACGGGTCTCCTGACGGCGGAGGGGGACTGGAACGGCGCCCTCATCGGCCGGCTCGGCCTCCCGGTCGGCGTCTTCGCGCCGCTGGTGGATGCCGGAACACCGGTCGGGGGCCTGCTCCCGTCGCTGGCGGCGGAGTTCCCGTTCGCGGGCGCCGGCCCCGTGGTCACCACGGTCGGCTCCCACGACACGGCCTCGGCGGTCGTGGCCGTCCCGATGGATCCGGCACGCGCCGCCTACATCTCCTGCGGGACCTGGGGTCTGGTCGGCGTCGAGCTGGAGCACCGCGTCGTCTCCGAGGAGGGCCGCGACGCCAACTTCACGAACGAAGGCGGCGTGGATGGGCGCATCCGGTACCTCCACAACGTCATGGGCCTGTGGCTGCTCAGCGAGTCGCTGCGGGAATGGCAGCAGCGCGGCCTGCCGGTCGGCCTCGAAGGGCTGCTCGCGGAAGCGGCCGAGCTGCCGCGGCCCGCGGACGTCTTCGACCCCGACGACCCGCGCTTCCTCGCGCCGGGGGACATGCCCTCCCGGATCGCCGGGTGGTTCTCCGAGCGAGGGTTGAGTGCGCCGGCGTCGCCGGCCGGAATGGTGCGGGTGATCGTCGAGAGCCTCGCCGCCGCGTTCGCGGAGTCGGTGCAGCGGGCCGCAGCTCTAACCAGCGTCGCCGTGGAAGCGGTCCACATCGTCGGCGGAGGCGCCCGCAATGCGCTCCTGTGCCAGGCGACGGCCGACCGGAGCGGTCTCCCCGTGCTCGCCGGTCCGGTGGAGGCCACCGCGATCGGCAACGTCCTCGTGCAGGCCCGCGCCGCCGGCCTCCTCACCGGCGACCTGGAAACCCTGCGGGCACTCGTCGCCCGCACCACCTCACTCGTCCGTTACGACCCTCGATAGGATCACTCATGGTCACCCGTCAGTTTCCGAAGCCGGTTGAGTTGCTGGAGTTGATGCAGTTCAAGCGGCCGGAGTTGGATCTGAAGAAGCGTCGGTTGGGGTCGGCGTTGTCGATCGAGGATCTGGCGCGGATCGCTCGCCGGCGGACGCCGAAGGCGGCGTTCGATTACACGGAGGGTGCTGCGGAGGGGGAGTTGTCGTTGGCGCGGGCGCGGCAGGCGTTCCAGGATGTGGAGTTCCATCCGTCGGTGCTGCGGGATGTGTCGGTGGTGGATACGTCGTGTGAGATCTGGGGTGGCCCGTCGGCGTTGCCGTTCGGGATCGCGCCGACCGGGTTCACCCGCCTGATGCAGACCGAGGGTGAGGTTGCCGGTGCGGGGGCGGCGGGTGCGGCGGGGATCCCGTTCACGTTGTCGACGTTGGGGACCACGTCGATCGAGGAGGTGAAGGCGGTCAACCCGGAGGGCCGGAATTGGTTCCAGTTGTATGTGATGCGGCAGCGGGAGATCTCCTATGGTCTGGTGGAGCGGGCTGCGGCGGCGGGGTTCGACAC
>NZ_FOTM01000001.1:0-487 GCF_900114565.1 Leifsonia sp. CL147
CCAACGCGGGTGTCGAGGTCGCGGTGTCGGTAGCCATTGCGTTGCGCGGTGCGGTCGGGGCTGGGCTTGCCCCATTCCGCGCCGACGACGGCGTCGGCGTCCGCGGAGAGGAGCGCGTTGATCGTGGTCTGCAACAGGCTGCGCATCAGATCCGGCGACGCGTCGGTCAAGGCTTCAGCGAGCACGCTCGCAGGGTCGACAATGTGAAGTGCGGTCATCGTGATGATGCCTTTCGAGTGGAGGTAAGAGACTTCTCGAAGGATCACACGGTGACCGCGCCCACGTCCGAAACGACGAGCCAGCCACCGCGCTACACCACATTACGGGGCACTACTCCGCGGCGGCGACCAGCCGCGGCGGCGACCAGCCGCGGCGGCGACCAGCCGCGGCGGCGACCAGCGGCAGCGGAGACCAGCGGCAGCGGAGACCAGCGGCAGCGGAGACCAGCGGCAGCGGAGACCAGCGGCAGCGGAGACCAGCGGCAGCG